>NZ_QROH01000005.1:0-596169 GCF_003474285.1 Bacteroides sp. AF39-11AC | reverse complement strand
CTTATAATTACCTGTTGGCGGAAATAATTTCTTTCTATATGGTTATGAGCTAAATTGATACGCGGACAAGGCGGACGAACGCGGATTTTATAAGGCTGAAAGCCTGAGATTACATAGCGTAGGGCAACGCCCTACGTGATTATGTATATCTCTATTTAAGCCCTGAAAGGGCGCAATCAAGCATACACGCTTTATCTCGCCCTTTCAGGGCTCAAAAATGGGGATGTATATTACGTAGGGCGATGCCCTACGCTATATAATGCAAGCCTTTCAGGCTTAAAATTCAGCCCGATAAATTATCATTTAGCTCATTATTGTACCGTTATGAATTAATTCCGCCAACGGGTTCTTAAATGTCAATTTATAAAGTTACTCCTGTCTTGAAGATTGCAATTTCCTTATAACCTTTCTTTTCGTTGTTTACGAATTCGCCACTTGCTACTTGGATTATATAATCAATGAACCGTTCACAAGTCTTTTCCATCGGTTCATTTTCTACGATGACTCCTGCGTTGAAATCAATCCAGCCCGGTTTGTTTTTTGCCAATGTGGAGTTCGTTGAAATCTTCATGGTCGGTACGTAGGTTCCGAACGGGGTTCCGCGTCCTGTAGTGAACAGTACCATGTGGCAACCGCAGGAAGCCAGTGCTGTGGCAGCAACAAGGTCATTTCCCGGTGCCGACAGCAGGTTCAAGCCTTTCACTTTCAGACGTTCACCATACGGTAATACGCCTTCCACATAGCTCTTGCCGCATTTCTGCGTACATCCCAGTGCCTTGTCTTCCAGGGTAGAGATACCACCCGCTTTGTTTCCCGGAGATGGGTTTTCGCCTACCGGTTCGCCATGTGAGAGGAAATATTCCTTGAAGTCATTAATCAATTTCACTGTTTCTTCAAATAGTTCCTCGTTGCGGCAACGGTTCATTAAAATGGTTTCCGCACCGAACATTTCCGGAACTTCCGTCAATACGCTTGTACCGCCTTGTGCCACCAGGAAGTCGGAGAACATTCCCAGTAACGGATTGGCCGTGATGCCTGAGAAGCCGTCCGAACCACCGCACTTCAATCCCACGCGCAATTCACTCAGAGGAACATCCACGCGCTCGTCCTTACTTGCTTTTTCGTATAGTTCGCGCAGCAACTCCATACCTTCTTCGTACTCGTCGCCCACCTTTTGAGTAACCATGAATTTTACGCGATCCTCATCGTACTCTCCCAGGAATTCGCGGAATACATCCGGCTGATTGTTTTCACAACCCAAGCCCACTACCAGAACTGCGCCGGCATTGGGGTGTAATACCATATCACGCAGAATCTTCTTTGTATTTTCATGGTCGTCACCCAACTGTGAGCAGCCATAATTATGCGGATAAGCCATGATTGCATCCACGCCCTTACCGCCTGTTTCCCGGCGCAAACCTTCGGCCAGCTGGTTGATGATACCGTTCACGCAACCTACAGTCGGTATAATCCAAACTTCGTTACGAATACCCACTTCGCCATTTTTGCGGCGATACCCTTTGAATGTCAGATCTTTGTGCGGAATATCCAGCGTAACACTTGTCGGATTGTAAGTATAGTCCAGCAATCCTGCCAGGTTCGTCTGAATATTATTTTCGTTCATCCAGTCCCCTTGTTTCTTGGCCATACGTGCATGGCCGATAGGGTACCCATATTTAATGACGTTTTCGCCCTCTGCAAAATCTTTTAATGCAAATTTGTGTCCGGCGGGTACTTCCTCGTTCAGAGTGATTTCCACCCCGTCCACAGTGAGTTTTTCTCCTGCCGGCAGCGTTACAATAGCTACGGCTACATTATCAGCAGGGTTGATTTTAAGGTACTTAGTTTCCATAATTACTCTTATTATTTATTATGATAAAATTCAATATTTTCCTTCGTCAACAAGTCAATCGGCATAAAGTTCTCTCTTGGAACTTCCTTTTTGAAAATCAGGTAGTCACATAGTGCCTTGATTCCGTCGAATCCCTGTAACTCCGGCTGTTGGGCTATGAGGAAAGATACGCTGCCCTCCATCAGACATTTCACGTTACGTTCCAGCAAGTCATACCCCATCAGATTAAAAGCTGTTTTCCCTTGTTTCAACAAGTACTCTCCAACGATATACACTTTTGAATTGAAAGTGATACCATTCTTTACGTTCGGATGTTTTCTGAAAAAATCGTCCAGCATCTGTGCATCATCACTGTCCCGCTTGGCATGTAAGTCCAATTCCCAAATGCGGCAGTTGGGGTGATGCTTCAACATATACTCCCGGAAACCGATTTCGCGGCGTTCCTGCTGGTTAGATCCCACAATACCCTCGTTTATCTTGCGGAAGATTACTACTTCCTGCTCGTTTCCTGCAAGTAGCATCAACATTTTTGCGGCGAAATATCCGCTTTGGTGAGAATTCTGTCCAAAGAAGGAAAGGGCGGGTTGATCTTTCAGATTTGAGTCTATATATATATAAGGTGTAGAACGTCGGTTCAATTCCTCTGTGAAAGATTTCGTATGCTGCGGCACGGTGGGGGCAAACATGACGCCGTCTGGTTCCTGTTCCAGGATACCTTGGGCGACATCTACGAATGAATGATAATCAAACGGATCGTAAAAGGAGAGGTCTACGGAGATATTGAAATCCGAATACGCTATCAGTGCATCGTGAATGCCGGCTTCTACCGCAGTCCAGTATTCGCCTTCCTCATGTTGCGGCAGCAGGCAGGAAAATGTGTATTTTTTGTTGGATGCCAGTGCGCTGGCGTACATATTAGGCTGGTAATCCAGTTGCTTCAGGATTTCTTCCACCCGTTTCCGGCTGGCTTCCGACACACCGCTACGGCCGTGTATCACACGATCTACTGTCCCCACTGATACATCCGCCATTTTGGCGATATCTTTGATTCTAATTCTTTCTGCCATTAGGTTATTTACAATTTACAATGTACAATTTCACAAGTTATCATTTACTTATTTACCATTTATCATCTGTGCTTTTTAGAAGTCACTGCCTGTCTCAGCTTTCATCTGCATAGCCAAATTGTACATTGTAAATGGTAAATTGTACTTCCTCTTGTGTTCGCACACAATAATAATCTTAATATTTTCAGCACAAATATATGACAATTTTTGTAATTACGAAAATTGTTGTATCTTTGTGCCCGCACACGAAGACTATGAAGAACGAACCGTATTTTAGTTTACTCTCCATAGTATCAGGTGATTAAGGCTGTTTTTGGCTCTAAAATGACAAATTGAAAGTTCTAAATTAATCACATATTAAAAAATAAATAAGATTATGGGAAAGAAAGTCGTTACATTAGGCGAGATCATGTTGAGACTGTCCACTCCGGGAAACACTCGTTTTGTTCAGTCTGATTCATTTGACGTAGTATATGGTGGTGGTGAAGCAAATGTTGCTGTCAGCTGTGCCAATTACGGACATGATGCTTACTTTGTGACTAAATTGCCGAAACACGAAATCGGACAATCTGCTGTAAATGCATTGCGCAAATATGGTGTAAAAACAGATTTCATTGCCCGTGGCGGCGATCGCGTGGGTATCTACTATCTTGAAACAGGTGCTTCCATGCGTCCCAGCAAAGTAATCTACGACCGTGCGCATTCTGCTATCGCTGAAGCTGATGCAGCTGATTTCGACTTCGATGCTATCATGGAAGGTGCCGATTGGTTCCACTGGTCAGGTATTACTCCTGCTATCTCTGATAAAGCTGCCGAACTTACCAAATTGGCTTGTGAAGCTGCAAAACGTCACGGTGTTACGGTTTCTGTTGACCTCAACTTCCGTAAGAAACTCTGGACAAAAGAGAAAGCTCAGTCTATCATGAAGCCTTTGATGCAGTACGTAGATGTTTGTATTGGCAATGAAGAAGATGCAGAACTCTGCTTAGGCTTTAAACCCGATGCTGACGTAGAAGGCGGAAAGACAGATGCTGAAGGATACAAAGGTATTTTCAAGGCAATGGCTAAAGAATTCGGCTTTAAATATGTAATCTCTACTTTGCGTGAATCATTCTCTGCAAGTCACAATGGCTGGAAGGCAATGATTTATAACGGTGAAGAATTCTACGAATCCAAGCGTTATGATATCAACCCGATTATCGACCGTGTAGGTGGTGGTGACTCTTTCTCTGGTGGTATCATCCACGGTTTGCTGACGAAACCCAATCAGGGTGCCGCTCTTGAATTTGCAGTAGCCGCTTCTGCATTGAAGCATACTATCAATGGTGACTTTAACCTGGTATCTGTAGAAGAAGTTGAATCACTGGCTGGTGGTGATGCAAGTGGACGTGTTCAACGCTAATTTCATGTACAATTTACCATTTACAATGTACAAATAGCGGCAAATGACGAGAGAGGAGATGAAAAACCGCTTAAAGGTATTTGCGGTACGAGTTATAAAGTTGGTAGATAAACTTCCTAATACTCCGGCAGGAAGAGCTATCGGAAACCAAGTAGTTCGTTCAGGAACTTCCCCCGGAGCAAACTATAGAGCCGCTTGCATTGGAAAGTCTGATAAGGATTTTCTGAATAAATTGAAAATGGTAGAAGAAGAACTTGATGAAACTGCATATTGGTTGGAACTGATAATGGAACTTGAACTTGTGAAACCCGAATTGCTGCAAGATTTGCATCATGAAAATAAGGAGCTGGTTAGCATAATTGTAAAGTCTATAATCACTATGCGCAATAAGCAGAATATAGAAATAAAGTAATAATAACAGATGTCTCTGTATAATGTCCGCATGGTTAAATTGTACATTGTACATTGTAAATTGTAAATCATAAAATGGCAAAGTTTGATAAAATAGCTGTGCTGAACAAAATTGGTTCAACCGGCATGGTTCCTGTATTTTACCATAAAGATGCAGAAGTTGCAAAAAAAGTAGTGAAAGCTTGTTATGAAGGTGGTGTTCGTGCATTCGAATTTACCAATCGTGGCGACTTTGCTCATGAAGTATTTGCAGAAGTTGTGAAGTTTGCAGCAAAGGAATGTCCTGAAATGGCAATGGGTGTGGGCTCTATTGTAGATCCTGCAACGGCTGCCCTTTATTTACAATTGGGTGCTAACTTTGTCGTAGGTCCGTTGTTCAATCCTGAAATCGCTAAGATTTGCAATCGTCGTCTGGTGGCTTACACTCCGGGATGCGGAAGTGTGTCGGAAGTTGGCTTTGCACAAGAAGCAGGCTGCGATCTCTGCAAGATATTCCCGGGTGATGTTCTCGGAGCAAAACTTGTAAAAGGTTTGCTGGCTCCGATGCCTTGGTCTAAACTGATGGTGACCGGTGGAGTAGAACCTACTCAGGAAAACTTGACTTCCTGGATTAAAGCAGGTGTATTCTGCGTAGGTATGGGCTCAAAACTCTTCCCGAACGATAAAGTTGCTGCGGAAGATTGGGCTTATGTTACTGAAAAATGTAAAGAAGCGCTGGCTTATATAGCAGAAGCAAGAAAATAAGTACAATTTACAATTTACAATTTACAATTTAGGCTGCGCTATAATCTGCATAGTAAAATTGTACATTGTACATTGTATATTGTAAATGAATTCCATTTTGTTTAAAGGTGTTTAAAGGGGACAACCGTTGGAGTTGGCAGATTGTTGCTACTCCAATGGTTTGTTTTTTTATAATATATAGTTTTTTTTCGACAAGCTATTTTTTAGAATTTATCAGGTTTTATAGCCTTTATTCGGGAAACTCTCATTAAATCATTCTTCTTGCTAATAAACTTGTATATTTTGTGCTGCGCATTTTTCTATAAGTTGTATATGTTACTTTTTTATTTGAACTAAAACTTGTATATCTTGTTATTTGTATTTATATTTGTAGCCAGATAAGAGTTTGTCGAATTATACTACTAATATATATAGGTATGAAACAACGAAAGATGAAACAGATTGTGTTCCTGTCCCTTATGTCAATGCTTCTACTGGGTAGCTGCACGGATAGAGATGTGTATCAGGGAGGAGGAGAGGAGACCGGTAAGAACACCCCTCTCAAGCCTTCGGAAGTTTTTGACTTCAGCATGATGCAGCAGGTAAAAGTAAATGTGGACTACGGGTTTACAAGTGATTATTATATCACTTTTGACCTTTATAGTCAAGACCCTATGAAGGAAGAAAATGATTCATGGATAAAAGATGAATCACTGTCTCCTGTTTATTCGGCTCCTACTGACAAGAAAGGACGATATTCAGGTACGGTTGAAATCCCTTCAGACATTACGGAAGTATGGCTTTACACTGATTATTTAGGTGCTATTTCACCGGTTAAGTTGACTATTTCTAATGGTGAGATAAACTATAATCAGAGCGCGTACATTGCATCGCTGCAAACCAAGACAAGGGGCACAACGACTGGTGGCCATAATTATTTGGATGATTGGATGCTTATGCCTGGTGTAGACTGGGATGGATACGGTATGCCCAATAATATGGAGGCTGCTTTGAGTGCGCCACCGGCAGAAATCTTATATAGTATTCGGAGTACATATAGTAATATCAGTGGAAAACAAATTAAAGATTTACATCCTGACTGGCTTAATAATAATACTACTTCTGAAATTAAAATAATCAAAGATACAGAGCTGAGCCTTGTTTTTGTTGCAAGTAGTGCCAGTTTTAATAATACAGTAGGATATTTCACTTATAAATCAGGAACTGTTCCTACTCCGGAAACAGTTCAAAAAGTGCTTGCATTCCCCAATGCTTCTCCTATTTCTAAAACTGACAAAAATACGGGAGAACGTTTAGGATCATTGCTGTGTGGACATGAGGTGAAACTTAAATATTGGAATGAGGCTGAGCAGAAATTTGAGGATAAATTTCCTGCTGGTGTTACTGTTGGGTGGTCTTTGCAGGCAAATGCATTTAAATCTGGTGATATTTTGAAAGGTATTGGAATTCGTTATTCATATAGTACTATGAATTATGATAATTCACAGCGGGTAGTAGCTTTGCGTGATGGAGGTACGGATCAGATTGTAGCTATCGGCTTTGAGGATAATGTAGATTTTGATTATTGTGATGCCACCTTCTATCTGAAGATTGCAGAAGCAAATGCTATTGATCCGGGTGGTCCGGAATTACCTCCGGTAGATCCTCCCAGCAATGTTACCACTACCTATAAGGGAACTTTAGCTTACGAAGACCAATGGCCGGCGCAAAAAGATTATGATATGAATGATGTGATGATGACTTATCAATCTACTCTTTACCGGAATGTTGTAAGCAGCAAAATATATAAGATTGTAGATGAGTTTACTCCCCTCCATAGTGGAGGTACACACATTTGTGGTTTTGGATACCAACTCCATAATCTTACACCCGACCGAGTAAGAAGTATCGAAGTTTCAGGTCCTGACGGTTGGAAAATAGAGACAGATCAATCGCATCCTACTGTTATCTTGTTTGATAATATTAAGAGTGTTTTAAATCAGAAGTTTACTGTTACCATTGAATTGGCAGATGTGGAGTTGAGCCAAGTGACACCTCCTTATAATCCTTTCATATTTGTTAATGGTAGAAGCAGGGAAGTGCATCTGGTAAATTACGCACCTACGGATAAAGCTGATAAGTCACTTTTCAATACGAGTGATGATATGTCGAATGTCGATGCAGGCATTTATTATATCACCCGTTATGGAGAAGAAGTAGATATCATGCCGTTTGCTATTAATCTTCCTATTCTCAATTTTAGTATTCCTACAGAAGGTGTGAAGATATATGATACCTATCCTGATTTTATTGAGTGGGTAAAATCAAAAGGTACATCAAATACGAATTGGTACAAGAATAAGAAGTAAATAATAGCTTCTTTAAGTAAAAAGAGTTTTATCTATGTTTTGCCATAGATAAAACTCTTTTTTTTATACTTTTGTCTTGTCAATGATGAATAACAGAAAAACACTATTGTATGAAATTGCAAACACTATTTTCTATCTTATTTTGTAGCGGAGTAATTGGAGGATTCATCTCCTGTAATCATTCTTCTTCACTTCGAACCCGGAAGGAGGCTTTAGGTAAACTCATTTTTCAAGATACCCAGCTATCTGAGCCTGCAGGACAATCTTGCGCAACTTGCCATACAGCCGATAAAGGATTTGCAGACCGTGATTCCCGCATTGTATCCGAAGGTGCTGTCCGTGGTCTTTATTCCCAGCGTAATTCCATGACTATCTGCTATTCTATGTATGTTCCCTCGCTCTATTTTGATGATGAGGAGGAAACTTATGTAGGTGGGCTCTTTTGGGATGGACGTTCCCCTTCATTGCAGCATCAGGCAGGTGAACCGTTTCTTAATCCTGTAGAGATGGGAAACCCAGATAGGAGTTCTGTTGTGAAAAAGGTGCGTCGTGCATCGTATTATCCTGAATTAGTGCGTCTCTATGGTGAAACTGCCAATGTTGATTCTCTTTATGCTCATATAACAGATGCACTTTCCATTTACCAGCAATCCAAAGAAGTGAATTCTTTTTCTTCCAAATATGATGCTTGGGAGAGAGGTGAATATGTTTTTACTGAAACAGAATCACGCGGCATGGATCTTTTCAAAGATAAGGGAATGTGTGCTGAATGCCATATCCTGGATAAAGATGAGCGTGCCGGACGTGTTCTTTTTACCGATCATACCTATGACAATCTTGGCATTCCGCGTAATCCGGAAAATCCGCATCTTCGTGTGCCCGCCGACTATTTTCTTCTTACTCCGGATAGTATTGACTTGGGATTAGGTCCCATTGTGGGCAAAGAAGAAGAAAATGGCAAATTCCGTGTCCCTACTTTGCGCAATATTGCCTTGACCGCTCCTTATGGACATAATGGCTATTTCAAAACTCTTGAAGAAATCGTTCACTTCTATAATGTACGTGATGTGAGTGATGAATTTCCTCCTGCCGAGTGTCCTGCCACAGTCAATCGTGATGAGTTGGGAAACCTTGGTTTAACTCCTGAAGAAGAAGCCGACCTTGTAGCATTCATGAAAACGTTAACAGATGATTTTAAAGGCGTTCAAAACTAACTGTAACCGTAAACAAAGCTGGATAAACTTAAAAAGATGTTATAAAACACACGTTTTTTCGTGTGGCTGTTTGCGTACACGGAATTTTTTCATACCTTTGTATCGCAGTTGGGAAACTGCTCATGATTTTGACTTTTAAATAAATTAGTTTTTAGTTTTCAATAAAGGATTAGTTAGGGTAAAAAGATTTAGTTAATAGTTTTTTCATAGGCTAAAATTTGGATTAAAAAAATAGGTAATTAGGTATAAAGGTAAAAGAAAAAAGTTTATTTTTATAGGTAATTAGAAATTTATTTTGGGTAAAAAGAAGATTGATTTTTAGGTAACAATGATGAAGTTTAAAAGAAAAGCCTCTAAGGCTTTTCTTACAGAGGCGAGAGGTTCGTGAGAGCTTGCTCGTTTTTTTGTGTCCTGAAATGAAATATAGGACATTTTCTTTTTTTTAGAAATGATGATTATTCCAGTCATTCTTTGTATATTTGTGGCATCATCTACATAAAAAATTAATTTTGGAACAGATACTGCTTATACTCGATTGGGTTTTATATGTATTGTTTGCGATAAACATATTGTATTTATTAGTTTATAGCTTAGCATCACTTCGCCGTAGACCAGTTAAAATGGCTCCGGCGAAGGAATATAAACGGATTGCATTATTGATTGCGGCGTATCGGGAAGATGCTGTTATTATGGATACGGTGCAAGCTTGTTTGGCACAAGATTATCCAAGTGACAGATATGATGTGGTAGTGATTTCGGATCACATGCAACCTTCTACGAATGAGAAACTGCGTGTATTGCCTATAAAACTGCTTCAGGTAGATTTCGAGAAAAGTACGAATACAAAATCGCTGAAAGCTGCTCTTGAATATTTGGGTAAGGATTCCTACGATATTGCTTTGATAATAGATGCTGATAATATAATCAATTCTTCTTATCTTGTGGAATTAAATAATGCTTTTGCTGATTCCAAAGTGCAGGTGGTTCAAACGCATCGCGTTGCAAAGAACTTGAATACCAATATGGCCTATTTGGATGCTATCAGTGAAGAAATAAATAATTCTATATTCCGTTTAGGACATGTGAATTTAGGCATGTCGGCAGCTTTGATTGGTTCCGGCATGGCGTTTGAATATTCACTATTCTATAAAGCAATGATGAGTAATACTTCGGTTGGAGGTTTTGACCGAGTTTTAGAAATGAAGTTGCTTTATCACCGTGTTTTCTTTCATTACTTGCCTGATACGTATGTACTGGATGAAAAAATACAGAAGGCAAAAAACTTTTATCAACAGCGCCGTCGCTGGCTGTCGGCGCAATACTATAGTCTGGGCGAATTTGTGCATCATTTATTACCTGCTATTCGTCATCGTAAATGGGATTTTTGTGACAAACTATTCCAACAGGCAGCACTTTCACGGGTGTTATTGTTAGGATTTACATTTATTTTTTCCGTATGTTCTTCTATATGGTTTCCTTCATTGGCCTATAAATGGTGGGTAATTTTAGGGCTATTACTGCTTGCGTTGATAGCAGCAATACCTCGTCGTTTCTGGCAATGGCGCTTGGTTAAAGCGATATGCTTTATTCCATATTCATTTTTATTGATGTTTGCTAATTTATTCCGTCTGAAAGAGGCGAATAAAAGATTTATTCATACAGAACATGGAATAGAGGAGTGAAATCTTAATTAAGCAAATGTTATGAATAATAATCCTGTAATTTCTATCATCGTTCCTGTTTATAACGTTGAAAAGTATCTGTCCCAATGTTTAGATAGCATTTTAGAGCAGACATTTACTGATTTTGAGGTGTTACTAATAGATGATGGTAGCCTTGATCGTAGTGGTGATATCTGTGATAAATATGTGGAGAAAGATGGGCGAATAAGAACTTATCATCAACAGAATGCCGGAGTAAGTAGTGCTCGAAATGTTGGTTTATATTATGCAAAAGGTACTTATATTACTTTTATAGATTCAGATGATTATGTTACTCCTGATTATTTGAAGAATTTGAGTGATATGTTACCGATTGATAGTAGTAGCCAAGGAATGGTAGTGGGGGGATTTAGTAAACTGTTGCCTGATGGTAGCACTCAAATAGTTCATGTTCCTGAGTTGAATATATTCCCATCAGATTATTATCGTGTGCTGACTGAACTGCTGGAACAAAATATTAAGTATACATGTTCAAAATTGTATGATAATCGGCTTATTCAAAAATGGAATATACAGTTTATTCCTTCTATATCATGTTTTGAAGATATGTTTTTTATGCTTGATTATTTACTCTATTCAAAATTTTTATTTATTCGTGATAATTCAGATTATATTTATCGAGTTGGATATTCTCTAAATTCCTTATCTACATATAGTAGCGATTTTCGAAGTGAATATGCTGCATTTGTTAATTATTTAGATCGAGTATATTTTTATAAGAAAAAGTATGCTTTGAATCAACGAGAATTGAATAAGGTTTGGAGGTCACTGACTGCATTTTTTCATAGAGTTATATTGGCAATCTATAAAGTCGAGAATCGTTATACCCGAAAAGATCGGCTATGCTTTTTGCGTGAGTTGCTTTCATCTAACAAGAAGTGGATTAAGAACTATTTTAGTCCTCAATATAAAGTGGACATTATTGGTAAATTCTTACTTTCCTACGTGGGGGTAACTGCCTTTGATGGCTGGATGCGTTTTTTATTGTATATGAAGTTTAAAAGGATGTTTGGTAGTGAATAATAAAACGAAATGAATATATTATTTTTATATTTGAGAATGTTTCATCCCCATCATGGAGGAATTGAGAGAGTAAGTGATCTTCTCAGTCGGGAATTTTTAAAGAGAGGGCATAATGTATTCTTTTTACATACAATTAGAGATGAGACTTTATTGGATTATCCATACCCAGCACCACTTTCTTTTTTCCCTTTTCCTCAAGAAGACGTGGAACGAAATGGTAAATTTTATCATGATTTCTTAATCGAGAACCGCATTGAAATAGTGATTAACCAAGATCTTTTGGCTTATCATGCAATCTGTAGCTTTTCTACTGAACTGAAAACTGTTCATACCATATCAGTAATGCACGGAAATCCGCTTCTTGTATATGATTATTTGTGGAAGCTTACGATGCGGTTAAGGAATGATACATTTATTGAGAAGATTAAAAGAATAGCTCGCATAATAAAGGTACCTAAAATAAAGCGTGATTATTGGCAAATGTTAAAAAGAGGTTATGAAGATAGCTTTGCTTATTCAGATTTAGTGTGTTTGCTTTCGTCCAAATTCATTCCGGAATTAAAAAGAATATATCCGAATTCTTTAGATAAATTAATAGCGATACCTGACCCGAATACATATCGTCCCCAACAATTGACGGGTTATGCAAAAAGGAAACAAATACTTTATGTGGGACGAATTGCATGGCATCTGAAACGAGTAGATCGCTTAGTTGGCATCTGGAAGCGATTATATAAG
Source organism: Bacteroides sp. AF39-11AC (assembly GCF_003474285.1). Taxonomy (NCBI): domain Bacteria; kingdom Pseudomonadati; phylum Bacteroidota; class Bacteroidia; order Bacteroidales; family Bacteroidaceae; genus Bacteroides; species Bacteroides sp. AF39-11AC. Next base: position 583,649 of record NZ_QROH01000005.1, on the reverse strand, counting down.
AAATTTCCGGATTGGGAATTAATATTTGTGGGAGATGGACCGATAAAGAAAGAACTTGAATGCAAGTTTGCGAAACAGGAAAGAGTGGTGTTTGCGGGTTATCAAGATCCGGAGCAGTACTATAAGGATGCCAGTATTATATGCCTAACAAGTGATGCGGAAGGTTGGGGAATGGTCTTGACGGAAGCTATGACCTTTGGTACAATACCTGTGGTTTTCAATTCTTATGCAGCCGTAACTGACATTATAGATGATGGTAAGACTGGATTATTGGTACCTCCTTTCTCATCGGCTAGGTTTGCCCGTGCGTTGGAAACATTAATGAGTGATGAGAGCTTGCGTAACAGAATGTCACAAGCATGTATGCAGTCGGTACGCCGTTTTGATATAACTACCATTGCAGATCAATGGGAGGCTATTTTTGAAAGATTAAATTAACTTGTTGTTATCTGTGGATTAGTTTATTTATGAATTTGTATAATCGTCCTTCCTTTTTTACGATACGTTTTGTGAATGCTCTTATACCGGGAGTGGCAAGATAGAGCAGAATGTACGTGAGGGTTAAATAGGTTGATGTGAGCAGTACTCCGTATTTTATCCAATGCATAAAAGAAACTTCCGGTGAGAAATGTTCAGCAGGAATAATATTATAGCATAAAATACCTACAAGGATGAGTATGGCTAAATGCTTAATATAATTTATCCAATAATGTATAACAGACATTTTGAATCCCCGGCTATATAAAAAATAGGGTTTCCAAATTCCAATGATAAAAAACAAACTCGCAGATCCTCCCAACAATACTCCTGGAAGTCCCCATAGAGAGCCACCTATTAATGCTACGGCCAGATTAATGCAAACTTCTGCAATAGGAGACCATGTGTCGCTGAATAATCCATAGCCGTACAGAAATTGATCTGTCGCACCTCGTGTGTAGCCAATGAAAGCATTGAGAATTATAATAACCAATACATAATGTGGAAGTACATATTCCTCACCTAACCATAGGTAAATAAAAGGAGAAGTTAATTGAAGTAGCGCAAAAGAGATGATGCCGGCGATAAAAAAACGTATTCCTAATAATTCCCAGAATACCTGTATAATTTTCTTTTGGTCTCCTTCGGCTATTAGGTTTCCAACCCCCGCATTTGTACTGCTTAATAAGTTATTGACCAATTGTGTTATTTTATCTATAATAATAGTATAATTGCCATAAAAAGCTACTGTTTTTAGTGAGGCAAATGTATATATGAGAAAGGGGGCAGTTTGATATTGCACGAAACTTCCTATTTTATGAACAAATAACTGTTTTGTGTATGTTTTTACTTCTGGATATTTTTTCAGTAACTTTTTTCCTAATTTTATATTTGCTTTTAACCAAGGGTAGGTTTGATTTATTTTAAAATTCAATATGATGGAGTAAGTAATACCTAATAATAATTCTAATCCGATCCATAAATAATAGTTACGAGTGTAATAGGCTACGCCTATTTGAAAGAGTGTTTTTAGTAACATTGCACTTTGGAAATATGCTGTCACTACATAGTTCTTTTGGTCAGCTCCCAATAATGTTTGCTTATAGTTAGCGAAATAACCAATCAAGGAACTTGTTAAGTAAGAGAAATAGGCGAAGTAAATAATGTGTAAATTGAAAATGTTATTAGGAAAAATCAGTGGTAAAAAACATGCGAGTATACATCCGGTTCCTAAAATGATGAAGCCAATCCAACGATAGATATAGCCGAAGACGGAAATTATTTCATTGATTTTATCTGTATTATGCTCAAAAATAGGTTTGTAAAGTACATAGCCAATAGCACTATTAATACCTAGTTCTGCTAAATTGAGAAAGCCAAGAAGATTGTTTAATGTACCTGTGAGTCCAAGAAAATCAGCACTTAATGTATCTAAAAAGATCTTTCGCGAGAAAAAAGCGACTGCAAGGCTCAAGAAATAAAAGACCAGGTTAACTCGGGCGTTAAGCAATGACTTTTTGACGCGTGACTCGTATGGCATAATATCTGCGTTTTTTTATGCAAATATATAAAAAAATCAGAAAAAAGTCTATCTTTGTTGCTTAATTAAGTATTAAATATATGATACCTAAAAAGATTCATTACTGTTGGTTTAATGATACTCCTATACCGCCAAGTTTGCGTATGTGTATGGACTCGTGGAAAAAAGTGCTTCCTGACTATGAATGGAAAAGATGGAGTCTTCGGGATTTCAATGTAAATTCATTGCCATGGACTAAAGAAGCGTGCGAAGCTGGTGCATGGGCTTTTGTTGCCGATTATGTACGCTTGTATGCATTGTATACGGAAGGTGGAATTTATATGGATACAGATGTACTGGTGAAGAAGTCGTTTGACCCTTTTTTATCAAATGGATTTTTTACAGCCATCGAGTTCCATCCGGAAATGATTGCAGATGACGAGCTGTCTGATGAACGTCTGGAATTGGATGGTACAAATAGGTTTCCAGGAACACGTGTACCGGGAGTAGGTTTGCTGTCTGCTGTGTTGGCGGCGGAAGAGGGGCATCCTTTTTTGGTTGAAGCTATGAAATTTTATGAAAAGCGTCATTTTATCCAAGAGGATGGAAGTTGGTATACGAAAGAAATAGCACCAGATGTGCTTGCTTTGGCTGCTGAGAAATTCGGGCTAAAGTATAACAAAGATGGTGAGCAGCATTTAGAAGAAAGGATGGTAATTTATCCTACAAAGATTTTTGGAGCGGCCTACTGTCAGGTTACCGATGCCACTGTGGCAGTTCACCTTAGTAAAGGTAGCTGGCGGAAACGTACTTTGTTGAGAGCGTTTCTGACAAGGATTAATTTTTATCGTAAGATATTTAAGGCTAAAAAATAGAGGAAGGGGTTTGAGGACACTGAAAAAGTTCCTTTATTTCAGCGCCTCCTTTTGCTGATATGCTATAATTAAGTTCGCTAAATCTGATTATTGGATTTGGCGAACTTTTTCCTCCTCCTTAAATTCTATTTGGTATGCTTCCAAGAGTTTTTATGAGCGTTTTCATAGTATATTACATAGCTCAATGCTCAATCTTTTTTCCTCAAATTAATTTGAGGATTCTCTTGACAATAGTTCGTTAAATATTCAATTAACATTTATGCGGCAGTTACCGTAAACTTAACTCCCTCTTGCCATAACCTTCGATTTATTTCCGTGTCAGACTTAATCCCTGACACGGAAATAAATCGTTGCATAGGAAAAGGTTGTGACACAATACCTTAACAGAAGCTATTGATAAAACGATTCCTTCTTCCAAGGCTTTCTCTAGCTATATCCACATTGGTGAGTGTATCACTGTGAAAATGGTTTGTGCTTCTTCTAAAAAATAGTTTGTGAGGATATTACAATTGTTAGTATAAAATGATTTGTGAAATTTCACTTCTTTTTCTTTCCTGCTTAGTAATTTTTCCTAAGAACATACTTTTTCAAATCATGTTCTTTTATACTTTTTCAAATTTCAGGAGTTATTTTTGATTAATTTTATCGGTACATTTCAGGTTCTATCAGGACTCTGTGGATGAGCTGAGGAATACTTTCAACAAATTGGAACTGATAATGGACGGTGAGCCTTGGATAAGATTCAAAGATGATATATTTTTTGCTCTGTGCTTGCCCTTGTGGGATAGCGACAGAGATGGAGGCATCACACAAGAAGAGGCGGATATTGCTGTCGAACTTAATTCTTCCAACTCTCCGTTTTCTTATAATGATAATATAATTGATGCTACTGATTTTAAATATCTCAATTGGACTCCATACGGTCATGGACAAATGCAGTTATTCCGAGAATGTACAAATCTTAGGCGTGTGGCTTTTCGAAATAACACACTTTTGGGATCAGGGGTATTTATGAATTGTACATCGCTTGAATATGTAGAACTCCCGGAGAATGTATCCAATCCAGATTCGTATTATGGCAATGTTTTTCAAGGTTGCACATCCTTAAAAACTGTGAATCTGCCTAAAAATAAGAGTATATATGGTGTCTCCTTCTTTCAAGAATCTGGTTTGGAAGTATTGGAATTTTCGGATGTTGTTACTACAATTAATGGTTATGTCTGTTTCAGATGTACTTCTTTACGTGAGGTACGTATAGGTAAGAATATAATCTCCATCGGTAATCAATGTTGGAATGGTTGCACCTCTATGGAAGGTTTCTATATAAAAGCTGTCACTCCACCGACACTCGTAGACCAAAACTCATTTGCTAATACCACATTTCCGATCTATGTGCCTCGTGGTAGTGGTGCAGCTTATAAAGCTGCTACCAACTGGAGTGTTTGGGCAAATAGAATTTATGAGTATGATTTCTAAATATTTTCCGGAGCATCGACCTCTTGATAGTGCTCCGGAAGTTTCAGCCAACATTTAGAAGTCATATCCATATATCCGAGATGTATACTTACTCCAGTTTGTAGCTGTCTTGTAAGCATCTACGCTGGAACGAGGTACATAGAAATTGCAGGGATTGTTATCAAATGTCCATTGCGTAATAGATGGTGGAATAACAGCTTTAATATAGCAAGATACCATGCTTGAACATGAGTTGAATGCTATATTTTTAATAGTAGTAATTCCAGTTCCGATAACCACTTCTACTAAAGACTTGCATTTAAAACATACAGAGTCACTAATTTCAATGACTGCATCGGGAAATTCCAGTTTTTCTAAGCCCGATTCTTCAAAATAATGCGATGCATATTTCTGCTTATTCAATGGCAGAGTTATATGTTTCAACGAACTGCAATTCTGGAAAGCTCCACCATCATTGCTTAAATAATCAAGTACTGTTACAGGTAGTTCTACCTGTTCAAGAGAGGTGCAATTTAGAAACATTGCACCTCTTAAATATGTTCCGTCTTTAATAGCAGCGTATCTAAGATTTGTACAATTCTTGAACACTCCACAGACACTGTTTCTTTCACTATTTTGTCCAGGTTTCCAATTGAGATATTTGAAATCAGTAGCATCTATAATATCTGTTCTTCCGCCAAAGGTTTCGTCTGAAATAGTCACAGCAGCTTCAGCTTCTGCATACGTAATTCCACCATCTTTGTCTGCATCCCATAATGGCAGACACAATTCAAAAAATAGATTATTGGAAAAGCGAATGAATGGTTCACCAATCAGTTTTAGTACTAACCTGTTAAACACTTTCCTCAGCTCATCCACAGAGTCCTGATAGAACCGTTTTTAAGCCTCACAGCTATATATAGAGGGCATTTTATTTTTATAGTAGAAAGTCAGGTGCTTATAAATGATGACTATTCTTTCTCACTAATCGACTTTATCCGAGTTGAGAATGATGCCCAATTGGTTGCTGCCTTATAAGCATCCACTGAGCCATCAGGAACATATATTAAACACGATGTACCACCAAAAACCGAAGTACTATTCAGTGTTGGCGGGGTTAGTGCATTACATACTACATATTGCAACGCCGAACATTTGTAGAACACATCCTGCTCTATTACCATTACTGTATCAGGTATAATTGCATAGATCAAGTTTGCGCAGTTACTGAACATTGATACGCTAATAGTCTGCAATTTTCCTAAGTTAGATGCACTAATGACACCACTGCTCGCAAAGACTTGTGAGGATGTCGTTTCCAGTAAGGGAATATTGACATCAATCTTCAAATTTGTACAGTTGCAAAAGCACCTATATCCGATGGCCGTCATTTGAGATAACTGGATATCTTTCAAAGATGTACAGTTGAAGAAGATTTCATTACTCTCCAAGCTCGTAATACCGGGTGGAAATGAAATTTCTTCAAGGCTGGTACATCCATAAAAAGCACTATTACCTATCGCCGTTTCATTTCCGTTCCATATAACCTGTTTTAGTGATGAGCAATTGTAGAAACACATGCGCTCAATAGATTTGATACTCTCATCGATGGTGATTCGTTCAAGTGCTGTACAATTTATATACCCCTGATAGATCGTACTTGTTACAAGACTACTTCCTGAATAACGTTTACCTGTGTGAGCCGTTTTTAACATCGGCATATTACTAAAGGCACCATTAAACATGTAGCCGGCAAGTTTTGCCAAATCGTCAAGGCTGGTTATATCGCTTTTACCCGAAAAACTATTAGAAGGAAACATTTTTATTGCCAATGCCTCATCTTCTGTTATATACCCGTCGCCATCACTATCCCACAACGGAAGACAAATGCTAAATACTACCAGATCAATGAATCTTATAGCAGCTTCACCCTCCATTATTAGGGTTAACCTGTTAAAGATTTCCCTCAATTTATCCACAGAGTCCTGATAGTACTTTGAGTGTACAGTTATCTTACCTTCCAATACCGGAATTTCATCCTTTCCGGCAATTCCTTCTGCAGATAAACCTTCGTAGGTTCCATCAGCAAGTTTTGCAAGCATGTCAAGGGCGTCGGCGGTGTAATATTCTTCCTCGAAACCTACTGCACGGATATGTTTTAGTGCATGTTCGGTACCTTGTGATTGTTGCGCCTCTATAATATTAGATAACAATTGCATAGGCTCTAATTTAGGGCAGTTTTCAATTAGGAAGTCGGTTATTTTTTCAGCACATTGACCGATTCTCAAGCCCTCTGTTGTCAGCATCGGGAAGTTCTGGAAAGTTATGTATCTGTTGTTGGCCGGATATTCGATGATTTCAAGTCCGCCACCATTCGGAAGCTTTATCTGACTTAAGTTAGTTCCGTCGGCATATATCTCACGAATGTTGATAATTGTGCTTAAATCGAGTGTACCTTGTAATGTGGTGATATTGGATAGAAGTAGCTTCTGCATACTACTACAATCTGCAAGTGTAAGTCCTGTAATAGAGATGATTACGTTATCTTCCTTACTACCGAGTATGAGTTCGTTCAATCGCTTTCCGCGTACTACCATGGTACCGGAAACATTCTTTTTATGCCAGTCTCCGATGCTTAATAACCAACTTGCTGCTTGTATGGCATTTTGCTGGTCAGCGCTACCACCAAGGTCAATGGTTATTTTACAAATATCTCCTGCTTTAGTGCGTTTTCCTTGTACAATGGATGTACCATTTGCAATGGCCGGATACATATCGAAAGCCGGGGTTATATCGTAGTCTATCAGATCACCGGCAGCACGTACGATGATTGTATCTGTGCCATTGGCGGAGAACAAGCCATAATTATACTTCGACATGATGTACATGATACGTTTCTTCACCCATGCAGTTTCTGCGGAATAGAAATCACCGTGGCTCTGTGTTATAGGGTCAGTATCGTTAGTGTAGGAACCATTATTGTATGCTATCTTTGCGAGTTCATATCGTTTGGCATCAGAATTCACCAACGTAGCGGGGAAATATTCTTTTATGCCAAGGAAATACTTCTTATAGAAAGCATAAACCTTGTCATAAGGCGTACCTGAAGACTGGCCGCACAATGCTTCCATTGCTGTGAACATTTTGCGCATTCCGGCTGTAATTTCAGCACTGAAAGCCTGCTCCAGCAGATTCCAGAAGACAGATGTCTCACCATTCCAAATAGGCTGGTCATTGTCGTAAGAGTCATGCATTTCGCAGTGATAGGGTTTCCGATCCTGTCCCTGATTGTCAATCGGGAATATAGTGTCGGCATCATCCAGTCTCCACCTCCATTTACTACCTTCCTGGCAGAAGCTATACGGATAAGTATTCTTGGCACGCTGGTCGGTTCCGGCAGTGAACTCCACAAAGTTATGATGGAATACTGCATCGTCAATATCGAATATAGCGGGTATGGTTGCATGGAATAAGCTTGTGCGGGCTGAAATGAACTTCTCATTCAACTGGTCAGTGGTGAATGTATTCAGATCTGATGGAAGATATGCAGTTAACTGTGTTCTCAGATTTATTGCACCATCACCTATGTCGGAGGGTATGAACTTTCCTTCGGTAGCTTCATAATAGTAGAGATTGTACTGGTTAGCATCACCACTTTTGGCAATCCAGTACTCATAACCTGTACTGCGGTATTCAGTTACGGCTGCATTCAGTTCATCCAGAGTACCGGTGAATGGACGGATACGGTTGTTGCATACATACACGGCGTTGTAAGCATCTATCCATTTCTGTGCAGAGAGTGGTTCCGTTTCATCGGCATTCAGTTCACCGGCATCGAAATCCCAGCAATTAGTGTTGTTATACTGAAAAGCCTCTTCCTCCGGATTATATGCCCAGTAAGGTTTATCGCTGTTCCAAGGAACGCGGAAAAGCGCACCCAACGGCGCATTGTCCGAACCTTCCACGGATAGCAAGGCCGGAAAAGTTTCTGTGTCATAGCCGAAACAAAGATCATCTCCTTTATCCGGACCGAATGTAAATTCTCCCATACAGGTATATATGTCCTGGCCTTCTTCATTGACGGATTTTGAGAAACCGATGAAAGGCTCTTGGTACACCGCGACACGTATTTCGCTATCAGTGGCCATAGCCTCGTTTCTCATGCCTATTTCCTTGTATAAATCATTGAATGCAGCCACACATCCGGCCTTGTGGTCCTGCATGGAACTCGCCCAGTTCTTCTTGGCTGTCAGGCGCCCGGACTTAGGCACACCTTCAAACATAAGGACTTTGTTCTTGTCCGTCGTTCCATCGGCATACGTGGCAATGGAGTTTATCTTGTTACCCTCTGTATCTTTCAATCCCTTCATTTTGAAGCGGATGTTCCACTCCAGATATTTCTTTGATGAAGTTCCCTGACCTTCTATTAACAGGTTGGTGAGTGTGAAGTTCCGCTCCGGCTTGTTCTTGAAGAGTACTTCCAGATCACCTGCTACACCTGAAGGGTTGTTTAGGTTAGGGAAGGGCTTGTTCACTACAAATACATTATAGAGCAGCTTTGTGGCATTGAAGTCAATGTTTACACCTTCGCCGTCCAGTACCGAATTGATATTCTTTTCCATTTGCTTCTCGCTGGTCGTCACAAGCTGGTTTATGTAATTCTTCTGGACGGCCTCGGAAGTCAATGCACTGTCATACACACGCAATCCATATAAATAGAGATTGGCATAATCATTCCCTAACGTTATCTTGCCGGTGTTGCGGAAGTAATCGTTGCTCTCGTAGGTATACTGGCGATTTTTCTTTCCGTTGATGTATATGGCAACAATGTTGAAGCCGGCATTACCATAAGTGTCAGGCATGATAACTGCTGTGAGGCGTAGGCGTACCCCATTATCGGTAGGAACATCCTGTTTAGTACTTTCGTGTTCAGATTGTGAGAACAGAGAGATATTCTCACCGGATACCTTTAATCCAACGTGGTTACCGTCCGGCTTATCTTCTGCGATGCTGATAATATTCTTTCCAGCATCCGAAGCATTCTCAATCTTGAAATCGATTTCGATTGTCTTACCTCTGCGGGCCGGTTCTGTGGCAAAGGGTTGGTAATCTATCACGGCCGAACTCCGTGCAAATATCTTCAGTGCTTTCACACCGTCATCATCGGTCACCCAGCCGTCGTTACCCCAGTTGAGGTTATTCCAGGTCACGGGGATGACTGATTTATCCACTTCATTAACGATACTCTTGTAGTTTGTCTGCGAGTTGCTACGGGTGCGTGGATTGATATAGAGTACTGCACCTGCTGTAGCCGAATATCCCAGTGAGTTATTGACAGCTACCGTAATCGGATCTATCAGAGCGTCTTCTCCACTGGTTGCCTTTATAATGACTTCAAAATTGCTGTCGTCATCCGTCTCCACCTCCATCGGATAAGTAAATGTGTTTTTGGAGTTTGCCACTATGGTGTCATTCTCAGAACTATACACTTCTGTTCCGTCCTTCGTAATGGTGAAGATGGCATCTGTAAGAGTAGCCTGTCCGTCATAAATCGCATAATCAAATACCACATTATCCTGCCAGTTGATGAGTTGTGAGGTCACATTATTCACGCACATCAGTTTCACTATTTCCCCGGATGTGGCAATACACATGATATTTACCGATACAGATTTGGTCTGAATGGTATTATCTGAGTTGGACAGATAGAAATTCACATTGTATATTCCGGTTGCTTCGGGATGAGGAAGTACATAGTTATAAGGTGTATCCATATAGATGGCTGTTCCCAGATTTTGGGTATAGCCTTGATTGTAATTATCACCGGTAACGGTGACATGAAGCACTTTGTTGATATTACCGTTGATAATCATTGGAATTGAAATATCCCCGGCAAAGGCGGTCCACCAAGCGAAGTTAGGGGCACTGATTCCCAATGAAGTGAGTTGTACAACATAGGTGATCGGGGCCGTAGTCTGGTCGGTGTTCTCTCCCTTGATACTTATTTTGATATTGTTGCTGCCGCTTGTCAGCCACTCGGTTATGTCCTGTTTGATGGATACATTAGAAGAAACTTCCATTTGCTTCACTGTGGTGAAGTCTGCAAACTTCGAGTTCTTTATCATGATTGTACACAGCCCGAGTTCTCCCGTCGGCTTGTACGGTTCATTGATATTATCCCGATACTGGGAGACGAAGGTGAAATCCAAGACACATTCTTCTCCGTATTGTGCGGCAAAGCCCAGTGAATTCAGATTATTCCTAACGTATACACTATACATGGTTCCTGCTCCGCCTGCCAGTTCTCTGACGGTTTGCTCCAATGCCGCGCCGGCAGCACCATCATAGGCAGTGCCTGCGGTGTCACCGATGACAAGCATCTTATTCTTTATACTCTGAATTGTCGCCTTGCTGGTCTCAACATCGTTGTCATTGATGCACGTGGCAAACTCATTCAGTTTAGTAACAATCTCGTTCAACTCCTCAGCTTTAAGCACATTGCCTTTGAGGAAATTCTTATTTAATTTGTCCATACAGTTTATCCTAATATATCGTTGTCCAATCTGCTCGAGTCCAATATGAATTCAAGCGTTTCAATTACTTTTCCCCCGCGGGCCGCAAGCGCATGCATTATTAAATTCGTCTCGAGCATGCTTGTATCAGCCATATCCGATTCGATACGGCTGATTCGGGCATAGGTGGCGTTGCCATCGGCATTCGTTTTACGGGTGCTCAATATGAATTTGATGTATCCCATCTTACTTGCTGTTTAGCTGATTTATTATTTCACGCTTTACGGCGGCGATAAGACGCGAGTTCTTCACGACAAGTTCAAGAGCTTTACAGTAGCGTTCCGGGATTTCTACTTCATCTTTTGAATAATAGATTTCCTTTGCAAGCTCTTCAAATCCAATATCCAGAAGAATACTTCCGTTGTACATCATTTCATTGCCGACTGTCTCGGCAGCATCAAAAATCTGTTTTCCACCTTCGAAAGAGGTCTGTGCCTCGATCTGCCTAAATTTGATTTTCATATTCTTATAAATTATAATTAAAACTATCCACAATAAAAGAAGAACCAACAGCTACCATCGGACACGAGCATCATTGCATACGTGCCGGAAAGTGAATAAGTAGCCTTGGGTTCCCACCCATCAGGAGCAACGAACGGACCATTCGTAAAAGTAACGCTACCATCTGTCTGTTTGATATAATACACCTTTCCGGGGCAAGATGAAGGAGATGGCATTTTCATTGTAATATTGTCATGGGTGGTAAAGCGCAAAAAATCATCATTCGTATTAATATTCCCAGATGATGTAACTATGCGCGTACTGACACTTAGTCCTTGGAAATAGGCATATTCACTACCAAATCTGTTCTTTAAAGCATTGTTGTCATCAATAAAAGCAATCTTACTTCCTGCAGATAATGATAGACCATTAATTGCACTCAAGGTTGCATATAATCGGCTACTAGTCCACCCGTCTGCAGTAAGGTCAATTTCACCGTAACCAAGACTAATAAGAGTTCGAACGTTGCGAACATTTCCACACAAATTCATTACTGCGCCGTATGTGTTGCTTACATATTCTACTCCAAGATTCATTAAAGTATTACCGTCGTAGTCTTTCCCTATTTGAATAGCAGCAGGGGTAATATGTGTTGAAGTGAAACTTTCGCCCAAAGAGTATTCTGCCCAGAAGTCTGTAAATGAGCCGCTAACGCCGTTCAATATGCCACTAAATGTGCCATTATTAGCAGTTATATTATTAAGCGTTAAGTTTCCCTCTGTATCCACAACGAAAGTATTATTCGCCACAATATTGCCATTAAAGCGAATCTGGTCAGCATTGACTACTGCATTACTCTGAAATCCACCTTCAGGAAGCGCAGTTACAAAAAGGTCGATATACGCCTTTTTTACATAACCCTTATTATCAGCTATCTGTGAAAACATCCCTGTTAAGCCAGCCTCTGTGATAATACCGGACATCTTCGTCATGTCTACATGCCCATCCTTGTCATACACGATTTCTTTCCCATACAGTGCCGAAAAGTCTGCTGTGGTTATTAATCCGGATGTATTGATATTCGTAATATTGCCTGCGCTATTGAAATGAATTCCTTCCACAAGTGCAGCAATGGATTTTTCTGTCACTTGGATAGCGGAAGTATTCTTATCTGCTGCATTCTGAGCTCCTTGTGCGATACCCAATGCTTTCAAGGCATCCTGAGCAGCATCGTATGCATCACTGATACCTTGTCTGGCAAGTTCTTTTGCAGCCTCTATTCCATCATTAGAATTAGTCACAGCAAGTATAATCTGATCGCTAAGGTTTTCAAGATAGGCCGTTGTAGCAGTAGACGAAGGCTCCCAATGTGAAATGCTAAAAGCTACCCCTGCTTTCTTTGCTGTCTTACAGACAAGTGAATCATTCTTATACTTAACTGTACCATCAGAATAAGTTGCATTTGCCCACATGTCACCCATATCATATTCTTGCGAATCAGTAGGCTGCTCCACAAAAACACGCCGCTTACCGTCGGCTGTATCTTGCGCTTTGGCAGCATCTTCCAGAGCCTTCAACGTCAGATGGTCGGTAATTTCATTCCAAACTCCTGATTCAAAGCGATAACCTTTCCCTGTCAAACGGTTATAAAACATGTCTTGGTCGTGCATCGTTTTTAGAGCTTCTGTTGTCCATTCTGAAGCTGGTATATTATTCAGTGTTGGAACGTAATCAAAAAACCAAAGTGTATATTCCTTGTCTGTTTGTTCCTTAACAAGGTCTACATCAGTTTTTAAGTCTTCAATGGTTTCGTCGATATCCTTTCCGGTTGCCTGATTTACGAACTTTGCCGCAATTTCACTCAGCACCGTATTGAAATCAATTTGCGGTTTCGGCATCGTGTAAGTTTTGTCAGCTCCAATTCCATTATATATCCGCACATAAGGACCTCCTGCCGTTACGCTGTCCCAGACAATTGCGCCTTGACGACTTGTATCCGTCCGGTTGCCCAACTGTACGATATTGTCTCCCACCGCAGGCACATCACTTCCTGATGCGCAATCTGTCTTGGATAAGTCGATGTAGTCATCGCCACAGCCACTCACGTAACGCCAATAAAAAGTTGTTCCGGTTTTTAAGGCAAAAGTCTCACTGATCGCCAGGTCGCCTACTGCAAAAGTATTTCTGACTGTTCTGCCCTCAGCATCTGTTGTGCTAAAATAGCATCTGTAACTTCCACCTGTATCCTCCACTTTCTTACAGATAATACCTGCGGCCGTATTGTATTGTTTTCCACCGATATAGGTTGAACGTTGGACCTGGATCTCTTCGACATTTAATTTCTTCCTGATATCCACGAAGTCAATATCCAGATGATAGTTTCCATCCGCATCCTGATAGATGCCAAAACCACTACCACCGGCAGCAAAGTTCTTCGATACCATATTCTTTAGCAAAGTGATCTCTTCAAGTGTAGCAGTACCTTTTACGTTGATACCTTCCAAAAAGGTCATCAGCTTTTGAACTGTTTCTGCTACATCCCGACGTAGATAGCGGTCATCATTATCATTTTTGCTACCAATAAGAACCAGTTTAAAATGTTTCTTACCGTCAGTTTCCGGTATGCTGTCATCTTTCTCCAACTTATAAATCGTCCCATCTTCCACCACGGAAATAATCTGCCCGGCATAAGGCACATACGCTACACTATCTGTATTACGTGCATATACAAGAGCGTGATTGTATGTATCCCATATATCTGTAGTATCAATAGGGTAATCATTCACTCTTTTGTATCGACCTGCAAAGCTGTCTCCTTTTATCTCCATAACTAATTCATTTTAAAGGTAAATTTGTCCGTCTCGGTACTTGCTGTGGTAGTGGTGAATATATACATGGTGTATTCTATTGCTGCCGACCCGTTAGCACCTTCCACGCTGATTTTTTTGGGATTGGCAGCCGAATCCAAATCCATAAAGTTGTATTGATACCTCTCTTCTAATGATACCTCCTTGATTGTTCCGGATGGTATGCAAATGACAAAGGTCCTATAATTGCTTATCGTGAATCCGTATGAACTACCGTCAAATAACCCACTTGCAGACAACGCACGTACCTGCGCTGACGTCGTAGGAATCGCACTGACCACCCCTGCAAACCATTTTCGATATACATTCACAGTGATAATATCAGTCAATGTCTTTTCGGGAAGTATGTCGCTGGAGGCATATACCACTGTCGCCTTATGTGTTTCCCGTTGGGTATAGGTACCCGACAGTGTCCGTACGGCTGTCTGAATGCCTTGGCTCTCTGTTGAGAAGACCAGCTTATTGTTTTCATTGTCATCATAGAAAGCTTTGGTCATCTCGCCCTGTCCGTTGCGGGTGGCGGTGTAGGTGATGCGTCCTTTTTTTGTGCCATATTCTACACTGTCAGAAGTTGATATACTATGGCTCAACTCTCCGCCCATGGGCTTGTACAGCATCTTGCGGAAAATGGTTTCCCAGGTTTGACCGGCAAGCAGGACGTCTTTTTTCTTGAAATAGCCGACATCGTTAGAGTTGACAACGATGTTCTTTTTCAACTTGTCCGAGACTTCGATTGAAGTGGAGGAACTGTTTCCGGAAGAAGGGTTACTGCCTGAAGACATCACATATTGCAACTGGGCCAAACTGGCATCCACCGTTCGCTTCCAGCCTTTGCCCACCATGTTGGTACATTCTATGGTGGCCATGCTCAGGTTGTCCAGCTTGCGCACAACTTTGGTGATTCGGGTATCACTGAACCCTTCGTTGAAGAACTTGTCGCTCAGCAAACGCACGTTTTGACCTAACTGTAACGGGATGTTGTTCTTGTCGATATAGGTGTAGTCCGTTTCGCCTCCATATTTAGACATGTCCTCGCTGTACTTTTCCAGATAGCTGTTGACGGCGGTTTCATACGCTGCTTCTGCTTCTTTCTCAAGCCCTGTGGGCAGACTGAAGTTCCAGGGAATATATTCATCTCCGGGGGCGGGGATAAGGTTTTTACCTGGTATCTGCTCTGTTTCCGAAGGGTAAGTGTTGATGATTTCCCACTCCATCGCCTTCGAATCGTATTTTACTTCGAACTCTCGTCCGGCAAGCTCGCCTGTCTGGAAGGTTATATGTTTGGCTAACCCGCCTATCTCAAAGTCGTTCGGGTCGAACGTCATACCGATGTCGTCGAAATAGTAGACTGTAATCTTCTTATCGTTTTCATCCGTTTTTTCCTCTTGGCGCACGGTGTGGACAGTGCCGCGATAGTGTGGATAGATATCTGCAAATGCGGCCTCTTCCACGTATTCGTAAAGCCCGTATCGGGTGTTTCTGTCCACATACTTAGCCCGGTTCGGGAGTTGCAGCCGGGAGAAACCATAGCGCTTGCGGTCGATGTTCCGGGTGCTGCCCAGCGGAAAGAGGCGGGTGAAAAACTTCACATCACTGCTGTTTTCTGATTGAGTCAGTGAGGTGAGCCCTTGCATATAGCCCAGTTCCACGCGGTCGCCACGTTCGCAACGAGTGAGGTTTATTTTGAAACCGTCCGTCCACCATTCAGCCTCGAAGGCATCTGATATCAGTGAGAGGGCGTCCCAGCAGGTTGTGTTGTTGTATTCAACGGTCTTCTTCGGGGCGTCAAGAACGTTTCCCATGCTCCATCGCTTTTCGCCGTACACACGGTTCATGTTGTCTATCCATCTCTGAAGGTGCATCGCGGGACTGTCGTCGAGGTAGAATTGTAATTCATATTGTCCGTCCGTCAGATTGAGGAACATCACCCGCTCCGCATCGTGTTCGGGGCCGTAGAGCTTAACCGTGTAGTTGTATTCTTGTGTAGACACCTGCTTGGGCTTGTACTCCTTGTTGATGCTGAACTTTACGCCTTTCAGCATCACGTAGTCGTTCACGTCCAGCGCTACGAAGAAGGGATGGGTGAAGGTGGCGGACACTGTGTTCTCCGCCATCAGCTCGGTGTTCCAAGTTGATGAGTCGGCGGTGTTCACGGTCAGTTTCAGCTTTCCGTTCTGGTTGTATATTTTCAGTTCCATACTCGTTTATTTGCTGTTTAAAGGTCAATAGCCTGATAAGGGTTTGGTTCTCTGAACTTCAGTTTCATCTTGCCGTACACTTTGTCTTCTACTGTAAGCGGGGAGGACATGTCGTGCGAGGTGGCACTCTTGAAATACATGCGGTATTGGGTACCCAGTTCGGGTAGGGCAAACACCAGCCATCCGCTTTTCAGGAAGTTGATGAAGGCGATGTAGTGGGTGTACCACTCTGCCGGGGTGTCTGCCAAGATGCCGAATTGTAAGGTTACGTCGCGTGCCTCGTAGTGAGGGGCGGGTAGGGAGTCGGGCAGGTTTTCGCCGTTCTGCTCGCGGAATGTCACTGCGGTGTAGGCTTTCATGGTGGGCACTTGCAGGAGGGCGTTGTAGTTATCGTGTCCTCCTGACTTGTCTTCGGCCAGAAAGGCGCGATATTCCTTATAGATGTCTTTACCATTGATGGTAAGTAATGATTCAAGTATTTCCATAATTATCCTTTTATTTTCATTCCGTCTCTTTCCAATCTGTTCACTATCTCGGCTATGTCTTTCAGGCAGCGGCAGTAGCCGGTATTTTCGGCAATGCTGCCCAGCAGGCCGATGGCTTCGTAAGAGTAGCGCGAGAGGTCGGCCATCTTCTCGTCCATGCTTATCACGTGGGTCTGGATGGAGAGGCCGATGCCTTCCAGTTTGCCGGCTGTTTCTTCGGTGACGGTGGTCACGGCACCGGTGTGTCCCGACTGTGATGAGCCTCCGGTATTATTTTCCGACTCCCAGCTGAAGGTTTCGGCCAGTCGGTCACGTTCGGCCAGCATGGCGTCGCTTATCTTCTGTTGCTCTTCACGCAGTTTTCTCACTTCTTCTTCGGTGAGGGTGCCGTCTTCGCCATACTTTGCCCAGTTATCGTAGAGGGATTTTATCTGCGAACTGTATTTAGTGGCAAGGACGGATTGCAAGATGGACTTGCGCAGATACTTTTCGAAGTTGTTGGCAAAGTCTTCGCTGCTGCTGTCCATGTTGTCCAGCAGGCTGAGGTAGCTGTCCTGGAAGCTGTCGAGCGAGACGCCCGTTAACTGTTCCTTGACCGAGGCGATGATTTCTTTTTCCGTGTCGCCGTATTGGATGATATTGTCCAGGTAGCCACGGAAGTCACCGTCCATTGCCGACCAGAGGCCGCTGTAGTTGGTCTTGATCCATTCCAGTTGTTTGCTGCTCATGTTAAGCATGTCTTCCATCTGGGTGAACTTCACGCCGCCCAATGACTGGGAAATGTCGCCTGCCACGTCGCGCCAGTTCTGACCCTCCCATTTATAGGAGCCTTTCCACATGCGATACCATAGGGAGTGGCTGCCTCCGCTGCTACCCGAACTCAGGCGGGATTTGGCCAGTTGCTTGGTGACTTCTTTCTCCGAATTTAGCAGTTGCAGTGCTTCGGATCCGGCTTGGGTAGCTTCAGCACCGTAAGACTCTTTGATGTAAGCTTTCTTCTTGTCGAGAAGCTGATCCCACACATCCATCAGGACATCGTACTTCTGCACCATGGCGTTGTAGCCGGAGTAGTCGGCGCCGAATGCACCCACCAGTCCGGAGGCAAGTCCCAGTGCGCCGCCGATAGCTGCTCCCCACGGGCCGCCTATGGAAGCTCCGGTAGATGCCATGGAGAGGGTGGAGTTGGCAACGCCGCTCACTTTCTGCATAGTTTCTCCGGCGGAACCGCCCATTTTGCTGATGGCGCCGCCCACTTCGCTGACGATGGCGGATGCGCCCTTGAAGCTTTCGAGGATGTTTTGGGTGGCGGCAAACTGCTTTTCAGTGTCGCTACCGGCATCTTTCAGGGCCTTGAAACCGTTGATGAGTCCCATGAAGGGGTTTTGCTTGTTCAGGGCGGCGCTCTGTTTCGTCATTGCAGCTATGATGCCTTTCGCATCTTCGGGCTTCAGTGACTTGGCGTAATCTTTGATGCTGTCGGGAAGTTGGATGTTCTTCTTGCCATCTACGTCTTCGAGATATTCCAGCAGTAGCCGAGCTTGGTCGATGGTTTGCTGTATGTAGCCGCTGGTGTGGGTACCGGCTTCTTCAAAGAGGCGTGTCCAGAGGTCCGACTTCTGGAGCATGCCTTTGTCCAGTGCATCTACGGCTTCATTTTCTTTTTTCTGCAAGGTGTCTTTTTCACCTTGGGTCTTGGCATCGGCTATGCGTTGCTGATAATCTGTTGTGATGGCAAGGCGTTTTTGTTCGTACGAGCCATATTCTTTGAGGTAATTGTTCTTTGCCTGTAGCTCTTCCTGCTGGCGGCGCTTCTCCATGTCGTCAAGTGCCTTCTGGTAGTTTGCGGCGGCGATGTTGCTTTGTTGTACCGCCTCGTTGTCCACATTGGATACTTGTTCGGGAGTGATATTTACGCCGTCCTTCTGTGCTTCTTCCAGTTTGGCTTGCCGTTCCTGACGTTGCTGCTCTATGCGGTCCATTTCTTTGTCGAAGGCTTCCCGGGCTAATGTTTCTTCGGTTTCATCACCTTCTTTCATAGCTGCCAAGAGCTTGTCTTGAATTTCTTTCCGGACTTTGAGGTCGTCGTCCGCTATCTTTTGCCGCCATTCGGCTTGCCGCTTCTGGCGTTCTTCTTCCTGCTTCTGTTTCGCTTCGGCGGATGCGTTGCTGTTTTCACTACTTCCGGTATTACTTTTCTTAGGGGAGAAATCGTCTATTCCGCTTTCTTTGCTGAGTTTTACCGACTCGTTATAGGCAGCTTCCGCCTGTTCCTTATAGGCGTCGCGTTTGGCTTTCGCAGCTTTCAGTGCTTCTTCTTTCTTCTCTTTGCCATTATTGCCAATCCATTTGGTATCGAAGTTATCTTCGGGTGTGAGTTCTATTTCGTTCACTTTGGCATCGGCATCCACTGCCTTGCTTACGAGACTTTGCGCTTTTGCCTGTAGATACAGCATCTGGATGTAGGCTTCGCCTTTCTGTGAGAGCACCTGATACCACTGTGCCAGGGTATCGTATTGCCCGAAGGTTTCGCCGTACTTATCGTTCAGTTCGTCAATCTTGGCTTTCTCCTGCTCCTTGGTTCCGTCAAAGTCTTTCAGGGAGTCTGTCAGCCTGTCCAGTTCCACGCGGGTTTGTAGCTTTATGGCGTTTGCCTGCCGTTCGGTTTCAGCTTGTTCGCGAGCTTTTTCGGCTGCTTTTTCCTGGTTGTCGATGTACTTGTCCCAGGCGGCAATGGCGGCTGTGATGCCAACCGATATCCCCAGTGTGAGGGTTCCCGTCAGTGCTTTGGCGGCCACGGTGGATATGTTGAGTGTTCGGGCCAGATAGGTGTTGGTGGCGGCAAGTGCTTTCTTGGCATTATCTACGATGACAAGGTTGAAGTAACTGTTCTTGGTCACGGTGTCGGCCACTTGCTGGGCTGCCGAGGTCATTTCGACGGCCGTTTTCAGTTTGGCTTGCACGTGAGTCAGATTGTCCGATTTGAGTCCCAGAAGGGAGGCGGCGCTATTGGTAGCCTTGATGGTAGCCGATAATCCGCTGAGAGCTTCTTCAGTGGCTTTGATATGCCTGCTACTGTCTGCCAACTTTTCCATTGATTTTCTGGCTTCATCAAGCGCTATTTTCTCTGTGAGATCATTGCGCTGTATTTGAGTTAAATTTACAGGGGCCATTAGTATTTTGAGATATGGGTTTGGAAAAATGCCACCGGATCTGTTGCTTCGGGGACCTTCTTCTGGTTTTTAATCATTTTCATCATATTGCGCCGTTGTTGTTCCTCGGGCGAAATGTAGCGTGGGGCATCCTGAGCCATGAGTAATAGCAAGGGGTAGGGCACTTGCCACAAGATGTAGCGCAGGCTCCAACCGGTTGCCGTGGCCACCTGCCATACTAAACCGAACGGGCTATGAGGGCCTTCTGTGTAGCCTTTTAACTCCCGCTTTCTGATGGGCTCAAACTCGGCTTCATCGGATTGATGAGTTCCACCGAGTTGATAATAGTCTGAAAAGACTGTGGGTTGAGCATGGTAAGTAACTGGAACATGGCCTCTTGTAGGAACAGGGGATGCACGCGCCAGCGAAGCCACCAGGCCACGAGGCGGTTGAGACATCGGCCCGCGAGCCTGCCACGAACGAGTGCGTAGGCCACTATGCGACTGATGATGACGCCATGCTGCTGCATGAGACGCATGTTTTGCTCGCAGTCATAGTCTTTTATTTCTGCGTAGGTGACGCCCATCGAGAGATAGAGGTTGGCTATGCGCATCAATCCGCCCAGTCCGGGGGTACGCATCACCACGTGCATGGGCCTGCGCTTGCGGGTGAGGTACTTGAATGGGCGGACAGGAATTGCCACACCCATGTCAAGTATCAGCGCCGACGCTTTCAGTTGTTCTTTCAGTCGGCTTTCCATCATTATCCTTCTGCTTCGGTTTGAGGAGGCACGATGCGGTAGCGGGCTTTTCCGGCTTCAGTCGGCTTGAGGCACTTCACCGTACAGTCGTAGCTCAATACGCCACTCATGTTGATGGAGTCCGCCAGTTCACCGCTGAGGCGGGCACGTGGAATTTCGATAGTGTGGCCACTGACGCACTCTACCTTGAAGGCGCCTTCCAGGTCTTTGAATCCTTCGGGTGCTTCGTAAGCACCGTCTACGCTGCTGATCGTGCCGCCAAACAAGTCTTTACACATTTCGGGAATCAACTGAATCAGCTTGAAGCCGAAAGCGATGGTGCTCGGAGTGCTCACCAATTCGTCCACCGGACCGTCGTGCACTTGTGCTGCGTAAACAGGAGTTGTCTGTTTTGCTTCGCCTTTGGGTTGCAAACCATCTTGGCTGACCCAGCCGATTTCTTTACCATTGAACATGACTTTACCTACACCGTAGATGAGGCCGTTGTTTTCTTTTACTGCCATAATTTTGTTTATTAATTTAAGATAATTAAAAAAGTCGCCGTTTAATCAATATAAGGAGGAGGGCGGCAACGGCTATCTGCCCTGTCCTTATCCAAAACCATTGCCATGCTGAGGGCTGGCGAATCACCTGTGGCGGCACTTGGCTGACCGTGGTTGCAGTCTGCCGGCTGACGCGGGAGAGTTCCCGGCTCAGGAGGATGACCTGGCGTGCGAGGCTGTCGCAGGTGGCTGTGGCCTGTATGGAGTCGCCCGTGAGGCGCTTCACGCTGACCGTGGCCTGCCCGCTGCGGAAGCTAAACCCTGTCCCCACTGGTATCGCCTTCAACGTCCCGGCCGGAAATGTTGTGGTGGCGATGCTTGGCGGCACGGGCTGCTGTATTAGCGCGTATCCGTCCACCCGGTGCAGTGTGTCGCCGAGGTAGCTCTGCTCCACTTTCAGTGGTGCCTTGCAACTCGATGCGCACAGGGCAATCAGTAGCCAGGCGGCAATCGCCTGCTTTCTCCACTGCCCGTCGCAGTTTGCCAAGTTCTTCTCTGATGGCATTGATCTCTTCTTTTAATGGTTCCACTATTTCGTCCATGACTATCTGCATGGCTTTCTTCACATTATCCAGTTCGTTGCTGCGCACGTTTGAATCGGCAGCCCGGACGTCGGCTTTGAGTTTCTCCACTTCCTGCAGGTAGCGTTGCTTGTCGGTGTACACCTTGAAGCCTCCTACGCCTATGATGGCGGTGAGCAACCCGCAGGCAAGTTTCGTATATTCCAGTGCATTCATATTTTCCGTCTTTTCTCTTATAATAATGCCCATCCGGCCTCTACGTCCGCCATAAGGGCGGGGGTGCCGTTCTCTACCAGCGAGATGGCGGCGGCCAGGGCGCACAGAGTGTCGTGATCGTCCGTGTCGGGCTGGTAGGTGGCGGGCACGTGCATGGTGGAACACACTCGGCTGATGTAGGCCGATGTGTTGTTTTCGTGCGGGGGGGCCCAGCGGCTGATGAAGTCGGCCACCGTGCGGCAACCGTGCAGGTGGCCGTAGTTGCGTAGCAGTTTGAGGAGGGCACGGTAGCCGTGGGCCATACTGGTGAATTGGCAGAATGAGCTGTCCTGTGAGGGGCGTATCTCACCTTGCCACGGAGTGGCGGAGAGGCGGATGTTGCCGGGGTTGTTGTTCCTTAGTCCACGGGTCATGACCGGCCTCCTTTCCCTGCTTCCCCGATGGGGGAGTTATGATGAATCCTTTTCTGTATCATATCGGTTGCGATTTTGTTGCTGCAAACATACGATGTAGGGTGGAGGGGTGCAAAATAGTGTGTAACGCTTTCCAAACATTGCGTAACGGTTGCAGTGTTGTGGGTAAGGGGTACACTGTTTTTTCCGTTTCAGGCGGGTATTGCCGTACTTCGCAGATGTCAAAAGTGAAATACTTATTTTTCAATTAAAAATCTCCTGATATGGAACAATTAATGAGTGACTTACTGCGGCAGATTGCCGAGAAGATGGGAAACCTCGTAGAGGTGGTGGACGAAGATTACGGGCAGCTTGATGCCCTGAAGAATGGGGAGCCGGTCTATCCGGTTGCTTTTCCGTGTGTATTAGTGGGTATTCCCGAAACGGTTTGGGGGAATCTTAAGGCCGACACGCAGCGTGGTGAACCTACGTTGAGCGTACGTTTGGCTTTCGACTGCGGAGTACAGCCGCCTGTCGACGAAAGCACGGCTGTGGAGCGTGCGACGCAGCGTTATCAGTTGGTGAAACGCCTGAACGACGCGGTACAAGGATGGGGCTTTGAAGGTTGCCGGTCGGCGGCGGTGCGTACCAAGAGTGTGCAGACGGTGGAACCGGGTAATGTCAAAGTGTACGAACAGCAATATGCTGTTATGGTCATCGAGAGAGAAGTCAGAACAGCGTGAGTTGAGCATCCAGTTCGCTTTGCCGGGCCTTGATGCGCGGGTCGGCACTGGCATTGATGATGTTGTAGAATGTCTTTTCGCAGATGGGATACACAGGCCAGATGTAGCGGCGCAGGATTTCGCGGTTCGACAATCCGCTACGTGCGTGTTCTTCGTATATACGCAGCACTTCCGTCACTCTATGCGCATAGCTCATTCCGATGATGTTACGTCTCTTTTTCATAATCTGAAAGTTGATGTTAATTTTGTCAGTTAGCTCTCTATTGCAAAGGTACCGGAAATGATGTACGCTTGCAAGAAGGAGGGGCAGGAAATTATCCGGTAGTAGTGGATGGAGACACTACTACCGGATTGTTTTTTTACCGGGTAGCTAATACCTGATTTTGTTCCTGCAATCCCAATTCAGACCTTGCCATCGTTCCGGATTGTCCCGCCAGGCTTGGGCGGGGTTGTCGTAGCATTGCAGTTCATCGGAGAAGATGTCGTGACGGCGGAGTTCCGAATTATACTCGGCATATCGCCTTTCATATTCCGTGCTTTCAATATCCGACGTGTGCACATACAGCCATTCGGCCAACTCTTCGATGTGCTCACTGCTCTTTTGTAACTTTACCTCCAGTCGACGGCGATAATCGGCATTATTGCCATAACGTTTCACAAATCCCATGATAAACCTCCTTTTCTATATAGTTAATCGTTCAAGTCTTCTCCATAATACTTGGCTGCCTCTTCAGGCCAGATATCAAAGTGACCCTTTGGACCGATGAAACGCCCCTTGGAATGTGCGCGGTATCCTTCCACATAAATCTTCAATGAGGCATCGAATGCCACCTTCCTGGCACTGCGCCCGTCCGGGTTTCGACCGCTGGCGTGACTGATGAAGATGAGTAATTTATTACGGTGTTGTTCGCGGAACTTGATGTATTGGGCATACGTCATCTGTGTATATTGAAAACTGTCTATCACTACGAAGTCGGGAGCCTTCTGGCGTTTCAGGCGCAGACTGAGTTCGTCCAGCGGTTCGGCATCCAACAACAGGAAGCGGCGGTTGACGTCCTGCATGTTATAGCGTTTCAGGGTGTTCTGCATCGTCAGGCAGGCACCTTCTTCCAGGCTGTCGTAGGCTACGCGACCGAAGCGGCACAATTCCTTGCAGAGCTGCATCACGAAAGAAGTCTTTCCATTTCCGGTATTGCCCCATACGAGCCATACACCCCGGCGTTCGGGAGTGCCGAAGGCATCATGCCATGCACCTTCGAAGGCAAGTGTGTTGAATTTCATATTCAGTACCTCGCGCACACCTTTGGCGTTGCGTACAAAGGTTTTCTTGCTGTTCTCTTCTTTGCTCATGTCCGTCCCTCTTCCATCCGTTTGGCTTCGAGGATGCGCTTGCAGGCATGCACCACACGCTTTACCCGTCGAAGGTCGTATTCGCCTTGTGCAGCTTCGCGCTGCACCCGCTTTATTTCGGTCATATCCGTCAGACCATTTGCCCGGCAGATGGCGTAGACATCTTGTTCGGTGACCACATTTATGTCGAAGAACTTGCGGCCGATGCGGCTGTGTATTTCCTTATATCCCTTCTTGTTGTAGCGCAGACCGTTCTCTATGCGTCGTTTGATGTAATTGGTGGAGAGGAAGACAATGCCGCTTTTGTTCTCCAGCCGGTTATAAATGCTGATGAAGTAGCTGAAAACGGAGTCAGTCAGTTTGTCGCCCTCGTCGAAGATGATGAGCGGGGTGTTGAGGAAGGTGATGAGGGAGATAGCGTAGTCCAGCGTGTCTCTCAGATTAGTCCCATCGGTGGGGGCACCCACTTGGCGGGCTATCTCCCGCACGAAATCGCTTTTCTTCATGTCCTCGCTGCAAAGGAGGTAGAAGACGTTGCGGTGTGCACGGCGGTACTCGATTGCGGCCGTGGTTTTACCGCAACCGGCATCGCCCACTATCCAGGTGGTATTTTTATAAGCTTGTGCATCGGTCATAGCAAAAGTTATGCGCGAAAAGGTGCTGCTCTCGGTCAGTGTCCAACGCTCAAGGTTATGGCCTATCTGTGCGGCTATCCGGCTGAACATGTCATCGCTGATGCTGGTGTACTTCGAATTGCAGATTTGTGATACTGTGGCGGTACTCACTCCGTTCAGACTCTCGCCGGCACGATTCTGCGAGGGGTAGTTACTGCAATACTCTATTAGGGCGTCGCGGATAGAGTCCTTATCCTGTTTGGTAAGTTCTTTCATGGCTTATATAATATATAAATGATTACTGAATGGGGGTAATTGTAAGAAAAAGATAATTCTACTATTACCGAATTCACGTTAATTATTAAAAAAACTTTGGTAGAAGTCCGCTTTCGTCAGTTGAGACGTTGCCTTGGTATATTCGCCTATGGAAGCGATTCCTTCAATCCTCTCTGTTTCAGCTTCTTCCTCTTTGTATGTTCCGGGCCCCATCCCTTCAGGGAATTCTACCGGTGGAATTAATCTCTCGTCAGCGTACTCTTCGCGGTAGTTTTCCATGCCTTTCTGAGAGATGCCTATGGGACGTGGTACCCTTAGTCGAACATAGGCCTCGCTTATGCACTCTTCCAGCATCAGTTCTTCGCAAGCAATGTGGTGGGCGGCGCGGGCACGTTCATTTTCGCGTATCTGGGCGAATAGGAGCGTGTTTTCCTCCGGTGTGCGGTCGGCTGTGGCGCGATGGATGACTATTTTCGGCGTGGCGGTGGCGGCATAAACCAGTCCGGAGGGAGTGCTCTGCCAAAGTTCTATAATCGTCATATCCTGTGGGTCGTAGCGATAATGGAAACTGTTGCCCACATTTTGGATGTGGAAGTTCATGTTCACCAGCCCGCTTTCGGTATACACCATGTAGCGGTATTGCTGGCGGTTCTGTTCGAAGATGAAGCCTTGTTTGCTGTATTTCACGCTATCTCGGCTGACGAGTTTGAAGAGTTCCTGCACCTCATAGGCGTCCAGCAGTTCGGCATTCGGACTGTTGAAGGTAGTGTACATCTCCATGCGGGTCATCCCGGTTTCCGAAGTAGGGTGTTCCATGTCGTTCCACTCCCGGCGGCAACGGATATACTGTTCTTTCATTTCTTCCAGTGTGGGTAATTGGGAAATGTTGGCCATCACGAGGTCGAGGTTGATGTGGCTGTTCGGTTTCACGGCGGTGATGTTCTGCCCGGTGAAGTTATACAGCTTGTGGAGCACCTGTTGCTGGAAACGTCCGAAGGCGCTCTCTATGCTCTTGGACTGGCCGTTGTGGGGCATGGTCGTCTTGTGCAGATGGCATATTTTACTGAAGAAAGCCTGTGCTTCAGGTTTCTTGTGCCCACCTTGGTTATCGGTCACAATTTCGTGCGGTTTCACTTTCCAGGTTTCCAGTGCCATGCGGTAGGCGTCGTATTGGGTGAGGAAATTCTCAGTCCCGAAAGCGTAGCCCAGAAAAACTTCCGTGCAGGCATCCATTACTTCATATACGTCGGTGGTGCGTGCCACCATGCGCTTCTGCTTTTTGTCATATGCCTTATAATAGAGGTTGAGCTTTGTACCATCGCCGTACCATAGCGTGTTCGGCATTTCCGGTAATTTGGTGTCGAACTGCGGCATGAACTCATTCTTAAAGGCCACTTCGCCGTGGACTGCAGCATACCACCACAGCTTAATATTGGTCTTGTAGAGGTAATTGTTCACAGTTTGCGGAGATTCAATCCGGTTCAGCCCTCTTATTTTCGCCTGCCGGTTGTACTCTTCAAATATCTGCATATCGGTGTATACCGGAAACTTGCTACGTTTCAGTTTCAGTAACAGACGTCCTTCGCGCATGCCTACTTTGCGGGCGGACTGGTTACCCGAATTTCCATTCACAAGTACCTGATAGCCATACTGTTTGTATGCATCGAATTTTTCCAACAGACGCGGTGTACTTCGAGGCAGTGTGTGCCCGTATCGCTGCCGCAGGTGCTCGCAAAGGGCGAGGAGAGTGTTGCGCACCAGTTTCTTGTTCCTAAATCCGCAAGTACTGTGCCGACAGGTCATATCCGCTTCTTTGGCCTTCATGGCATTCAATACTTTAGCATTCAGTGTATATTCCGCCTGCCGTTCCAGTGTGATTTTCGGCGTGTACCTTTTAAAGAATTCCACAGCTTTGCTGTCACTGTTCAAGCGCTCGTTCATGGAGAGCTGTGGTTGTATGAACTGTTCTTTGGCCCGTGGATTTCTTGCGTCATAAGCGGCACGGATGGCTTCCGGCAGACTTTCGTAGGCAATTTGCGCCTTCCGACCGTTTCCTCCTCTTCTGAGTACGCGGAACTTCCCGTCACGAACATGTTTTTTGTAATTCGCCCGACTCATTATTCCGCTTCCTACAAGCTCGTCAAACGTCACACACGGTATTTTTCCAAACATTTCCATAGTCAGAAATTTTATTTTTCAAGAGTTCTTATTCATGAAATATTCAATATCGAACCAAGCGTACACTCCCGGCAAGTGTATCGCCTTTCGTTCATCGTCCGTTTCTTCTTCCATATCGAAGCAGATTTCATTATTCTCTATATGCATCAGGCAGTCATATTGCTGTAACAATGCAGCCAGATCTGCGAGAAATACCCGCTCTTTACCTGTCAGTTTCCTGTCCATATCACAATTCTTTCGTTACCACCGCCTTTACGGTTTCTCCTTTCGCATTTAGTATCCTGACTATTTGTGGGGTCTTTCCCTCATCACTCAGCAGCTTCGCGCCAAGTTGTGTCAGTGCCACATGTCTCATGCGTGCCGCTTCCAAACTATTCCGTTTGAAACTCATCGCCAGGCTGACGGTAGGTCTGCTCACTTTAAACACCTTCATAAGGTGAGTATAAGCTTCACCTTTTTTTTTCGGATTTTCCCATTCTATTTTCTTCATACTATCAATGGTTTAATTGTTTGTTCGTCATCATTCTTTCTTGCTATGAGGTCATTTCTTTTTCTCCCATGGCAAGTATTTTGCATCAACCGCCCTTTTTCTTTTTCATATTCCACTCTTGGGTTATTGTTTTTATGCGCCTTTTTTTGTTTCTTTGTGCGTTGTAAACGTTTAACCTGATGCAAAGGTATACAGTATTCTGTACCAAACAAAGGGGAATGATAATTATTTTTACAGTAAACTGTATTTTTATATGCTAAATGAGCTCTCTGTGCGTTTTCTGAAGGTATTGGAATTCCTAATTGATAAAAAATATGTGTCTGATAATAAAGATTTTGCATCAAAAATATCAGTCAGCGCTTCTTTGATTACGGAAATTTCAAAAGGAAGGAGTAATGTTGGATTGACGGCTATCCAAAACACTGTATTAACATTCCCTATTGATTCGGATTGGCTCCTCACTGGCCGTGGCTGTATGTTTCGTGATAGTGAAGAGACAGGAGATGCATCAGGTTCTCTTCAGACAGACTTCTTATCCGCACCTGAAAGTGCTTCTTTTTTATATAGGATGTATAAAGAGAAGGACGATGAGAACAAATCCCTTATAGAAGAGCTTGGTGGTTTGAAAGAACGTCTCCGACATTTTGAATCCGAGCTATTGCAATATGAGTCACAACCGGAAAAGTATAAGGAGCGTCATTCGGTTTTAGCCTCGTCGGAGACTGTGATACCTGCTACTATAAAGTAACACTTTGCAGCCGACTCCGACTCTGCCGCTTCTGCTATTGTCTTTTTGAACAGATTGTGGATTCATGTGATAATTAATCTGCATACCTTGTGGCGCACACATTTTCATCACAATAATACCATCTAAAACGTATATTGTGGCTCAAAATCAGTCAATTATATTAATTTTATAGTCTTATTCTTTCTCTTGTTGTGCTGTATTATCCCCCTGCAAAAGTCCATTTAAAGCGTTTAAAGATACTGTGTCGAAAGAAATATCACTTCAAGAAGACTCTGCTTTTAATGGTAAAAAAGTATCCCCAACCTTCATCTTGGTAATTGATCGAGACATAATTGTCTTCCCAACTAAGTATCCCCAACGGTATCCTCAACTCCTCATTTAACACTTATGGCATTTTGCATCCTTATCCTTCTTTTGCTTATTTCTGTATTTAGCGATAACAATGTAGTCTGGTGCAACCATTCGATTTGATTTCATTCGTAAGAGACTGTCCTGTTTAACTTGTTGATTATTAGCTGATATTTGTGCTTTTCTCTCTCTTGAGTTTATATACAGAATGTTTTATTTCTTTTATATGGCACATAGGATAGAAGAATAATGGAGAAAGAGGGGTTTACCACCCCTCTTTCTCCACTTCAAAGCACGGACACTCCTTCGTCCACTCCATCGGTTCCACCTCCCCGTTTCCATTTACATCCGGACTCAAATCCCGATGTCCCACCACCCGTGCCTCCGGATAGTCCATCATCAATGCCCGCATCAGTACCCGCAACGAATGTCGTTGCCATTCCGTCCGGGTGTCCTTTGCCAGTCCGTGACTGTCCAATCCACCCTCGTAGCAGATGCCAATCGAGTGAGCATTGTACCCACGCGCGTGGGCGCCAACCCTCTCGACCGCGCGTGTGGACTTGATGTCACCGTTACGGCGAACGTAGAAATGATAGCCAATGCCATCAAAGCCACGGAGGCGGTGGGCGGTGTCCAAGTCGTGCTCGGTAAAGGGATGGTCCTCACGGGTGGCACTACAATGGATGACGATTAAATCAATCCTTCTCATACAGATCACATATTCATCGCATTGGCACTAAAAGCACCTATTATAGCCGAAGCCACTGCGATAATTACTTTCAAAATCTTGTCCCAAGTCGTTTTTTTCATAAGAGAGTTTTTTTAGTGATTAGCGATTAGTGATAAATGATAAGCAGGCTGCGCAGCCTTTAATTTTTAATTCTTTAATTTTTAATTTCCAAGGCCGGAGGCTTTGGATCTTATCCCAGCGGATCACCTTCAATTCCGCCATCACCTCCGGAATTTCCGCCACCGGAATTTCCACCGGACGAGCTGCCGTCTTCGGACACTAATTCGAAGGTGATATTATTCGCACCCCCTCTGGTACTGGCATTGCTGTCGTTCACCAGACGCAAGGTGTTGGCCACCTTGAAGCGAATATTTACACGTTCAATATTCTTCACCGTACAGTCCTTCGCCACTTCGGTGGCGCGACATTTAAAGGTGGTGTGGAAAATCCCGAAACCGTCCAGGCGGACACTGTTACCGTCGGTCATCACTTGGCGCATCTGGCGCACGATGGCTTTACCGACGTGTACCACGTCTTCAGCCGACATTCCGCCCAGGGCTTCAATGTCCTGTGCGATGCGTTCAAGGTCGAAGATTTTTGCATCTTTCGATTTGCGCTTCAAGGTAAACACCATTGGAGAATCTGCATCTCCGATTTTTTTGTGGCGCTGTGTGCGCACTACTAAAGCGTTTGACATGTTGAGTAATGTTTTAATCGTTAATAATTAATTTTTCAACGTTGATGCAACAAAGATACAGCATGAGGCAAGGGAGGAGGGACGTTAAGGGACGCTACAGGACGTTACGGGAGAATAAGGGACGATAAAGGACCATAGAGTGTGGAAAAAAACGGGGAACCCTAAGGTTCCCCGAAAACATTGACGATGAGTTGTACTTGTGCAGGCGTATAATGCCTGCTACCGCGCTTCATACCCGTGGCCAGCAAACGTTGTTCCAGTCCCGGAGCTGTGCGTATCCACTCGTTGAATTGTTTGACAGCGGTATGCTGGCACACCCCGCGAATGTAGCACATAGCCAGTTCGCCTTTTCCGTAAGTACGTATCGGGAAGTGGGCGTCAAGGTTTGAATCATCTTCTTCTTTCATGCGTTAAAGTTTAGGTTATTTACTGTTTTAAAATATGTACAAATATACTGATTTTTAATCGAATAAACAACCTTGATCGGGGTTGTTTTTTAACCAATTTTCGTTATCGAATTTGGTGTTTATCGGTCCCGGCTTGTCGCCGTCCGGTCCATGCACAATATCTTCCTCGCAAGGCCAGTAGCGTCCGTTGATGCGGTTGTAGACAAACTTCGCATGCGTATAACCGCTACCCAAGTGCTTGAAACGGACTTTGTCAATGTAGACGGTGACGAGTTGCTTGGCATCGTCGCGACTCACGCAGAGACAGTAGTCGGACATATTTCCGAAGTTGGCCGAACCGTTGATGTCGTTCATCTCCACCCGGCGCAGTTCTCCGGTGGCGGTGTTGCGGTTCATCTTGCGCGGGTGCGCCACGAGAATGACCAGGCATTTATGTTGTGCGGCGAAACGCCCCAGCTTGCCCAGCAGCGAAGTGATGTACATCAGTTCTGTCTGTCCCGGTTCCAATTGCTGGTCCAGGCGGTTCAGCGGGTCGATGACGAGGATGCGCACTCCGCGGCGGTACACCAGTTGGCGGGCTTTCTCCAGGATATGGTCGATGGTACAGGCCTCGGTGCCCGGCAAGATGTGCGTCACGTTGGCTGCCAGCCAGTTCACAGCGTGGTTGTATAACTCTTCCGTCATGCCCGGACTGGTGCCGAATTGCAGTCCTGTCAACTTTTCAATCAACTTGGCATGATGATAATTGACCGGCGAGTTTTCGGGGCTGAAGTAGGCTATCTTCCACTCATGGCGCAGGCAGAGACGCAAGACAAGTTCGTCGACAAATTCGGATTTCCCGTGTCCCGGCATTCCCGATACCACTACGTTCCGCCCGGTCTCGAAAGTGCAGTTCGCATCAAAGTTTTCCCAACCCGTATCGGCACCGCGGCACAGTCCGTTTTCGAAGAGCGTACGCAGGTCTTCCCGGTAATCCTCGGCGGTGAATACGCCTTCCAGCGGGATCTCTTCGGCTTGTGCCAGAGTGATGAGGAGACTTTGAGCGCCATAAAGAACTAAATGTTCATTGGCGTCCTTGCATCCGGGGCCGAAGTGTACCAGACGGCAACGTTCCGCTCCCAGGCGGCGAACGAGTTCATGACGTAGCGATTGTCCGGCTCCGTCCTCGTCGGCAGCGATGTAAATTACCTTCTTTGGTTCGAAGTGCGTCTCCACAAACCTGTCCATCCATGTGAGGTTGCTCTGCGCACCGGCAGGTACGGAGATGACGTCTTTCCGTCCGGCAGTCATGAAGGCGCAGGCATCAAATTCACCTTCGGTGATGATGCACTCCGGAGTGTCGGCAATGGCGTCGATATTGTAGGGAATGAGTTCGGCGCCGGTCACCATTTTGAAGTGTTTCAGTGCGCTGCGGTATTTGGTGTTGATGAGTACACCGTTCTCGAAGTAATTGAAGCAGAGGCAATTCTCTATTTCATTGCTACCCGGTAGTTTGATGCATTCTTCAGTGATGCGCAGTTCGGCGAGCAGATGCTGGGCAAGACAGCGTTTTTGCGTCCAGTATTTTTCCAGCTTTTCACTCAACTTTGCTTTTGCGGGGTCAAATGTGGGGCGACGGAAGTGCGAGGGCAGTTGGCTGGCTTTCCGGCGTTGTTCCTGG
The DNA here is from genome assembly GCF_003474285.1 of Bacteroides sp. AF39-11AC. Lineage (NCBI taxonomy): Bacteria > Pseudomonadati > Bacteroidota > Bacteroidia > Bacteroidales > Bacteroidaceae > Bacteroides > Bacteroides sp. AF39-11AC. The sequence continues at coordinate 550,939 of NZ_QROH01000005.1, read as the reverse complement.
CGTTGTTGACGTTGGCGTTCTTCGGCATCGTCGGGCACGTAGAGTTTGTAGCCACAGTGATGGCAGTAGCATACTCCTTCGCTCAGGTTGACGGAGAGCGATTTGTCTCCTTTGTGTCCGCGGGTGTCGTTGCACTGGGGGCAGATGGTTTTGATTTTGCCGCTGTTGCGGCCTTTGGTGTCGATTCCGTACTGGTGAAAGTTTCTCATTTTCAGTCGAATTGTTTTTAAGTTTATTTTTGATGAATGTTTTCTAATGCCACAGCTTAACGCCCGCGATGCCACATCTCGCGGGTGCCGATGCCACACTTGGACGACCGTGAAGTGTGGCATTGCGGGCGTTGAAGTGTGGTATTTACCCTGCTCAGGTGTGGCGTTTGGGGTGCTTAGGTGTAGCGTTTTGTGAGCTCCACGAATGCGTTGCTTCGTTCCAGAAAGCAGTTGCATCCGGTCGGGGCGGGGCATCATCGGGAATGGGGCAGCCCAGATAGGTGCGTCGGCCGTTGACGAGCTGTTCGTAGCGATGAGGGTCGGGTGGGGCGGCGGACTGCTGCCGGGCGTCGATGGCAAGCAGAGCTGCATACAGGGTTTGCGAGGTGCGCGGCTCTTTGGTATAGTTGTTGAAGTAGTTGCGGGCTTCTTCCCGGCTGTCTATGTTTTTTTCTTTCCCGTGGAGGAGCACATGTTCTTCAAATATTTCCAGAGCCTCTTTGAATCGCCTGTTCAACAAAGAACTGAAGTTGCTTGTCATGCAGACTCTGTCCTTCCATTCGCTGTCTTGTGCAAGGTTGGCTATCAACTCCCGCCAAGGACGGAAAGGCGGCATGGTATTTTGCGCAACTTGTACTTCTCCGTCGTCGTCGTTCTTTTTGACGACGAAGTCGTTTTTTCTATTCTCATCTTCTCTGCTCTTCTCTTTTCTACTCTTATCTTCTCTTACGTGCGCGAGGGTTAGTTTTCTGTATTCATTGCTGATATACTGGTTGTTATCGTTGTTTTGAACCTCTTCGTTTTTATCAAGAGTTTCCATGTTGTTTGGTAGTTCTCTATTAGTTTCTTGCGAATTGTCTGGCAATTCCGGTGCAGTTTCCGAGCTGTTTTTGGCAGGTGAGTTGTAGTTGATGGTTGACTCGAACTCCTTTCCTTTTATAACGAAAAGCTTGTAGTTCCGGATGATTTTTTCCATGTATGCTTTTCCGAATCCCTTTCTCTTCATGGTGTTCAGTTGCTGGAAAGAGAGTTTTCCATCTGGTTGGATGTGAAGGGTTTCGATGATATACAAATACGTTCCGTATCCTCTTCCGCCTTCATGGTCAATGAGTGCGGATAACCTTTTGTCGTTCGACAGGTCGTTTGGGTGTTTAAACCATGCAAATTTTTTCATGTTTAATGAGTTGGTTAATTTTTAGTTTTTATTCAGGAAGGATAGAAGGGCTTCATAGTGTGGGGGAAAGCTGTTCGGCAGTTGTATCGTTCTTAAATATGGTGCGAAATTACATATTATTATTGATGTATAAAAACGTACAAATGTAGGGTTAATGAATGACTAACAGGCTCTGTTGTAGTTGTCGGGGCTTTTTAAAATTCATTATGGAGTATAATCCCTACAGAACTGTTTTTGCGCATTTTTTTTCAAATAAAATAAATGGAGGAGCTCTTCTTGCCGGTAGGTTTATGTGGTTGTGTATCATAATCTTTTGTGTTACACAACTTTACTGGTTATTACTCGTCTTGTGTTCACCAATTTCTCTTGTGCTTCTGCGAATGTGTCCTAACATTCGTTTTTCACTGTCAGAGAGATGCTTCTTGTCTTTGTCTGCCAACAGATAAGGAATAACTTCTGAGATAATTTCCAACTGGTCCAGTAACGGATTCTTCTTGTGTTTTGCTTCGCATTCAAAGCGAAGTTCTTCTCTGCCTTCTATGCAGAGAGTTAAAGTACATTTTTATTCATAATAAAACGATATAAAAAAGTGCAAAGATAGTGTTTTCCGGTTAGAATATCTTGAATTTCAGATGTTTTTTAGTAAGCTACAATTTTGAAGTGATAAGTCCTCGGAGTGTACCGTGGAGAACAGATCTTGTTAACCGGCATTTGCCATGAAGCAGATACATTACAGCTTTCTTGGGAGCGGCGATGAGGGAGAGATAGAGGCATGACAGGATTTTTCCAGTTCCCTGTACGTTTCGGCGTGCATAGAGGATACGCGCGCGCGATAAGTAAAACTCTCTTAATGGGCTCCCTTTCCGGGCTGTCATACTTTCTTTGTGGTAGACTATGGCGGCCGGCTCATACCACAGTTTGTATCCGGCGCGATGCATGCGGGCCGACCAGTCGAGTTCTTCATAAAAGAGGAAGTAAATTTCCGTCATGGGACCTACTTGCTGCAGAACTTGACGCGATACCATCATGGCGGCACCATGCAGTGAGGCTGTTTCGCGTGCCATCCGATAGCAGGGTTGGTCTTTTTCGTTGAACCCTATGGCTGCATTTCGCAGTGTGGTGGGACTGAGGGGGGTGAAGCCTGCATATTGCAACGTATCGGGTGCATAGCTGAATTTCAGCATGGGGGAGACACCACCGTTCATTTTATCGGCTTCCAGCCGTCTCACCAGTGCTTCCAGTATGGGTTCTTGTATCAGTGTGTCGTTATTGAGAAAGAAGAGGTATTCTCCTTGGGCTACCTTCAGGCCTGCGTTGTTGCCTCCGGCAAATCCGGTGTTGGTATTTTGTACAACCTTTATTTCCGGATATCGCTTTTTGATTTCTTCGCCTTCGGGAGCGCGCGAACCATTATCTACCACTATGATTTCATAGGGATAGGTTTCATACTTGCGGAATGAATCTATCATTTCGCAGGTATCGGCAAGGCCGTTGTAATTGACGGTGATGATGGAGACCATAACTCTTCTTATTTTCTTTTCAACCAGAATACTGCCCAGTTTCTAAAGGTGATATACTTACCGATAGCTAAACGCCGGAAACGGCAGGCTGTTTCTATTTTTTCTAAAAAAGTCATTCTGTGTCCTGCCCATATCACATCGTTCAAAGTTTGAAACAGATATTTGTTGATGACGGATGCCCATTCAGGATGCTGTGGCAGCAAATTGCATATTTCGGTGAAAGCAGCCGTATACCCTTCTATATTTCGCATACTGAAGCGTTGCGTCATGATAGAACCGCTTCGTATCCTCCTTTTAAAAAATGGCTGTGGAATGTAGCGTATGCGTTCCGCATACAAATATATTTGTAAGGCGAAAGGATGATCTTCATGGATAGTTCCGGGAGGGAATCTTTTAAAAAACTTATTTAGAAACTGGCGATTAACAAAGCATAGCCAAACGGGAGTTCTAAACAGCTGATTGTCTAACTCATAATTCAGCAGGTCTATTCCCTTCCATACGTTTTCATCAATTTTTTCTTTCCGGTTGTAGTCCGGAATGTTTTCAGTTCTTGCAGAGTCAAGGATGGGTTCAGCATCGAAAAACACGAAGTCTAAATTGTCCTTCTCACAAGTCTGGTAACATTGTTGCAATGCATTTCGATCCAGGAGATCATCACTGTCCATGAAATATATATATTTTCCTGTGGCATGTTTCATGGCTTGATTCCGTGCAACGGATAGTCCTTGGTTGGGTTGTGTATGATATTGAATCCGTGAGTCCTTTGTCGCGTATTCTTCAATGATCTTCATACTGCCATCTGTGGAACCATCATTGAGCAGGATGATTTCCTGTTCTTCCAATGTCTGGGTACATATACTGTTTAATGTTTCACGCAGGTAGTCGCCTGTATTGTATACAGGTATTATGACGGAAACTTTTGGGGATGGATTGCTATTTTTGATGCAATGATTCATTCCTTTGGTTGTTTGATACTTACAAAGGTAGTAAAAATATTATTTAAAGTGATAGCTAATAGTTGTATTTTTTGATTTAATAGTGTATCTTTGTTATATATGCATCATTCTTTGATGTTTTTAGTCTTAATTCTGAATTAAACATTAAATGTATCATTATGAAACTGAGCATTATAATTCCGGTATATAATACAGAAAAGTATCTCGATAAATGTCTTGGCAGCATCTTGGCTCAAGACGAAAAAGACTTAGAAATTATTTTAGTTGACGATGGCTCAAAAGACTCCTCATCTGAAATATGTAGTAATTATGAATTGAAATACGATTTTATCCAATGCATTCATATTGATAATTCTGGTCCTGCTACAGCTAAGAATAAAGGGTATGAACTGGCTCAAGGAGAATATATTTCATTTATAGATAGTGATGATGAACTTAACCCCAAAATGTATGCTTTGCTACTTGACAATGCGATGCACAATGATGCAGATGTAGCTTGTTGTTCTTATCTGCAAATCGATGAAGTTGGGAATAAATCTCATGAAGGTTGTACTGGTAGAGATTTTGTTTTAAATCAAGAAGAGGGATTAAGACATTTATTGGAAAAAAACATGATCTATTCTCAGTGTTGGACAAAAATTTATAAGAAAAGCCTTTTGGATAGATATCATATTCGTTTTATTGATGGACTTAAGACCGAAGAAGATTTTATTTTCAACCTAGAGGTCTTTATGAAAAGTAATGTGGTGACAATTGTTGATAAACCGCTCTATATATACACTCATAGGACATCTTCTTTATCACGGGAATATTATATATCTCATATACAGAATTTTCTTTGTAATATGACCTTTCGATTAAAATTAACTAATGATAAAGTAAAAGAATCTTTTCCTGCTTTGAATGAAATTTGCACAGTTCACTGTCTTCAATACTACAATTTAATGATAGGGAGAGCTGCTATGTTTGAATATAAGGATACTTTGCCTTATTATTTACAAGCGTTTGAATACATTAATTCTCACAAGAGAGCATTGATAAAATACCATGGAAAATGTGGATTGAGTATGATTGGAGCCTTGTTTTTTATAGTATTGTCTCCTAAATATTACTTTAAATATAGGAAAACTAAAATAAAATTATAATATTTTTTATAAGTGTCCACTTTTAGTGAACACTTATGGTATACCTTTTTTATTCTATTTTCTTGCTAAATACCTTTTAACTGTTTGTATTCGTCTAATGAAAGAAGTTTTTTACGAGGAGTAAATTTCTTCAGTTCATATTTTATGAGATATCCGATGCCTTTTATTAGCTTCCCGAATTCTTTAAAAAAATTACTTCGTGGGAAAATTTTTTCTACCATTTCTCTCGTCCATGGTTGAGTGAAGAATGAACGATAGTATTCATCTGTTGGATTAACAATAAAATCTATATCGTCTTTCCACTCATATCGGTTAGTTGTCAGTTGTGGATCTGACATTTGAAGAATCTTATAAGTCAATGATTGATAAGGCAGATAATTTAGAAATAACATTCCATAGTCATGCCCATAATCCGGCATCTTACTTTTTTCAAAAAGCACCAGTTTTCCATCAATAGCTAATATTACCCATTTGTGGGATTTTTTTGGATGCAAAAATTCACCTAGAAAGCTGGGAGTTTCCATATATCCGCGTTTGGCAACACGGCAATGTTCTTTTATGAACTGTGTGGGATCATTTACATGTTCAAGGGTTTGGTTACATATTATATAATCGAACTCTTTATCTTTAAAAGGGAGATGCTCTCCATCAGCATTTATAAAGATTTGATGCGGATATATTTTTACGTCTCCACATCTATGGAGATTGCTGTCAATATATCTTTCTACAATGACATTGGCGCGATAAGTCGGATTATGACCGGAGCCTACTTCAACAACTTTATCTCTTCTGCGAATTTTTAAGTCATATTGACTATACGGAGTAGCTGTTTTCATTTACAATTTATTGCTTATAGTTTATAATTCAGAATTAATTGTCTGTCTTTTTTGAATCACTTCTTCATGTACTTTTTTCATTTGTTCATCCCATGACAGGTGTTGAATGGATGCTCTAATATCACTTGGTGGCATTGACATCGAATGAAAAAAATCAATTATTTGTGTAATATTTACGTGACTTTCATTTGCTGGAATTTTCAATACGTATGGCATGTGATCGAAATCGTCATCTGTTTCAGAGTAGGTGAATGCAAATCCACGTGCTGCATATTCTCTGTTTTTTAGAGTTTTAATATTATATATACCACTTCGATGACGTCCCAGGCTGCCAATAGCAAAGTCCGCATGATTAAAAAGCCTATTCAATTCTTCTCCGTGGAGTGCCCCATACAAAATGACGTATGGTTCTAATTCATATTCTTTGATAGGAGTCATTATTTCATCTCGTTCACGTTTTCCGCTAAAATTGCCTACGAGGTGAAAGTATACCTTGTATTTAGGATGATTGTCGTAATATTCTCCCAAACCTCTGATTAGGCGATCGAATCCATGCCAGAAGTGTATTTCGGCAACACCTATCAAATGAAGTTCACGGCTTGTGTCATTGGTTTTGTTTCGTAAAGGGATGTTGCTGAAATCTATGCCATTGGAAAGTTGTATAGTACGCTGACCGAAAATTTCCGTGTCATTTGAATAGGTGACAATAGCATCAATATACTTGCTGAATGTATGACGGAATAACTTGTCCGTATATAATTCTATTTTTTCTGTAATTGAGGAATATTCTTGATCATAGGGGTATGTTGGTATCTCTAAGAATATTATCACTCCATGTTTTTTTAGCATTTTCACCAAATGTATGGTAAAAGGATTGGCATTGTGATAAGAGCGAATATAAACGAATGGAATATTCTTTTCTATAATATAGTGGATGATAGCATGAAACGATACCCGTTTCTTGAGTTTAGCAATCATTCCTTTACCTAGGCTCTCCAATACCGAGTTGTCAATCATCCATTGTCTTTGTCCATCCGGCATCACTTCATAATGGCAAGTATGGACATTCATTCCGCATTTTTCAAGAGCTGATATCTGATATCTTATTTTTTTACTGATACCATTGTACTCTTGAAAACCATAAAAGACTAAAAATAGAGTTTCCATAAGCGTATGATAGCTTTTATAAATGTAACGATTGGTATATTTCTACACATTCATCTGCCGTTTTCTTCCACGAAAACAAACTGGCTCGAGCTATCCCATATTCTTTTTGTCTTTGGTATAACACACTATCAGTCTCCAGTTTCAATATAGCATTTGATATTTCTTCCGGTTTATAGGGATCGACAGACATGGCGCCTCCTCCGGCAACTTCGGGCATGGCTGAAGTATTGCCTATAATAATAGGGGTTCCGCAAGCCATGGCTTCAATCATCGGAATACCAAAACTTTCGCGGAGCGAAGGATAAAGAAAGGCGAAAGCGGCATTATAGAGCGTTGCCAAATCTTTATTGGCAATGTATCCCGGATAATAGAGGTAGGATTTGATTCCCACTATTTTTTCCTGATTTAATAGATGGTCGATATAATCTTCTTTCAGGTCTGCAATGAGTAGCGGACGTTTAACTTCAGATTGTTGCAAATAAAGGCTGTACGCTTTTAAAGTTCGCGCAGCGTTTTTCTTTGGGTCGGTATTACCCAAAAAGAATAGAAAATCATTATGGGGAATATACTTTTGAACAATGTCTAAATCTATTGCAGTTTGCTGGGTAAAATGGGTACTGTAGCCATTGTAAATAGCTGTAATATGTTCGGATGGAATATTCAAGGCTTGGCGTATGCGGTCACATTCAAACTGTGATACCGTGATAATCTTCTTACATTTTTTAAGGATACGAGGAACTACTAAGCGACGATAATGCCAGCCCATCTCTTGATAAAGAGATGGACTGCGATGTTGTCTGGGTTCCAGATATATAATATCATGAAGAGTTAACACAAGAGGAACAGGGCATCTTAAAGGAGCCGTATTCGAAGTGCAATGCAATAAATCGACGCCTAAACGCTTCACTATGCGTGGAAGAGCCACTTGTTCCCAAAGTGGATAAGTTGAACTTTTCAACTCTATTATGGAAAGATTGGGAGACTCTTTTAAGCAGCGATCTTCTCCTGGAGCAACGATAACGAAATACTGGTTGCCGTCATTCCTTTTCTGCAATTCACGAATGGTTTCCAGTGCAACGAAATCCATACCGTGTTTGTTTGGACGAAAGATGCGTTGGGCTTCAATAGCTATCTTCAGTCCTTCTTTCTGTTTTTTTTTTCTTCTGTTTCTTCTGTTTTTACTTTTTTCTCTTTCTTCTTAGTTTTCTTGAATTGGAAGAATCTTGTAAAATGGCTGAATACAGATGCAAATACAAGGATAGGTAAAGCCCATATTGAATGTTTGAAACGTTTGTTTACTTCTCCATCGGGCAATGCCATTAAGAATGTTATAGCGATAACAGTTAAAAGAGCATACCATTTAAAGCTGAGTGACCAATCGAGCAGTGTAATACCAATAGCACAACATACAATAAGGGCAATTAGTAGAAAACGCGAAGGCATCAGCCATTGGAAAAGCTTAAGGGAATAGTCCCATTGGCCTCTCAGTAAAGTTATTGGCAATTTTTTTAGTGCAAAAATTGTACTACTATATTGTGAACGGAGCCAACCGATACGTTGCGCTTCGTAGCCATCAGCACTCTCTTCTTTCTTACTGTAGCATACTACTTCTTCCATATACTCAGTGAAAATATTTTGTTTCAACAGTGCTGTTTCCATTGATTTACTCAAATCGGATCCTTTTAAATTGGGAGCTAATTCATGGAACATTGAAAAGTCAAATGCCATAGCGGATCCAATTAAAGCAGATGAGAACCCCATACGGGTGTGTGCTTTACGGAAAATGTTATTATTGATTTCTTCACTGGTGGCATTTAGTACAGCAATACTGGTAGTCAGATTTTCTGTCATACGATGAGCCTGAATGGCGTCACATCCAGAATAATAGGCGTTATTAAAGAGACTCAAGGCATTAGGGACAATCCGATTGTCAGAGTTGAAAATAACTACCATGTCGTACTCTGCAGGAGAATAACGCTCCATTACTTGCTGAATAGCATAAACCTTGGTACATTGCTCCTTATCGGGGACAACGATGTTGACAGGCATTTGAAGCAAAGTTACGAGATCCTCCTCTGGTAATTGGGTCGCTGCAACAGCTACATCGTACTTATTACGCGGATAAATTTGGGAATCCAGAAAGTGATTGATAGAATTTATCACTTCTTTGCCATTACGCAATACTGTGAAAAGTACGAGGAAACGGTGTGTGACTTTGGCAGGTGGATAAGGGTTTTTATACTTACCAAGCGAGAACAGTGCACAAATGAAGAGATACAACACCGGGATGCATAATAACAAAAATAAGACAGCATCGGCAATCTGCAAAGCGTTATTATTCTCATCCATCCACCAGTCGGGATTGAATATGGAAAAAATATCATTCATAGTGATTATTGCTTTATTTTAATTAATTTCTGTTGAGTAATTTGTTTATCTATATAGGGGCCATTCAACACGAATGCAAGTGAAGCGACTATGACGAAATTCGTAGGCGGTTGTCCCATACCTTCTCCGACATAACCGTTGAGCCATACGCCGAAGACACCACACAAAAGAGCTGCAAGCGTATGGAGGAGTACCCGGTTGCGTATACGAAACATGATGATATAACAACACCTGATTAAGACTATGGTATAAATGGTTATGTAAAGTATCAGACCGAAGATACCTGTCTGCATCCATAATTTCACATAATAAGAGTCAGGTGGAATGAAATCTTCTCTGATAAGTTCCCCTTCGGGAGTCCTTACTGTTCTGGGAACACCATTTTCTAAACCTGTACCCCATGGATGGTGTTCAAGGTAATCTGCAATAAGCTTTCTATTCTCAGTACGAACGTTGTATGAAGCATCGTCCGATGGGCGAAAGGCAGTTCTCATACGGCGTATGATTGAGTTCTGGTCTCCTATATCAGTGTAAGCGAAAAAAGAAAACATGATTGCTCCGGTTAGGATGGAAATTATCATGACCTTCATATTTTTACATATAAAGCAATATAAAATAAGCCCTCCAAAGGGAACAACTATAGCTCCACGAGTACCGGACATCAATACTCCTATTGCTCCCATTACGGCAACACTAATGTAAAATAGTGACAACCACCTATTGCGAGTATGGATGCCAACAATAGAATAAACAATAGTGATAAGGCCCATGTGTGTACCAAAGTTACCAGCGTCACTGAAAATTGAAAAATAGCGAACTCCGGTACTTAATATATGGGTGTACCAACTGTATTTCATGAGCCATTCTGTTTCAGCTACATCAAACCAACGGTATTTTTGATATAAGAGTTTAAGGAAAGCAATTAGAGTAAATGCTCCAATGGTTATTAGTCCTACTTTGAGGGCTTTGGGATTATCCGCTAATAAAGAGGAAATTATGTAAAGTACAAACGTTCCTAATATCCAGCTACGGATGGCAAGTGTAACGCCTTCGTCACGAATGCCGGGATTACCAAGTTGAACTAAAATAAATATCATCCAAACAATATAGCTGACAGTAAGTACATTAATTGCATTTGAGATTTTTATATTGGACGTTTTTCGGATGGAGGCAAAAAGAATAGTGATAGTCATGTATACTAACAAAATATCCAGAACTACACTCAGTCCTTCCTGGCGACTATAGCGCATAATTGCTGTGAGGAAATATGAATAAGTTGCATATAGTATATAACCTAAACGAGGTGACTGACTACCATAGATAAGTATGATCGCTGCTAAAGGTAAACATATAACTGTGGCAGCTATTATTAGTTTCTGAGCAATAATAGATGTCACAATAGTAACTAATCCTACTGTTAACAGTAGGAAAGTAAGGCCCTTAGGCGGCAGGTCATAACTTTTATGTGGGTTACTATATACCATTAGTTTTTATTATTACACTATTTTACAGCCGCCTTTTGTGAAGTCAGTCCTAATTGTGCCAATCTGCTAAAGAATGAATGTACGGGCATTTTAGGTGGCAACTCACCTGTAAATGATTCAACTACATCGCGGTCTGCATTATTCAGATAAAGGAAGAAAGGACTATTTTCCAGATATTCTTTTATCGGAGCGAGTGTTGCATCGTCACTATTTCGCCACAAACGTTGAGCGTTGGCTATGAGTAAGGTTGCATTTGCTTTCTGAAGTGCGGATAAAGGTACTGAACTATCTTGTATTGCCGGATATTCTACCAAAATAATATCAGGAATTTGCTCCGCTTCATTTAGCTTCCAAAAATCAGATAGTTGTTCAGCTTGGATATATTTCTTATCATCTACTTCGAAGTCTACGCCATATTGTACCAAGCGTACACGAACTCCCTCGGATTGCCAATGCTCGATGAAATATTTTGCTAAGAATGACTTCCCTTCGCGGGGATTGATACTAAGCATATTGATAACTGCCGGTTGTCCCGGAGTCATGTACTTATCCAGCTTGCGACAGCAATAGGCAGCGGCAATTCGATTGCATACTTTTAAGAAACCACGATATTTCAAATTGTTTATACCGTTGAATGCTGCAATGACGGGTAAACCACTGAGACGTTTACTGCGGAGAGGATCACGTAAGGTGCGGTCTAATATTTCGATGAGCAAGAAGTAAGTAACAATAAATACAATACTGCCAACAAAGGCTATTAATACGTAGAGTATGCGTTTACGTCCATTGTCTGTCAGAGGAAAATCAGGAGAAGCCACTGTTTGCAAGTTACTTGTACTCATTTCAATATTCTTTAAACGAAGATTGGCATCAGCTAATCCTTTGAGCTGGGTACGATAGTTATCTTCTGCTATGCCGATGGCACGTTCTTTACGACCAATTTGTGTACCAATAGGAGACATGTGGCTGTACTGATCAAATATATCTTGCTGACGTCTTTTTAACACATCTAACTCAGCTTTTGCTTTAGCTTCACCAATACAGGCTGCTAACCATTCAGTAACCATATCTTGAATGCCGACTCCCTCTTTAGAAAAACTAAATTCGTTTAAGTTATCAGAAATATGGTTGATTTGATCTTCTGCTTTTTTTAATGCATCTCTATCTCTTCTCAGTTTATCATTTGCTTCCTGATTCTCTTCTGAGGTAAATATTTCATGTTCCATAATGCTCTGATTGAGCGTGCTGACTTTATTCAACTCTTGCAGAAGATTTGTATTACTACGAATGATCTGTGCCCGAATATCCATTTTTTCTTCCAGCATATTACGTAGGGCAAACGCACTCTCATAAAGCCGTTCTACATCTTCAAGACGGTCTTCTGTATCATAACGTGTATTTGCCAAAGCCTTAGTTTCTTCCGGATAATTGATGACACGTTCTTGAACATTATAATTCATTAAATCGTCCTCTTCTCTATTCAGAGCTTCTTTGGCTAAACGAACTTGTTTCTCAAAATAAGCAATAACATCATTGGTTGATTTAAAACGAAGTATCTCATAAGATTTTATTAATTCGTCTATTAAAATACTTACTGTCTTTTGAGTAATTCCGGGATCTGCGGAAGTATATAAAATTTCAAGGATATCACTGTTCCCTGCACGTTTTATGGTGATTTCATCTAATGCTAGGGCACTATAAAATGGTACAGGACGATTGAATATAGAATATATAAAGTTATTACTATTCTCTTTTCTATATGCGGTGAGATTAGCAAGCGTTTTTTCAACATCTTTCCGATCTATTAATGCTAACACTTCTTTAGGGGTTATTTGCAATAACTGACGGTAATGTTTCGCTTGGATATACTGGTTATCTTTCCATTCTTCACCATAAGTAAAAGAATTGGCTAATAAGCGGAGAGACACTTTCTCCAATGTACCACGAGATTTTGCAATATTAATAAGATTGTCAAATGTACTATTAATAGCTGTATAGTTTATGGCACTTCCATCAATGGAAGTCGAATTAGTGATTCCTGCATATAAACTACTTTTCACTGTATAGCTATATGGTAAAAACTGAGTGAAATAAATGACTAAACCTGTAACAAAAAGGGTTCCCCACAACAGCCAATAGCGGATGCGGTATAGAAATTGTGATATGAATAGAATTATATCCATAAGGCATTATTTGTCTTTTATGATTTTTACATTGGTCAACATCTCCAATAGTACAATAGAGTTGTGCAATGCGACCCTACTTTGTTCATAATTGGTAACGGCTCCAGTACGTCGTGCACGTTCCAGAGAAAGCGAAATAATATCTATCTTTCCTTGAATGAAATTATTTTCTGATATTTTCATCTGTGCATTGTAGAGTGCAGCTGTTTCAGCTTTAGCTTTAATGGTAGCTAATTGCTCTGTTACTGCATTATAAGCTTCCAATACTTTAAGTTTTCGGTCTTCCATTACTTCATCTTGTGTATACTCCAGTTGTTCGATGCTATATTTGTATTTCTTTAGCTTTAATGGACGATTAAATAAGTCACCAAGACTAACACCGACATTAGCACCCACATTGAAGTTGTGTTGTGCACTTGACATTGTGGTTTGATACATGGGAGTAAATTCATCACTGGTATTACCAATGACATTATATCGTCCATATGAATACATACCACTTAACCGGAAATAATTCCACCATTCACGCTTCTGCAGGCGATATTCATTTTTCACCTGATCTATCTGTGACTGTGCCCGCTTTACTGTGGCATTCTCTGTAACAGCATCCAAAAAAATAGATAAGGGGGGTAATTCCATCTTTTCGATTTCTATGGGCACATCATTCTTTGTATAAGTGGAGGTTGCTTTTTCCCATTGTGCATCTTCCATTTTTAAACGTTCCAAAGCTTTGATGCGTTCTTCACGCGACATAGTCGGTTCTTGTGCAACAATAGTTGCAGGAAAAGCTAATAACCCCCAAATGGCTATGCTATAAATATATGCGATACACTTTCTTATCATTTCTTTTTGATTCACTATTGTGTCAAACTGCTATTTATTTATCTCTCTGTTTAAACATTCTCTTTTTGGATAAATGCTGTTAATGTTTTGATCAGAATTTTCATATCCAGCCAAAATGAAAAATCTCTTGCATATTTTATATCCAATTGTTTTCTTTCTTCAGCAGACATTTTGCCTGCTTCACCTCGTTTCTCTACTTGCCACAATCCTGTTAATCCCGCTGGTGCCATAAAACGGTCTATATATGCATCACTAGTCAACAACTCTGCTTCATAGAGGGGGAGTGGCCGATTTCCTACAATACTCATATCGCCTTTCAGTATGTTGAATAATTGTGGCAACTCATCAATGCTGTATTTGCGAATGATACGTCCTACACGCGTTACACGTGGATCGTTCTCTAATTTAATGAATGTATTGTTCAGAGCCTTTTCTTTCTTTTTCGCGAAATCCTCTTCGGAAATCACAAAATCATCCGAAATCAATAAGCTTTCTTCTTCATCCGGCGTACCGGAAAGATCATCGAAACGAATTTCAGGACCTTCGTCAGAACTTTCAACTTCTTCTATTTGATATTGATTGAGGGCATTTAATTCCTTCAATCGCTTATCCGCATTAGTGTACATGGAACGGAATTTTAAAAAGTTGAAAATCTGATAGTTAGAGCCTACTCGCTGAGATTTGTAAATAACTTTCCCTTTGCTCTCTATACGAATGGCAATGGCAGTTCCTATCAATACAGGAGAAAGAATGATAACGGCTGCACTTGCAAAAAGTACATCAAATGTACGTTTCCATAGAGGAAGATGGAAAGTGTTCAGTACCTTGCGATGCGTTTCGCTAAATTCTTTCAACTTGCTCTCTTTACGTGCCCTGAGATATGTATTCATGTGTTGAATATTATCTTCTTCGGCATGTGGAGGGAGGGTATTGTTTACTCCGGCTTGCAGATAAGCTTTCCGATTCTCGGATTTCAGTTCTTCAGTTATGAGAGTGATGTAAACCCGAGGATATCGCTTACGCAAATAGGTTATCTCAATACAGTCTGCCTCGCGAGTTTCAGTTTGTTCATAAAGAATGGATATGTTATACCTGTCTCGGATGCCATCGATTACTTTAGCCGCTTTCTGGGGAGAAGAGACAGCAACGAACATACCCCCTGTGACTTTGCTCAGATGATCGATACTAATCCGATTATTCCCTATATAGATGTAGTATAACATGTCCTTTTATGCGTATTTGTTGTTGATTCAGATGAACTTTTTGAGGCGTACTTTCAATTCCATGGGATTGAAAGGCTTTAGGATGTAGTCTACTGCACCTTCTTCAAGCAAACGGATACGCTCGGTAGTACTTTCTTCACTCGAAAGCATCATAACGGGGATATGTTTGAAGAGTTCATTGTCCTTGAGGTATTTAAGAAACTCTGAACCGTTCATTTTTGGCATGCGTATGTCTGATATGATCAAATCGGGTTCATTACCTTCATGTAGCCACTCAATTGCCTTCAAGGGATCTTCGCAGTATACAAAATCATACTCTTTTCCCAAGTACATAGAGAGCACTTTGCCTATAGAGGCTTTATCATCTACTAATAATATCTGTTTCATTATTGCTATTTATATTATTCTGTTACCTGCTTTATATATTATAAGTTTTTTGTTCATAAAAAAAACTGCTTTCTTTATGGGCTTTACAAGCGATGAAGGCAGTTTTATCTTATTCTTTTTTCGTCAATACATTTGTTTCGTTTGATAATAAGCAAAAATACGTTTATTTGCGCTAATTGTATTTGTATAGGGAGAGAAAAATCATATAATTAACTCTTTTTAATAGATATTTCTCGGTCAGATGAAACAACTTTCTCTTTAGAATCATCAAATAATGTTTTTCCGCTTTTTAGGCTCTTGATAAGGAGGAAAAGAGTGTAATTGATCAGTTCTGTAAAGCGATACATAAAAAAGTCAGATATTTTCTGACTTTTTTATGAAATTTGCTTCATATCGGTGATTAGGGTTTTATAAAAATGTCATTATTATGATTGGATATCCAATCTGTATTGTTAGCTCCACCGCTTGTGACCCAACCTTTGAAATCAGGGTAGACATCTGTAATCATTTTCCGTTCTTTGGGGTATTTCCATACGTCTGTACTCGGTATACAAATGCCCCATGCTAAACCTTCAGTACTGATATAGTACCCTTTCTGGTTAACATTAAGCATGTTATTGCGTGCAGAAGCATCGTTACTCATTCCAAATAAAGTAGTAGTGGCTAATTGGGTAGGAGCATAATTGGGCAAGTGTATTTCTGTACGCCCTGTATTTTCCTGGCTTTCTTTACTTATAATGAATACATCTATATTTTTGATCTTTATGGCTTCCATAGCTTCTTCAGTTGTAGAGAATGTCATCGCGATTTCAAACGCAGCTCCATTTCCATTGTATGTACTTCCAGCAGTTGGATCCGTGCAATAGAACGTAAAGTTATCATCTGCAATAGAAGGATTGCAATACTTATGTGCATTAGTACAGAGAATTACAACCGGGTGATCTTGTCCGCTTTCAAAGGCAGGAGATCCATTTTGTACTTTTCCACTTAAGGTTACTCCACTACTGCTTACATTCAAGAATTGAATTCCTACACCAGTCTTACGGCTGGAACCTACGGCACGTACATTTCCTTGAATGGTTAACTTCTTGCCATCAGTTATATTCATCTTGTCAATAGTAATAACGATGTCGTTCATGTCAAAGTCACCGTAAGCGGGCCATTGATCCTCAAAAGCATAAGTATAGATGGTGTTGTCGCCTGTATCCGGTTTGGGAGGATCTACGGGATCGGGATCACCGGAATTACCTTCGTTGATGATGCCACCGCAGGTTTCAATTTCGTATTTAGATTCATCAAAACCTGTTTGGATGATGCCTTGATCTGATTTAAGACAGTCTGCATTATTGTTTGCTTGAGAGTAGTCTGGAGTGCCTTCTACGACTAAATTCCCTTCCAGATGGGTTGTCCAATTATATTTGATAAGTTGGGCCTTTATCATAGACTTATTAGTCTTTGTACCTGTGTTTCCTCCGATAAAGCGGTTGTTTCCGCTCTTTATAGTTAACGTCCTAGCTTTAATGATAGAGCCATTTAGTAAATTAAATTTAGCATCATTTTCATTAGATATAGTAGGAGTCGGCATCCATGCTTCATTCTCTAGTCCTGCAGTTATGGAACCATGATTCAATGTTACATCTCTGAAAGAAAAATTATTTTTAATAATCATCATGCAAGCATTGTATATAAGATCTCCAGAACCTCCACTGTTGAAATTGAAAACTTCAATAGTGCCGTCATTGTATAAAGCAAGTCCGGTATTTACGGCATAGCCTTTGATTTGAGCTTTATCATGATTAATAATTCTTGTTCCTGTGCCATTGTTTGTCCAGATTTGGCCACTTGGCTCATTGTTGAAAGAAATATTGGCACTATTAAACAGAGTTCCTCCGTTCATGGAGATATTCCCTTTTACATTTAGATCTGCTTTGTTCACAAAGGCTGCGTCAACTAGGTTTAATTGGGGCGTTTCGAGTTTATTACAATTAAAAAAGGTTGTCTTATTGAGGGCTATCTGATTGGTGGTCTCAATAACTCCGTTGTTGTAGAACTCTCCTGCACTTCCCGGATTAATGAGTGATGCAGCTTTAATAGTACCAAAATTTACAATCTTGCTACACTGGAAGCTAAATGTTCCTTTTATATTTAAAAGTCCTTTGGGGGCTATTGTCAGATTGGGTTTGTTATCGAATGTAAGTCCATTGTCACTGATGATTTTTCCACCATCTAATACATATATATCAAAAGCATAGTAAGTGGTACTGATTTTCCATGTACCTTTCACATAGATACTCATTCTACCATTTACTTGAATATCTTTAGTAAATGGAGATACTTCTGTGTAATTTTCTGTGATGATGTATTTGGCTCCATTATCGAATGTCATGCCGGACCCCCAATCATTTGTTGGTTGATCAGATTTTGATGGTACGTCAATATTATCTTTATAGTCAGGTACTTCAGGCTCTATTATTCCGGCTTGTTTTGCTGCTTCATAGGCAGAAGTACTCTCGGATGTTTCGGTACGTGTAGTCGTTGTAGCATAATATAACTTACAATTTAGTATACCTCCATTTTCTGGTATAGTGTATTGATAGATTTCTTTCCGTTGGTTAGGGTCAGTTTGGCGTACAAAGACTTGTTTGCAGTTTTTAGGTATACTGATCTCTGTTATATAACTGTTTCCACTTTTGGCATATCCAGCAGCAAGTGGCGTTGCTGTTTTGTCTGACAATGGATTGGAAGTAAATACTTCTATCAGATAATTGTACTGTCCGTTGAATTCATCTTTGACTTCAATGTTCAATTTGACAGTGGTAATCATTGACCAGTCAAAGCCGTCGGGGGCTACAAAATCTTTTCCTAAGGGATTCTCAACAGGGGCTATAGGGCGAACCTTGTCCGGGTTGTACACATCTTTGTCCGCGCAAGCTGCTAAAAATAGGGGGGCTGCAAGGGTTAATTAAGCAATCGTGTTTTCTTATTCTCATAACTATAATTTTTAATCGTGTAATATCGGTTGGCTTTTTTACGCAACAAATATAAATAGAATATTTAACTTTTATGGCTTTTTAGCCTTTTTTGTGAAAGGAATGTTGTTTTTCTGGTGATTGTGATAAAAAAAGCCGGAAGTACACTTCCGGCTTTAAGATAAAAATTGTTTTGATGTTCACTTATCAAGGTTTTACAAAGATATCGCTGGTGTGGTTAGAGATCCAACCTAAATCTTCCGCTTGTCCACCATTGATTACCCAGTTTTTGAATCCGGGATAAACAGCTGTGATTATCTTATATTCTTTTGGCCATTTCCACACTTCTGTACCAGGAATACAAATACCCCATGCCAAACCCTCAGTACTAATATAGTAGCCTTTTTGGCCGACATTAAGCATACTATTGTGTGCAGAAGCGTCATTACCCATTCCAAATAAAGCTGTGGTAGCTAAATTGGTAGGAGCATAGTTAGCCATATGTATCTCCGTACGTCCTACATTCCCTTGGGCTTCTTTACTGATAATGAATACATCCAGGTTCTTGACATTCATAGCTTTCTTTGCTTCTTCGTCTGTAGATAATGTCATTGCTATTTCGAACGCAGCTCCATCTCCGGAATTGTATGTATTTCCGGCAGTTAGATCCGTGCAATAGAACGTAAAGTCATCATCCGCAATAGAAGGATTACAATACTTATGTGCATTAGTACTGAGGATTACAACTGGATTGCTTTGTCCACTTTCAAAAACCGGAGTTCCGCTTTGTACCTTTCCACTTAAAGTTGCTCCACTGCTACTTACATTCAGGAACTGGATTCCTACACCAGTCTTACGGCTGGAACCAACAGCACGTATGTTTCCTTGAATGGTTAACTTCTTGCTATCGGTAATGGTCATCTTATTGATAGTGACAACAATGTCATTCATGTCGAAGTCACCATAAGCAGGCCATTGGTCTTCGAAAGCGTAAGTATAAATGGTTTTATCCTCTACATCCGGTTTTTCGGGATCTTCCGGGTCGGGATCACCTTCGTTACCAGAATAGTAATAGCCACCACAAGTAGAGAATGTATTCTTTGATCCTCCCCATCCGGTAGTTGAACATCCGCTTGTAAGCCATTTGGCATTATTTATGCCATTATAAGGAGGATCATAGGTAAATGCGTTTTCAGGCATTTCTATAACTAAGTCCTTTAAATTAGTGTCGCCTCCTTGAGATATACGCACTCCTCCAACCTGCAACAAAGAAGGATTACTTCCTTCTCCCCTGAAATTGCTGGGAGTCCTATTGATATGTAGCAAAGTAGCTTTGATTACTGAACCGTTCTTCAGAATGTATTGTATCGGGCTATCATTACTCATAACTACTGGAACCGGTTTCCACTGGTCAGCATTGCTTTCGGATGTATTCAGATTTTCAGGTCTTTCTCCGGTGATGGAACCATTATCGAGCGTCACATTTCCCCAATTGAATTTTTCTTTCACTATCAGTGCGCAGCTATTGTATAGTATATCAACTGAAGAATTTTCGAAAATTGTGAATTCGCCATAACTATCATTATAGACAGAAACTCCTCCACTCAGGTGATATCCTTTAATAATTCCTTTGTCATGGTTGACTATGAAACTACCACTTGATGTGTTATTAGTCTTTATAACACCTGTTTGTTCATCTACTAAAATTGCTCCATGATTACTAAAGCTACTAATAGTAAATTCCAGATTTTGAGATGAAATCTGACCTTTATTCAGAACTTTGCTGCCATCTACCTTGAACCATTGTCCAACTGTAAGTTCACCTTTATTAATGAAGTTCATTTTAACAAGGTCCATGACTCCGGCAACCTCGATTGTACCGGCATTGTAAATCTCCGGATATGAACCCATATTTGCAGTAATAGTGGCAGCCGTAATCGTACCAAAGTTCTTATAGACCTTACTACATGGTTTGAGCGTACCGTTGTTGATGGACATAGTTACACCGGAGGCGATAGTCACTGATGAAGTTGATGCTCCGAATGTTACGTTCCCGTCTGCGATAAAATTTCCTCCAATAAACCACTCACCACCATTAGTTGCGAAATTACTGGTGCATTTAACTGTACCACCTTTTTCTACAACAAATTTAGAAATGCTGGTAAATGTTTTGTCACCTGCAGTTGCTATCTCTATTTTACCTCCATCTAATACGTAAATGTCAAAGTTAGAATAGATATTAGTTACTTTCCATGTGCCTTTTACAAAAATCGTACCTTTACCGCTCGGTACCTGGTATACCTTATTGCTTTCTTCACCAGCCGCTACAAGAATTTTAGCACCATTGCTATATTGATTTCCATTAGGGCTTGTTGGGCTATCCGATACATCTGGAACAGCCGGAATATCAGGGGTTTCTACTGTGTAATTGTTGTCTTCCAGCTCTTTAAAACCTGCAGCGATAGCAGCATTAGCGGCCGAAGTGCTACCAGTACCAGCTCTCGTAGTGGTACCTCCTGAATAATACAGTTTACAATTTAATGTCTCTCCATTTCCCGGAACAACGAATTCATAAACTTCCTTGCGTTGTTTCGGATCAGTTTGACGAACATAAACTCGTTCTATGGATTTAGGAATGCTAACTTCTACAACATAATTTTTTCCAGCCTTTGCATAGTCTGCAGCAATAGGAGTTGCAGTTGCATCGGTTAACGGATTAGTAGTGAAAACTTCTGCCAAATAGTTGTACATTCCGTTGAACTCATCTTTGACTTCGATGTTCAACTTGACAGTAGTAATCATTGACCAGTCGAAACCAGTTGGAGCCACAAAGTCCTCTCCCAAAGGATTCTCAACGGGAGGTACAGGGCGTACCTTGTCGGGGTTATACACATCATTGTCCGCGCAAGCCGCTAATAATAAGGGGGCTACGAGGGCAATAATTGCGTAATAGCGTTTGGAAATTTTCATACTTCTCTTATTTAAATGTTATATTGGTTAGCTTTTGTGGTTCAAAGATAAATAAAATATTCAAGTTTTAGTTGCAAATTATGTCTTTTAACAACTTTGGTTGTGTTTTACTTAAAATGTGTTTAGTGGAGCATTTCAGCCTATGTAGCAGCTAATTGCTCATTTTTCCTTTTAACTTTAATAGTTTTATAGTTATCGGAATTTTGGAAAGAAGGGGGAAAGTTGATTTTTTTAGCCTTTAAGGTCGTCTGGCTATGGCTTATGCTTTGGTGATTTCTCCCGCAAGGTCGGAGTTCATGCGGTAACGGATTTCTGCCTGGCTGAGACCATGGCCGAGAAGGAACATAAGTTTGGTGACTGCGCATTCGGGGGTGCTGTCGTAGCCACTGATAACGCCTGCCTGGAGAAGTTTCAGACCGGTTTCGTAACGTCCCATTTCAACTATGCCACGTTGGCATTGGGTAATATTTACAATAATGATACCGCGCTCGGTAGCATCTTTAAGTTGCTGGATGAACCATTCCTTCTGAGGGGCATTACCGGAACCGAAGGTTTTGAGTACGACTGCTTTCAGACCGGGGACGTGGAGAACGGAATTAATGATGCTTTCCTGAATGCCGGGGAAGAGGGTAAGCATGACAACGTTGGTATCGAACAGGTAATGAGGCTTCATAGGACGCGTCGGATCAGGACGGCGGATGATATGTGCATCGTACTTGATGTGGATGCCTGCATGAGCCAGTGAAGGATAGTTGAATGAACGGAATGCGTTAAAGTTTTCGGCATTAATCTTTGTGGTGCGATTGCCGCGCATCAATTCATTTTCAAAAAAGATACACACTTCGGGTACTATGGGAGTACCATCGGGATTTTTTGCGGCAGCTATCTCAATAGCGGTTATCAGATTTTCCTTTCCGTCTGTACGCAGAGTGCCGATAGGAAGCTGAGAGCCTGTGAGAATGACGGGTTTAGCCAGATTCTCAAGCATGAAACTGAGGGCAGAGGCTGTGTAAGACATGGTATCTGTTCCATGAAGAATGACAAAGCCGTCGAAGTAATCATAATTGTAGTTGATAATCTTTACGATTTTTGCCCAAAGCGATGGTTCCATGTCAGAAGAGTCAATGGGCGGATCGAACTGGTAGGAAGAGATGCGATAATTGAAACGCTTCAGTTCGGGAACATGTTTGAGAAGATGATCGAAGTTGAAATTTTCAAGCGCACCTGTCTCCGGGTTTTCTATCATACCGATGGTTCCGCCAGTATATATCAGTAACACAGATGGGTAGTCAGTCTTCATAAACATAACCGGGTTACTTCAAGTCATTTATTATTTTAATAATCACCTTATATAATTGTGGAATATCTTCTTTACAAATGCAGACACTGTCAAGCTTCATCATTCCACTATCACTTAACAGGAAATCATCTACAGAGTAAATATCAGAACATCTTTTCTCTATTAGTTCAAGAGAATCACGAATTAATTCCAGGGTATGAAAAGCTATTAATTTATCAAACATAAATACCCTCCTTTAATATCTTTTCACGTAGGAGTGCATCCATCTTATCACGTAGACGCACAATATCAACCGGACAGCCTAACAATTCTTCCAATTCTTTTTTTATGCCGGATAAAGCAAAGAAGCCATGTAGTTGCCCTTCAATATATATATCGACGTCGCTTGTTTCTGTTTGTTCGTTCCGAGCAACAGAACCGAATATGCCCATCCGGGAAATACCATATTTACCGGCATTTTTTTGCATATAATCACGCAATAATGAAATATATTCGGTAACAGTTTTCATCACATTTCGGTTTTACTAGTGCAAAGATAAGAAAAAAACAGTGATTAGCGGTAAATGATTAGTGATAAGTGTCATTTTGTTGTTATTGCACCATCCGCTTATCACTAATCACTCCTCCCTAATCACTTCTTCAACCCTTCTTTTAACTGTGTGATCGCCTTTTCCGCATCTCCTTCAGCTTCATTCAGCAGGGTGACGAATCGGCTGCCGATGATAGCACCGGAAGAGTTGGCACAAGCGGCGTCAAATGTCTGTTTGTTACTGATGCCGAAGCCAACCATGCGGGGATTGCGCAGGTGCATATCCTGTATCTTTTTGAAATAAGCTTGCTTCTGGCTATCGAAATCTTTCTGGGCACCGGTAGTAGCAGCGCTGGATACCATATAGATGAAGCCGTCGGTATGTTCGTCGATTTCACGGACACGGGCTTCACTGGTTTCGGGGGTGATGAGCATGATGACACGGATGTCGTAACGGTCGGCAATAGGTTTATACGTTTCTTCGTAGTCTTTGAAGGGAAGATCGGGAATAATAACGCCGTCGATGCCACATTCTACGCATTTCTGACAGAAAGCCTCGAACCCGAATTTCATGATAGGGTTGAGATACCCCATCAGGATGAGAGGAATACGGACATCGCTACGGATATCGCGGAGCTGTTCAAACAAAATACGCAGTGACATACCGTTGCGGAGAGCACGGGTGGCAGCTTCCTGGATAACGATGCCGTCAGCCATCGGGTCACTGAAGGGAATACCGATTTCAATTGAATGGACCCCATTGCGTTCAAGGGTACGGATGACGTCGGCAGTACCTTCCAGGGTTGGACAACCGGCACAGAAGTAGATGGACAGCAGGTTTTTAGGGCTGTCCTGAAAAAGTTGATTTATACGATTCATGATGTTATTCTAAATTTAATTCGTTCTTAATTCTTTGAGAAAACGTTCGATCCGTTCCACATCCTTGATGCCCGGAGATGTTTCGAAGCGGCTGTTGATATCAATACCGGCAAGGCGGGGATGGTGGAATTCTTTCAGGGCTTTGACACTGTAAGAATTGATGCCGCCGCTAAGCAGGAAAGGGGTACTGCCAGTGTAACGTTGCAGAATACTCCAGTCGAATTGCTGTCCGGAGCCACCATAGTGGGCACTGCGGGTGTCGAATAAGAAGTAGTCGCAGAAACCTTCATAATTGGCAACGGCAAGAAGATCCTTGGACAAAGCGATGGAAAACGCTTTGATGATCCGGATGCCATGTGAATGAAGGGTGCGGCAATATTCGGGTGATTCGTCACCGTGCAGCTGGACGTAGTTCAGACCGAAACGGTCGACATACATAAGGATGTTTTCTTTGGTTTCGTTGACAAAAACACCGACACGTTTGGCAAGCGTAGGCAGGTACCTGGGTATCTGATACAGGTATCTGGGGGATTTGGGATAGAAGATGAAACCGATCATATCTACACCTAATACTTCTACATCGCGGATATTGTCTGCATCGGTCATTCCGCATACTTTGATCATTGTATTCATGGTAATATGTACGATTAGACGATTTACAGTTTACGATTGAAAATACTTTGCTTAAAAATCACGAATATATGAAATTATGTGTGAATTCCCAAATTTATATGCCGTGAATGAGTTCTTCCAATGTGCTCCCGGGATCGTCTGTACGCATGAAAGTCTCTCCCATAAGGAAACCACGGAAGCCTGCCGAGCGTAGCTCACGGATAGTTTCAGGGTGCGAAATACCACTTTCGGAAACGAGCAGCGGAGGCGTCTGAAAATCAATTTCAGCAACAGTATTTTTTAACTCTTCTGCAATGCGGAAAGAGTTTTCTATATTGGTGACGAAGCTGCCCAAATTACGGTTGTTGACGCCGACCATATCCGTCTCCTTATATATATAGGAGAGTTCGGAGGTACTGTGTACTTCGAGCAGAACTTCAAGCCCAAGTTCGTGTGCCTGCATGGTGAGTGTGTGGCACTCGTCAGGTGTGAGGCAGGCGGCAATGAGCAGCACTGCATCGGCACCTACAATGCGGGCTTGCAGAAGCTGATACTTGTCGATGATGAAGTCCTTACGCAGGATCGGGATGTTGACCAAAGGGCGTGCTGTACGGATGTCACGCAGAGTTCCGCCGAAGAACTTTTCATCCGTGAGGATGGAGAGGGCGGAAGCTCCGGCTGTTTCATAAGCAGGTGGAATGAGACCGGCCTGTGCGTTTTCCTTGATCCAGCCCTTGGAAGGGGAACGGCGTTTGAACTCGGCAATGATGCCGGATGAAGAGTTTGCGAGTGCACGCTTCATGCTGCGGACGGGCGTTGTGCCGGAAGCTCCGGTTCCGACAGTTTCCTGCATCATGGCAGCAGCTTGCTCTTGCAATTGACTGAGGGAGACTGCTTGCTTTTGCTGCTCTATCTCAATCCGCTTGTGGGCGATGATTTCGGATAAAATATCTTTCATATTTTTTTTAGTTACGGGTTATCAGCTACAAGCTACTAGCTTGTAGCTCATTTATTGATTTCTATAAACTTCTTCAACGTCTCCAGCGCCCGTCCACTCTCCAACGATTGGCGGGCGATGGCAATGCATTCTTCGATTTCTTTTTCAGGTTCCATCACCTGGATGGCGAAGGCAGCGTTGACAATGACACATTGCGTTTGCGCACGTGTGGCACGGTTATTAAGGATATTATCAAAGATGCGGGCGGCATCCTCTTTACAAGCTCCGCCGAAGAGCTCTTCGGGTTGTGCGGCATTGAAACCCAGCGCTTGCGGACGGTAAATCCGTTCGTAATTGCGCGTCATAACTTTGAATTCGTCCGTGAGGGAGATTTCGTCGTAGCTATCGAGACTGTTGACTACTGCAAAATCGATACCGAGTTTGTAAAAAACATTTGTGTAGAGTCGCATCTGTGCAAGATCGGCCACACCGAGCAACTGGTAAGTAGGCTTGCAGGGATTGACAAGCGGGCCAAGAAGGTTGAACAGTGTACGTACTCCCAATGCCTTGCGCACAGGGCCGACAAACTTCATTGCCGGATTGAAAAGCTGGGCGTGCAGGTAGGCGATGTTACATTCGTCCATGCTGCGTTTCAACTTGTCGGAATCATTGGTGAAGCGGATGCCGTGTTGCTCCATGACATTGCTTGCTCCACTGACGGAAGTGGCGCCATAATTGCCATGTTTGGCAACTTTGTAACCGGCCCCGGCCACCACAAAACAGGCACAAGTAGAAATGTTGAACGTGTTCTTTCCATCACCTCCCGTACCTACGATATCGATAGGCTGATAAGGCGCGAAGTCGATAGGGATGCGAGTCTCCATGAGGGCTTCGCGAAAGCCGATTAGTTCATCTACTGTGATACTACGCATCTGAAATACAGTGAGTAATGCGGAAATCTGTGCTTCGGGATAAGCTTCCCGGGTGATGTTCAGGAGAATTTGCTTGGTTTCTTCCGAAGTAAGCTCTTCGTGGTTGAAGAGGCGGGTTAATATATCTTTCATTTTTTTAATTTACAATTTACAATTTACAATTTACGATTGAAAATTCTGTTATGTTCGGAATGCCTCACTTTAGCGTTTGAAATGCCACATGTTAACGGTCGTGAGGTGTGGCATTCCTACCTATGAAGTGTGGCATTTGGCCTCATGAGATGTGGCATTTCAGACGCCTTTCAGCCAGTTGCCTACAATCTGTTTTCCATCGGGAGTCAGTACTGATTCCGGGTGAAATTGGATGCCGTGAACATCGTATTCCCGATGTTTCAGTGCCATGATTTGACCTTCGGAACTGATGGCGGTGATAACCAATTCTTCGGGAAATCCGTCCGTATCCACTACCCAGGAGTGATAGCGACCGACTGGAATTTCAGTAGGAAGACCGGAGAAAATGTAATCAGTGATTAGTGATGAGTGATTAGTGATTAGTAGCTCATCGCTAATCACTAATCCCTCATCCCTAATCACTATATTCGTTTGTATGCCATGAAAGACTTCGCTCAGATTGGTGAGCTTCCCGCCGAATGCTTGTCCGATGGCCTGTTCACCCAGGCAGACGCCAAGTATGGGTTTTCGTCCTGCGTAAGTGCGGATGACCTCTAATAGTAAGCCTGCCTCCTCGGGAATGCCGGGACCGGGTGAAAGGATGATCTTATCATATTTCTCCAATTCCTCAAGCTCAAATTTATCATTGCGTAGCACATCTACTTCTGCGCCGAGTTCTTTTACCAGATGGGCAAGGTTGTAGGTGAAAGAGTCGTAGTTGTCTATGATTACTGTTTTCATAATTTCATTTACAATTTACAATTTACAATTTACAATTTTCAAAGTACAATTTACAAAGTACAATTTGGCTGCGCTATGTACGCCGCATGGCAAATTGTACTTTGTAAATTGTACATTGTACATGAATTTACATTTTCTCCGCCATTACGATTGCCTTTTTCAGTGCTCCCAGTTTGTTGTTCACCTCTTGCAACTCGTATTCTTCATTGCTCTTGGCTACAATGCCGCCGCCTGCCTGAAACCAAAGTACACCGTTGCGACTGACGAAAGTACGGATGGTAATGGCCTGGTTCAGTGAACCATTCAGTCCGATGAAGCCGATGCAACCGCCGTAAGCGCCGCGATTGTGCGGTTCCAGTTCGCTGATGAGTTGCATGGCGCGTACCTTGGGTGCACCGCTCAGAGTGCCTGCCGGGAAGGTGTCGATGAATGCTTTGATGGGGCGGGCATCTTCGTTCAGCGTACCGCTGACGCGGCTTACCAGGTGGATAACATGACTGTAATATTGCATTTCCTTGTAGAAATCCACTTTTACATCGTGGCAGTTGCGGGAAAGATCGTTACGGGCGAGATCGACCAGCATGACATGCTCTGCATTCTCTTTGGGATCATCATGCAGGTATTGGGCGTTCAGCGCATCCTGTTCGGGATCTCCGGTGCGCTTGGTAGTGCCGGCGATGGGGTCGATGTAGGCGTGGCGGCCTTCGATGCGGCAGTGCGTCTCGGGTGATGAACCGAAGATGCGGAAACCTCCGAAATCAAAATAGAACAGATAAGGAGAGGGGTTGATGCTGCGCAAGGCGCGATAAAGTTTGAAGTCATCGCCTACGAAACGTTGTTCGAAACGGCGGGAGAGAACAATCTGGAAAACATCCCCACGCAGGCAATGAGCAATTCCCTGGCGGATATTTGCTTTATGCTGTTCGTCGGTCAGCGGGGAAGTGGTTTCGCCGACGGCACGGAAATCGTAGGCGGTGTAGTTGCGGTTATTGATGGCTTTCTGCACGGTGTCCAGTTCACTTTCTTCACCAGGGGCAAGCATTTCAAGAAGTACCATTTCGTTCTTAAAGTCGTTGAAGACAATGAGGTATTGATACAGGATGTAGAGCATATCCGGTGCGTCGTTGGTGGCTTCGCGGCTGTCTTTCACGGGAATATTCTCAAAATAGCGTACGGCATTGAAAGAAGTGTAGCCATAAAGACCGCAGTAATTGGCATATTCGCCTTCCACATGGAAGCGGCCGAGGAAATCCTCTAAAGCTTTTTCTACAGGATATTCAGGTGTGATGGGGCGTTCTTCGCGAGTGCCGTCGGGCAGGCGGAAGACGGCTGTTCCATGATCGATGCTGACGCTTGCCAATGGACAGAGTCCGATGAATGAACGGTTGTTTTCACTGCCATGATAGTCGGAGCTTTCCATGAGTGCACTTTGGGGAAAGACGTCGCGGACTTTAAGATAGGTACTTACAGGAGTGTGCAAGTCCCCAAGAATAGTACGACTATGTGTTTGATAATTATATGTATTCATTTTTTTTAGTGATTAGTTTTTAATGATTAGTGATTAGTGGCACCGATGATCTTAGTGTTAATCACTAATCACTCAACACTAAACGTTAAATAAGTTTCTATATCCTTGTCTCCACGTCCCGAAACAGTCAGTACAACCACATCATCGGGTTTGAAGTTCAGCTTTTCGAGGGCACCGAGGGCATGGGCACTTTCCAGGGCGGGGATGATACCTTCCAGTTTCGTCAGTTCGTAGGCGGCGCGGATGGCTTCATCATCATTAACAGCAAGTACGATGGCACGCTTTTGTGCGGCCAGATTGGCATGCATGGGGCCGATACCCGGGTAATCCAGTCCGGCAGAGATAGAGTAGGGCTCTTCGATCTGGCCGTCTTCGTTCTGGATGACGTAAGTGCGTGCACCGTGGATGATTCCCATCTGTCCGAGGGCGATGGTAGCGGCAGTCATACCCGTATCTATTCCTTTACCACCCGCTTCGGCGAGGACGATCTGCACGCGGCTATCGTCGATATAATGGTAAATGGTTCCGGCGGCATTGCTACCACCACCTACACAAGCGATAAGATAGTCGGGGCAGTCACGGCCTTCTTTCTCAATGAGTTGCTTTTTGATTTCCTCGCTGATGACGGATTGCAGACGGGCCACCATATCGGGATAAGGATGAGGACCGACTGTGGAACCGATGATGTAGTAGGTATCGGCAGGATGACAGCACCAGTCGCGGATTGCCTCGTTGGTAGCATCTTTCAGCGTCATATTTCCGGAAGTGACGGGGATGACGGTTGCACCCAGCATCTTCATTTTTTCTACATTGACATGCTGGCGTTCTACATCCGTTTTTCCCATGTAGACGATGCATTCCATATTCATCAGGGCACATACGGTGGCAGTAGCTACGCCGTGTTGTCCGGCACCGGTTTCGGCGATGATGCGATGCTTGCCCATGCGGCGTGCCAGAAGAATCTGCCCGATGGTGTTGTTAATTTTGTGAGCTCCTGTATGGTTCAGGTCTTCACGTTTGAGGTAGAGCTTGCAGCCATACTTTTCGGAAAGCCGGCGGGCATAGTAGAGTGGGGAAGGACGTCCTACGTAGTCACGCAGCAGTTGGTCGAACTCTTGCTTGAAATCTTCGCTTTGCAGTACTTTGAGATAGGTGTTCTGCAACTCTTCCACACACTTGTGGAGTATTTCGGGAACGTATGCTCCACCGAATTCTCCGTAATAACCATCTTGATTTACTAAAAAACTCATCATTTTATTTACTATTTAATTATTTACTATTTACGATTGAAATTTGTCTGGGTTTCAAAACCGGATAAAAGAAAAGAGCCCTGTCGCAGGTTGCGACAGGGCTCTTTCTTAATCTATATTATGTTCACATATATACATACGAGCACTGCTCCCTTACGACTGTCGGAGTTGTAACGGGCGCCACCACCAATATGTATTTACGAGCATTGTTTTCATTGTCTTTTTGTTTTAGCTGGGGGCAAATGTAAGCACTTTGTTTTAATTGCCAAAGAAAATCTTGCTTTTTTTCTCTAAACAGCTCATTTTTGTTTCATCAGCTTGAAACTATAGGAATGATCCCTGTCCATCATGCTAAGAATGGTAATGGTAGGTAGGATGTTAGCATCCAAGGAATTTGAGGGAATCATTAAACCTTTTGTATGCGAACTTGTTTTATAATCGTGTTTTGAACAACTATTATTCATATAAAAAAGAAAGGATGAACTATGAAACGAAAACATTTAGTCGCCATTGGCGTATCTATTGCTATACTTTTGTTATTGTATTGGCTTTTGGTAGCTGAAGATATGAACGCCTGGCTGAACGTAAACTAATTTTTCTTGACTTTCTTGTGGAGTTGTGCGGATAAAAATGTATCTTCGCAAAAAATCATAAGCTCATGAAAGGAATAAGTAACTCATTTTTGCGTACGATATGTGCGCTGATAATCGGTTTGGTATTGGTGATGTTTCCCAATGAAGCCGGAGATTATTTTGTTATAACGATCGGTGTTATATTTCTGATACCGGCACTTCTAAGTATCATCGGATATTTTGCCATGAGTGCGGAGGAAAGACGCCGTCTTCCTATTGAAGGAATCGGTAGTCTGCTATTTGGTTTGTGGCTGGTCATTATGCCCGGTTTCTTTGCAGATTTGCTGACGTTTGTGCTGGGATTTATCCTTGTGTTGGGTGGTGTGCAACAGATTGCATCGCTTTCTGCGGCCCGTCGCTGGATGCCGGTTCGTGTGGGATTTTATATCATTCCGGTGCTCATTCTGATTGCAGGGCTGATTGCCTTGTTCAATCCGACGGGAGTGCGTTCCACGGCATTTATCATTATCGGTATCACCAGCATAGTATATGCAGTTTCCGAATTGATAAATTGGTTTACATTCACTCGCAAACGGCCGAAGGCACCGGGTATGCCGGGAGCTTCTTCAAAGGCTGTAGACAATATTGAGGATGCGGAAATTATAGAAGATAAATAAAAATTTAGTTGACAAGGGAACAAGTTGACAAGGGAACAAGGGGCTACGCAGTGTTAGGCTACGCGGTGAAATGATAATTTATCGGGCTGAATTTTAAGCCTGAAAGGCTTGCATTATATAGCGTAGGGCATCGCCCTACGTAATGTGCATCCCTTTTTCTGAGCCCTGAAAGGGCGATATAAAGGTTGATGCTTAATTGCGCCCTTTCAGGGCTTAAATAGAGATATACATAATCACGTAGGGCAACGCCCTACGCTATGTAATATCAGGCTTTCAGCCTGTCTTAATCTCAGTTATTCCCACCGTTAAATTATCATTTATTTTAGCCATTGTTTTATCAGTTCCATCACCTCTTTCTTTTCTTTTTCGGGCAATGTATTGATACGTGCCAGATGGCTGCCATTCGGTTGGATAAATACATGAATATTCTTTTTGTTTTTCAGCCAGGTGACGCCTGCGGCCGTCCATGGGTCGTTCTGACCATAAATGAAGATCATCTTCGGATCTTGTTTCTTTAGAAACTTTGTTATTTTCTTGCTTAAGGTTTTGTCGAAGGGCATGTCTTTTAATTCTTCGGGAAGCATTAAACGATGCAGATAGCCTTCACCGGACCGGATGGAGAGATACTGCTTGAACGGTTGGACATCATAACCATAGTATCCCAACTCACGGGCAGCTTGTACGAAGAAAGAAGCATTGGGGCTATCGGCGGTGAAATATCCCGGTTCACTGATAGCAAGCAGATGAGAGAAAATATCGTTATCTGAAGCGGTGGTAGCAGGGATTGAGTTGATAGAAGTACCCCACTGCCACAAAGCAAAAGAATATTCCAATACCGAATAATCGTAAATTTCTTCAATGGGTGCACGGAATGAATAATTCTTTTCAGTGCAATACTTCTCAAAACGGGGAAGTAAGGTTGCTTTCCGTTTCAAAGCTTCCAATTGGAAACCTTCAATTTTCTTGCGGTTTTCCGGTGTCGAAACTTTGTGAAGGAAAGGCTCATGGCGTCCATCTTCTACTCCATAACAAAGCGGAGCTACGTAAGGAACGGAAATATCTACATCATCCGGATAGAAAGTGCGGTAAAGAAGGGTAGTCTGTCCTCCTTTGCTGATGCCGGTGGCGATCCATTTGCCCGGATAGATGTTTTTGAATGCGGTGGTGATGGCATGTAAGTCGTCCGCAGAGTTCTCGGCTGTCAGGTATTGCCAGTCTTTGGGCTCAGGGGTAGACTCAAGGAAGTAGCGATATTCCACGAATATCATGTTGGCATTGAGAAGTTTTGAAAGCTCTTCACGATATTGGGAACGGAGGGCGTAAGCGGCGCCATAGCCTTCGGTAACGATCACTGTGGGGCGGTCGAAGCCGACATGAGCAACGATAACGCGTTGGCGGAAGCTGCCTTTCTCCGGATGGCGGTGATCCAGCGGTTGGGTAAAGTAGGTCACATACTTCTCTGAAAACTCAGAAGTTTCCAATGGACGGACTTCTTTAATGGCGGAAATCGCGTTGATTTTTTGCTCCAGAACGGTCTGTGCGAAAGAAGAGGTCGATGCTGACAGCAAAACAAAGAGTAGGAGTGCTGCATAGCGAATGTGCATGGTTTTCATCATTATCGGGTTTTAAATTTATGAATAGTTTTTATAAACTCCGACAAAGGTAATAAAAAAAGAGAGAGAACTACCTCCCGGCACCTCTCCCCCTGCAAACTTAAAACAACCAACAAAAGAAATAGATAATTTCAAATAGTGATTAGTGTTTAGTGATGAGTGATTAGTGGATGCGCTGTATGCGGCATTTTGCTTATCACTAATCACTAACCGTTAATCACTTCTCTTCACTTATCTTATAAACAAGAGTTCCCTGTATTTGGGCAGCGTCCACATCTGGTTGTCAACAATCAGTTCCAGTTTGTCGATATGATAACGGATCTCCTCCATTGCCGGTACGATGGTGTCGTGGTAGGCAATGGCTTTCTCACGTTCACTTTCGATCTTGTTGGCCACCTTGCGGGCTTCGATCATGGTATCTACATGCTCTTTGATGAAGGCGGTGCGGTCGGCAATTTCTTCGATGAGTTCCAGGTTCTTGGCAGACAGTTTTGCAGCTTTGTCGCCGGGGAACAGGTCTTTCATCTTGTAAACGTTATCAATGAGATCCGTTTGATACTGCGTGGCTACCGGGATGATATGGTTCATGGCCAAGTCACCTAATACACGAGCTTCAATCTGGATTTTCTTAGTGTAGGTTTCCCATTTCACTTCGTTGCGGGCTTCCAGTTCTTTCTGAGTCAGGACACCGGTATCTTCGAACATGCGGATGCTTTCCGGTTTCAGATAGCTGTCGAAGATGAGAGGCACACTGGTTTCGCAATCCAGACCGCGTTTCTTGGCTTCTTCTTTCCACTCGTCACTGTAGCCATTGCCGTCGAAATGGATGGGTTTGCAAATCTTGATGTATTTGCGGATCACATCCAGGATAGCCGAAATCTTCGGTTCACCCTTCTCGATGAGTTTGTCCACATCTTTTTTGAATTCTACCAGTTGTTCGGCTACGGCAGCGTTCAGGGCAATCATGGCGCAGGCACAGTTTGCTTCCGAACCTACGGCGCGGAACTCAAAACGGTTTCCGGTGAAGGCGAACGGGCTGGTGCGGTTACGGTCGGTATTGTCAATCAACAGTTCCGGAATCTGCGGAATATCCAGTTTCATGCCTTGCTTGCCGCTAAGGCTTACGAGATCATCCTTGGTACTCTCTTCAATGTGTTCCAATACCTGCGACAACTGTTTGCCCAGGAAGCTGGAAATGATTGCGGGAGGTGCTTCGTTGGCACCCAGACGGTGTGCATTTGTGGCACTGGAAATGGATGCTTTCAATAACCCGTTGTGTTTGTAAACGGCCATCAGGGTATTTACAATGAAAGTGATGAAGCGCAGGTTTTCTTCAGGTAATTTGCCCGGTCCCATCAGTCCGATACCTGTATCCGTACCCAATGACCAGTTGTTGTGCTTACCGCTACCGTTGACACCTTTGAAGGGTTTTTCATGTAGCAGTACGCGGAAGCCGTGGTTACGGGCTACTTTACGCATCAATGCCATGACGAGCATGTTATGGTCTACAGCCAGGTTGCACTCTTCGAAGATGGGAGCCAGCTCGAACTGGTTGGGAGCTACTTCGTTGTGACGGGTCTTGACGGGAATGCCGAGCTTCAAAGCTTCGATTTCCAATTCTTTCATGAAGGCCGCCACGCGGGTGGGAATGGCACCGAAATAGTGGTCTTCCAACTGTTGGTTTTTGGCACTGTCGTGTCCCATCAAGGTGCGGCCTGTCATCAGCAAGTCGGGACGGGCGGCGTACAGACCTTCATCGATCAGGAAGTATTCCTGTTCCCAACCCAGGTAGGCAACCACCTTCTTCACTTCCGGATTGAAATAGCGGCATACGTCTACGGCAGCTTTGTCTACGGCACGCAGAGCTTTCAGCAACGGTGCCTTATAGTCCAGAGATTCTCCGGTGTAGGCAATGAAAATGGTCGGGATGCAGAGCGTATCATCGACGATGAAAGCCGGAGAAGAGGGATCCCATGCGCTGTAACCGCGTGCCTCGAACGTATTGCGGATGCCACCGTTAGGGAAGCTGGATGCATCCGGTTCCTGCTGAACGAGCAATTTGCCTGTGAATTCTTCCATCACACCGCCTTTGCCATCATGCTCAATGAAAGCGTCATGCTTCTCGGCTGTACCTTCAGTCAACGGGTGGAACCAGTGGGTATAGTGGGTAACACCCATTTCGAGTGCCCATTTCTTCATACCGGCTGCCACTTCATCAGCAATGCTGCGATCCAGCGGAGCGCCATTGTCGATCACGTCAATCAGTTTAGCATATACCTTGCTCGGCAGATACCTGAACATCTTTTCCTTGTTGAATACATACTTGGCATAATATTCCGACGGACGTTCCGCAGGAGCTGCCACTGCAACGGGTTTCTTTTTAAACGCCGTTTCTACTACTCTGAATCTCAATTTAGACATAATACTTTATTATTGTTGGTTCGTAAATTAGTGATTAGGGTTTGGTGATTAGTGATTAGTGGCTGCGCTGTATGCGGCATTTTGCTTATCACTAATCACTAACCGTTGATCGTTATCCATTATACGCTGATTCACCATGCTCGTAGATGTCGAGCCCTTCTTCTTCAACGCGTTTGGAAACGCGGAGACCGTGTATCTTATCGAGTCCCTTGAAGATGATGAAACCCATGCCGGCTGCCCATGCACCTACTACGAGGGCGCCGAATACTTGTGCTCCGAGGAATCCCCAGCCTGCACCATAAAAGAGTCCTTCACTGGTGGACAAGAAACCTGTGAGAATGGTACCTGTGAAACCGCAGACACCGTGTACGGAACTTGCACCAACGGGATCGTCAATCTTCAGCACTTTATCGATGAACTCTACCGAGAATATCATTAGGATGCCGCAGATGGTACCGATGATGACGGCACCCAGCGGAGAAACCATATCGCAGCCTGCCGTGATACCTACCAGACCTGCCAGTATGCCATTCAGAGTCAGGGATAAAGATGGTTTGCTGAATTTTAACCAACTGACCACCAGTGCGAAGAAACCTCCGGCACAAGCTGCAAGATTCGTGGTGAGGAAGACGTGTGAGATAGCCATTGCGTCGTCCGTGGAGGCGGCTGCCAACTGTGAACCGGGGTTAAATCCGAACCAGCCGAACCATAAAATGAATACACCCAGCGCCGCCATGGTGAGGTTGTGTCCCGGAATAGCTCTGGACTTGCCATCTTTACCGTATTTACCGATGCGTGGACCAAGGATGGCTGCACCTACCAGCGCAATCCAGCCACCGACGGAGTGAACAATGGTGGAACCTGCGAAGTCGTGAAATGTGGTGCCGAACAGATTCATCATGAACGAACCTTCTTCGCCGTTCATCAACCAGCCGCCGCCCCAGGTCCAGTGACCGGAAATCGGATAGATCAGTACGCTGATGAAGATGGTGTAAACCAAATACATGGAGAATTTGGTACGTTCGGCCATGGCTCCCGATACAATAGTGGCTGCTGTGGCACAGAATACAGTTTGGAAAACAAGGAAACCCTCTGTTGGTAATCCTCCTCCGTCATAGAACGAGAGGTCGAAGAAGTGGGGCATTCCCACGAAACCACCTACGCCGAACATCAGTCCGAAACCGATGAACCAGTAGAGCAGGCTGCCGAACATGAAATCCACGAAATTCTTCATCAGGATGTTGGCGGTGTTCTTAACCCGGGTGAAACCGGCTTCTACCAGTGCAAAGCCCGGTTGCATGAAAAATACCAGCATAGCGGCGAGTAACATCCATACTGTGTTGAGTCCGTTTACCAGTTCTCCGACGGTGGAGGGGGCTGATGATTCTACAGTAGTCTCTTCTAATGTAGCTATAACAGCGGTTGTTGTAGCTGATATACTATCCGTTGTTGCGGAAGTTTGTGCAAAAGTTTCTGTTGTTGTGCAGAGTGCCATAAGGACAGCAAGGGCTATCCACAGCCTGGCAATGCTGCGTTTACTATATTTATCCATAAAATCTTTTTGCTTTTAGTTGTACTTGTATTCTTTGTTTCGTTAAGCAGCTCTTGCAGCTCTCTGGAGGGGGCTCTTAACAGTTGTGGTTTGATGCTGCCCTTTTATCTTTCCTGTTCGGCATTGTAGAGGGCGATGTCGCCACGTTCGGCGGTGCGGATGCGGATAGCGTCTTCTATGGGGATGATGAAGATACGCCCGTCGCCGATTTCTCCGGTCTGTGCGGACCTGATGATGGCCTGCACGGTCTTTTCGGCATTCTTGTCGCGTACCACGATAGAGATCAGGATACGTTCAATGGAACTGGTGTCGTACATTACACCGCGGTAGATGCGTGCCTGACGGGATTTCCCTATCCCCCGGACGTCGTAGTAGGAGAACCATTCGATGTCCGCTTCGAGCAATGCGTCCTTTACATCCTCGAATTTTGTCTTGCGGATAATTGCTTCAATCTTTTTCATACCTTAATACATTTACGATTAGACAATTTACTATTTACGATTTGCCATTCGGCGCATCTGTAAATACCTATAC
Organism: Bacteroides sp. AF39-11AC; assembly: GCF_003474285.1. Classification (NCBI taxonomy): domain Bacteria; kingdom Pseudomonadati; phylum Bacteroidota; class Bacteroidia; order Bacteroidales; family Bacteroidaceae; genus Bacteroides; species Bacteroides sp. AF39-11AC. Next base: position 513,237 of record NZ_QROH01000005.1, on the reverse strand, counting down.
CCGTTTATCCTTCTTTAGAAACTAACTCCGAATACGAAGTATGCACCCTGTGTGTGTGGATTGAACGTCAGTTGTGCAAAGGTGGGCAGCGAAAAAGAATTTGTGAATTTGATTTCTTTTTCTGCTTTCAGTGTGAGGTTGGTTACGTTGAACTTGTTGGCATACGCACCTTCCCATGGGGTAAGACCGACTTCTGCCGACCAGTCCAGGCCACCGAGTTTAAAAGGTGCGCTGATGCCTACATACGTGGAGTAAGCCCTGTCACCGTTCTCCTTCGTATAATCATCTCCTGCAAAGTAAGTGTTCCAACTCAGTGCCAACGGACCGAAGTCATATCCCAGAGTGGCTTCGAAGATGTGTACCGTGCTGTGTGCACCGTACTTGAAATAATCTCCCGTATATCCGCCGTCCTCTTTGTGGTAGGAGAACCAGTAATCCGTAACGGATACGCTGAAACCGCCTGTATTGTAACCCAGTGTGAGGTCGATCTCCCTGGCATCTTCCTTGTCGATGCCTACCGAGCCCCAAGCTGCCAGTGACAAGCCTTTGTAGCTGACTTCCATGCTGGGCTGGATACTTACACCACCGCAGTCTGTTCCACGCCAGATGTAGTTGCTTACAAAATCTGCACCGACTGAGGCTTCCACTTTATCCTGTGCTTTTGCCGTGAAAGGCATTGCTGCTGATAATAGCGCGATGGCTATCATTCTGAATTTTACGCTTTTCATTTTCATACCTATTTTACCTTTTAAGTTTAGACAAATTGCGGATGATCAGTCCGGTGAAACTATAGTTTTATTTTAGTTGTTATCTTTTTCATCTTCATGCCAGCCATTTTCTGATTCGCCTCATGGCTTCCACACAATCTTCGTGATTCCCGAAGGCGGTCAGGCGGATGTAGCCTTCTCCGCTGGGGCCGAATCCTACACCGGGTGTTCCTACTACATTGGCTTCGTATAACATCTGCTCAAAGAATCGCCAGGAGCCGGTGCCATTCGGTGTTTTCAGCCAGATGTAAGGGGCATTCACGCCGCCGTACACTTTCAGTCCGGCGGATTCCAGACCCTCTTTCATGGTTCGGGCGTTGTTCATATAGTAGTCGATGTTTTCCTTTATCTGCTGCTTGCCCGCCGGGGTGTAGATGGCTTCGGCAGCCCGTTGGGTGATGTAGCTGGTACCGTTGAATTTGGTGCATTGACGGCGGTTCCAGAGACGGTTCAGCGGAATGCGTTCACCGGTCAGTGTGGCGGCTGTCAGTTCTTTCGGAACTACGGTGTATCCGCAACGGACTCCGGTGAATCCGGCTGTCTTCGAGAAGCTGCGGAACTCTATGGCACATTTCTTGGCACCTTTTATTTCGTAAATGGAGTGGGGAACGTCTTCTTCCTGTATAAACGCCTCATAAGCGGCATCGAACAGAATCAGAGTGTCGTTGGCAAGCGCGTAGTCCACCCATTTTTTCAGTTGCGACTTGGTTAGCGTTGTTCCTGTCGGATTGTTCGGGTAGCAAAGGTAGACGATGTCAATCCGCTTGTCCGGTATCTCGGGAACAAAGTTGTTTTCGGCGGTACAGGGCATGTAGGTCACGTTGCTCCATTTGCCGTCTTCTTCCAATACTCCGGCACGGCCACACATTACGTTGCTGTCTATATATACCGGGTAGATGGGGTCTGTCACTCCCACACTGTTGTCGTGGCGGAGGATATCGCCTATGTTGCCCGTATCGCTTTTGGCTCCATCGTTTACGAATACTTCCGTAGGGCTAAAATGAATGCCTCTCGGAGCATAATCATGTTTGATGATCGCTTCAATCAAAAAGTCATATCCCTGTTCGGGACCGTATCCGTGGAAGGTACCGGCATTTGCCATCTCATCCACTGCCCTGTGCATCGCCTCGATGCAAGCCGGTGGCAGTGGCCGGGTAACGTCTCCGATACCCAGACGGATGACCTCTTGTTTAGGGTGCGTTATCCTGAAAGTATTCACCTTTTTAGCTATGTCTGAAAATAAGTAACTTCCCGGTAGTTTCAAAAAATGTTCGTTTACTAATGCCATACTTTCTTGTTGTTTTAAGCGTTATTTAGGTTAGTGATTAACGTTTAGTGATTAGTGATTACACTGGATGCTGAATAGAGCTAATCACTAATCACTAAACATTAATCACTAATTATCTTTTCTCCGTCGAACACCCGGACTGCTCCTCCGGTCATCCATACGTGATCCGTCTTTTCGTCCCATTCGATGTTAAGTGAGCCTCCATCCATGATGATGTCTGTTTTTCTTCCGGATTTTCCGGTCAGTGCGGCGGCTACTGCGGTGGCACAGGCTCCGGTTCCGCAAGCTTGGGTGATGCCCGAACCTCTTTCCCAAACTCTCATCCTGATTTTCCCATGCTCCAGCACCTGGGCAAACTCTACATTGATGCGGTCGGGAAACAACGGATGGTTTTCCAGTTTCGGGCCGATGCTTTCGAGGTTGATATCTTTCACATCTTCTACAAAGATTACCAGGTGAGGATTTCCCATTGATACGGTTGTTCCGATGAATTTCTGCCCGTCGGCTTCGATGGGTTGTTCCTTCATATCAGCGGGACGTCCCATATCCACGGTTACGGTGTCCACTTTTCCGTCTTCCACGTGGAGTTTCAGTATTTTGATGCCCGATAGGGTGTCGAGGGTAACGGCTGTTTGGGAAGTCAGGCCGTATTCATATAGATACTTACCGATGCAGCGACTGGCGTTGCCGCACATTTTGGCTTCGGAACCATCCGCATTGAAGATGCGCATACTGAAATCTGCCTTGTCCGAACTGCCGATGAGTACCAGGCCGTCGCTTCCAATTCCTGTATGCGGGGCGCTCCATTCAACCGAAAGTTTTTCAGGGCTTTCGATGGGATATTTCAGGGTGTTTACATAAATGTAATCGTTGCCTGCTCCGTGCATCTTAGTGAATTTTATAACTCTTGTCATTTTGTACTCTGTTGATGAATTAATCTTTCTTTTTGTTTTATTGCAATGCAAAGATACGACGTTTTGCTAAATTATTCATAGAATATATATCTTATTTCTATTATTTTCATTTATTCTTTCAGTCGCTGCAAATATACGGTATTCAAGTTTTAAATTAAAAGTTTGCGGGTGGATATTTGTATAAATTGTTATTTATGGAATTATTTCCGCATATTCATTCTATGTGGGTAGTGGCGTAAATACGTGTTTTTAGTGGAAAAATGGAGTATGTGGGGTGAAAATGAAGAATTGTATATGACAGAATGAAATTATTTTCTTCTTTTTGGTGACTAAATGATCTTTTGCATAATGCCGCACTATTACAAGGCAAATGCCACACTTTAGCTTCCGCAATGCCATTCATTGGAGCCATCGAAGTGTGGCGTTTGAATTGTTGAGGTGTGGCATTGGGGGAGTTAAAGTGGGGCATTGGTACAGCTTGGGAAAGTAATGAACTAAATGCTGATAATAATTTAGGCGCGGATTACGCGGATTACACGGATTCTTTTTCTGTAATATAGTGTGATAGCGCAGCCATTAATCCGTGTAATCCGCGTAATCCGCGCCTAAAATTATATTCATAACCGAAAATAAAGAAATGAATTTAACTACCGATCTGCATTACTTCTTTTTCAATATCTCCTGCAATAATACCGGTTCGTTAGTGGTGATGAAATCCACTCCCTGGCTGATGAGCCATTCCATATCTTTGGCATCATTTACTGTCCAGGCATTTACTTTCATGCCAAGATCGTGACATTCTTTGATCCATTCGGGATGTTTTTTGAAGACAGAGAAATGGTAATCAGGACCGGCGCAACCCATGTCTTTCAGTTCCTGCGGATTGAGGTCACCTTCCAGATAATATACGGGGGTGCCTTTAGGAGCCAGGCGAATGAACTCTTTGGTCGCATGGCGTGAGAAAGTGATGTATTCGGTACGCTCTTCCAGTCCCATCTCCTTAATCATTTTCACAATTTGCTCTACGGCGAGCGTTTCCCGTTCGGGAGTCTTGTGTGCTTTGAGTTCCAGGATAAGGCGGGTTTTCAATCCTTTGGCTTTATCGAGGTATTGCTGAAGGGTAGGGAGGTTCTCACCGTTGTCGAGGGTGATGGAGGTACATTCTTTCTCGGTGGATGTTTCCATGCGGACACCTTTGAATACGCCATCGTGGTCTACGATAAGTTTGTTGTCGGCAGTGAGCCAGACATCGAACTCAGAGCCGTAGCAATGGATGGAGTCAGCTTTCACCAGGGCGGCAATACTATTCTGGGCAGAGCCGTCGGTCTTCCAGAAACCACGGTGTGCAATGACTTGGGTGTTTTGGGCTTGCAGGATGCCGCATGCGGCAAAAGACATAGCGGAGGCAAATAAAAGTTTTTTCAGTTTCATAGTTCCTTATTTATAATTCTGCCGCAAGGTACAAAATATGTCTGAAAAGTGATGTTTCATTTATGTTATTAATGCGAATCAGGAGATAAAGGTGTTATCTCCTTTACCTCCTATTACCTGCGTATACGGCGTCTGCGCCTGTGGTGACGTTTCTTCTGCTTATAAACGCTGATCCGTTTCCAGACAATCCACACAAACAGTATTCCGAAGACTGCAAAGATAAGAAGCACGATGCCTGTATTCAGGTTATCGCCTTTAACGCGGCTCCACATTTCGAGAACAAGCTCTGTGCGGTCGCCGAAATCACGGATCATGGCGCAACGCTCCACGACTTTACGGTCGGGGTATTGTATCGGATTGATCTGAACGCTGTCTGCACCGGGGCCGAAGAAATAACTGAGGTCGGAGAACTGTTCAAGAGTAGTGTCGGTCTTTGCTTCCATAATTTCGGGCGTTGCTACGGCACTGACGTAGCCGATGGCGTCCATATTGCGCAGGGCAATATCCGGCTGGCAAAGATAATTGATGAAGTAGCTGGCGGCTTTTACGTTGCGGGCATACTTGGGGATGGCCCAGCCATCGTACCAGATGTTGCTGCCTTCACGGGGAACTACATAGTCCAGGTCCACGCCTACAGCTTCCGCTTCGTCAATGGCCCAGACGGCGTCGCCACTCCAGGTAAGGTTGAGCCATGCTTTGTTTTTGGTCATCATTTCTTTACCGAAGTCGGCTTCCCATCCGGCAATGTTGGGTTTCAGGGCTTTCAGGTATTGCTCTGCAAGAGCAATGGCCTCAGGGGAATTGTCGTTCATCAGTTGCTCCACGGTGATGGTGCTGTCGGCAAGTTGCCGGGCATGGGCATAGATGATGGCAGTACCGTAGGCATCGCGATAACTGTCTTTCATCAGAATCTTGCCACGGTTGACGGCATCCCAAAGGCATCCCCAGGAGCTGACTTCTTCAAGGGTCTTGAACTTCTTGTTATAGAGTATTCCGGCGGTACCCCACATGTAGGGAACAACGTAATCATTGGTGTGGCGACCGGGCTGGCTGATTTTCTCCAACTCTTTCTGAATATACGGGGAAATGTTGGGGATATAGTCCGGAGTCTTCCCAAAATTGCGGTTGATAGGGAGGAGGAGATCTTTCTTCAACATTCGTTCGATGATGTATTCCGATGGGCATACAAGGTCGAAATCTTCCTGTCCGCGCTCAATTTTGGTGAGCATGATTTCGTTGATATCGAATACCTGGTAGATGATGCGGATATCTTCGCCTGTCTGCTCTTTGTACCAGGCAGGGAATTCGGCGAGGACTTCTTCGTCGATGTAATCTGCCCAGTTGTAGACTTTCAGTACACGGCTGCGCTTCTCGCTGGCACCGGTACAGGAGGCAAGGAGAAGAATGCAGAGAAGGAGGGGGATGTATTTCTTCATTGTTTATAGGGTTATATTAGTGATTAGCGTTTAGTGATAAGTGATTAGTAGGCTGCGCTATCATTCCGCATGGCACTAATCACTTATCACTAAACGCTAATCACTATTCTTGTTTCTTTCTGCTCTCTTGTTAATCACAATCAGCAATACTAACACCGTTACAAAAATGATTGTTGACAGTGGCCGCAGTTCAGGAGTCAATCCACCCTTACGTGCGTCCGCATAGATGTATGTCGACAATGTTTCCAATCCTTCATTTCCGATAGTGAAGATCGTTACTGCGAAATCATCAATGGAAAGCGTGAAAGCGAGGATGAAACCGCTGATCATTCCCGGCAGAATTTCAGGGAAGATGACTTTGCGAAGCGCCTGGAAAGGAGTAGCTCCGAGGTCGAGGGCTGCTTCGTATACATTCTGATTCATCTTCTTCAGACGGGGCATCACACTAAGTACCACGTATGGGGTACAGAAAGTGATGTGTGCCAATACCACTGTAGTAAATCCCTGCGAAATGCCAAAGCTGACAAACAGCAGGAACAGGGAGACACCGGTAATGATATCCGCATTCATCATCGGAATAGCATTGGTGAAATTCATCACCTGACGCGCCCGGGAGCGTAGGTTAAAGATGCCGATAGCTGCCAGACTTCCCAGCAGGGTAGAGGCTGTGGCGGCAATCGTAGCAATCGCGAATGTGTTCCAGATGGCATTCATCAGTGAGTGGTGCATGCCGCCTGTAAACAATGAACTGTATAGTTTGGTAGAGAATCCTGTCCAGTTACCCAGTACTTTGGCCTCAGTGAAAGAGAAGATCATAATGATCAGGATGGGCGAATAGAGCAGGGCAAGCAGAAACCAAAGATAGCCTTTTGCCAGAATACGTGTCATCATATCACACCTCCGCTTTCATTTTGTGCACTGTCGTCCTCGTTGGTGAAGAGGGCGGTGACGCCAATCAGCAACAGCATGATGAGCGAGAGGGCAGCGCCGTAGTTCCACATTCCGTTATATATATTCTCTTGTACGGTAGTACCGAACAGTTTGATGTTGTTCATCGTCAGCAACTCGGCAATGGCAAAGGTGGAAACCGTGGGCATGAAAACCATCACCACACCACTCATGATGCCGGGCATCGAAAGGGGGAGGATCACTTTACCGAATACCTGTACAGGCGTAGCTCCCAGGTCTTGGGCTGCTTCTATCAGACTGCCATCCATCTTCTGCAACGTATTGTAGATAGGGTATATCATGAACGGCAGGAAGTTGTAGACCATACCGAATACCAAAGCTCCTTCGCCCAGCGGCAAGTTGAGGAAATCAAACAATGCCACCGTGGCAAGTGTACGTATCAGGATGTTCACCCACATGGGCAGGATGAACAGTACAACCATGGTCTGGGAAGTGTTGAAGCGCTTCTGACTGAGAATATAAGCAGCCGGATAACCGAGCAGGAGGCATGCGAGAGTCGTGATGACAGCTATTCCGATGGAGTAGACGAATGTGTTGATAGATTCGGGATGCATCATGAATTTGCGGAAGTTGGCAAACGTGAATGTGCCTTCAGCATCGGTGAAGGCATAAACCACAATGAGCAACAGAGGCATCACAACGAAGATGATGAGAAACAATGCGTAGGGAACTGTCCAGTTCCGGCGACGCATGAAGAAACGGGATATATTACTGAGCACTTCCTTTCTTATTAGCAGATTCAACAATAGGGATAGAACCGGTAGCCTGGGCCGGTGCAACAATTCGTATATTTTCGGGTGCGATGGTGATGCCGACACGGTCGCCGTCGTCCCAGACGTCAGTGGTGTCTACAAAGATATCCTCGTCCCAATCGGTAAACACGGTGAGATGGTAATGGTTTCCTTTATAAAGGATGAATTTCACTTCGCCCGTCAGATGCCCGTCTTCTTCGTTATCTTCGAGGATGACGTTCCGGAAATCTATTTCTACGAGGACAGAGCTGCCCGGTTCGATGTCCTGCACTTCGGCACACTCAAAGGTGTAACCGAGGAATTCAACGTGTGTGGCGTCTATGAGCTTGCCTTCGAAGGTGTTGCAGGTGCGTTCTTTCTTCATTACGTGAATGTCGAAAGGTTTTACGAGCAGACCGACTTCCCGTCCGGCTTCAAAGCTATGATAGTCCTGTACCATGAATTCGTAGCCCTCGTTAGTCTGTACCATCATTTCGTAATGCACGCCTTTGAAGATGCAGGAGGTGACAGTACCCGTCAGTTGGGCAGCGGCAGAAGGCTCGAATATATAGATGTCTTCGGGACGGATGACTACATCGACGGGGGTATTTTCGCCAAAACCTTTGTCGACACATTCAAATTCGTGTCCGGCAAAGGATACGGCTTTGTCTTGAAGCATGAGGCCGTTCAGGATGTTACTTTCTCCGATGAAATCAGCAACGAAAGAGTTGATGGGTTCGTTGTAGATATCTGTCGGCGTGCCTATCTGCTGGATGCGGCCTTCGCTCATCACAACGATGGTGTCGCTCAGGGTGAGGGCTTCTTCCTGGTCGTGGGTGACGTAGACGAAGGTGATTCCGAGCTTCTGGTGCATCTCTTTCAACTCCATCTGCATGTCTTTACGCATTTTGAGGTCGAGGGCGGCAAGTGGCTCGTCCAGTAACAGCACTTCGGGTTCGTTGACGATGGCACGGGCGATGGCAACGCGTTGCTGCTGTCCGCCGGAGAGGGAATCGACGTCACGGTCTTCGTAATCCGTCATACCTACCATGCGGAGGGCTTGTTTCACTTTCTTGCCAATGGTGGCTTCGGGCATCTTTTTGAGCTTCAGTCCGAAAGCGATGTTGTTGTACACGTTGAGGTGGGGGAAAAGGGCATACTTCTGAAAGACGGTGTTCACCGGACGTTGGTGTGGCGGTGTTTGCGTGATGTCTTTTCCGGCGATGGTGATGATACCTTCCGAGGCGGTCTGGAAACCGGCTATCAGGCGCAACAACGTAGTCTTGCCGCAGCCGGAGGGGCCCAATATTGTTACAAATTCGCCCTTACGGACAGAGAGGTTTACATCATTCAGTACGGCTTTGTCTCCGAAGTATTTCGATACGTGCTCTACACCGATGATGCAGTCAGACTTTTGCATAAGCGTTATTAAGTGTTTAACCTAAAACTAATAGAACGAATTCTGCCTTTCTAAAAAAAGCGGGTACAAAGGTAGGGAATAAATTGGGAAAATGAAAGTACTGCCTTCGATTTGCATTATCTTTGAAGAAGATAAGCTGCACTTCGGCATAAAAAATGAACGAGTTCATTTTATACTGTTCTCGGTTTACATTATCTTTGTAGCATTAATGAATACTATTATAGTAGAAGGAGGCAAGGACATGGGTAACAGAATATATCCTATCGGGATACAAAACTTCGAGAAGATTCGTAAAGAAGGATACGTTTATGTGGATAAAACTGCATTGATGTATAAGTTGGTGAAGAGTGGCAGTTACTATTTCCTTTCCCGCCCCCGCCGTTTTGGGAAGAGTTTGCTGATTTCCACGCTCGAAGCCTATTTTGAGGCGAAACGGGACTTGTTTGAAGGCTTGGCGGTGGAAGCTTTGGAAAAAGACTGGGTGAAACGTCCCGTGTTCCATCTGGACTTGAATATCGGGAAATATGATACGCCGGACAGTCTGGACAAAATACTGAATGAAACGCTTGATTACTGGGAGTCACTTTATGGAACGCGTTCTGCCGAAACGACCCTTGCCTTGCGCTTTGCAGGAGTTGTGGGACGGGCCTATGAGCAAAGTGGTGAGCGTGTAGCCATTCTCATCGACGAATATGACAAACCCTTGCTCCAGGCTATCGGCAACGAGGAACTGCAACGCGAATTCCGCAACACTCTGAAACCTTTCTACGGCGTACTGAAAACCATGGACGGCTGCATCAAGTTTGCCTTGCTGACGGGAGTGACCAAGTTTGGCAAAGTCAGTGTGTTCAGTGACCTGAACAATCTGAATGACATCTCCATGGACGAGCCGTTTATTTCTATCTGTGGAATCACTGAAAAGGAGATACATCTTAATTTTGAAGAAGACCTGCACGAATTGGCAGCCGCGCAGAAAATGACGTATCAGGAAGTGTGCAATGAACTGAAAGCGTGCTATGACGGTTATCACTTTACAGAAAACACGGACGGCATCTACAATCCCTTCAGTTTGCTGAATACATTCTTTAAGATGAAATTCGGCAACTATTGGTTTGAAACCGGAACGCCTACTTACCTTGTGGAGTTGCTGAGACGAAATCATTACAATTTGGAGCGCATGGCGCATGAAGAAACGGATGCTGATGTGCTGAACTGTATTTATGGCGACAACGAACCCATACCGGTTATTTTCCAAAGCGGTTATCTCACGATAAAGGGGTATGATAAGGAATTCGGTCTATACCGTCTCGGTTTCCCTAACCGGGAAGTGGAAGAGGGCTTTATCAGATTTCTGATGCCGTTTTATACCCGCTTCAACCAGTTAGAAGCACCGTTTGAGATACAAAGATTTGTTCGTGAGATACGTTCCGGCCAACCTAACGCTTTCTTTAAGAGGCTGCAAAGCTTTTTTGCCGACACACCTTATGAATTGGTGAAAGACTTGGAATTACATTACCAGAATGTGTTGTTTATCGTCTTCAAACTGGTGGGTTTCTACACACAGGCGGAGTATCACACTTCGGAAGGGAGGGTGGATCTGGTAGTGAAGACTGCCGATTACATTTACGTCATGGAATTCAAACTGGAAGGTACTGCAGAAGAAGCCTTGCAGCAAATAGAAGAAAAACAGTATGCTCTTCCTTTCGAGGCAGACCCGAGGAAATTATTCAAAATAGGTGTGAACTTCAGTAATAAAACAAGGAATATAGAGAAGTGGATTATTGAATGACAGATTTGTGTAATTCGCGTTCTTTTATTCCGTTTTGACACTATCTTAGTGTGGATTGGAGTGGAGAGTCCTTTTATATTTCATCTTTGTTGTGTGTTAAGTTAACGTAAGTTCCTAATTTCTAATTCTCAAAATTAGAAAAATGGTATCGGACAAAAACAAAATGGAAGAATTAAAAAATAAAAAAAAGAAAAGTCGGAAAAACCGGCCAGAATACTTGACTTCACCTTTCGGATGTCGTATCTTTGCAGGGTAGTTGATAATAGAGAATTCATACGACTTGTTTTCTAAGATAATAACAGACAAAAAACAAGAAAGGCGATAATTTCAATAGGAAGTTATCGCCTTTTTTGTTGATATTTATCGGATTCGGGCTTAAAAGAGGCTTTTTACGTTTTTAATAAACGTTGAGCACATTCTTTAAAAACGTTCCTGTTATTCTTTAAAAACGAATAACAAGAAGCTTAATAAAGCAGAGAAATGCCTGTGATTTGTCTATATTTGAGACTGTGATAAGAATGCTCAGCATTCTATTGATGGATCTCGCTTGGTAAATTGTTTACACAGTAGACTCTGCTTATAACAGGCTTTATCAGCCCACGTTCCCGGCTGCCTCGTGCACATCTGCCACAGCCCGTCCGCTCGGATCATTTTTCCCTTGCAACGTGGCATCCCAGGCGAGTGCTTCAGCAGTAGAGCAAGCCACGCTCGGCACACTGGGCACGCTTCGGGCAGCCGACTGACTGGGGAAGTGCTCTTCGAAAATGCTACGATAGTAATATTCCTCCTTATTCTGTGGCGGATTGATGGGAAACCGTTCGGCGGCATGTTCCATCTGATGGTCGGTGACGGCGGCCGAAGTAATGGCTTTCAATGTATCAATCCAATTGTAACCGACGCCATCGGAAAATTGCTCTTTTTGCCGCCAGGCAACACTCTGAGGCAGCATATCTTGAAAAGCTTCGCGCACAATGCGTTTCTCCACTTCTTTGCCCGGACACATCTTGACGGCAGGGCTGAGGTTCATTGCCACATCCAGGAACTCTTTATCGAGGAAGGGAACACGACCTTCCACACCCCAGGCAGAAAGGCTCTTATTGGCACGCAGACAGTCGTACAGGTGCAGCTTGGAGAGCTTACGGATCGTTTCTTCGTGGAAAGCCTGCGGTGTGGGGGCTTTGTGGAAGTATAGATAACCACCGAAAACCTCATCGGCACCTTCGCCACTAAGCACCATCTTGATACCCATAGACTTGATGACACGTGCCAACAGGTACATCGGTGTGGAAGCACGAACAGTGGTAACGTCGTATGTTTCGATAAAGTAGATGACATCACGCAAGGCATCGAGCCCTTCCTGAATGGTATAATTGATTTCATGGTGAACGGTGCCGATGTATTCCGCCACTTCACGGGCTTTAATCAAGTCCGGTGCACCGCGCAGGCCGACGGCGAAGGAGTGGAGTTGCGGCCACCAGGCTTCGCTCTGGTTATCAGTTTCAATGCGCTTGCGGGCATACTTCTTGGCAATGGCGGAGATGACGGAAGAGTCGAGACCACCACTGAGCAGGACACCGTAAGGAACATCGGACATTAACTGGCGTTGCACGGCAGCTTCAAGGGCGAGTTTTACGCTGTTGATTTCTGGCTGGGTAGCTCGGCGGGCGGTGGTGTCACTGGCTTTGACGGCGGCATAATCGGTCCAGGGACGCTGATACCAACGGTGCATTTTTCCTTCGCGTCCCCAGAAGTAATGTCCGGGCAGAAAAGGCTCGTAGGTATCACAGAAACCTTCGAGAGCTTTCAGTTCGCTACCAACGTAGATATGTCCCTGGTCGTCACGACCGATATAAAGAGGGATTACCCCGATAGGGTCACGGGCAATCAGATAATCGTCTGCTTCCTCATCGTAAAGGGCAAAGGCGAAGATACCGTTCAATTCTTCGAGGAAATGAATGCCTTTATCCTTATATAATGCGAGGATGACTTCACAGTCCGATCCTGTACGGAAAGCATACTTGCCGGCGTAGCGTGAACGGATTTCCCGATGATTATAGATCTCACCGTTGACGGCAAGGATTTGCTTGCCATCCGGAGAGTACAAAGGTTGTCCGCCACTTTCCGGATCGACGATGGAAAGACGTTCGTGAGCCAGGATGGCACTGCCGCCTACATAAATACCACTCCAGTCCGGTCCGCGATGACGGATTTTCTGCGCCATTCGAAGCGCTTTGTTTCTCAATTCTTGGGATTGAGATTTGATATTGAAGATACCTACGATTCCACACATGATGCTTAGTGATTAGGGGTTAATGATTAGTTCAGTGATTAGGGTTTAGTGATGAGTGATTAGTAATTAGTAAGCATAGCACAGCCTGCTAATCACTAATCACTTACCACTAATCACTCAAATACTTGTCTATTCTCTCTGCCACTCTCCGTCCGTCCGCCAGTGCATGCACCACAAGGCTGGCACCACGTGCCGCATCACCTGCAACGAACACATTTTCCGGAAATTCCGGTTGTTCCGGTTTCAGGAAGCCCATGGCCAGAAGCACCATATCGGTGTCTATCACTTCCTTCTTTCCGGTAGGCTTCATGGTAGGACGTCCTCCATCCTGAGCCGGAGTCCATTCCACTTCTTCCACCTCTACACCGCAGACTTTTCCATTCTTGCCAATAAACTGATTGGATGCCAGCGACCAGCGACGCGTGCAACCTTCTTCGTGACTTGAAGTCGTCTTCAGCACAATGGGCCATTGCGGCCAAGGAGTAGCGTCATTGTGACCTACGGGAGGCTGTGGCATAATCTCAATCTGTGTCACACTCACGGCTCCCTGGCGGATGCTCGTGCCGATGCAGTCCGATCCAGTATCACCGCCACCGATGACGAGAACCCGTTTGCCCTTGGCATTTACCAGTTGGTCTTTCGGGAACGTTGCTCCATCGAGGATCTGATTTTGCTGAGACAGCATTTCGAGGGCAAGATAAATGCCTTTCAGTTCGCGTCCGGGGATATTGAGGTCACGTGCCTGCGGCGTCCCGGTGCAGATGCAGTAGGCATCAAAACCTGCGGGGAGTTTCTGTACATCTACCGTTACGCCCATTTTGAACTTGATACCTTCGGCTTCAAGCACCCGCATCCGGCGGTCGATTACTGCTTTATCGAGTTTAAAATTAGGAATACCATAGCGTAGTAATCCGCCGGGCATGGGTTTGCTGTCAAAAAGAGTCACTTCATAGCCTTTAGCATTCAGCCGGCAGGCAGCGGAGAGTCCCGCAGGACCTGCACCGATGATGGCAACCCGCTTTCCATTACGCTCAGGCCGAATGGGTACGATGTAGCCTTCGCGAAAAGCCGCTTCGGCAATAGCCGCCTCGTTTTCACGAATGGTGACAGGTGCATCACACGAAAGCTTCAGTACACATGACTTTTCGCAAAGTGCCGGACAGATGCGTCCGGTAAATTCGGGAAAGTCGTTTGTGGCGGCGAGCACTTCGTATGCTTCGCGCCATTTACCTTTATAAAGCGCATCCTGAAATTCGGGTTGCTTATTGCCCAACGGGCATGCCCAGTGACAGAAGGGTACACCGCAATCCATGCAACGTGATGCCTGGAGTTTACGTTCGTGACTGTTTAAAGTTTGCTCTACCTGACTGAAGTCGGTGATACGTTCGTGGACAGGACGGTATCCCGCTTCCTGCCGTGGTATGTTTAAAAATGCTTTTGGATCTGCCATAATGAAATTTACAATTTAGCAATTTACAATTTACCAATCTCTTTGTCCGTTTACAATGTTTATTTCCAGATGCTATTATGACAGTTGTTCCGCATGGTAATTGTACATTGTAAATGGTCAATTGTACTTTTAGTAGTCTCTCTGCATCTCCGCAATCTTCTGTTGCAGTTTCCGCATTTGCTCCTCTTGCAGCACCTTCTTGTACTCGATGGGGACTATCTGGATAAACTCATCCACATATCGGTTCCAGTTATCAAGCATCGTGCGTGCCAGGTTGGAGCCTGTATAGAGGTAGTGCTGACGAATGAGTTCGTGCAACTCCTTACGATAGGATGCTTCTTCGATGAGGCTTAGTTCCACCATTTCCATGTTACAGAAATAATCGAAGTTTCCATCCTTATTCCATACATAAGCTACACCGCCCGACATACCGGCTGCGAAGTTGCGCCCTGTTGAACCGAGGACTACCACACGACCGCCCGTCATGTACTCGCAACAATGATCGCCTACACCCTCTACTACGGCAATGGCACCGGAATTGCGGACAGCAAAACGTTCGCCTACGCGCCCATTAATGTAAACTTCACCGCTGGTTGCACCATAGAGCAAGGTGTTTCCTGCAATCGTATTCTTCTCGGCTTGGAAGTTAGAGCGTACCGGAGGCAGCACGGCAATCCGTCCGCCCGAAAGGCCTTTGCCGAGGTAATCGTTCGCTTCACCTTCCAGCTTGAAGTTGACACCCGGTACAAGGAAGGCACCGAAACTTTGTCCTGCAGAACCTTTGAACTTTACGTTCAACGTATGTTCCGGCAGTCCCGCTTCACCGTACTTCGCGGCAATGGTGCCCGAAAGCATGGCTCCGCAAGCACGATCCGTATTGGCAATGGTATATTCCAGTGAGATTTCTTTCTGGCTTTCCAGAGCTTCGGCAGCGGCATGCAGCATTTCAACGTCTTTTACGTGGTCGATGCCGTGTTGCTGGTCGATGGTGTGGCGGATGGCTGCACCATTATCGACGCGTGCCAGTATTTTGTCGAAAGCAATCAGGGATTGTTTGGGTGATTCGTTTTCTGACTTGCGGATAATTAGATCCGTGCGTCCGATGATATCATCCATACGTTCCACACCGATTTCTGCGAGATACTCCCGTACTTCCTGTGCCAGGAAAGTGAAGAAGTTCACCAAGTATTCGCTACGTCCGTGGAAGCGCCGGCGAAGTTCCTCGTTCTGTGTCGCCACACCCACAGGGCAGGTGTTCTGATGGCATTTACGCATCATGACGCAGCCCAGTACAATCAAAGCGCTGGTTGCAAATCCGAACTCTTCGGCACCCAGCATCGCCATCAGCACGATGTCACGACCGGTTTTCAGTTGCCCGTCCACTTGCAGCATCACTTGCCCGCGCAGACCGTTCAGTACAAGGGTCTGTTGTGTTTCACTCAGTCCCAGTTCAGGAGAGATACCGGCATAGCGGATACTGGAAGCAGGAGAGGCGCCCGTGCCACCTTCCGCACCGGAGATGACGATAAGGTCGGCTTTTGCTTTGGCCACTCCGGCGGCAATGGTTCCCACGCCGCTTTCGGCCACCAGTTTCACACTGATCTTGGCGTGAGGATTTACATTCTTCAGGTCGAAGATCAACTGTGCCAGGTCTTCGATGGAGTAAATGTCGTGATGGGGCGGGGGAGAAATCAATGAAATGCCGGGGATGGAGTGACGTGTCTTCGCAATCACCTGGTCTACTTTAAAGCCCGGCAACTGACCACCTTCGCCCGGTTTGGCCCCTTGTGCCACTTTGATTTGTATTTCATCGGCGTTCACCAGATACTCCGTTGTTACACCGAAGCGTCCCGAAGCTACCTGCTTGATGGCGCTACGCAGACTGGTTCCGTCTTCACGGGGCGTAAAGCGTGCGCTGTCTTCGCCTCCCTCACCTGTGTTGCTGCGTCCGTGAATCCGGTTCATGGCAATGGCCATTGCCTCATGCGCTTCTTTGCTGATAGACCCGTAACTCATGGCACCCGTCACAAAGCGGTGCATGATGCTTTCTACCGGTTCAACCTTATCTATAGAAATGGGGGCACGGCGAAAATCCAGGAAGTCGCGCAAGAAGATAGGCGCTTCTTTTCCATCTACCAGACTGGTGAATTCTTTGAACTTCTTATAACTGCCCAGGCGTGTGGCGAGTTGTAAGGTAGAAATGGTTTCAGGGTTCCAGGCATGTTTTTCTCCGTCTTTACGGAAAGCATACAAACCGTTGTTGGGGAGTAATCCGTCTATTTGTGCGGCAAAACCTGCATCGTGGAATGCGATTGCATCGCGTGCCACTTCATCCAGCCGGATGCCGCCTATTGTGGATCTCAACCCGCCGAAATAAGCATTGCTGAGCTCTTCACTCAAACCTACGGCTTCGAATATTTTCGCTCCCCGATACGAGCGGATGGTACTGATACCCATCTTACTCATGATCTTGAACAATCCCTTGCAGATGGATTTGATATATTTCTTTTCGGCTGTGGCATAATCCAATTGGATTTCTTTCTTCGCCACCAGCTTGTCAATCACGGCAAATGCCATGTAAGGATTCAGGGCACTGGCTCCAAATCCCAGTAACAGGGCTGCGTGCATCACCTCGCGTATTTCACCGCTTTCCACTATCAATGCCGTCTGTACGCGTTTTCCTACCGAAATCAGGTGGTGGTGTACTGCGCTTACTGCCAGCAGAGAAGGGATAGCCGCATGAGTGGCATCTACATCACGGTCGCTCAGTACAATGTAGTTCACCCCTTCGCTGACGGACTCTTCCGCTTGCTTGCAAAGTGCTGTGAGTGCTTCCTGCAATCCGGCACGGCCCTTTGCTGCCTCAAACAGCAAGGGTAATTTCACCGTTTTGAAACCTTTGTAGCGGATGTTGCAAAGAATATCCAGTTGTGCATTGCTCAGGATAGGATGGTTGAGGCGCACCATCTTACAATGGCTTTCGCTGGGTGTCAGGATGTTCATACCCACGGCGCCGATATATTCCGTCAGTGACATTACCAGTTCCTCGCGTATCGGGTCGATAGGCGGATTGGTGACTTGTGCAAACTGTTGGCGGAAGTAGTTGTACAGTAGTTGCGGCTTATCGGAGAGCACGGCAAGCGGCGTATCATTTCCCATTGAGTTGATAGGCTCGGCACCCGTGGTACACATCGGGACGATGAGCCGCTCTACATCTTCCTTGGAATAGCCGAAGGTGCGCAGCATCCTCTCATAATCGGGCACAGTGTGCGCTACCTTACGGCCGCTTTTCAGCTCATCCAGTTCGATGCGGTTCGTTGCCAGCCAACTGCGGTAAGGCTTGGCTTCGGCCAACTGTTTTTTCAATTCTCCGTCGTAGTAGATTTCGCCTTTCTCGGTATCTACCAGCAGTATTTTACCCGGTTGCAGGCGTCCCTTTTCTTTGATGTCTCCCGGTTCGAAATCCATCACGCCCACTTCGCTGGCAACTACCATCATGTCGTTGTGCGTAATCAGATAGCGTGCAGGACGCAATCCGTTACGGTCGAGCATACCGCCAGCAAAACGTCCGTCGCTGAACAGCAAGGCGGCGGGGCCATCCCACGGTTCCATCAGGATGGAGTGGTATTCATAGAATGCTTTCAGGTCTTCGCTGATGGGGTTCTTTTCATTGAAAGATTCAGGCACCAGCATGGCCATGGCGTGCGGCAGGCTGAGGCCTGACATAACGAGGAATTCCAAAACATTGTCCAGTGAGGCACTGTCGCTCATCCCCGGCTGAATGATGGGGCGTATCTCCTTGATGTCGCCCAGGACGGGAGAGGAGAGCACGCTTTCGCGGGCTTCCATCCAACCCCGGTTGCCGCGGATGGTGTTGATTTCGCCATTGTGGGCCAGGAGGCGGAACGGCTGTGCCAATCCCCAGGTAGGGAAGGTGTTGGTGCTGAAGCGGGAGTGCACCAGTGCTATGCCGCTGGTGAAGTAGGGGTTTGTCAGATCGGGGAAGTAGCCTCGCAGTTGCAGTGAAGAGAGCATACCTTTGTAGATGATGTTCTTCGTGGATAGGGAGACAACGTAGAAATCTTCGTGCGTGGCAATATCGGATTTGCGTACTTTGTTTTCTATTCGCTTTCTTATTATATAGAGTTTACGGTCGGCTGTCTCGCTTTCCGTAAATCCGGTGATGAAAATCTGTTTGATATCCGGTTCGTTGGCAAGTGCCGATTCTCCTAAGATTTCAGGACAAGTGGGCACATTGCGCAGGTGCATCAATGTCAATCCTTCTTTTTCAATCTCTTCGATGATAATACTTAAGATAGCACCCTGGTCTTTCTCATCTTTCGGCAGAAAGAGAAGACCTGTACCGTATTTCCCTTTCTCGGGAACAGGAATTCCCTGCAAAAGAATAAACTCATGCGGGATTTGCAGCAGAATGCCGGCACCGTCTCCGGTTTTGTTATCCGCACCTTCGGCGCCCCGGTGACGCATGTTCTCCAACACCTTCAATGCAGACTCCACCAGTTCGTGTGACTTGCCTCCGTGGATGTTCACTAACATACCGACACCACAAGCGTCATGCTCGTTCTCTGCATCATACAAGCCCAACTGCCTGGGCTGTCGTTGATATACAGGATGTTGGCTTTCTTCCCTTCCCTGTTGTCCGGCTTTTCTCTTTGTTTCGTTGTTAAAAAGTTCTTCTTTCATCTTTTTAAGTTTACTTTATTCTGCGGTAATACCTATTATTGCTATCAAAATGTTTGGCAAAAGTATTAATTTAATTTCGTATTGGTATGATAATGCGGGTTTTTGTGACTTGCAAAATGTCTGTTTATTGGATCTATGTTTTAAATTGAAATAAAATATGTGCTTTTACGTTTTGAATTGAAGTAAAATGCGTGATTTATATTCTGTATTGTAAGTATGCCTTTCCCTCGTTCGAGAAATTGCCATATTGCCATAATGCCAAATAGCCAAAAGGGAAGTGCATGACATTTTTTTCGTTTCATCCTTATCCGGATATAACCAAGTCCGTACCAACTCCGTGTCAAGTCCATACCAACTCCGTACCAAGTCCATTCCTATAGACACGGAGATGGTACGGACTTGATACAGTGTTGATATGGGATTGACGTGGATTTAGTCTCTTTACCCGTTGGCAGAATTGATTTCTTTCTTTCGGGTATGAATAATGAGTATTTCTACATTAAGTAAATCGAGTATCTCAATTCCCCTCCTCCGTCGGAGGAGGGGTGCCCAGAGGGCGGGGTGGTAGGTAAAGCAAGAAATACCGATGAATCATATAAATAAGGAATTCTTTTCTCACCTACCACCTCCCCCTTCGGGTACTCCACCCCCTCCGGCTCCCCCGTTATCGGGGGAGAGCAATTCCGACGGAGGAGGAGAATTGAGATAGTACTGTTTCATTACTTTTATTCATTACTTTTTCATTATGAATTAATTCCACCAACAGTTTTTCTTTATCTTATTGGCCTTTTCCTTTGGCCTTGGCAATTTGGCTTTTTGGCAATTTGGCAACCTTGAAAAACGACACTCTTTGTCGGATTAGAAGATTTTTCCGCTATCTCCTTTCAATATAAAACTAAAATTCCATTGCTTGCTTTGGATTTATAAAGTTATTCCTTTTGCTTTAATAAGTTTGTTTTCTTTAACTTTTTGACAAGAAAATATCTTTTTTCTATTCTTTTGATAAATAAATAGGCAAAATATTAACTTTATGTTCGTGAGATTTTATATCTTTGCAGCGCAAAATCAAATATTAATTAGTATGTGTGGAATAGTAGGCTATATTGGTCAAAAGAAAGCCTACCCCATTCTTATCAAAGGATTGAAGCGATTAGAGTATCGCGGATATGATAGTGCAGGGGTAGCATTAATCAGTGATAACCGACAGTTGAACGTTTACAAAACGAAAGGTAAGGTTTCGGAACTGGAAACTTTCGTTACTCAAAAAGATATTTCCGGTAACATCGGAATTGCCCATACCCGTTGGGCTACGCACGGGGAACCTTGCTCCGCTAACGCCCATCCTCATTATTCCTCTTCCGAACATCTCGCTCTCATCCACAACGGCATCATCGAAAACTACGCCGTCCTTAAAGAAAAACTCCAGGCCAAAGGCTATTCATTCAAAAGCAGTACGGACACTGAAGTACTGGTGCAACTGATAGAATTCATCCAGAAATCCAAAAATACAGATTTGCTGACTGCTGTGCAATTAGCGTTGCGTGAAGTAATCGGTGCTTATGCCATTGCCGTGCTGGATAAGGATAATCCGGATGAAATTATAGCAGCCCGCAAGAGTAGTCCGTTGGTGGTAGGTATCGGTGAAGATGAGTTTTTCCTGGCTTCGGATGCTACGCCGATTGTGGAATATACAGATAAAGTCGTATATTTGGAAGATGAAGAGATTGCCGTCATCCGCCGCGGAGAGAAACTGAAGGTGGTGAACCTGAAAAATGTGGAATGTCCGCACGAAGTGAAGACGGTAGCGCTGAATCTGGGACAGTTGGAAAAGGGTGGTTATCCGCACTTCATGCTGAAAGAGATTTTTGAACAGCCCGATTGCATTCACGACTGTATGCGCGGACGTATCAATGTAGAAAGTACAAATGTGGTGCTTTCCGCAGTGATTGATAACAAAGACCGCCTGCTGGCAGCCAAACGTTTCATCATCGTGGCGTGCGGTACTTCCTGGCATGCGGCTCTTATCGGAAAGCATTTGATAGAAAGTCTTTGCCGCATTCCGGTGGAAGTGGAGTATGCTTCGGAATTCCGTTACCGTGATCCGGTGATAGACAGTAAGGATGTGGTGATTGCGATTTCGCAAAGTGGCGAGACGGCGGATACACTGGCAGCTGTAGAACTGGCGCGGAGCCGTGGGGCATTTATCTATGGCATCTGTAATGCGATTGGTTCGTCTATTCCGAGGGCTACGCATACGGGTTCTTATATCCACGTAGGCCCTGAAATCGGAGTGGCTTCCACCAAAGCGTTTACGGGACAGGTGACAGTGCTCACTATGCTGGCGCTGACGCTTGCCAAGGAGAAGAATACGATAGATGAGGGGGAATTTCTTGCCATTGTGCAAGAGCTGAACCGCATTCCTGATAAGATGAAAGAAGTGCTGAAGTTGAACGGCAGCATTGCAGAGCTTTCCAAGATCTTCACGTATGCGCATAACTTTATCTATCTGGGACGCGGATATTCGTATCCCGTAGCCTTGGAAGGTGCGTTGAAGCTGAAAGAAATCTCTTATATCCATGCCGAGGGTTATCCGGCTGCTGAAATGAAGCATGGCCCTATCGCATTGGTGGATGCCGAAATGCCGGTAGTAGTGATTGCTACACAGAACGGGCTTTATGAGAAAGTATTGAGCAATATACAGGAAATCAAGGCGCGTAAGGGCAAAGTGATTGCCTTGGTGACAAAAGGAGATATGGTTATCAGCAAGATTGCCGATACTTGTATCGAGTTACCGGAAACAATTGAGTGTCTTGACCCGTTGATTACTACGGTACCGTTGCAGTTACTGGCCTATCATATCGCAGTATGCAAAGGGATGGATGTGGATCAGCCGAGAAACTTGGCGAAGAGCGTAACAGTGGAATAAAGAGGGTAATACGAAATAAATAGTAAACGATAAATTGTACTTTGTACATTGTAAATTGTAAATGAACTGATGGAAGAACTGAAGCATGAATGTGGCGTTGCCATGATACGCCTGCTGAAACCTCTGGAATACTATGAACAGAAGTACGGCACATGGATGTACGGTTTGAACAAACTCTATCTTCTGATGGAGAAACAGCACAACCGCGGACAAGAGGGCGCCGGTATGGCTTGTGTAAAGCTGGAAGCAAATCCCGGTGAGGAGTATATGTTCCGTGAGCGTGCACTCGGTTCGGGCGCCATTACCGAAATATTCGGTACGGTGCAGAGCAACTTTAAGGATCTGACAAAAGAGCAGCTTCATGATGCGGATTACGCTAAGAAATACCTCCCTTTTGCGGGCGAGGCTTACATGGGGCACTTGCGCTATTCCACTACCGGAAAGAGCGGCATTTCCTATGTGCACCCCTTCCTGAGGCGTAACAACTGGCGGGCTAAGAACCTTGCTCTTTGCGGCAATTTCAACATGACGAACGTGGATGAGATCTTTGCACGTATCACTGCTATCGGCCAGCATCCACGGAAGTATGCCGATACGTACATCATGCTGGAACAAGTGGGACACCGTCTCGACCGTGAAGTGGAGCGCCTCTTCAATCTTGCCGAAGCGGAAGGATTGACAGGCATGGGCGTGACTCACTATATAGAAGATCATATGGATCTGGCAAACGTGCTGCGTACTTCGAGCAAGGAGTGGGACGGAGGCTATGTGATATGCGGACTGACGGGAAGCGGTGAATCGTTTGCCGTGCGCGATCCGTGGGGGATCCGCCCCGCATTCTGGTATCAGGATGATGAAGTGGCAGTGCTTGCCAGCGAACGCCCTGTGATACAAACTGCTTTCAATGTGCCGGCCGGCAGCATTAAGGAATTGATGCCCGGACAGGCCTTACTGATAAATAAGGCAGGCAAGCTGCGCACCACCCAGATCAATAAAGTGCGCGAGGTGAAACCCTGTTCTTTCGAACGTATTTATTTCTCACGCGGCAGTGATGTGGATATTTACAGAGAACGTAAACTATTGGGTGAGAAACTGATACCTAATATCTTGAAAGCCATTAATAAAGACCTTGACCATACCGTGTTTTCCTTCATCCCGAATACAGCGGAAGTTGCTTTCTACGGCATGTTGCAGGGACTGGATGATTATCTGAATGAAGAGAAAGTGCAACAGATTGCTTCCCTGGGACATAGCCCCAATCTGGAAGAGCTGGAACAGATACTTTCCCGCCGTATCCGTAGCGAAAAGGTGGCCATCAAGGACATCAAACTGCGCACGTTTATTGCAGAAGGAAACAGCCGCAATGACTTGGCTGCGCATGTGTATGATATCACCTATGGCAGTCTGGTGCCGGGTGTGGACAATCTTGTCATTATCGACGACTCCATTGTGCGCGGAACCACTCTGAAACAGAGTATCATCGGTATTCTCGACCGTCTGGGCCCCAAGAAGATTGTGATTGTTTCTTCTTCCCCGCAGGTACGTTATCCCGATTATTACGGCATCGACATGGCAAAGATGAGTGAATTCATTGCTTTTAAAGCGGCCATCGAGTTGCTGAAAGACCGGGATATGAAAGATGTGATTGCCGCTGCCTACCGCAAATCGAAAGACCAGGTAGGACTGCCGAAGGAGCAAATGGTGAACTATGTGAAGGATATCTATGCACCTTTCACTGACGAGGAAATCTCCGCCAAGATGGTGGAACTGCTGACACCTGCCGGAACAAAGGCGAAGGTGGAAATCGTATACCAACCGTTGGAGGGGCTGCATGAGGCTTGTCCTAATCATCGGGGAGACTGGTATTTCAGCGGTGATTATCCTACGCCGGGCGGGGTGAAGATGCTGAATAATGCCTTTATTGACTATATAGAACAAGTATATCAATTTTAACGAAATAGTGTTTAGTGATAAGTGATTAACGTTAATCACTTATCACTAAACACTAATCACTAACTAACATGAGAAATGTAACTCTTATCCTCGACGACGGGAGCCGCTTCCACGGCAAGTCGTTTGGCTACGAAAAGCCGGTAGCGGGAGAGGTGGTTTTCAACACAGCTATGACGGGGTATCCCGAGAGCTTGACTGACCCCTCGTATGCCGGACAGTTGATGACGCTCACTTATCCGTTGGTGGGCAATTATGGTGTGCCGCCTTTCACTATCGAACCGAATGGACTGGCTACCTTTATGGAAAGTGAACGTATCCATGCGGAAGCCATCATTGTAAGTGATTATAGTGAGGACTTTAGCCATTGGAACGCTGTGGAAAGCCTTGCTGATTGGCTGAAGCGTGAACAGGTGCCGGGCATCACAGGTATCGATACACGTGAGCTGACAAAGGTGCTCCGCGAACATGGCGTGATGATGGGGAAGATTGTTTTTGATGATGAACCGGAGAATGTGCCCGATGCCGTGTATGCGGGAGTGAATTATGTGGATAAGGTGAGTTGCAAGGAGATAATCCGGTACAACGAAGGTGCGGGTAAGAAGAAAGTAGTCCTGGTGGATTGTGGAGTGAAGACTAATATTCTTCGCTGTCTGCTGAAGCGTGATGTGGAAGTCATCCGTGTGCCTTGGGATTATGATTATAATGAACTGGAGTTCGACGGACTTTTCATCAGTAACGGCCCGGGTGATCCGGATACCTGTGATGCTGCGGTGCAGAATATCCGCCGGGCAATGAAGAATGAAAAACTACCTATCTTCGGTATCTGCATGGGAAATCAGTTGCTGAGTAAGGCAGGAGGAGCAAAGATATACAAGCTGAAATATGGTCATCGCAGTCACAACCAGCCGGTGCGTATGGTGGGCACGGAGCGTTGCTTCATCACTTCGCAGAATCATGGTTATGCAGTGGACAACACTACGCTGACGGAAGATTGGGAACCGCTGTTCATCAATATGAACGACGGGTCTAATGAGGGCATTAAACATAAACGGAATCCCTGGTTCTCTGCACAATTCCATCCGGAAGCTGCCAGCGGGCCGACGGATACGGAGTTTTTGTTTGATGAGTTCGTGAAACTGCTGTAATCACCTATAAATGTACAATAAATGAAAGAAAACAATATAAAGAAAGTCCTGCTACTCGGTTCCGGTGCACTGAAAATCGGCGAGGCAGGTGAGTTCGACTACTCCGGCAGCCAGGCACTCAAAGCCTTGAAAGAAGAAGGTATCTACACCGTTCTTATCAACCCGAATATCGCTACTGTGCAGACTTCGGAAGGCGTTGCCGACCAGATTTATTTCCTGCCTGTCACTCCTTATTTTGTAGAGAAAGTCATCGAAAAAGAACGTCCGGATGGCGTTATGCTTGCCTTTGGTGGACAAACGGCACTGAACTGCGGTGTTGCCCTCTACAAAGACGGAGTTTTTGAGAAATATGGTGTAAAAGTTCTCGGTACTCCCGTACAAGCCATTATCGATACGGAAGACCGTGAGATTTTCGTGCATAAGCTGAATGAAATCAATGTAAAGACTATTAAAAGCGAAGCCGTAGAAAATGCCATTGATGCCCGTCGTGCTGCTGCCGAATTGGGTTATCCGGTGATTGTCCGCGCTGCATACGCTCTTGGCGGACTGGGTTCCGGCTTCTGTGACAATGAAGAAGAACTGGATGTGCTGGTTGAGAAAGCTTTCTCCTTTTCCCCGCAGGTGCTTGTGGAAAAATCCTTGCGTGGATGGAAAGAAGTGGAGTATGAGGTGGTGCGCGACCGCTTTGACAACTGTATCACCGTTTGTAACATGGAGAACTTCGACCCGCTGGGCATCCATACGGGAGAGTCCATTGTTATCGCTCCGTCACAGACACTCAGTAATTCCGATTATCATAAGTTGCGCGAACTTGCTATCCGTATCATTCGTCATATCGGTATTGTAGGAGAATGTAATGTGCAGTATGCTTATGATCCTGAAAGTGAAGATTATAGAGTAATTGAAGTAAATGCCCGCTTGAGCCGTTCTTCTGCTCTGGCCTCTAAAGCTACGGGTTATCCGCTTGCTTTCGTTGCTGCAAAACTCGGTCTTGGCTACGGATTATTCGACCTGAAGAATTCTGTAACAAAAACCACAAGTGCTTTCTTTGAACCTGCATTGGACTATGTGGTCTGCAAAATACCCCGTTGGGACTTGGGTAAGTTCCATGGTGTAGACAAGGAACTGGGTTCCAGCATGAAGTCAGTAGGCGAGGTGATGGCTATTGGCCGTACTTTTGAAGAAGCCATTCAGAAAGGTTTGCGTATGATAGGACAGGGGATGCATGGTTTCGTAGAGAATAAGGAACTTGTTATCTCTGATATAGACAAGGCGCTCCGTGAACCGACGGACAAGCGTATCTTTGTCATATCCAAAGCTTTCCGTGCCGGATATACCGTTGATCAAGTGCACGAACTGACGAAGATCGATAAGTGGTTCCTGGAGAAGCTGATGAACATCATGAACACCAGCAAAGAGTTGGAACAGTGGAGCAAGAACCACAAACAGATAGCCGATCTGCCTTTGGAATTGCTGAAAAAAGCTAAGGTACAAGGTTTCTCCGATTTCCAGATAGCCCGTGCCATCGGTTATGAAGGAGACATGGAAGACGGTATTCTCTATGTGCGCAATCATCGTAAGAGCGTTGGCATTGTCCCTGTGGTGAAGCAAATAGACACTCTTGCTGCCGAATATCCTGCACAGACTAATTACCTGTATCTGACGTATAGTGGCATCGCTAATGATGTTCATTATCTCGGCGATCGTAAATCCATCGTTGTACTCGGTTCCGGTGCGTATCGTATCGGGTCTTCCGTAGAGTTTGACTGGTGCGGTGTACAGGCACTGAATACCATCCGCAAAGAGGGGTATCGCAGCGTTATGATCAATTATAATCCCGAAACTGTATCTACGGACTATGATATGTGCGACCGTCTTTATTTCGATGAACTTACCTTCGAACGGGTAATGGATATCCTTGAACTGGAAAATCCGCACGGGGTGATTGTTTCCACCGGTGGTCAGATACCGAATAACCTTGCCCTGCGTCTGGATGCGCAGAAAGTGCCTATACTCGGTACTTCTGCCAAAAGCATTGACAACGCCGAAAACCGTGAGAAATTCTCTGCCATGCTGGACCGTATCGGCGTAGACCAGCCTCGTTGGCGCGAGCTTACGAGCATGGACGACATCAACGAGTTTGTGGAAGAAGTGGGGTTTCCGGTGCTTGTGCGTCCGTCATACGTGCTTTCAGGTGCTGCAATGAACGTTTGTTCCAATCAGGAGGAGTTGGAACGCTTCTTGCAACTTGCGGCCAATGTATCGAAGAAACATCCGGTGGTTGTCAGCCAGTTCATCGAACATGCCAAGGAGGTGGAGATGGATGCGGTGGCACAGAATGGAGAAATTGTGGCATACGCTATCTCTGAACATATTGAGTTTGCCGGGGTGCATTCGGGTGATGCTACGATTCAATTTCCGCCGCAGAAGCTTTATGTGGAGACGGTACGCCGCATTAAGCGTATCAGTCGTGAGATTGCACGCGAACTGAATATCTCCGGTCCGTTCAATATCCAGTATCTGGCTCGTGAGAATGACATCAAGGTGATTGAGTGTAACCTGCGTGCATCTCGTAGTTTCCCGTTCGTCA
This sequence comes from Bacteroides sp. AF39-11AC, assembly GCF_003474285.1. Classification (NCBI taxonomy): domain Bacteria; kingdom Pseudomonadati; phylum Bacteroidota; class Bacteroidia; order Bacteroidales; family Bacteroidaceae; genus Bacteroides; species Bacteroides sp. AF39-11AC. The sequence continues at coordinate 485,434 of NZ_QROH01000005.1, read as the reverse complement.
GCAAGGTGCTGAAGATTAATCTTATCGAACTGGCTACGAAGGTGATGTTGGGGCTTCCGGTAGAGAAGCCGAATAAGAATCTCTTTGAACTGGATTATGTAGGCATCAAGGCCAGCCAGTTCTCTTTCAATCGTTTGCAAAAGGCGGATCCGGTGTTGGGTGTGGATATGGCATCTACAGGTGAGGTTGGTTGTATCGGAAGTGATACGTCCTGTGCCGTGCTGAAGGCTATGCTTTCTGTAGGCTACCGCATACCGAAGAAAAATATCCTGCTTTCTACCGGTACACCGAAACAGAAGGTGGAAATGCTTTCCGCTGCCCGTCTGCTTCAGCAAAAAGGGTATAAGCTCTTTGCAACGGGAGGTACCAGTAAGTTCCTTACGGAGAATGGGGTGGAGAATACGCAGGTGTATTGGCCCAGTGAGACCAACCAACAGCCGCAAGCGTTGGATATGCTGCACAAAAAGGAGATCGACATGGTGGTGAATATTCCGAAGAACCTCACTGCGGGTGAGTTGAGCAACGGATATAAGATTCGTCGTGCCGCTATCGACCTGAATGTTCCGCTGATTACGAATGCCCGCCTGGCAAGTGCTTTCATCAATGCTTTCTGTACAATGACACTGGATGATTTGGCAATTAAATCGTGGGCGGAGTATAAATAATCTCTGTATAACAAAGTGAGAAAAACATTTGTTAGTCAAAGAGAATGGCTTAACTTTGCATTTACAACTATAAAAATATAGGAGAGTATATTATGGATACAACGATGGAAACCATTTCATTTGAGTTGCCGAAAGCTGACTTAAAGTTATTCAAAGAATTGGCAAAGAAGATGGGCTGGACTATTACTGACAAAAAGTCGGGTATAGAAAAGGCTATGGAGGATGTGAAGGCCGGGCGTGTGTATAAAGCAAAAGATGCAGATGAGTTATTTAAGCAAATATTAGGCTGATGGCATATACCTTGACATATACCGGACAGTTCAAGAAAGATTTAAAGCGTTGCCAGAAACGAGGATTATATCTTGAACTTTTGCATAAAGTGATAACTCTTTTACAAGAAAACGGTTCTTTGCCGGCTGAATATAAACCTCATATATTGTCGGGACAATTCTCCGGATATTGGGAGTGTCATATAAAGCCGGACTGGTTGTTGATATGGGAGCAGAATGATAAAGAATTGACTTTATTGTTGCTTAATACTGAGACACATTCGGACTTGTTTTGATAACTTTAGAAATATAGCGCCCCGTTGCATTGCAAAGATGTAACGGGGCTTTTGCTTTTTATATGCTGCAAAACATATCCCTATTTCTTGCTGATTCAGAATAAATAATCTTTCTTTGCACCAGCACAGTTCAGCACAGTTACCTGTATCATCCTTACTTTGATTAAACCTGTATACGCAATATGAAAACAATTTTCGGGCAACAAACGACGAAGGTAAAACAACTGGCCGATTTGATCAGCCAGGACATTTCCATGGGACGTTACAAGACGGATACCGCCCTGCCTTCTATCAATCAGCTGAGCCACGATTATAAAGTTTCCCGCGACACGGTTTTTAAAGCCTTTATTGATCTGAAGGAGCGGGGGATTATCGACTCTACTCCTGGTAAAGGTTACTATGTGGTGAACCGTCAGAAAAATATTCTGCTGCTGCTCGATGAATATTCACCTTTTAAAGATACATTGTATAACAGCATCATCCGCCGCCTTTCTACGCGTTATAAGGTAGACCTGTGGTTTCATCAGTATAACGAAGCATTGTTCAATGCTATTCTTCGCGATTCCATTGGCCGTTATAATAAGTACGTGGTAATGAACTTCGATAATGAAAAGATTTCCCCTTATCTCTATAAGATAGACTCTTCCCGTCTGTTGCTGCTTGATTTCGGGCAGTTTGATAAGCGGGAATATTCATACATCTGCCAGGACTTCGGTGAAGCCTTTTACGCAGCTATGGCTCAATTGTCAGATAGGTTGCAGAACTATCGCAAGCTTATCCTGTTTCTGGCACGGGAAAGTAAGCATCCCAAGGAGACGTGCGATTATTTCAGGAAGTATTGTGCAGATCATCAATTGGAATGTGAGATAATAGAGACTTTGGACGGCAGGGAAGTGCATTCCGGTGAAGCCTATATTGCCATCCGTCAGGTGGATGTAGTGGAGATTGTGAAGAAGAGCCGTGCGGCAGGTTTGACGTGTGGCGTTGATTTCGGCTTGATAGCCTACAATGATACGCCGGCTTATGAAGTGATTGATAAGGGAATAACAGTGATGAGTGTTGATTGGCAAAAGATGGGAATCCTGACGGCGGATTTCATCTTGAGTGGCAAGCCCATACAGGTCTGTCTGCCGACGGAAGTAAATTTAAGAGGCTCTTTATAGCCTTTTTTTACAAACCTATTTCAGCACAGTTCAGCATAGATAATGTTTTATTAACCAAATAAATGATAGCATGAAAAAGTATCCGAAAATCGGGATTCGTCCCACTATCGACGGTCGCCAGGGTGGCGTACGTGAAAGCCTTGAAGAAAAGACTATGAATCTGGCTAAAGCAGTAGCCGAGTTGATCACCAGTAACTTGAAGAACGGTGACGGAAGTCCGGTGGAGTGTGTGATTTCAGACAGTACCATCGGTCGAGTAGCCGAAAGCGCGGCTTGTGCCGAGAAGTTTGAACGCGAAGGCGTGGGTTCTACTATCACAGTGACCTCTTGCTGGTGCTACGGTGCCGAGACTATGGACATGAATCCGTATTATCCGAAAGCTGTTTGGGGATTTAACGGTACAGAACGTCCGGGAGCTGTATATCTGGCAGCTGTACTGGCAGGACATGCACAAAAAGGATTACCTGCTTTTGGCATTTATGGACGTGATGTGCAGGATCTGGATGACAATTCCATCCCTGCCGACGTTGCAGAAAAACTGCTTCGTTTTGCACGTGCCGCACAGGCAGTAGCAACCATGCGCGGAAAATCTTACCTGTCGATGGGTAGCGTATCCATGGGTATTGCCGGTTCTATTGTGAACCCGGATTTCTTCCAGGAATATCTGGGCATCCGTTGCGAATCTGTAGACCTGACCGAAATTATCCGTCGCATGACTGAAGGTATCTATGATAAGGAAGAGTTTGCCAAGGCCATGGCATGGACAGAGAAATATTGCAAGAAAAATGAGGGCAAGGATTTCAATATCCCCGCAAAGACCAAGACCCGTGAGCAAAAAGACGAAGATTGGGAGTTTATTGTGAAGATGACCCTTATCATGCGCGACCTTATACAGGGTAATCCGAAACTTCGCGAAATGGGATTCAAGGAAGAAGCACTTGGACACAATGCCATTGCCGCCGGTTTCCAGGGACAACGCCAGTGGACGGATTTTTACCCGAATGGTGACTATTCCGAAGCTCTGTTGAATACTTCTTTTGACTGGAACGGCATCCGTGAAGCATACGTAGTGGCTACTGAAAATGATGCCTGCAACGGTGTAGCCATGCTTTTCGGTCATTTGCTGACAAACCGTGCACAGATATTCTCTGACGTGCGTACATATTGGAGTCCTGAAGCTGTGAAACGTGTTACGGGTAAAGAATTGACTGGTTTGGCAGCTAATGGCATTATCCATCTGATTAACTCCGGTGCTACCACTCTGGATGGTACAGGTCAGCAAACGAATGCACAGGGTGAACCTGTCATGAAACCCCATTGGGAAATCTCCGAGGCTGAAATGGAGAAATGTCTTGAAGCTACCACCTGGTATCCCGCTAACCGTGATTATTTCCGTGGAGGTGGTTTCTCTTCCAACTTCCTGTCAAAGGGTGGAATGCCTGTAACTATGACTCGCCTGAATCTGGTAAAAGGCCTTGGCCCTGTGCTTCAGATTGCTGAGGGATGGACGGTAGAGATCGATCCGGAAGTTCACAGACTGCTGGATGAACGTACGGACCGTACTTGGCCTACTACTTGGTTTGTGCCCCGCCTGTGCGATAAACCGGCATTTGAAGATGTGTACTCGGTAATGAATAACTGGGGAGCCAATCATGGTGCTATCAGTTACGGACATATCGGTCAGGATTTGATTACACTGGCTTCCATGCTTCGTATTCCTGTTTGCATGCACAATGTGGATGAGAAGAAGATATTCCGTCCTGCTGCCTGGAATGCATTCGGTATGGATAAAGAAGGAGCTGATTACAGAGCTTGCACAACGTACGGACCTATCTATAAATAACAAATAAGAAATAGACATGATAACAAACGAACACATAGAACAATTCATTGCCCAGGCGCATCGGGTAGGAGATGCCGGATTGACAATATGCAGTAGCGGCAATATCTCCTGGCGCATTGATGACGAAGTTCTGCTTTCCGGAACAGGGTCATGGGTACCTTCGCTGCCTAAAGAAAAAGTAGCTGTCTGCCGCCTTTCCACAGGAGAAGTCTTGAATGGAGTGAAGCCCTCTATGGAAAGCGGTTTCCATCTGGGAGTACTTCGTGAGCGTCCTGATGTGAATGTAGTTCTGCATTTTCAGTCACACTATGCCACGGCTGTGGCATGTATGAAGAATCGTCCTACGAACTTCAACGTAACAGCGGAGATTCCCTGCCATGTGGGAAGTGAGATTCCGGTAGTTCCTTATTATCGTCCGGGATCGAAAGAATTGGCCCAGGGAGTGATTGATGCTTTGAAAGATCATAATTCCGTCCTCTTGCTGAAACATGGGCAGGTGGTGTGTGGTAAGGACTTCGACCAGGCTTTTGAACGCGCTATGTTCTTTGAAATGGCATGCCGCATCATTATCCAGTCCGGAGGAGACTATACAGTACTTACTCCTGAAGAAATCGATGATCTTGAAACATACATTTTAGGAAAGAAGACTAAATGATGAATACCTATCTGGCAGTAGATTTTGGAGGTGGAAGCGGTCGCGTTATGGCCGGTTCCATCTGCCAGGGTACGTTGAAACTGGAAGAGGTGTACCGCTTTCCAAACCGTCAGGTGCGGATGGGAAACCATGTGTACTGGGATTTTCTTGCCTTGTTTGATGAGATGAAGAACGGACTCCGGCAAGCGGTGCGCAAGGGATATCATATCAGGAGCATTGGTATTGATACCTGGGGCGTGGACTTTGGATTGATAGACCGTAACGGTAATTTGCTGGGAAATCCTGTGTGTTATCGTGATCCCCGAACGGATGGTTTACCGGAGGAGTTTTTCGGTGGTGATCTTGTTCGGCATTATTCCGAAGTCGGCATACAAGTGATGTCCATCAATACACTTTTTCAGCTTTACAGCATGAAGAAAAGCGGTGATGTGCAATTGGAAGTTGCAGACCGTCTTCTGTTTATGCCCGATCTTTTCAGTTACTTCCTCACTGGGGTGGCAAATAATGAATATTGCATTGCATCCACCTCCGAACTGCTTGATGCACATAGCCGGACCTGGAATCAGCCACTCATCCATCGATTGGGAGTACCTGCACATCTTTTCGGAAACATTGTGATGCCCGGTACGGTACGTGGCAAACTGAAACGGGAGATTGCTGAAGAAATCGGTCTGACGGATGAAGTGGATGTCATAGCTGTCGGTTCGCACGATACGGCGAGTGCTGTTTATGCGATTCCTTCGACACAGGTGGATAAATCCCGTTGTGCTTTCCTCAGTTCCGGTACGTGGTCTCTGCTGGGTGTTGAACTGGATGAGCCTATTCTCACGGAAGAAGCTTGCCGCGCCGGTTTTACCAATGAGGGCGGGGTAGGCGGTAAGATTCGTTTCCTTCAGAATATCACCGGGCTTTGGATCTTGCAACGCCTTATAGCGCAATGGAAAGAAAGAGGAGAGCGATGTGGGTACGATTTCTTGCTTTCTGCTGCCGAATCTGCGGATATTTCATCCGTCATTGACGTAGACGATAAGATATTCCAGAATCCTGTGGATATGGAAGATGCCATTGCGGAGTATTGCGAAGCGCACGGGCTGCCTATACCGGAAACTTACGGTGAGGTAGTGCGTTGTGTACTCCAATCACTTGCCTTGCGCTATAAGCAAGGAATAGATCAACTGAACCGCTTGCTTCCTGCTCCGATAGAACAGCTCAATATCATCGGTGGCGGATGCCGTAATTCACTGCTGAACCGCCTGACTGCCGAGGCTTTGGGTATTCCCGTTTATGCCGGACCTGTAGAGGCAACCGCTATCGGTAATATCCTGGTGCAAGCCATTGCCAAAGGAGAGATCGGCAGCCGTGAAGAAATCAAAGAATTTATTTAATAACTTAGCCGGAACGCAGATAAACACTGCTTTGCGTAGATAATTATCGTATCACTTTTTAATCTGCTAAAATCTGTGTTTATTTGCGTTTCAATATTGATTTACTATGGACACATCAATCAAACGTTATCCCGCCAAAGAGCATCATCAGCCGGTGGAGCGTATCTGCCGGACACTGGAACTCCGTGACGATCCGAAGTTGATAGCCGAATACCGCCGCCGGCACAGTCGGGAAACTATCTGGCCCGAAATACCTGCCGGTATTCGTGAAGCCGGCATTCTGGAAATGGAAATATATCTTTTGGACACCCGCCTGTTTATGATAGTCGAAGTGCCTGTAGGGTTTGACTGGGATGCAGCTATGGAGCGCCTCGCTTCCTTGCCCCGGCAGCAGGAATGGGAAGACTATATGGCCATCTTCCAGCTTGTAAAACCCGGTTCCACTGCCGCCGAGAAATGGCGACCGATGGAGCGTATTTTCCACCTTTATGATTAATCCCAGCCAAAGAAATAACTACCATGAAGAACAACACTAAGAAAAACAGCATTATCAGTAAAGACGGAGTAAGCTACCTCATTCCGTTCATTCTTATCACCAGTTGCTTTGCCTTGTGGGGCTTTGCCAACGATATCACGAATCCTATGGTGAAAGCCTTTTCCAAGATCTTCCGTATGAGTGTTACCGACGGGGCACTGGTGCAGGTGGCTTTCTATGGCGGATATTTTGCCATGGCATTCCCCGCAGCTATTTTTATCCGTCGCTTTTCATATAAAGCAGGGGTACTGTTAGGGCTGGGGCTGTATACTATCGGTGCATTCCTCTTTTATCCTGCCATGCTGACAGGCAATTACTATCCCTTCCTCATTGCCTACTTTATCCTGACATGCGGACTCTCGTTTCTGGAGACAAGTTGTAATCCGTATATTCTTTCTATGGGTGATGAAGCTACATCCACCCGCCGCCTGAATCTCGCACAGTCTTTTAACCCGATGGGCTCGTTGTTGGGTATGTACGTGGCGATGAATTTTATTCAGAATCGCTTGAACCCGATGGATACGGTGGAACGCAGTCAGCTTTCGGATATTGAATTCGCTGCGGTACGTGATTCGGACCTGATGGTACTGATTGCGCCTTATCTGATTATCGGGCTTGTTATTTTGGCAATGCTGATTGTGATTCGCATGGTGAAGATGCCGAAAAATGGTGATCGGTCTCATGACATCAACTTCCTGCCTACATTGAAACGCATATTTAGCATACACCATTACCGTGAAGGAGTTATCGCACAATTCTTCTATGTAGGTGCGCAGATTATGTGCTGGACATTTATCATTCAATATGGTACGCGCTATTTCATGTCGGAAGGGATGGAAGAGAAAGCTGCGGAAGTGCTTTCACAGCAATATAATATTGTGGCTATGATTATTTTCTGTGCCAGCCGTTTCATCTGTACGTTTATTTTAAGGTATCTCAGTCCGGGACTGTTGCTGAAAGTACTGGCTATTGCAGCCTGCGTATTTACGGCCGGGGTGATTGGTTTCCAGAATATCTGGGGAATGTATTGTCTCGTAGGGGTATCAGCCTGTATGTCTCTGATGTTCCCCACGATTTACGGCATAGCTTTACAGGGATTGGGCGATGATGCCAAGTTCGGTGCTGCCGGATTGATTATGGCAATTCTCGGAGGTTCGGTATTGCCCCCGATTCAAGCAAGCATTATAGACTGCCAGACGCTTCTGGGCATACCGGCAGTAAGCCTGTCATTCATTCTTCCGTTCATCTGTTTTGTGGTAATTGTAATCTATGGTCATCGGTCGTATTGTAGGGAGAAAATGCGAAAGCAATTATAGATACTTCTGATTTTGATAATGAAGAGCCTTTTTCAAAAAAAAAGGCTCTCTTTTTGTTTTATATGGTTGCATTTCTTCTTTTTTTGCTACTTTTGTATTGCAAAATAAAACAAGTAAATATTTCGCATAACATAAAATTCTTCTGGTACAGATGAAAAAATATTTTCTACTTCTGTTTTTCTATCTCTTATTTGTAATTTCAGCTTTTGCACAAAAAGATGCGATAGACGGTAAAAGTTATATCCTTTGTATAAACTCATATACGGAAGCTTCTCCCTGGAGTAGCCGACTCATTTCCAACGTTACGGAATTCGTTCAGCGGGATCCTGAAATCACTCTCTATGTGGAGCACCTGAATATGCTGTTGGTTGAAAATGATTCCATCTTGGAAGAGTTCAAATATAATATATTTGATAAATATAAAGATCGTTCTCCGCGTATGTTGCTATTATTGGGAAATTCAGCATTGATGTTACGGGATGAATATAGAAAGGTTTGGGGAGATATTCCTATTGTGCTTTGTGCGCAGGAAAGCTATTTAGATTCTTATGAAGCTTACATTCACAGGCAGCTTTCTACATCGAAAGAACGAACTCCTCTTTCTTATTTAGTTGACCCTTATAATTTGGTTTATCTGTATGCTGATTTGTTTATCCCGGAAAATATTCGCTTAATGAAGCAGATGATTCCCGATATGGAAAAGTTTATATTTATAGGTGATGGGCGTAAAGTCAATCAGGACAATGCTGCACTTATCAAGCGAGAACTAAATACGAATTATCCGGATGTCAAATTTCAATTTTGGTCTGCTGAAAATCTAACGACTAATCAGTTGTTGGACTCCTTGTATTTTGTGAATCCTAAAACAACGGGAGTTTTGTTTGCTTCGTGGTTTTATAAATACAAATTAGCTGGTAATAGTGTGTTAGCTACAAATTCTCATAAGCTTATAGCGACTACTTCTATCCCTATCTTTTCTCTTAGCATGGTAAACTTAACAAGTGGAAAAGAAGGAATGTTAGGTGGATATACTTACAATCAGGAGCGTTATGATGAGAGATTGATTCAAACCATTATGGATGTGTTGAAAAGCAAACAAGCGCGTAATATTCCCTCCTATATAGCCACAGATGGAGCACCCGTCATTAATTATGAGATACTGATACGCGAAGGGCTTTCTTCTTCTGTATGTCCTGCAAATACTCGTTTCCTGAATAAACCGCCTACGTTTTGGGAACATTACCGGTACTTCATTTTGGGAACTCTCTTTTCTATTCTGCTTCTTACACTGTTTTTCCTGTACCGTATTCGCAATTTGAACGAGTTAAAGAAAGCGCAACAGAATGAGATAGATGCAATGACTACCTATAAGATGCTGGTGAATAATATGCCTTTGCTCTATATGCAGGAAGAACTGGTGACGGATGAGAATGGCAATCCCGTCGAATTGATCTATCGGAATGTAAACTCGGAATTTGAGAAACAGTTCTATCGTAAGGAGGAAGTCATAGGCAGGAAGGGCAGTGAGGTATTCCCTGAATCTATGCCCGAATTTCTGCACTTCACTAAGATGGCACTGACAGAGAAAAGAGCCATTACATTCCCTTATTATTTTAAAGCCATAGATACTTTTTACGATGTGGTACTGAAAGGGACCCATCACGGGAATATGATTGATATTTTCTGTCTGAACAGCACGGAACTACACAAAGCACAGCAAAAGCTGAGCGCCACCAACAGTAAGCTGGCAATGGCTCTCGACATTGCTAACATTGTGCCCTGGAAGTGGGATTTGAAGAGCAAAACAATTCTATGTGACATCAACAGGCCGATTGAATTGAGCACTGACGAACGGGAGGTGGAAGATGCACAACTGTCTGTGCCCGATTCCCAGTATTTCGCTAAAATATTCAAGGAAGACCGTGAACGGGTGAAACAGGCTTACCGTGACTTGATAGAAGGAAGGGCGGAAAAAGTGAAAGAAGAATACCGCATCATCGATGTACAGAAAAACAACCTGCACAAAGTGGAGTGGGTGGAGGCACAGGCTGCCGTAGATACTCGTGATAAAGATGGAACCCCATTGACTCTGGTGGGTTCATCCCTTGTCATCACAAACCGGAAGAAGATGGAGCAGGAACTTACTACAGCAAAAGACCTTGCCGAAGAGTCTAACCGTTTGAAGTCGGCTTTCCTGGCTAATATGAGTCATGAAATCCGTACCCCACTGAATGCTATTGTCGGTTTTTCGGGGATATTGGCATCTACCGAAGAGGAACAGGAAAAACAGGAATATGTCAGCATTATCGAGAACAATAATACTTTGTTGCTGCAACTCATCAGTGATATCCTTGATTTGTCGAAGATTGAGGCAGGAACGTTGGAGTTGAATTACTCAAATGTCGAACTGAATGAACTGATGAGGGAATTGGAGCGTGGTTTCTTGTTGAGAGTAAAGACGGATGCTGTGAAACTGGAGTTTGTAGAGCCTGCTGAGCCATGCATGGCCTATACGGAAAAGAACCGGTTGTCCCAACTGATGATTAACCTTGTGACAAATGCCATTAAGTTTACCGAAAAAGGAAGCATTCGTTTTAGCTATGAGATGCGGGAGAATGAATTATATTTCTATGTAACCGATACCGGATGTGGAATCCCCAAAGATAAGCAGCAAAACATTTTCGGGCGTTTCGTCAAGCTGAACTCTTTTGCCCAGGGAACCGGACTGGGACTTTCTATCTGCAAAACGCTGATGGACCGTATGGGTGGCAGAATCGGTGTAGAGTCGGAAGAGGGGAAAGGTTCGACTTTCTGGTTTACGCTTCCCTACAAACCGGCAGTGAAGGAGGATAAAAAACAGGCTCCAAAGGACATTCAACCTGTTGCAGTGGAAAGGAACAAACTGACCATACTGATTGCGGAAGATAATGCAAGCAATTATAAGCTTTTTGAATCCATCCTGAAATACGACTATCATTTGATTCATGCCTGGGATGGCATGGAGGCTGTGGAAATGTTCCGAGAACATAGCCCTCAGATTGTATTGATGGATATCAATATGCCTGTAATGGACGGATACGAGGCTACCCGGGAAATCCGTAAGTTCTCCGCAAAGATTCCTATCATTGCCGTTACAGCTTTTGCCTATGCTTCGGATGAACAGAAGGTGATGGAAAGCGGATTCGACGGATATATGCCCAAGCCTATCAATGCCAAGTTGCTGAAGGCGCAATTGGTGGATATTATGCAGAAGCGTATCATCTTGTTATAAGATGAAAGTTTCTCATTTTCAGTTGAATTGTTTTTAAATTTATTTTTCAGTTGAATGTTTTCCAATGCTGTGTTTCAGCACAGGCAATGCCACACTTCGTGGGTGCCGATGCCACACTTGGACGAGCGTGAAGTGTGGAGTCTGTCCTGTTCAGGTGTGGCATTTGCCCCGCTCAGGTGTGGCGTTTCTTTTGATATTCCGCCGGTGTCATCCCCGTCATCCGTTTAAAGAATTTGCTGAAGAATGACGGATTGGGAAATCCCAGTTCATCCGAGATTTGGAATACCAACAAGTCACTGTGTTTCAGCAGCACTTTTGCTTCAAGAATAACGGCTTGGTTAATCCACTGCATTACCGTCTGCCCGCTTACTTCACGAATAACCGTACTCAGATAATGAGGAGTCAGACACAGTTTATCTGCGTAGAAACTGATGTTACGTTCACGTTTACTGTGTTCATTAACCAACCCGATGAAGCGGCGGAATACTTCTTCCTGGCGTGAGAGCTGCAATGGGGCGGACTCTTCGTTCTTTGCATGGATATACCTTATATTATAGAGTAATGCTATAGTCAAGTGTTGCACTACTTCCCGGCGGAACGGAACTTTGTGCACGGTATCCCATATCATTGAAAAGAAAGCATCGATTTGCTGTAATTCTTCTTCTGTGGGCGAAATGAAAATGCCATGCTTTGTGTACGAACCCGTCAGTGCACTTCCTTGTGCGATGGGCAGAAAGTTATTATCGGGAACGATGACCTGAAAGTCATAATCCTCGCTGATTTCCAGAATTTCTATCAGTGAATTGATAGGACTGATAATGATCATTGGTTCTTTTACCTTATATTCTATCAGATTGATGGAAATCCGTCCTTCACCTTTCAGTATACGGATGATCCGGCTTTCTTTAGTGCGGTAGGGTTGTCCTGTGTTAAAGAAAATGCTATCCATTTGGGCAAAGCTGATGACAATGCCAAGATCGCGGTTGATAAAGCGGAAACCGTTATTGTTTACGATGTTTTGATTACTCAGCAGGTCACCGAGTCCAAGCTCCATAGGTTTACTCTTTTCCATATCCTTTTCCTCCTTTAGCTTATCTATCTGTGGCAAAGATAAGAAAATAGTAGGGTTTTCTGTCTTTTAATACTGGTGATCGAACAAATGGAACATCATTGCGCACAAATAGAATGTATCCATATACTTTTAAACTCTATCTTTGTGTCCTATAAAGAAATAAACAAGAAATATATATGGAAATGAAACGAACTATTCTCTCTTTTTCCTTTGTTCTTGCGGCAATGCTGGCACATGCGCAACTCACGCTGGAGGGATGCCAACACTCGGCACAGACCAATTATCCGCTGGTGCGGCAATACGGTTTGATAGAGAAAGCGCGGGAGTATAATCTTGAGAATGCTGGAAAAGGTTATCTGCCGCAGTTCACGATCTCGGGAAAAGCAACCTACCAAAGTGATGTCACAAAGCTGCCCGTGGATATTCCGGGAATCAACATAAAAAGTATGCCCAAAGATCAGTATCAGGTGATGCTGGAAGTGTCGCAGAACATCTGGGACGGTGGAGATATCCGTTCCAAAAAGCAACTGACCCGGGCTACTTCGGAGATAGACCGCGGGAAGCAGGAAGTGGATATGTATGCACTGAATGACCGTGTGAATCAGCTATATTTCGGCATCCTGTTGCTGGACGAACAGTTGAAGCAGAATCAGCTTTTACAGGAAGACTTGGGACGCACTCATCAGCAAGTGTCCAACTATATGGCAAACGGCATTGCCAATCAAAGTGATCTGGATGCTGTAAGCGTGGAGATATTGAACACGAAGCAGAGACGCATTGAGCTGGAATCTTCGCGACAGGCCTATTTGAGTATGCTCTCTATCTTTATAGGAAAGGAAATTGCTTCCGGAACTACATTGGAGAAGCCCGCCGATACTTTTGAATCCACTTCATTGGTGAACAACCGTCCGGAACTTCGCTGGTTCGATGCCCAAGGCGGACAATTGAACGTACAGGAATCTTCATTGAAGACGCGCTTCCGTCCCCGCTTCGGGCTGTTTGTGCAGGGAGCTTACGGAAATCCGGGACTGAACATGCTGAAAGACGATTTCTCCGCATACTATGTAGCAGGAGTCCGTATGTCGTGGAACTTCGGTAGCCTCTACACGTTGCGCAATGATCGGAGGCTGATAGATAACAACCGCCGTAAACTGGAGATCAGCCGCGATGTGTTCCTGTTCAATACCAACCTGCAATCTACGCAACAAAGCTCGGCCATCCAGTCCATGCGCCGACAGATGATGGATGATGATGAGATTATCCGTTTACGTGTCAACATCCGCAAGGCTGCCGAAGCTAAAGTGGAGAACGGTACGCTGACCGTAACCGATATGCTTCGTGAAATCACTGCCGAGAATCTGGCACGTCAAACCAAGGCTTTGCACGAGGTGCAGTTACTGATGAACATCTGGAATCTGAAATATACGTTGAATAGTGATTAGTGGTTAGTGGGTTGCGCTATTATTCCGCATGGTGCTAATCACTAATCACTAAACGCTAATCACTAATCACTAATCACTAAATACTAATCACTAAATACATGAAATCAAGGAATTTATTGGGACTTTGTTCCCTATTGGCCCTCTTTTCCGCTTGTGGAAACGGTACTCCGAAATATGATGCAACAGGAACGTTTGAGACTACGGAAGTGCTTGTATCTGCCGAAGCGTCGGGCCGCCTGCTTTATTTCGATATCGAAGAAGGGATGTTGCTGAAGGCCGGTGAAGAAGTCGGCGTAGTAGATACCGTACAGCTCTACCTGAAGAAGCTGCAACTGGAGGCAAGCATTAAATCCGTCGAAGAACAGCGCCCTGATATCCTGAAACAGGTAGCCGCTACCAAAGAACAGATATCTGCCGCTGAGCGCGAACGGAACCGTGTGGCAAACTTATTAAAAGTAGGTGCGGCAAACCAGAAACAACTGGATGATGCGGAAGATCAGCTTGAAGTGCTCCGCAAGCAACTTGTTGCGCAGAACTCTACCTTGTCCAACAGTCATCAGAGCCTGACGTGGCAAAGTTCATCCGTCGGTATTCAGGTGGCACAGGTGGAAGACCAGTTGAAGAAGTGTCACATCACTTCTCCGATAACCGGCACTGTACTGGCAAAGTACGCCGAACCGGGAGAACTGACCGCTATGGGCACTCCGCTCTTCAAAGTGGCCGATACGGAGCAGATGTACCTTCGTGCTTACATCACCTCCGAACAGCTGTCGCAGGTAAAACTGGGACAGAAAGTAACCGTCTTCTCCGATTACGGCATCGATGAGCACAAGCAGTATCCGGGCGTGGTAACCTGGATTTCGGATACCTCGGAATTTACCCCGAAGACTATCCTGACCAAGAATGAACGTGCCAACCTGGTGTATGCCGTGAAGATTGCCGTGCACAATGACGGGCTGTTGAAGATAGGTATGTACGGGGGAGTGGAGTTTAGTGATTAACGGTTAGTGATTAGTGATGAGTTTATGGAATATGCGGTTGTTGTAGATAACGTTACCAAGAAATATGGGGCGGTGGAGGCGTTGAAGGGTGTTTCCTTGACGGTTCCTTCCGGAGAGTTGTTCGGCATTATCGGGCCTGACGGGGCGGGGAAGACTTCTCTTTTCCGTATCCTCACTACTTTGCTGCTTCCCGATAGTGGAAATGCTTCTGTGTGCGGTCTGGATATAGCGAAGGATTATAAAGAAATCCGTCGTCGCGTAGGCTATATGCCGGGACGCTTCTCCCTCTATCAGGACTTGACGGTAGAAGAAAACCTGAACTTCTTTGCTACAGTTTTCCATACCACCATTGAAGAGAATTATGAATTGGTGAAGGATATCTACCAGCAGATAGAGCCTTTCCGCAAACGCCGTGCCGGAGCTTTGTCCGGAGGTATGAAGCAGAAACTGGCGTTGAGTTGTGCGCTTATCCATAAACCGGATGTGCTTTTCCTCGATGAGCCGACAACAGGAGTCGATCCTGTTTCCCGCAAGGAGTTTTGGGGGATGCTTCGCCGGTTGAAGGAACAGGGCATCACCATCATAGCCTCTACGCCTATTATTGATGAAGCGCGCCAATGTGACCGCATTGCTTTTATCAATGAGGGACAGATACATGGAATAGATACTCCGGAACGTATTCTGAATCAGTTTGCAAGCATTCTCTGTCCGCCGGGGCTGGAACACGACAAAGTGGAACAGAAAGATGAGTATGTCATCGAAGTGGATAAGCTCACCAAACGTTTCGGCAATTTCACGGCAGTGGATCATATCTCCTTCAAAGTCCATCGTGGCGAGATATTCGGCTTTCTGGGTGCCAACGGTGCCGGAAAGACTACTGCCATGCGCATGCTTACCGGATTGAGCCATCCCACAGGAGGCACGGCCCGCGTAGCCGGTTTCGATATTGCCACACGGACGGAGGATGTGAAAAAGAATATCGGCTATATGAGCCAGAAGTTTTCTCTTTACGAAGACCTGAAAGTGTGGGAGAATATCCGGCTGTTTGCCGGGATTTACGGCATGGCAGAAGATGAAATAGCCCGCAAGACCGATGAACTTCTGGAACGCATCGGGCTGAGTGCCGAACGTGATACGCTGGTAAAAGGTCTGCCGCTGGGTTGGAAACAGAAACTTGCTTTCTCCGTTTCTATCTTTCACGAGCCGAAGATCGTCTTTCTGGATGAGCCGACGGGTGGGGTAGATCCTGCCACCCGTCGCCAATTCTGGGAGCTTATTTATCAGGCTGCCGACCGGGGAATCACCGTCTTTGTCACTACCCACTTCATGGATGAGGCCGAGTATTGCGACCGCATTTCTATCATGGTGGATGGTGTGATTCGTGCTCTCGATACGCCCGATGAATTGAAACGGCAATTTAAGGTTGCTACGATGGATGATGTTTTCCAGCAGTTGGCACGGGAGGCGGTGCGTACGGCGGATTAGCCGATTCATAACATAATTAGTAAGAACAATGAAACAATTTATAGCTTTTGTCCGAAAGGAATTCTTCCATATCTTCCGCGACAGGCGAACCATGCTGATATTGCTGGGGATGCCTGTGGTGCAGATTATCCTTTTCGGCTTTGCCATAACCACGGAAGTGAAGAATGTCCGTGTCGCCATTCTCGACCCGTCGAACGATGTTGTCACCCGGCGCATTATCGACCGTCTGGATGCGAGTGAATATTTCTCCGTCACCACGAATCTGAATACTCCGGACGAGGTTGAGAAGTCTTTCAGACGGGGAGACATTGATCTGGCAGTCATCTTCAGCGAGCAATTTGCGAATCACGTTTATACCGGAGATGCTTGTGTACAGTTGGTGGCCGACGCTACCGACCCCAATACGGCAACCACACAAACCGGTTATGCCGCCAACATCATATCCTCTGCCGGACGTGAAATGCTTCCGGCGGGAATGCAGATTTCCACTATTCTTCCCGAAGTGAAGCTGCTTTATAATCCGCAGATGAAGAGTGCCTACAACTTTGTGCCGGGCGTGATGGGGCTGATCCTGATGTTGATTTGTGCCATGATGACTTCCATTTCCATTGTCCGGGAGAAGGAGACGGGAACGATGGAGATATTGTTGGTTTCTCCGGTGAAGCCGCTGTTCATTATTCTTGCCAAGGCAGTTCCTTACTTTGTGCTTTCATTTGTCAACCTGACAACGATTTTGCTACTGTCTGTCTATGTGCTCGATGTTCCCGTGGCGGGTAGCTTGTTCTGGCTGATTGTGGTATCATTGCTCTTTATCTTTGTTTCCCTGGCTCTGGGCTTGCTGATTTCCTCGGTGACTCGGACACAGGTTGCTGCCATGCTTGCATCGGGATTGATACTGATGATGCCTACCATGCTGCTCTCCGGTATGATATTCCCCATAGAGAGCATGCCCTTGCTGCTTCAAGGCATTTCGGCCGTACTTCCTGCCCGTTGGTACATTCAGGCTGTGCGGAAGCTGATGATCGAGGGAGTGGACATCTCACTGGTATTGACGGAAGTCAGTATTCTTGCCGTAATGGCGGTTGCGCTGATTACGATTAGTTTCAAGAAGTTTAAGAACCGATTAGAATAGGAGGGTAGAGGTATGATAAAGTTTCTGATAGAAAAAGAATTCAAGCAGTTGCTCCGTAACTCGTTCCTGCCGAAGATGATTCTTGTCTTCCCCTGCATGATTATGATACTGATGCCCTGGGCGGCGAACTTGGAGATAAAGAACATCAACCTGAATATTGTGGATAATGACCACAGCGTCCTTTCGCGCCGCCTTGTGGATAAGATCGGCGCGTCCACCTATTTCCGTACAACGGATCTTCCTGCTACTTACAATGAAGGATTGCGCTCCATCGAAATCGGTTCGGCGGATATTATCCTGGAGATTCCCCGTGATTTCGAGAAGAACTGGGTGACGGGCATAAGCCCCCGCCTGCTGGTTGCTGCCAATGCTGTAAATGGTACAAAGGGTGGTTTGGGAAGTTCTTATCTTTCCTCCATCATTAATGACTATACCCGTGAATTGCAATCGGAATCACCGGCAAGGGCAATGTCTGCCGGAATGGGATTACCCCGGATTGGTATTACAACGCAGAATCTGTTTAATCCGAACTTGAATTACAAGCTCTTCATGGTACCGGCATTGATGGTCATGTTGCTGACAATGATTTGCGGTTTTCTTCCCGCCCTCAATGTGGTAGGCGAGAAAGAGGTAGGCACTATCGAGCAGATCAATGTAACCCCTGTTTCCAAACTGACGTTTATTTTTGCCAAACTGATCCCCTACTGGTTGATTGGTTTTGTTGTACTCACTATATGTTTTTTTCTGGCATGGCTGCTTTATGGTATTCTGCCTGCGGGACATTTCGTGACGATATACCTCTTTGCGGTGGTCTTCCTGTTTGTAGTTTCCGGATTCGGTCTGGTGATTTCCAATCATTCCGCTACCTTGCAGCAGGCTATGTTTGTCATGTGGTTCTTTATGTTGATTTTTATTTTGATGAGTGGCTTGTTTACCCCTATACACAGTATGCCGGAGTGGGCGCAACTGATTGCTGCGTTTAATCCGTTGAAATACTTTGTAGAGGTAATGCGTACCATTTACCTGCGGGGTGGCGGCATTGTGGAGTTACTTCCACAGTTGGGGGCATTGACAGCTTTTGCGGTGTTCTTTAATTTGTGGGCGGTGAGGAGTTACAGAAAGAGCAATTAAATGCTGTTATTGCAGCATGGCCCATTTTGTCATTCCTATTATGCGGATAATTCCGTATTTTCTTCTACTTTTGCATCCAAATTAATTATATCTGATATCCTAATGAACACGCAGACAACTTATCTTGCCTCTAAGCCGCATTATGAAATCCTGGATGGATTGCGTGGAGTGGCAGCTGTTATGGTCGTAGCCTTCCATCTTCTTGAAGCACATTCAGGTGGCAACCATCTCGCACAAATCATTAATCACGGCTATCTTGCCGTCGACTTCTTCTTTATGCTTTCGGGTTTTGTAATCGGTTATGCCTATGATGACCGCTGGAACCGGATGAGTATTGGCACTTTTTTCAAACGTCGTGTCATCCGCCTGCATCCTATGGTAATTATGGGCAGCATTATCGGCGCCCTTTTCTTTTTCTTCCAGAAATCCCCCTGTTTTCCCAATATAGATAACGTATCGGTCGGAACAGTTTTGATAATCATGCTTTATGGCTGTACGTTGCTTCCCCTTCCTTTGAAGTGGGACATTCGTGGGTGGACGGAAATGCACCCGTTGAACGGGCCGGCATGGTCGCTCTATTATGAATATATCGGCAATATCCTGTACGCACTGTTTGTCCGTAAGTTCAACAAGGTAGCTTTGTCCATCCTTGTTTTTCTGGCAGCCTGTGCCACTTTGCATCTCTGTCTTACGGCGCCCAATGGTGATATCGTAGGCGGATGGGCATTGAATTGGGAACAGCAGTATGTGGGCTTTATCCGTTTGCTCTATCCGTTCTTTGCAGGTTTGCTGCTTTCACGTCTGGGCTGGCTCATACGGGTAAAGAAACGTGCATTTTGGTGGTGTAGCCTGATGATTGTGATAGTTCTTTCCGTTCCCCGTATTGGCGGTGAAGATGGCTTCTGGATGAACGGACTCTACGAGGCACTTTGCATTATCTTTATCTTCCCGGTCATTGTTTCGATGGGAGCCGGTGGCAAAGTAACGGGAAAACGCTCTGTAGGTATCTGTAAGTTCCTGGGCGATATCTCATATCCCGTTTATATCACTCATTATCCGCTGATATACACATATACAGCCTGGGCATGCAATAATAATGCGACCATTACCGAAGGTCTTCCTTATATGATACTGACCTTTGTCGGAGCTTTTGTTCTTGCTTATGCTTGTCTGAAACTCTATGACGAACCGGTACGCAAATGGCTGACCAATCGTTTTCTGAAAGGAACGCGTAAGGCGAAATAAATACATCCGGAGATATAAAAAGAAACGGGCAGCTTCTCGCAAGAGAGGTTGCCCGTTCTGGTTAATACATCTGTTGGGTTCACCGGAAACCTTATTTCACTTCAATAGATTTCTTGTTCTTCTGTTTTTCTTCGGCTGAGAACTTCGGCAGATTGATGTTCAGCACACCATTTTCTACTTGTGCTGCAATCTTTTCCTTGTCCACATTGTCCGGCAATATCATGGTCTGTTGGAACTTAGAGTATGAGAATTCGCGACGCAGATAGCGACCGTCTTTCTTTTCCTCCTTGTTTTCAGTCTTCTTTTCCATGCTGATAACCAAATTGTTGTCTTCGTCGATATGAACGTTGAAGTCATCTTTGGTCATTCCCGGAGCAGCCAATTCTACTTTGTACTCCTTTTCCGTTTCCAGCACGTTGATAGCCGGAGCGGTTGCATTGGCTTTTTCCATCCATTCGTTATCAAAGAAATCATTGAAAATACTTGGTAACCAATTTTGAGTTCTTCTAACAGGCATCATAATTTTAGTCTCCTATCCTTTAAGTTAAACATTCGGTTAGTTCTGAACTTCCGGTCTTGGACTGCTTTCGGGAGCCGTTTCTTAATCACTCCCATGCGGTTCCTGAACCGTCGTTCACAAACATAATCGCAAAACGTATGCCAATTGATTTTAGTTTCGCTGATTAACAAAATGTCACTAAAGTTCTGACAAAATTACTTGTTTTATGCCGTTTTGTACATTTATTATATAAAATTGCTTTCGAATACTATGGATGTGAAATGTTTCGCCTCCGGCTTATTCGTTTCCCTGATAGTCGAAATAATCAAAGTCAGCCTGTGCCTTTGAAGAAGCGGATACGGCATACAAGCCCAATATGATACCGGTAAATCCGCCGGCAGTTTCGGTGCTGAGATAGCGCGTATTCATCTTGGCTATTTCCTGGAACTTATTTCCGGCGATGGAATAGCCGAATGAATAGAACTCATTATTCCCTTTGACCTGAAGCTGCACTTTTCCTTGGGGGATATTGATTTCCTTTTCTATATGTTTCAGTTCTCCCAACTGATATCTCAGGACGATAGACTGCTGTCCCTTAGCATCCTGCCTTATAAAAAAATCATAGTGCGAATGATTCTCCATGAATACCGTTATTCCGGCTTCGTCCTGCGGTTGCCCTTTCTGTAGTTCAACGGATGTTGCGGCTGTGAAGTCGATATGTTGCTGTCTGCGGCCGATGAAAGTAGGAGAGTCCATACTGTTCAGATTGACGGGAGTTGCTTTCAATCGGAGTGTCTTACCGTTCAGGATGTAGTTCTCCTGTTTGGGATTGCGCAGATAGATCCATTCCGGTCCCAGTTTCTCGGTGTTGAAGGTAGTGCGGGGAGCTTTCGAGTCAAAAGGCTGCTGTGGAAGGGTGGGGACATCCATCTGTAAGGTTATGCTTCCATCTCCATTTACCACAGGCCAGGCATTCTTATCCCATCGTACAGGTGCGATAAACGTTTCGCGCCCCAGCAGATGATGCGAGCCGGTTTGCGGACGGAATGCGAGACATACCATCCACCACGAACCATCGTGAGCTTCTATCAGATCGGCATGACCGGTTCCCTGTATCGGACTGTTCTGTGCGTTTTTGTTTATGTGTGTCAGGATGGGGTTGGCGGGATTACTTTCATACGGGCCGTCAATATCCCGGCTACGGGCAATGGTTACCTTATGCCCATATTCAGTACCTCCTTCGGAAATCAGCAGATAATACCAACCATCTTTCTTATAAATATGTGGTCCTTCCGGATGGCGTCCGCCCGTACCGTTCCAGATACGTTTGGATTCGCTTAACTGTTTTCCGGTCATCGGATTAATTTCGCATAGGTAGATGCCTACATCCGGATTGCTGACCAAATAGCACTTTCCATCTTCAAAATAAAGAGATGGATCAATACCTCCTTGCTTTATCCAAACCGGTTCTGACCATTCACCACGTGGATCAGTGGTGTGAACCAGGAAATTCCCCTTGTCCGAAACATTGGTGGTAATCATGTAAAACACTCCCTCATTGTATCGGATGGTAGGGGCGTAGATTCCGCCCCATGTGCCGGCATTGGTTAACTTCACCTGTGATTCCCGTGTCAGGCAATTCCCTATCTGTTCCCAGTTTACCAGATCCTTACTATGAAACAGGGGCACTCCGGGGAAATAACAGAAACTGCTGTTGACCAGATAATAGTCTTCGCCAACACGGCAAACACTCGGGTCCGGATGGAAACCCGGAATGATTGGATTTTGATATCCTTGTTGGGCATGTGAAAGATTTGCCAGTCCCATCATAATAAAGATGGATAAGATGATTTTCTTCATATATGTGCCTTTTAATATGATATTATTGCAGTTTGAAACGCATTCTCCACCGTTTGGCTTCTTCATTCCAGTCGTGGCTGATGACTTTGAAGGTTCCTACTTCAGAGGTATTTTTTACGTGCGTTCCCAAACAAAGACATTCATCATAATTACCTACTTTCACTATGCGTACGGTTTCCGAAGCATCTTCAGGCAGTCGTTTTAAGTCAAAGCGTCCTTGTGCTTCTTCCTGCGTGATGAATTCTGTGGTAACATCCAATCCTTGCGCAATCACTGCATTTACAGCTTCTTCCAGCCGTTTTACATCTTCTTCGGTAGGAGCAGTTTCCAAAGCATAGTCCAGCTTACTTTTCTTTCTCTCTATATGTGCTGATACTGACCGTCCACAACCGAAAAGATTCATCATGGTACGGTTAACTATATGCTCGCAGGTGTGCATAGGTGGGTATTCCTGTTTGTTGTGGTCGTTGAGTTGAATTTGTTGTTCCATATTGTTTAGTATCTTTTTATTACATTCCTATTTCTTGGCTAATCGAAAATAAAAACATCTTTGCCTTTTTAAGATGCCTGTAAAGCATATCTAATCTTCATTATTTACGTTAATGATTAATATCATAAATCTTGCCATAATAATATTTTTGCGTAAAGGTAGGGCTATATTCTGATATTGAAAAGATTTATATTGTAATTTGTTTAGGCTGTATTTAATTAACCTGTATGCATGGATGGGTATTTTTTGTTTGTTGTAGTCGTTGGTTTTGCTTTTTTCTAAACCCCTCGAATTCGAGAGGTTTAAAATCAGAGTTATATAATAGCTTTCACAATTCTAAGTATCCGGTTATCTTTTTATATCTCTTATTTTCGTCTTATATACGAAATAAGCCTACTGGAAATGATTAAGATAAATACTTCTCCCACAAGTAACGCAACGGTCCGAACAACCTCCCGGTCACATTCCGTTCATCCGTCATAACTTCCGCAATTCCGGTTAGTTCACCTTTAAACTCCAATACTTTCCCATAAGACGTCCGTAAATCTTGTGGTAAGCTTACGGTTACGGTATACATACTTTTATCATCTGTCAGTAGAGAGATGGATAACACTTTTCCCGTCAGAAATCCGAATTCCATATAAGGATATCCTGTCACACTGATATTTACCCGTTGTCCGGGTTTCACTTTGCCCGAACCGTTAACGGGTAGCTTTATCTTGCCGATAATATCCCCGGTCTGCGAGGCCACGATGGAGAAAACTTTATCTCCGCTGTTCACATTCTGATTCTTTTGCCATACGTCGTTGTAAGATAGTATGCCATTTGCCGGACTAGTGAAGAGATATGTCATTTTCCAGTCCTCAATGCCTACCTGTAGCTCATCATAAGCAGCTTTTAATGTTGCTACTAAGTTGTTAGCCTCCCGGCTTCGTTCCATTTGAGTTTCCAGAATATTTTGTTGCAACTGTGCTTCCTGTATTTTGGCGGATGAGAGCGAAGTCATCATTTGCTCTTGTCCCTGCTGCTTGTTCAGAAATGCCTGTTTAGCCTCTTCATAGTCCGATTGTGCCGTTAGTCCTTCACCAAAAAGTTTCTTTTCCCGGCTGTGTACAGTCTCAGCTATACGTACCTGTTCCTTATCCAGTTCTGCCTGACGATTCAGATGTTTTATATAGTTGCGATATTCCTGCAATTCCTTGCGAGTTGCCTCTATTTTCTGTTCGTAAAGATCTAAAGACAGGAAATTACGATAATCTGTCAGGCTCTTGATAAATGTGGCATAGGCCGCCTGTACACTGCCCAAAGCTAATTTTTCGGGAAATACAGTGCTGTGTATGCAACTATCTGTCAGGCAGAAATCCTGCAAGATTTTTTCCAGTAGTAAAACATCCTTTGTCTCTGCCGGATTTTCCAGCACGGCAATGATCTTACCGACTTTCACCCGTTCCCGGTCTTTGCCATATACTTCCTTTATTTTCCCATTTCCCCGTGCCACTATCCATACGGGTGGATGCTCCGTAGTGACCGTAATTTCCGCACTCACTACATCCGGATACTTAAAGAAACATCCTCCGATAAAGAACAGGGCCAACACAGTGAAGAATACTGTGATTCCCCACCTTACCAGCGCATGTGGCGGACGTGTCAGTATCTCCTGCACCTCCTCACATCTCAGTTCAATATCTTTTTCTTCTTTTTCCATGCCTCTCAGACTTCCTGTTTATCAGAGTTCCAACTGGTTTTTCACTAACCTGTAATAGATACCTTTCTTTACAGTAAGTTCCTCGTGTGTTCCCATCTCTGCTATATGTCCCTGTTCTATTACTACTATCCTGTCTGCATTCCTGACGGTACTCAGCCTGTGAGCTACCACTACTGATGTCCTTCCTTCGAAAAATTTCTGCAAATTCTCCATGATGATGCGCTCATTGTTAGCATCCAGTGCATTGGTAGCTTCATCGAAGAAGATGAATTCCGGATTCTTATATACGGCGCGGGCAATGAGAATACGTTGTTTTTGTCCCTGGCTCAGTCCATGCCCTTCTTGTCCTATTTTTGTGTTATATCCCAGCGGTAATTCTGCTATAAATCCATGTATGTTTGCCACTTCTGCGGCGTGGCGCAAGCGTTCTTTATCTATGTGTTCCACTCCCGGCGCAATGTTTCCCGCAATGCTATCAGAGAAGATAAACCCATCCTGCATTACGACGCCACACTGTTTCCTCCACTCCCGGATACTATAATTTTCCAATGGCGTATCTCCCAACAGTATTTGTCCGCTTGCAGGCGGATAGAACCCCAATAACAACTTTACGAGTGTTGTTTTTCCACTTCCGCTCATACCAACCACGGCTGTTTGTTTTCCTGCTTTTATCTCCAGATTGATATTATCCAGTGTCGGAAATTCGCTCAACGGGTCGTATTTAAAATTTAGATTCTCTATTCTCAAATCTTTTCCCACAGGGATTTCCCGTATCAATTGTTTTGTTGGTTCTTCTTCATCCGGCTTGTCCCGCACTTCACCCAGACGATTCATACTGAGGCGTGCATCCTGCATGTCGCGTGCGAAAGTTATCAAATCATTCACAGGACTGTTCAGTTGCCCAATGATATACTGTACGGACAGCATCATACCCAGTGTCATTTCTCCCCGTACCACAAGGCTTGCTACCAATCCCGTTATTATAATGTTCTTGGTTTGGTTTATCAATACCGCTCCCGAATCCTGATATTGTCGCAGGGCAAGGCTACGAATATTCACTTTGAACAATTGTGCCTGTATGCGTTCCCATTCCCATCGTTTTTGTTGTTCACAGGCACTCAGCTTGATTTCCTGCATACCATTTACCAGTTGTACCACTGTACTCTGATTGGCACTCTGCTGTGCAAAACGCTTGTGATCCAGTTCCGCCCGCTTCTTCATGAAAAGCCAAACATAAGCCACATAGAGCACACTGCCTCCCATGAAGATAAGGAAAATCATCCAATTATAGAGTAACAGTACAATACCGAAAACCACGATGTTGAATGTAGAAAACACTACACTCAAACTACTTCCCGTCAGGAAATTCTGAATACGTGTATGGTCGTTGATGCGTTGCAGGATATCTCCTGTCATTTTAGTGTCGAAGTATCCCATAGGGAGCTTCATTAGCTTAATAAGGAAATCTGAAATGAGGGCAATATTGATACGTGTTCCCAGATGTAACAATATCCAGCCACGAATAAACTCCACGGCACTGCTACTGAAACTCAACATGAGTTGAGCTATCAGTATTAGGTATATAAAGCTAAGGTTTTGATTATTAATACCAAAGTCTACGATGGATTGTGTAAGAAATGGGAGCATTAGTTGTATCATGCTGCCTAAGAGCAAACCTAACAACAGTTGTCCAATCAAATTTTGATAGGGGAGAAGATATGAATATAGAAATCTAAAACCTTTACGGTCAATGGTTTCATCTTCGTCTTTCATCGCATAGAATTCGGGAGTTGGTTCCAGCAACAGCGCAACCCCTGTATTTTCTCCATTCTTTCGCGAACTTATCCAGCAACGGCTAAATTCTTCTTTGGTATATTTCAGTTTTCCCGCTCCGGGATCGGCAACCCATACTTGCTGATTGTTTATTTTGTAGACTGTAACAAAGTGCTGTTGATTCCAATGTACGATGCAAGGCAGGGGAGCTTCCAGGAGTTTGTTATAATCTACTTGCACGCATATACTCCGAAAGCCTAACTTCTCAGCAGCCTCACTGATACCCAGTATAGATACACCTTCACGGGTGATGAATGATTTTTCCCTTAACCCACCCAGTGAATAGTGCTTACCATAGTAAGCAGACACCATGCGGAGACAGGTGGGGCCACAGTCCATGACATTATGCTGGATGTAAAAAGGGAAACTTTTCATAGCTACATAGTCCTAAAACATTTAGAACGCAAATGCTCTTAGAATCTCATTTTTGAATAAGACTGTCTAAAACTTGTATAAGCCTTTCTCCATGCAAATCTTTTGCAATGATACGTTGTTCTTTATCTATCAAAAAGTTTGTAGGGATTACTTTAATGTTCAACTGCCGCAATAATCTGGAGCGTTGGCCATTAGGATATGTCCCTATTAGATGCTTAAATATTTGTGTAGAATCTTCATTTATAGCTTTCTGCCAAGCTTCTCGTTTATCATCAAGAGAAACAGCATACACGGCAAAATTATTAGGGTATTTCTGTAAAGCATGTTTGATTGTTGGCATTTCTTGACGACATGGTTTGCACCAACTTGCCCAAAAATCGACTAATGTATAATCTATATCTAAATTACTTGTTGATATTTTATTTCCTTCTATATCAAAAAAAGTAAGTGCTAACTTGCTTCCTAAAGATAGATCCAGTAGTTCAATTTGAAGTCTATTCTTTCTCAATTCAAAAAGTCTTTCTCCTGCATTCTTTGATTCTTCGGATATAGGAGCAAGTTTTCTATTCCCCACAGACTCCTGTAACATGAGATGATTAGGAAATTTTTTAGCTACTAATTTTGATAATGCTTTTATTTCAGGTTTTCTTTCTGGAAAATCTACTGATAATATAATATAAGCATCATGGACTATATACCCCAATTTAGCTGTTTTAAGCCTGTTCATTGATTTAATAAACCACTCGGATTTAAGATGCTCAATACTATCTTTTTTATCTTCTGAAATTAAATCTTGCAATTTCGAACGATATGCCATTCTCTCTTGCCAAAAGACGTACATGCTATTGTTAAACTCCCCTTTAACGGCTTTTTTATAGGAAAAAGACTCTCCGTCAGATTCTTCCACATTCATTATAACACATGAATCCGGTTCTATTGGAAGCGAAAAGTTAGGACCATTTTTTGAAAATAGTATTGCTGCTTCACATTCAATAGGTATATTTGCCTGCAATTCTGCTTTACATTGGCCTTTTTCAATAAATACAGAGTCAAATATAACTCTTTCATTACCAGAGAGCCACTCCTTGAAACCATATAGATAAATCCATTGGTCTTCGCTACAAACATAATTGTCTAAAAGCAAGACAATCTTAGCTCTTTTTTCACTAGGGCCAGAGTTTATAGCAAGTATCATTTTCGTATTGCTAAAGGCAATTTGTACGTTTACAGAAATGGATAAGGTCAGAAACGATAATAAAATAAATAATATCTTTTTCATATGTAATAGACTTTTTTATGTTGCTAAAATATGAAAGCCTACGCAGATAGAATGTCTCACAAGTGTCTCATTATCTGTTTTTTTCAGAATTCCTTCAATTTTACATTTTATCTTACTAAAATAGTAGCGAAGGTATAAATACAGAGATCTGAAACCTTAACGATTGATTGTTTATGAGGGACACTTTTCATTTCTGAATAAGACTGTCTAAAACTTGTACAAGTCGTTCACCACGTAAATTCTTGGCAACGATACGCTGGTCTTTGTCTATCAAAAAATTTGCTGGTATGGCTTTTATATTCAACCGGCTTAATAATTTTGTTTTTTTTCCATTAGGGAATGTTCCAATAACATGTTGAAAAGAAAATGTTGAATCCTCTTTTATTGCATTTTGCCATGCTTGGTGATCCGTATCAATAGAAACAGCATAAATGTAGAGCTCCTTTTTATATTGTTTTGCAACTTGTTTTATAATAGGAATTTCTTTACGACAAGGCTTACACCAACTCGCCCAAAAATCAATGAAAACATATTTGGAGTTATCACTTGTAGGGGATACTTTATATCCTTTATTATCAGGAAAGGATAGTGAGATATTTTCTCCTATTGATGTATCTAACAACGGAATTTGATATTTCTCATCCATCATATATTGAATCCTTTCATTGGCCTTTTGGGCATAAGACGTACCAGGAAGAGGCTCTTTCTTCTTTGCAGATTCTTGCAAAGAGACATATTGTGGAAACCTTTCAGCCGCTTCATCAAACATTTTTTTGCCCTCTTGAGGGAAATCAGTCCGTAAATATATGCAAAGATTATAAACTGCACATGGGTGCTTATACGTTCTAATTAATGAACTTAAGCTATTGAATCTGTCTTTTTGTAATTTAACAATACTATCTTGTTCTCCCTTACTCGTAAATTCCTTTAATTTATCTCTATATAACTTTTTACCTTCTATAGCTTTATGCATAAAATTATTAAGATCGCCTTGAAGAGCCTTTTTGGAGCAATAATTCTCGCCATCTTCTTCTTCAATATTCATAATCACACAAGAGTCTGGTTCCATTCCTACTTCTAATTGGCAAGGTCCATTTTTAGAAAAAAGTACGAATAAGGATTCTGCCATAGGTAGATATGCCTGTAATTCAACTGAATGCTGTCCTTTTTCTATGTATGCAGAATCGAAAATTGCAACTTCATTTCCGGATATCCAGCTCTTACATCCATGTAAATATACCCATTGCCCCTCACTACAGATATAGTCATCTAGTTGCAAGACTATTTTTGAATTATTCTGTTCCTCTTTTTTATAATTATCAGAAGAAAGGAATATACTACTGGAAATTAGGCCCAATAATGATACATAAATGAAATATTTCATAATACATTATTTTAAATATGGAATAAATATCTAACAAAACTTATTTGAAACATCCATAATAGACATTTCAAATAAGTTTATCGTTTTAATAGTGACTAATAATCACATTAACCACATCGTTAATTAGCGATTGACCTTAGACTTTTTTAATAGCTTACAGTCTCTTTGCAACTTACACGACTAGCATCAGGATTTTGATCCAAAACAGCTTGTGTTGCCTCTTTTACAGTCAATCCAGTCTGTACTATACTGCGAAAATATGTACCTTGGTCATCTACAATCATACAGGTTATTGCACCACCTCCAGCGATGGCATTCATTTGAACCTTGTTCAGTTTGAATGCTTCAAAACTACTTAAATTTTTCATGGTAATAAAAAATTAAAAGTAAATAAAAAAGTTAGCTCGGATTTTTTTAAGCTGGCTCCAAAACAGCTATTACTTCTCGAGAATAATATCTTTATGTCAATGCATATCTTAAATCTGATAGCGGATATATTTCTGGTATATAGTGTTTATTCACTATAACAGAGGGAGTTTGGTTTATTTTCTGTTCCCGACAATATACCTGTTGCTTTATCCACAAATCTTGTACTTTAGTTGTTATACTGTAATTGTCTGCCTCTTTAATATGTTTTGTTTCATACCACTCTCCCAAAAGTTGCATTGCCTTATTCCAGCCATCAGTGTAATAAGCTGTAATGATAATTTGCGCAACTTCCTCACCCTGTTTATCATTTGGAAATGTCAGTAATACTAATGATACCGGGATTTTTGAAGCTATTTCTTTTACATGACGGTGAATTCTTGCACAGTTCTTACAATTGGGATTTGTTACTATCATCACTCCGCTATCACCTGTATTTTGACTATGTAGTGTGATGTCCAGGCCTGCCATCTCCTTTATTTGAGGATTGAGTGTCAGTAGTTTTTGGAATATTTCCGGATTAAATAAGCCACTAAAATGCTTCTTTATAGAAATTCTCTCCTTCTCCTTATTCTGAATAGTCCTTAGTTGTATTCCAAGAATCAGACAGATGCATCCTATAGTAGCAAACGCAAAGAATGAGTAGAATGAAAAAACTATATCAAAGTAGTTTCTTAACACATAAAGAGTAATCGCATTGCCCCATACTACTAAATTTACTAACATGCAAAGCATGCAACCTTTTTGGAGGATGAAGATCTGATAAATAATAGAATATAAAGTAAATACCACCGCAATCACACAGCAAATGATAGAAATTCCATAAAAATCATTCCATCGGGTCAAGGAAAACCAAAAAAGAACGGCAAAGTAGAGCAGAGATAATTCTCCTAATCCTACATCTGCTATACTTGACCCTTTGGAATGAAGTACTTCATTGCAGTTCACTACTTTTCCTATATGGCAAAACTGCTCCATGAATTGCCCATTTATCTGTTCTTTGTAAAGGATAGCGATAGACACTAGAATTCCAAAACTTAATGTACATAAATAGACAATAAATACAGGTACTTGATTTTGAGAAAAAGCAGTCTGGATTCCCAATATTAAGATAAAAAGTATAGCAATGATAAATTTATAACGTAGCAAATTGAAAAGGATATTTTTTATTACGCAAAAATGTTCGTTTGATGTCTTTTCAGTAGCTTCTCCGAACAAGACAGTACCTGCCCAATGCTGCAAGAACTTGTCTACCGATGTATGATGTTTTTTTCCGTCTCCATTAAGGAATTCTACGATGAAATCATCCTTTTTCGTCACTACACAAAATTGATTTCTGTCCACCTTAAGTATTGTAATGAAAGGAGCTTCCAATTGTGGAAAATAATCGTGTGACGGAAGCTGATATACTTCATTCTTTACATGAAGCACATCCAATGCATCACTGATACTTCGTATGCTATCTCCCAACGGAGTGTTGAGCAAACGATGCACAGTGCCTCTACTCACTTTTACAGATAGTGCCTGTAAATAATGATAAAGTACAATGTCGATATTATCAACTTCGGTCATGATTACTTTCGTCTATTTATCAGAATGTTATAAAGAGAAATGTCCTTCCAATGATATTTCATTAGAAATAATTTCTATCATATAATCTCCGGTATCTTTTCCGTTTAAGTCAATAGAAAAGCTTGTTGGATTGATGAACAACTCTGAAGAAACTATCTCTCCGGTAGTTTTATTAGCAATATTGACTGTAACAGTAGAGAATACTGTTTGAAAATCAATTGTTACTACCTTATTATATAAGGAGGCATACACAGATTGAGAAATACTACTACGAGTTTGTGGAGCATCTTCTGGAGTTGTATCTCCACTCTTACCACCTATTTCTCTGTCACCGTTCTTCTGTGTGAGAACAATTACAGAATTTTCAAAAATAAACTGTGCGTTTACAGAAACGACAAAGATTAAAAACGAGAATAAAATGAATAATACTTTTTTCATATATATCAGACTTTTGTTTTATGCGGTTAAATTACAAAAGCCTACGTAAACAGAGTGTCTCAAAAGTGTCTCACTACCTAATTTTTTGCAGAATTTCTTCAAATTCACAATTCAGATTAGTATCAATCCGCTTTAGTAGGAGATTTTTCTTGCGGTAGAGTGTTGCTCTGGAGAGATGCAATAAGTATTCTAAATGGGAGAATGGGAATCCTACCAAACTTAAACATACCAGATGGAGTTCTTCTTTAGATAATTGATACTTTACACAAAGTTCTGTTATTGCATTATTCCATTCCATATCCATTTCGGCTACAAACTCCTGCCATTCCTGATCGCTTAATTCTTTATCAGATGCATCTTTATCTTGGAAATCTTTAATGATAGCCTGCATTTTTTCATAAATCGGTGAGTGTAGAAAAGCCTCTTTTGCCAAAGTCTTTCGCTTTAAGACTATTTTATCCAATTCTGCTTGTAGCTTTTTTCTTTGCTCTTCATTAACCTGATGCGAAGCTAATTCTTTTCTCAGTTTTTCAATCTCCATACCCTTTTGTGTTATATCAGTTTGTAGGTTGGCATGATGTTGACTTAAATCCTGATTTATCTTTTCTAATTGTTGCTTGTCCTTTTTCAATAAATTGTTCTTTCTTTGATATCGTTTGTATAGATAAAGAGAAATCGCAATAATAATTATTGTTATCAGTATGAAGCTATACAAATACATCTGTAAACGCCCTTTATAGTATAGCTTTTGAAGTATTGTTTGAACATCAGCTTCCACTTCAATTATTCTTTTAGCAACTGGATTTCTGCGAAGTTGATATAAACTGTCTTTATATGCAGAACTGTTCCTTTCCAATTCTATGGATAAAGTCGTATTTCCCTGAATCATTGCTATATCTGCCAGACGCATATAAACATCCGATTTTCTTCCATAATCTTTGCCCAGTAGACTTTTATTTAGATAGAAAGTAGCAGAATCATATTGCTTTAATTTATAGTATGCATCTCCCAGAAGAAGAAAAGTCTGATAAGGCCATACAGTATCTTTCCGTAAAGAGAAATTCAATTTTGCATAATGTAAAGCCTTTTCTCCCTGATTCATTCGGCTATACAAATTACTTAGTGAAGCTGAAATATTAGCTTTTAGGCCGTCATTTTTTATCTTCTCCATTGTCACAAAAGCGTCCAGCAACTTTTGCTCAGCAATAGGGAAATAATTTTCCCCTTTCATTAAATCGATAGAAGCTTGTCTGGATAAGGCTTCTGACCAAAGAGTCGTATCTCTTAATTCTTTGGCAATTACTTCCATTAACCGATAGATAGAATCTGCCTTTTGATTGAAGTCCTGTATATTATAGATATATCCTATATTATTATATATCAACCCTAATTGTCTCTTTTCTTTGACTTTTTCCGTCAAAGGCGCAGCAATAAGAAATTCTCTGATAGCTTCTGCCTGCTGATTCATATCCCTATATACACATCCCCAATAATAATGTGCCTTTGCTTGCATCTTTGTATCTCCAATAGAATCATAATAATGAACCGCTATCTGTATCAATGAATCATCCTTCTGTACAACGAAGTTTTTATCTTGCGCTTGCGTCAGCAGCAATGCATAGTATGCATTATCAGCTCGTGTAGAAAGTTTTTTAGGTGAAATTCTTTTAAGAATATTCAAGGCATTATCCGGACGAAACTGCATAAGTGAATCTGCCTTAAGTAATTGCTGGTTGTAGTCCTGCCGAATGGTACAAGACGATAGCAAAGACATAGCGAATAATATAATAATGACAGTATTTTTCATATTGCTTGTCGTATTTTCAATTAGATATAGTCCACTTGAAGAAGTGGTATTTCTTTATGCTACTAAGGTACAAAAAATATTCAGACGGAAGCATGGCAAACATTATAAAGAATGAAATATTATTCATAATGGTGCAAATCACTGAATCATTGACACCATTTGCCACTACCATGTAAAGTAAGCTGTTAGTAATCCGAAGAAAAGTAAAGGCTTTAAGCTGTAAACAGTAAACTCGATGATGTGCAGAAAAGTGCAGTTCATGATTGTAGTGAATTACACTTTCTTTATATTTGCGAATCATTATAAGTGTGTGAATAAAAAAACATCCAGAAAAGATGTAAATGCTTTATTTACGATCCTGAATGATAAAAATGATAAAGAGGTTAATACATTTCTGCCTATGGTTTCTGTTAAAGGATATAGAAGAGGCGAAAAAGTGTTACAGAAGATATTGGAATAAATATTCTACTCATTTTATAGAAGAAATACCTTAAACTTATGATTATTCTTATTGCAGGAGATACGCATACGGGAAAGACCTTGCTAGCACAAAAGCTATTGGAGAAATATAAATATCCCTACTTGTCAATAGATCACTTGAAGATGGGAGTCATTAGAAGTGGACAATGTAAATTGCCTGCTGATAGTAATGATGCAGAGCTAACAAACTATCTGTGCCCAATCGTCAGGGAGATGATAAAAACCTGTATTGAAAACTCCCAGAATATGATTATTGAAGGATGTTATATTCCTTTTGGCTGGGAAAAGGATTTTACGGATGAATATGTAGGACAAATAAAATACGTATGCCTTATATTCAGTCAAGAGTATATAAGGCATAGTTTCCAAAATATTCTGGAATATGAAAATGTTATAGAAAAAAGGCTGTCAACAGATGTAACCTTTGAGGATGTAAGTAAAACCAATAGGTATAATTTGGAACAATGTATATCAAGAAAGTATAATTACATTTTAATAGATAAAAACTATCGAATAGATACAGATGATATATAAGTCTCCCTGAGCTCACTCATCATTCAGGAAACCACTTTTGGGTATTATTTGCTATCCGTACCAGCATAAGCATTATCGGAACCTCCACAAGTACACCCACAACAGTGGCCAATGCAGCGCCGGATTGTAAGCCAAAAAGAGAGATAGCCACAGCCACAGCCAGTTCAAAGAAGTTACTTGCACCGATCATTCCGGCCGGAGCAGCCACATTGTGAGGTAATTTCCACCATTTTGCCCATCCATAAGCTACAAAGAAAATCAGGACTGTTTGCAGGACAAGCGGGACGGCTATCAAAAGAATATGTAAGGGGTTATTCAATATTGTTTCTCCTTGAAAAGAGAACAGGATAATAAGTGTCAAAAGTAATCCTCCGACCGTATAGTTATCAAATTTACGGATAAATACATGGTTGAAGTATTCTATCCCTTTTTGCCTGATAACCCATGTCCGTGTTATCACTCCCGCAGAAAGCGGAATGACAACGAACAACAATACTGACAGAAACAGTGTATCCCACGGAATTGTGACACCGCCGACACCTAATAATAAGGCAACAATAGGAGCAAAAGCAACTAATATTATCAAGTCGTTTACAGCTACTTGAACCAGCGTGTAGGCGGCGTCACCTTTCGTTAAGTGACTCCATACAAAGACCATCGCCGTACAAGGAGCTGCACCAAGCAAGACCGCACCTGCCAGATATTCCTTAGCCAAATCTTCGGGTATAAATACCTTGAAGATGACATAAAAGAATAGATAGGCTATTCCAAACATCGTAAAAGGCTTTATAAGCCAGTTCGTAACGCAAGTAACGATTATTCCTTTAGGGCGTTTACCCACATTCTTAACGCTTTGAAAATCTACTTTCAGCATCATAGGATAGATCATCAACCATATTAGAATTGCCACAGGTATAGAAACATTGGCGTATTCAAATTTGCTCAAGGTTTGCGGTATTGCCGGAAGCCATTGTCCCACGGCAATTCCGGCAATAATACACAAGGCAACCCATAGGGTAAGATATCGTTCAAAAAATCCAATTCCTTGCTTCTTTTCCATTATATGTTTCTCCATTCTATCAGGGCTGTATTTCCCTGTGATAATTGTTCTACTTTCTTGATCCAAACTAATTCGTTTTGCGCTTTCGCTTTCAGGAACGAATTTTGAGTATCTGTCAATGAGAGGCAAGCATTTACCACCCACCATTTATTGTTTATCCCGGCACGTTGTAAATCCATTTGAAGGCGTTCCGCTTCAAAGACAGGGGTTGCTTCGGGTAAAGTAACAATCACTACTTCCGTCTCCTTTGAATTACGTAGGCGAGGTAACAGGTTGGCTACTGCTCCCGTGACTTCTCCTTGGGTACGCTCAACCTCTTTATGATAACTTTGAGTGGCGTCCAAAAGCAATAAAGTATGCCCTGTTGGTGCGGTATCAATCACAACAATCTCGGTTTCAGCCTTAT
Source organism: Bacteroides sp. AF39-11AC (assembly GCF_003474285.1). Lineage (NCBI taxonomy): Bacteria > Pseudomonadati > Bacteroidota > Bacteroidia > Bacteroidales > Bacteroidaceae > Bacteroides > Bacteroides sp. AF39-11AC. The sequence goes on along the minus strand of NZ_QROH01000005.1, from coordinate 449,380 downwards.
CCACAATCTCGGCAAAAGCTTTGAATACTGCAATCTCTTGTGTGCAGGGAGAACGTAAATCTTCCTCTATGTACTCCATGTCTTCAGCAGTGACTGCTTCGGCTGCTTTGTTGCGGACTTCGTTTTTGTACTTCTCTAAAACCTCCGCTTCATCAATCCGGCTTACCGTGATACCGGCTTTTATGGCAAGTTCATAATTCAGATGGTTTGCCGGATCGGTAGTTGTCAAATGCACTTTGGCGCCGAGCTTGGTTAATTTTAAAGCAATCTCAGTAGCTAATGTAGTTTTGCCTACACCACCTTTCCCCATTGTGAAAATAACCCTTTTGCCAGATGTATAAAGATCGTCCACCATCTCGTCCACACCTTTGGGGGATGCCACAGGTTTATAATTTACTTCACTGGAAAGGCTGTCGCTATACAGCATCCGCCGGATATTCGCTATACTGGATAAATTGTATGACCGTAAGGGAACATGATACAACGGATAACCGGATAGTTCCGCAGGCATACTTTGCAGGGCTTTCTGTTGCCTCTCATGCAGCTGACTGGAAACACTGTCGTTTTTATCCAACTGTTGCAAGACACCGTTTATTATTAGTATCTGATTTTTAATTCCTAATAATTGCAGTTCATGAGAAGAACGGGCAGCTTCTTTCAATGGCGCGGTTTCAGGACGGCTCACCAACATTAGCCGGGTTGCGCCCGTATCGGAAAGTGTTTCAACAGCCTTTTTGTATATTTCTTTTCGTTCTTCCAATCCTGACAGCTGACCTAAACAAGATGCGCCATGGGTACTTTCACTGATGAATGTGCTCCACGCTGATGGTAGTTGCAACATCCGTAAAGTATGCCCTGTGGGGGCAGTATCAAAGATTATATGGTCGAACTCTGATTGCTTTTGAACATCGGTAATGAAGTCCGAGAACTCATTGAAAGCGGCAATCTCAACCGTACATGATCCTGACAGTTGTTCTTCCATGTTTTGGATCACGCTTTCAGGCAACTTTCCTCTGAAAGGTGCGATCACCCTTTCCCGATATTCTGCCGCTGCTTGTTCAGGATCAAGATTGACAACCGTCAGCCCCGGAATTTCTGCAATCTCTGAACCGTGTCCGTTAAGCGATTGGTTGAAGACGTCCTGCAAGTTGGAAGCAGGATCGGTACTGATAAGAAGTATTTTCTTGCCCTTGTCTGCTAATCCCACAGCCGTAGCGCAAGCGATAGATGTTTTTCCAACCCCTCCTTTTCCTGTGAAAAAGAGATATTTTGTAAGGTCAATGTCTGATAAATTAAATGCTTTCATTGTGTTCTAATGCTTTTTTGTTTCAAATATCATTTTGTGGGCATGAAGTCTAAATTTATGCCGGTCCATTCACTCATCTGCCGGGTGGTGGGGTAGGTTTTAGATACCGCCACTTCACCATCCACCAGGGTGATGGGTAATGCTTCTGCACCGTGTTTTTGAAGATAATTGTTTACGGTCTGATTGCTAACATATATCTGGGGCTCGTCCCTCAGATTATGACGGATAACTGTTACCCCTTGTCTTTTTAATGTTTCTATAGCGACAGCAATCCGCATTAATTCAGGATTGATGTTTGTTCCGCACAAACCCGTAGGACAACACATTGCCGGGTCGAAAATTTCTATCTTTTTCATCTTTACTGTTGATTTTGATTGTTAAAACTTACTTTATAGATAATACATGACTGCATAATAAATCCCCACCGCAATAAAGAGGATGGCGACTACTTTACGAAACCATTTTTCGAATACTTGTATTCTGTTATAGAGCTTGCCTAATCCAGCAACACTATATGCCAATACCCAAGCTACGAGGATAACAGGTAATCCGGTTGCAATCGCATAAACCACTGGCAAAAGATAGCCGCCTGTTTCTGCTGCCGACATTGGCATAAGCATACCGAAATAGAATATTCCACTTGTAGGGCAGAAAGCAAGGGAAAATAAGATTCCTAAGAATAGTGCACCCCAGCTTCCTTTTGTTTTTCTCTTCAGATTATTCCCGCTAAAGTTGATTTTAGGTAAATTGAGCTTGATGATGTCGAGCATATAAACACCAATCACTATTAATAGCGGGGCAATTAGCATTTCTCCATACTTGCTTACAGCCTTTTGTACGGAAAACATACTTGCACCTTCGCGGAGAATGGGAATAAGGATAAACCCAAGAATCGTATAAGTAATTATTCGGCCTAAAGTATAAAGCAAACCATTAATAAATATCCGGTGATGGTTTTCAATATCTTTGCCGATAAATCCTATCGCCGTTATATTGGTAGCTAACGGGCATGGGCTTATAGCTGTTAATATTCCAAGTATAAAAGCTGTTATGGCAGGAATGGAAGTATTGTCTAATATTGATTGAAGAAAGTCCATTGATATCTTATTTTAGCAATTCATCAATTTTATCTTTTATGCCGTTCTTAAATTTGTCGGGATGACTTTTTGCATTGGCAAAACTAAACTCTGTCATATTATTGACCTTCTCCTGACCGCTCTTCCATCCATTTACAAACAAGGATGACCATGTCACTTCGTACTTATCTGCAATCGGCCCATTCTTCTTTTGAGAAATATCAATTATCCTATAGACGATTCTTCCCGATGCTATTTCCTTTGAATAAAGATTGTCTAAAAGTGCTTTTGTGTTAGTTTCAATAGCCCGACAGGTTATGCATCGTTGTGCTCCATGAAAATAAAGCACTTCCACACGGTCATTCTGCATAGCTTCGCTATTTGCTGTTTCTGTTTTCTCTTTGCCTCCGTTTCCGCAGGAAACTAAAATAACACCTGCAATAAATACATGGAATAACTTTTTCATGGCATGTAATTATTGGGTTAGTAATTCTTTTACTTCTTTCAATGACAACCGTTTACCTGCCGAAACGACTTTCCCGTCTATAACCAAAGCCGGAAGACTTAATATATTATATTCGATGATTTTCAATAAATCTTCCTCTTTTACCAAAGTGGCATCACTTCCTAATTCTGCAATAGCTTGTTGGGTGGTTTCGTACAAAGTTTTGCAACTGGGGCAACCTGTACCTAATACTTTAATTTCCATTATCAGATAGCTTTTAAATGAATAATATGTATAATCGTAGTTCGTAGAACAACGAACATTGTTTATAAAAAAAGGTGCTGTTTATTCACAGCACGAAGTACATTTACATTCACCGAAGAATCCGGTAAACAACTTACGGGCAAGTTCCCAGTTTTCACGGTTAATGCAATACTTGACTTTCGGCGTTTCTATTTCACCTTGAATCAGTCCGGCATCTTTTAGTTCTTTCAGGTGTTGAGAAACTGTCGCCTTGGCTATTGGCAGTTCTTCGTGAATGTCTCCGAAGTAGCAACTTTCCTGTCTGGCTAAAAAATTGAGGATAGCCATTCTTGCAGGGTGTCCCAGTGCTTTTGCAAAGCGAGCTATTTGTTCCTGCTCTGTGGTGTACTGTTTGTTTTTCACTTTATATCTCCTTTTTTTGTTTGTTGTTCGCAAAACAACGAACAATATTTGAAACAACAAAATAAATACGATTATTTTTTAGATTAATTAAATGAATGTTTGCCTTGTGGGGATTTTCATAGCAGAAAAGTAGCTATGGGAAAACTGGTTTGTAGTACTTTTCTTCCTAAAATGATATGTATCTTATCTCTCCGTTTTTAAAGAATATACTTACTTACATGTACATGTCAGCGCTATCTACATGTATATGTTATCCTTATTTACATGCACATGTTGATATTACTAACATGTACATGTAAGCATCTCCATTCTTTAAAAAACTATCGTCTTTACTTTAAAGATATTGTGATTTAAGTGCTATCCGCATGGGATTCTATTAAATTTTACTTATTTTTGCATAGAACTTCTTGTAGAAGTAACCTTTAACCAATCGAAACTCAGATGAAGAAAATAGTCACATCCTTATATCTATTATGTTGTGTATGTATGTGTCAGCTCCATGCCGCCAACAATGTTGTAGACTCCCTTTTATCCCAACTGGACCATGTAATTCAAAACCGCCCTGTATACATCGAGCAAAAAGAAAAGAAGCTGAACGACCTGAGACAAGCCTTGAGACAACGCATTTCTGACGAAAACCGCTTTACCCTGTTGGGAGAATATCTGGATGAATACCGTTCCTACAACACCGACTCTTCGCTTTACATCTCACGCGAGAGATATCAGGTAGCCCTGCGAATGAAAAACAAGGAACATCAAGACAACGCCCTCATGAACACTGCCGAGATTATGGGCACAGCAGGCATGTATAAAGAAGCAGTCGACCTGATGCACAACGTACAAATCAATCATCTACCGGATGACCTGCACCCGTATTATTACCATATTTACCGTACCGTCTATGGCCTTATGGCAGATTACGCCGTTACGGAACAGGAGAAAAAACTCTATGCCGAGATAACGGATAGATACCGTGATTCCCTGTTACTGGTCAACAAAGATAATCTTCTGGTGTACACGCTGATTCAGTCCGACCAGCACAATGTGCGGGGCGAGTTCGATAAAGCCATCCAGCTATTGACCGACTACCTGGCGGGACAGATAGATAATGTGCACGATGTGGCAATCTGTGCCTACACTTTATCAGAGTCATACCGCCTGAAAGAAGACACTGAAAAAGAGAAGGAGTATTTGATTCTTTCCTCCATTGCAGATATGAAGTCCGCAGTGCGCGAATATATTTCTTTGAGGAAACTGGCTGTGCTGCTCTATCAGGAAGGAGACATAGACCGTGCCTATTCGTATCTGAAATTGTGTATGGACGATGCCGTGTTCTGCAACGCCCGGTTGCGTATTCTGGAAATCCTGCAAATTTTCCCCCTCATCAACGACACTTACCAGCAAAAGGCCGAAAAGCAACAGGAACAAATGAAATGGGCGTTAGTCTCTATCAGCTTGCTGTCCATCTTCCTACTGATTGCCATCTTCTATGTGTATAAGCAGATGAAACGCGTAGCAGCCGCACGCCACGAAGTGATAGATGCCAACAAGCGTCTGAAAGAATTGAATGAAGAACTCCACCGCTACAATCTGCAACTGAAAGAAGCCAACCACATCATTGCCGAAAACTCTTACTTGAAAGAGGAATACATCGGCCGCTATATGGACCAGTGTTCCGTATATCTGGAAAAGATGGATAACTATCGCCGTTCATTAGGCAAGATAGCCGCTACGGGCAAGGTAGATGAGCTATACAAAAATATCAAATCTTCCAAGTTCATAGAAGAAGAGCTGAAAGAATTTTATGCCAATTTTGATAACACCTTCTTGCAACTGTTTCCCACTTTTGTAGAAGACTTCAACACCCTGCTTGCCGAAGGGGAGCAGATTTACCCCAAGGCCAACGAACGAATGAGTACCGAACTGCGTATCTTCGCCCTTATCCGTTTGGGAATTACCGACAGTGTGAAGATTGCCCAATTCTTGCGCTATTCTGTGACTACCATTTATAATTACCGTACCAAAGTTCGTAATAAAGCTGCGGGCGACCGTGACCAACTGGAACAGGAAGTAATGAAAATAGGTAAGTCGAGAGACTAAAACCACACTTTTAAGGCATATAAGTGTCTTTTTTACGCTTATATTTTTACTACTTTTTTGGAACAATGCATCTTCTTGATGGCATTGATTATTAGTGTTTTATGTCTTATAAAACGCCTAAAACTACTACTTTTTCACTCTTTTCCCCCTTATTGCTTCCTCTTATCAGATACATTTGCATTGTTCCTTCACAGAGGGGACAAATGCATGTGAATCTATATTTTTATTACTAACTTTAAACTCTTATATTATGCAAAAGTACAAAATGCCGATCAGGCTTCGAATCATGGTTTGTCTGATAGGAATGTTACTTCCGATGTGCATGTTCGCACAGCAAATCACAGTACAAGGTGTAGTGAAAGACCAGACCGGAGAAACCGTTATCGGTGCCAGTGTGGTGCAGAAGAACACAACGAACGGTACGATAACGGGTATCGATGGCGATTTCTCGCTGAATGTGCCTTCGGATGCCGTTATAGTAGTTTCATTCGTGGGCTATAAGTCTTTGGAAGTTCCCGTGAAAGGACAGAAACAGATTATGGTAACACTCTCGGAAGACAGTGAAATGCTGGACGAAGTGGTGGTTATCGGTTATGGAACCATGAAGAAAAGTGACCTTACCGGTGCTGTTTCCTCTTTGGGGAGCAAGGACATCAAAAATGCCCCCGTTTCTAATCTGGGACAAGCCATTCAGGGCCGCATCTCCGGTGTGCAGGTAGTGGATGCCGGAAAGCCCGGTGACAATGTATCTATCAAGATTCGTGGTCTGGGCTCCATTAACAACTGCGATCCGCTGGTGGTGATTGACGGTGTGCCTACCGACCTGGGACTGTCTTCACTGAACATGGCGGATGTGGAACGCCTGGACGTATTGAAAGACGCATCGGCTACAGCCATTTACGGTTCGCGTGGAGCCAATGGGGTAGTGATGATCACCACCAAGCGTGGAACGGAAGGGAAAGGCAAATTGTCGGTATCGGCTAATTGTGCTTTCCAGAATGCCACGAACATTCCTTCTTTGCTGAACGCAAGCCAGTATGCCGATTTGAGTAATGATATGATGGTGAACAGTGGTCGCAACCCGAACCCGAATTGGGCAAATCCTTCGGAACTGGGTGCAGGTACCGACTGGATGGACGAATTGCTGCGCACGGGTGTGATGCAGAACTATACGGTAAGTTATTCCGGAGGAAATGAGAAGTCTCATTATTATGTATCCGGTGGTTTTCTCGATCAGTCGGGTACGGTGCGCAGTGTAAACTATCGCCGTTTTACGTTTCAGTCCAACAGCGACGCACAGGTGCTGAAGTGGTTGAAGTTCTCCAATAATATCACTTTCAGCACTGATACGAAGGATTCGGGCAGCTATAATATCGGTGATGCACTGAAAGCTCTTCCCGTTCTTCCGGTGAAGAATGAAGACGGTTCATGGAGTGGGCCGGAAGGTAATTCGGAATGGTACGGTAGCATCCGCAACCCGATAGGACCTACGCAACTGAACAAGAGCCAGACGAAAGGTTATAACTTCCTTGCCAACCTGACAGCGGAACTGACTTTTACCAAATGGCTGAAATTCAAGAGCACTTTCGGTTACGATGCCAAATTCTGGTTCATCGATAACTTCACGCCGAAATATAACTGGAAGCCTATTCCGACGGAAGAAACTTCACGTTACAAGAGCGATAATAAATCATTCACTTACCTGTGGGATAACTATTTCCTGTTCGACCATACCTTTGCAGAAAAGCATCGTGTGGGAGTGATGGCAGGTTCGTCTGCACAGTGGAATGTGAATGATTACCTGAATGCACAGAAGAACGTATTCATGTTCGACAATGTGCATGAAATGGATAACGGTCAGGAGATGTACGCCATTGGCGGCAGTTCCAATGAATGGGCATTGCTCTCTTACATGGCACGTATCAACTACTCTTACGAAGACCGCTATATGCTGACGGCAACTGTCCGCCGCGATGGTTCCAGTCGTTTCGGTAAAAAGAACCGTTGGGGTACTTTCCCTTCTGTATCTGCCGCATGGCGCATTTCACAGGAAAGCTGGTTCCCGAAGAATGACGTTGTGAACGACCTGAAAATACGTGTAGGATATGGAGTGACCGGTAGCCAGGCAAGTGTCGGCAATTATAGTTACCTGGCATCTTACAACACCAGTGTATATCCATTCGGAACAACGAGCGGCAATCAGACCGCATTGGTTTCCTCTACGCTTGCCAATCCTTACATCCATTGGGAAGAGGTGGCACAGACGAATATCGGTTTTGATGCTTCCCTGTTCAATTCACGGATCGTATTCTCACTGGATGCTTATCTGAAAGAGACAAGGGATATGTTGGTGAAGGCATCCATCCCCATCACATCGGGATTTGAAGATACCACCACCACTTATACGAATGCCGGTAAAGTGCGCAACCAGGGCTTGGAAATGAGTCTGCATACCATCAACCTGACCGGAGAACTGGGTTGGGAAACAAACGTGACCGCCACTTATAATAAGAATAAGATTAAGGACCTGAACAGCGCGGTTCCTTACTATATCAACCAGATCAACAACTCGTATGTGACGATGCTGGCAAAAGACTATCCGATTAATGCCTTCTACGGCTACGTGACGGACGGCTTGTTCCAAAACCAGGCGGAAGTGGATGCGCATGCTGTGCAGCCGGGAGCTGAACCGGGTGATATCCGTTTCAGGGATTTGAACAACGACGGTGTCATCAACGACAGTGACCGTACGGTGATTGGCAATCCCAATCCCAGTTGGTTCTTCTCAATGAACAACAACTTGTCTTATAAAGGATTCGAGCTTTCCGTATTCCTTCAGGGAGTGGCCGGCAATAAGATTTATAACGCCAACAATATCGACAATGTAGGTATGGCTGCCGCATACAACCAGACGACTGATGTGCTGAACCGTTGGCGCGGAGAGGGGACAAGCTACTCCATGCCGCGTGCCGTGTTCGGCGATCCTAACCAGAACTGCCGTGTATCCGACCGCTTTGTAGAAGACGGATCTTACTTGCGTGTAAAGAACATCACTCTCTCTTATACCTTCCCGAAACAATGGTTGCAGAAGTTGCAGATAGAGAATGCACGCCTTTCCCTTTCTTGTGAGAATGTGGCTACCATTACCGGGTATTCCGGTTTCGATCCGGAGGTGGATATCAACGGTATTGATTTGTCCCGTTATCCCATTTCCCGTACATTCAGTGTAGGATTAAACTTTAACTTTTAATTGATTTGGATATGAAAAAGATAACAAACTTACTATACGTGCTGGCTGTATTGATGCTGGTATCATGTAATGACTTCCTGGATAAGTCGCCCAAATATGCCGTTGATCCTGAAACAACTGTGACTGATGATGTGGCCGTGGCACTGACAAATGCTTGCTACAAGGCGCTTCAGTCTTCCAATCTCTACAACCAGCGTATGTGGTCGCTGGATATCGTTGCGGGCAACAGCCTGGTAGGTGCAGGCGGTGGTACAGATGGTCTGGAAACCATACAGGCATCCAATTTTATCACGCAGAGCGATAATGGTATGGCTCTGTATATGTGGCGTTCTCCGTGGGTAGGTATCGGGCAGTGTAACATTGTGCTGACCAGTCTTCCGCAGGCCGAAGCTGTATCGGAAAGTATAAAGAACCGTTGTATGGGTGAAGCATATTTCCTTCGTGCCCATTACTATTATATTTTAGCCCGTTTGTATGGCGGCGTTCCTTTGCGTCTGGAACCTTATAATCCGGGTGAATCTACTGCAATAGCACGCACTACGTTGGATCAGACTTATGAGCAGATCATTTCGGACTGTAAGAATGCGGTCGATTTGCTTCCGGCGAAAGCGGAATATAATGAAGAAGAAAAAGGACGTGCCTGTAAGGATGCTGCCCTTGCCATGCTGGCGGATATTTACCTGACACTGGCTCCCAACTATACGAGTTATTATGAAGACGTGGTGGAACTGTGCAATGAGATTACGAACCTGGGTTACGACCTTTCCACCTGCAAGTATGAAAATAACTTCGATGCTACCATCAATAACGGTCCCGAATCTCTGTTTGAAGTGCAGTATTCCGGAAGTACGGAATATGATTTCTGGGGAACGGACGGGCAGTCTTCCTGGCTTTCCACTTTCATGGGGCCTCGCAACTCGGACTTTGTTGCAGGCAGCTACGGCTGGAACCAGCCTACGGAGGAATTTGTGAGCCAGTATGAAGAAGGTGACAACCGGAAAGACCTGACGGTTCTTTATGCAGGTTGTCCGGACTTCGACGGAAAGACTTATAAGAGTTCTTACTCCAATACCGGATATAACGTGCGCAAATTCCTGGTGTCCAAGACTATTTCGCCGGAATACAATACGAACCCCAATAACTTTGTTGTGTACCGCTACGCGGATGTCTTGCTGAAGAAAGCGGAAGCGCTGAATGAAATGGGACAACCCGGCCAAGCTGCCGCTCCCTTGAACATAGTTCGCAAACGTGCCGGATTGCCGGAAGTTTCGGGCCTGTCGCAGGAGGCGATGCGTGAGAAGATTATTCACGAACGGCGCATGGAACTGGCTTTCGAAGGACATCGCTGGTTCGATATGATCCGCGTCAATAATGGAGAGTATGCCATCCGTTTCCTGCAATCCATCGGCAAGAACAGTGTGAATAAGAATCGCCTGTTGTTTCCCATTCCGCAGACGGAAATGGATGCGAATATACTGATGACACAGAATCCGGGTTATTAATCACTTAAATCAGAAGAAGAATATGAAAAGATATATTTCACATTTAGTATTTGCATTGCTGGGTTGCATGGCATTGTCTGCATGTGTGGACAATGACTATATGGAATTGGATAAGGGACACAATGAACTGGCGCTTTCCACCAGCAACACGGAAGTCGTTTTGAACGAACAGGCGCATGGTGATGATGCCTTGGAACTCTCTTGGACAACAGGCACGAATTATGGTACAGGAAATAAGATTTCCTATACACTGGAACTTGCCAAGGCAGGCAGTAATTTTGCCGCTCCTTATGTGGCTTTGGAGAATGTCGTGCAGGAATATACCTGGAAGAAGAACGTGGAGGAATTGAATAATATCCTTCGTGAGCATTTCGGTGCGGAAGCTACTGAAAACTTCTCTCTGGAGGCACGCCTGACAGCCAAAGTAACGGATCGGGAAGAGACGCAGGTAACCACTACTTCTTTTAGTGTCACAGCTTACAAACCGTTGACTTCCACTCTTTACCTGATAGGTGATGCCACTCCCGGCGGTTGGAGTGCGGACGATGCAACGGAAATGACCCGGAAAGACAATGGTATATTTACATGGACGGGAAAAATGACTGCGGGTTCCTTTAAGTTTATCACTACGCTGGGTTCTTTCTTGCCGTCGTACAACAAAGGAACTGACGGAAAGCTGGTGCTTCGTACCAGTGCCGATCAGCCGGACGAATCGTTTACGATTGAAGAAGAGTTCAACTATGTTGTTGAAGCGAACCTGTTTACCGGTGTTATCACCTTGACTCAGACTGAGAACCTCAGACCGGCTTACGATCAGCTTTATTTCGTTGGAGGTATGAACGACTGGGGATTTGTGCCGATGAAAAAGGATGTGCTCGATCCGTTCCTGTTCCGCTATGCCCGTTTGTTCGATGCAGGCCAGGGTGGGGAATTCAAGTTCGGAACTTCAGAAGGAAGCTGGGAGAGCATGTATAAAGCAAAGAATGCCAATGCCGCTTACACCGATACGGAGATGGTATTTGTGAAAGGGTTCGATCCTGACAATAAATGGGTGCTGAAAGATGCCGAATGTGGTAAGGCCTATAAGATATGTGTCGATATCCGTGCAGGGAAAGAGCGCATGATGATGAGCGAATTTGTTCCTTATGAGATGATTTATATGGTAGGGGATGCTGCGCCTGCGGGATGGAGTATTGGAGATGCCACGCCGATGCAGGCCACGGATAATCCGTATGTATTTACCTGGCAAGGTGTACTGAATGTGGGTGAGTTGAAGCTGACCTGTGATAAGAAAGAGGACTGGAACGGTGCTTGGTTTATGCCGACCGTAGCTGATAAGCAGCCTTCGGGCGAGACGGAACCAATGTTGTTTTTGGATAAGGCCAGCGATGCTTTCAAAGCTCAATACCTGGATGTAATGATTGGAGGTATCGACCTGAAATGGAAGATTACGACGGCTGGTTCTTATAAGATTACTCTGAATCAGTTGGAAGAGACAATTTCGATAGTAAAACAGTGAAACGATGAAATATATAGTTTATGCAATGGCTGCCATGTTCTTTTTGGCTTCGTGCAGCAAAGACAATGATGAAACCGGCGGTGGTAACGGTGGTGGAGGAGAAACCGGAGGAGTGACTGATGTCACTCCCGTTACCTCCGATTTAACCGTGAACCTGACTACTGACAAGGCTTGTTACAAACCGGGTGAAACCGTTTCCTTCACAGCCGATGCCCTGCCTGCGGGAGCAAAGGTACGTTACCGTACTTTGAACAAGGTAATCTCCGAACAGGCAGCCGCAGGCGGTTCCTGGACGTGGACTGCCCCTGCAACGGATTTCACCGGATATCTGGCGGATGTCTATCGCACTAAAGAAGACGGTACGGAAGTCATTCTCGGTACTATTGCCATCGATGTATCCAGTGACTGGGCACGTTTTCCGCGTTATGGCTTTGTCGCCACCTTCGACGCTTCTAAAACGGAAAGTAAAATTCAGGAGGAAATGGCTTTTCTGAACCGCTGCCATATAAATGGTGTGCAGTTTCAGGATTGGCACAACAAGCATCACTGGCCGTTAGGCGGTACGCGTGAACATCTCGATGCGGTATATAAGGACATCGCCAACCGGGATATTTATACACAGTCGGTAAAGGATTATATCCGCATTCAGCACTCGTTTGGAATGAAGGCGATGTTTTATAATCTTTGTTTCGGTGCACTCGATGATGCAGCCGGTGACGGTGTGAAGGAAGAGTGGTACATCTTTAAAGGCACAGGACATACGGATAAGGATGCGCATACATTGCCTGACAGTTGGAAGAGCAATATCTATTTGCTCGATCCGGGTAATGCCGAATGGCAGGCATATATTGCCCAGCGCAACGATGATGTCTATGCCAATCTTGACTTTGACGGCTATCAGATAGACCAGTTGGGAAACCGTGGCGACCGCTATGATTACAAGGGGAATAAGGTGAATCTGCCTAAGACTTATGTTTCGTTTATTGAAGCTATGAAGGGGAAACATCCTGATAAGCGCTTGGTGATGAATGCAGTAAGTAGCTATGGGGCATCCCAAATTGCAGGTACGGGGAAAGTGGATTTCCTGTATAATGAAGTTTGGGGGGATGAAGCTGATTTCACGGATTTATATACGATCCTGAAAGCGAACCATCAGTACGGAAATCAGGCATTGAAGACGGTGTTTGCGGCTTATATGAATTATGAAAAGGGTTCCGGTGAGTTCAATATGCCGGGAATCTTGCTGACGGATGCGGTGATGTTTGCTCTGGGAGGTTCGCACCTGGAATTGGGAGGCGACCATATGTTGTGCAGTGAATATTTTCCAAATACCCGTTTGCAGATGAGTGATGCTTTGAAGACGGCTGTTGTGCGCTATTATGACTTTATGACTGCTTATCAGAATCTTCTTCGCGATGGCGGGGAGGAGGAGAAGGTAACTTTGGTATGTACGGATGCAAGCAAGAATCTGAATCTGAACACTTGGCCGCCACAGAAATCAGCCATTACTTCTTTCGCCAGAAGGGTGAACGGCAAACAGGTGGTTCATCTGCTGAACTTCCTTAGTACAAACAGTTTAAGTTGGAGAGACCTGAACGGGACAATGCCCGAACCCCGGTTGGTGACTAAAGTGCCCTTGAAGCTGAATGTTGCGGGGAAAGTGAGCAAAGTGTGGGTAGCTACTCCCGATGCACATGCCGGAGCTTCGCAGGAATTAGCTTTTGAACAGAAAGACGGAGCGATAACCTTTACGCTTCCTTCACTGAAATACTGGAGCATGATTGTAATGGAATAAAACGGTTATTGGGGTTGATTCAAAATGGCACAATAATGAGCTAAATGATAATTTATCAGGCTGAATTTTAAGCCTGAAAGGCTTGCATTATATAGCGTAGGGCATCGCCCTACGTAATATACATCCCCATTTCTGAGCCCTGAAAGGGCGAGATAAAGCGTGTATGCTTGATTGCGCCCTTTCAGGGCTTAAATAGAGATATACATAATCACGTAGGGCGTTGCCCTACGCTATGTAATCTCAGGCTTTCAGCCTTATAAAATCCGCGTTCGTCCGCCTTGTCCGCGTATCAATTTAGCTCATAACCGGAAAAGAAAAGAACATATTATAAAAGATATAGAACCATGAGAAAATATATATATTTATTTTTAATACTGTGTTGCCTGTCTCCGCATTTATATTGCGGAAATGTAACGGGAAACTGTACTTCTTATTCGCAGGAAGGGAGAGACGTTACGTTTCATTTAGACGATAATTCGGCTGTGCAGTTGCAACTTTGCAGTCCCTCCGTTGTGCGCGTCTGGTTTTCGCCGGACGGTAAGTTGCAGCGGGGAAATCCTTCCTTTGCGGTGATTAATGAAGAATTGGAAGATGTAGGCACTGTCCGGGTGGACGAACAGAATGCCTGCTATGAGATATTTACGCCTAAACTGCGTATTCGCGTCAACAAGGCTCCGTTCAGCTTGCAGATATTCGACAAGTATCAGAAGCTCTTGTTCAGTGATTATGCCGACAAGGGGCATATCAGCGATGGAGAGCGTAAAGTGGAGTATAAGACCCTGCGCCGGGATGAGCATTTCTTCGGTTTGGGTGAGAAGACCGGCAAGCTGGACCGCCGAGGCGAATCTTATAAAATGTGGAATAGTGATAAACCTTGTTACAGCGTTGTGGAAGATCCCCTGTACAAAAGTATTCCTTTCTTTATGAGCAGTTATCGCTATGGTATATTTCTGGATAACACGTATAAGACAGAATTCAAATTCGGTACTGAAAACCGTGATTATTACAGCTTTGAAGCTCCCGGTGGGGAGATGGTTTACTATTTTATCTTCGGTAAGGATTATAAGGAAATCATGAAACAGTATGTCGCATTGACCGGAAAACCCATCATGCCTCCGAAATGGGCACTGGGCTTTGCACAATGCCGCGGCCTGCTGACTACCGAGAAGCTCTCTTATGAAATAGCCGAAGGATACCGCAAGCGTGGTATTCCCTGCGATATCATCTATCAGGATATAGGCTGGACACAATACCTACAGGACTTCAACTGGCGGAAAGAAAACTATCAGAATCCGAAGAAGATGCTTGCCGACTTGAAAGGGATGGGCTTCAAGGTGATTGTTTCGCAAGACCCGGTTATCTCTCAGGCTAATAAAAAGCAATGGGAAGAAGCGGACCGCTTGGGTTATCTGGTGAAAGACTCCACTACGGGTAAGAGCTATGATATGCCCTGGCCGTGGGGTGGCAACTGCGGTGTGGTGGACTTTACCATTCCCGAAGTGGCGGACTGGTGGGGAGTTTATCAGCAGAAACCGATAGATGACGGCATTGCCGGCTTCTGGACGGATATGGGTGAACCTGCCTGGAGCAATGAGGAACAAACGGAACGTCTTGTAATGAAGCACCACCTGGGTATGCATGATGAAATTCATAACGTGTATGGTCTGACCTGGGACAAGGTGGTAAAGGAACAGTTTGAGAAACGGAATCCGGATCTTCGTGTCTTCCAGATGACACGTGCCGCCTATGCAGGATTGCAGCGTTACACCTTCGGCTGGACCGGAGATTGCGGCAATGGAGATGATGTGCTGCAAGGCTGGGGACAGATGGCTAATCAGATTCCGGTACTTTTATCTGCCGGACTGGGTGTGATTCCTTTCGTGGCGTGTGACATTTCAGGTTATTGCGGGGATATTGAAGATTATCCCGCTATGGCGGAACTTTATACCCGTTGGGTACAGTTGGGAGCGTTCAATCCTCTGAGCCGTATTCACCATGAAGGAGATGTGGCGGTAGAACCGTGGCTCTTTGGGGAAGAAGCGGAGAAGAACGTTAAAGCTGCCATAGAAATGAAATATCGCTTGCTGCCTTATATTTATACTTATGCCCGCGAAGCGTATGAAACGGGTTTGCCGATTATGCGCCCCATGTTTATGGAATATCCGGCGGATTTGGAAACAGTCTCTACGGATGCACAATTTATGTTTGGTAGCGAACTGCTGGTGGCTCCGGTAGTGAAGAAGGGGGCAACTAATAAGAATGTTTATCTGCCCGAAGGTACTTGGATTGATTATAATGACAAGCGCACGGAATATAGTGGCGAACAGTGGACTACGGCAAATGCTCCGCTGAATACCATTCCTATGTTTGTACGGAAAGGAAGTATCATCCCTCAGATGCCTGTGATGAATTATACGGATGAGAAAGCGGTTTATCCGATTACATTTGAGGTATTTCCGGCTACGGCGGGCGGTGAAACGTCTTTCTCCCTGTATGAAGATGCAGGAACTGATCTGGGATATCAGCGTGGAGAATTTATGCGTACTCCTGTATCTTGCCGGACAACGGAAAAGGGATATGTGCTCGAAGTCGGGGAAAGGGCGGGAGAGAAGTATGCCCTTCCGGGAGAACGCAACCTGATGTTTTGCATTTATACCGGGCAGATGCCGAAGGAGGCGCTTATTGACGGACAGAAAGTAAGGAAAATGAAAGCGGAAAAACTGAATGAAGGGATGGAAACGGAGTTTAAGGTTACCGCATGGTGTCCGGATAAGAAACAGAATCTTTGTATGTTGAGATTGCCGGATGACGGGGCGAAACACACGATTGAATTTATTTATTAATACCAACCATAAAAAGTATAGTTATGAGAAAGTTAATGCTTAGCGCAATTTGTCTTCTTTTTGCCTTAGCGGGGAAAGCGGAAGGAGTGTCGTCTCCTTCGGGCCAAGTGAAGCTGGATTTTGAATTATCAAAGAATGGTGCTCCGACCTATCAAGTGGAGTATAAAGGGAAATCCGTGATTAAGCCCAGCACCTTGGGACTGGAATTGAAGAATGCCAATAATCTGCTGGATGGTTTTGAAGTCCTGAAAGTTTCTACTTCTACCTTCGACGAAATCTGGCAACCGGTGTGGGGAGAAACGAAAGATATTCGTAATCACTACAACGAATTGCTGGTTGAATTGAAACAGCCCGCCACGGATCGTTATATGAACCTTCGTTTTCGTGTATATGATGATGGTGTAGGATTCCGCTATGAGTTTCCGCAACAGAAGAATCTGGTTTACTTCGTGATTAAGGACGAACATACCCAGTTTGCTATGACGGGAGATCATACCGCCTGGTGGATTCCCGGTGATTACGATACTCAGGAATATGATTATACGGAATCCAAACTTTCGGAAATTCGCGGTTTGATGCAGGGAGCCATTACTGATAATGCGTCACAAAACCAGTTTTCGCCGACAGGTGTGCAGACTTCCCTCCAGATGAAAACAGCTGACGGAATCTATCTCAATCTCCATGAAGCTGCTTTGGTGGATTATTCGTGCATGCACCTGAATCTGGATGATAAGAACCTTATCTTTGAATCCTGGCTGACGCCGGATGCACAGGGCGATAAAGGGTATATGCAGTCACCTTGCCACACTCCGTGGCGTACGGTGATAGTCAGTGATGATGCCCGCGAAATGCTGGCTTCCAATCTGATACTGAATCTGAATGATCCCTGCAAGTATGAGGACACTTCCTGGATTAAGCCTGTGAAGTATGTAGGCGTATGGTGGGAAATGATTGCGGCAGGCAAGCCGTGGGCTTATACATTTGATCTCCCTTCTGTAAAACTGGGTGAAACGGATTATACGAAGGTGAAGCCGAATGGCATTCACCCCGCCAATACGGAGAATGTAAAGAAGTACATTGATTTTGCTGCGGAGCATGGTTTCGACCAGGTGTTGGTAGAAGGCTGGAATACCGGTTGGGAAGACTGGTTCGGCAACAGCAAGGATTATGTTTTCGACTTTCTCACTCCATATCCTGATTTTGATATCAAATACCTGAATGAGTATGCTCACTCCAAAGGTGTCAAACTGATGATGCATCATGAGACATCGGCTTCCGCACGCAACTACGAACGCCACATGGAGGCTGCCTATGACTTGATGAACCAATACGGTTACAATTCCGTGAAAAGCGGTTATGTGGGTAATATCATTCCGCGCGGCGAATATCATTATGGGCAGTGGATGAACAACCATTACCTGTATGCCGTGACCGAAGCTGCCAAGCATAAGATTATGGTGAATGCCCACGAGGCTGTACGTCCTACTGGTTTGTGCCGTACGTATCCGAATCTGATAGGAAATGAATCTGCCCGTGGCACGGAATATGAAGCTTTCGGAGGCAGCAAGCCTTTCCACACGACCATTCTTCCTTTCACCCGTCTGCAAGGCGGACCGATGGATTATACGCCGGGTATCTTTGAAATGGATATGAATAAACTGAATCCGAATAGTCACGCTCATGTAAACTCTACATTGGCGCGTCAGTTGGCACTCTATGTCACGATGTACAGCCCTCTGCAAATGGCAGCTGATCTGCCTGAGAACTATGAACGCTTTATGGATGCTTTCCAGTTCATTAAGGATGTGGCTCTGGACTGGGATGACAGCCGATACCTGGAAGCAGAACCGGGACGCTATATCACGGCTGCCCGCAAGGCGAAAGGTACGAATAATTGGTTTATTGGTTGTACCAGCAGTGAGCAGGGACATGCTTCTACTCTGAAACTTGATTTTCTGGATGCTGATAAACAGTATATAGCTACTGTTTATGCGGACGCAAAGGATGCTGATTATAAAACGAATCCGCAGGCTTACGTAATCCGTAAAGGGATTGTTTCTCCTAAGACTGTGTTAAAATTGAAAGCGGCTCCAGGTGGTGGTTATGCTATCAGCATTATAGAGGTGAAAGATAAGGCGGAATTGAAAGGATTGAAAAAGCTGTCCGGTAATATCTGATAAACCGGAATATCTGGTATATAAAAATCCCTTTCCTCAGCTCTCCAATCACCAAAGTACGGTAATTAGGAGTGAGTGAGGAAGGGGCTATTTTCTTTTTAATAGTAGCATAGTTTACTTCGATATTCTCTTGCGGGAATACACATACAGAGAGTAGAAGAAGATTGATGAGTAACAGTGTTCTTTTCATGGCATTATTTATTTTAAAGCATTGCCACAAAGAAAAGCCTTTTGCGAGGATATTCCAAACGTATGGACATAAAAAAAGGAGTACCGCTGTACTCCAACCTTTGTTAACCTTAAATCTAATACTATGAAAAACACAGTGCAAAGGTACGGATATTCTGCGTATTTCCAAATGATTAGACCAATATAAGTGTTTTTATAACACTAATTAAAAATTAGGCATTGTTTCTTTACTTTTTTTCAAGGTTTTATTCATTGATACGCTCTTTTATCTTTCCCCAGGCGTGTGTATCGAACAGGCAACTTTCGCGCATGGTGTGATACATCTCTTTGAAGCGGGACATGGGAATAGTGAAACTCAACAGATTGGCTTCAAAGTGGGGACGCACGGACGGATCGAAGAAGCCGAGGAAACAGCGCTTGCCGTCTTTTTGGTTTTCGAGAACAGTGAGGGTTACAACGGAACTGCAACCGGAACCGAAAGGAGTAGCTACGGTATCAAATGCATTCGTATCATAAAAAGCCCATGTGGTAAGTCCTGACAGGATATCAGGTGTAGCAAGGAACAGCAAACCCTCCACATCATCGAAAGAAGTAAGTTTATCTATCCGGGCAAAATGCAGATAGGCCTTTTCCGTACGCGGTACCTGGATTTGCTTTATGAAATCTGTTACCATTTCAGGAGTCTTTTTGTACTTCTCTTTTAGGGATACGAAGTTAGGTACGTGTATTGGCATTTCCGTGAAACCGGTGTAGAACTTTCCGCCGCCACATCCTATGACGTCGCTGTTCAGGCTGATGGTTTTACCTTCCCTTACCTGTTGCAGGCCCTTGAAGAAGCAACCGCCAATTTTTTCTGTTTCGCTTTCCTGTTTATCGGAGTACCAGAAAGCGATGGGAAGTTCGGCACGTTCACCAAATGCTTCCCGATAATTAGTCATAAAAGTATGTATATCCATGATAACAGAGTTTTGGTTTGGAGGTAAAGATAACAATTGATTGCCGGATTATTGAGGATTTTACTTATTTTTGCATAGAAAACTATAATTCCATATTGATTATGAAAGCACGTATTTCCTGTTTTTTTCTACTTGTTTTTTTCTTTGTGCAGATAGTGAAAGGAGAAGATGACACTTTGTGGCAACTTCATGCTTCTGATATAAATGCTCCTTATGTAGGCGCCCCTATGGCGAATGGCGGAATCGGCATTCTTCCCTGGAAAGAACCTTTCTCTGTGCGGCAGGTGATACTGAATCATGTGTTCGATACGGACGGTCCTCAGGGGGTAAGCCGTGTGTTGAAAGGAATCAATCCTTTCCAGATGTCGATGGATATAGATGGAAAAGAGGTGAATACGGAATGTATCACAAACTGGAAGCAGTGTATTGACATGAAAGAAGCAACTCATAACAGTAGTTTCCGGGCAGCCGGGAAAGTTGATGTGGATTATAGCATTTACGCTTTAAGAAATATGCCTTATGCGGGGCTTATCCGTGTGGATATAAAAGCTCTGTCCGATGTATCTCTGAAAGTTGCTGCCCGGATGGATATTCCCCAAGAATACAGTCAGCCTACACAGCGCTTCCGGAAAATGAGGGCGGATGATACACAAATGTATATGCTGCAATCTTATGCTGCATCTGCGCATCGGCAACAAAAAGTTTCCGCTTCTTCCGCTTTTATTTTTAATAAAGGAAAAGCACAGGAGCCTTTTTATGATGAAGTGACTAAAGAGATGTCTTTCGTACTGAATCTGAAGAAAGGAGAGCAAATCTCTTTTGCTTTGGTGGGTTCTGTGTGCTCCGCCCGTGACTTTAGCGATCCGTATAATGAGGCTGAACGGCAGGTGATTTATGCTATTCATGAAGGTACAACTTCACTGATGGCTGCACATCGCCGTCTTTGGAATGAATTGTGGGAAAGTGATATCCTGATAGAAGGGGATGACGAAGCACAACGGGCGGTTCGGTTTGCACTTTTCAACCTTTATTCTTCTTGCAGGGAAGGAAGCGGATTGAGTATCTCGCCCATGGGACTTTCTTCGCAAGGTTACAATGGACATATATTCTGGGATTCGGAACTTTGGATGTTTCCCCCGATGCTGTTGCTGAATAAGGGAATTGCCGAATCTATGATCGATTATCGTATTGATCGCTTGATGGCTGCCCGCAAGAAAGCAATGTCATACGGCTTCAAAGGGGCTATGTTTCCCTGGGAGAGTGATGATTACGGGGAAGAATCGACTCCTACTTTTGCTTTGACAGGTCCTCTGGAACATCATATCACTGCGGACATCAGTATTGCCTGCTGGAATTATTATTGCCTTACCCGTGACGGACAGTGGCTGCGGACGAAAGCATTTCCGCTGATGAAAGCGGTTGCTGACTTTTGGGTAAGCCGTGTGACGCGTAATGATGACGGTTCTTACTCCATTTGCAATGTAGTGGGAGCCGATGAATATGCAAATGGGGTGGATGATAATGCTTTCACAAATGGTGCGGCTATCCGGGCTTTGGAATATGCTTGTGAGGCGGCAAGGATATGTAATGAGCCTGTTCCGGAAATATGGGAAGAAGTGGGCAAGGGCATCCGTATTCTTCGTTTTAAAGATGGAGTCACTCGTGAGCATGCCACATACAACGGTGAGATGATAAAGCAGGCGGATGTGAATTTATTGGGATATCCATTATATTTTGTCGGGGATGCTGAATCGCAAAAGAAGGATATGGAATATTATGTCGATAAGATTGATCCGCAGAATGGTCCGGCCATGTCTTATTCCGTATTCTGTGTGCAGTATGCCCGGATGAGGGATGCGAAGCGTTCCTATGAGATGTTCTGCCGTTGCTATCAGCCGAACTTGCGTGCTCCTTTCGGTGTATTGGCGGAAACGCCCACCAGTGATAATCCTTACTTTATGACGGGAGCAGGCGGATTGCTGCAAGCTGTTATAAACGGTTTCTGTGGATTGCAGATAACGGATGGCGGTGTGGAGCAATTATCTTCCGTACTTCCTGCACATTGGAAAAAGGTTACGGTGAAGGGAGTAGGACCGGAGAAAAAGATGTATACACGTGAGAGGTAGGAAACGTATGGACATAAAAAAAGGAGTACCGCTGTACTCCAACCTTTGTTAACCTTAAATCTAATACTATGAAAAACACACTGCAAAGATACGTACTTTCGGGATAACTGCAAATTATCCAAATAAAAAAGTATGTTCTATAACATTAATTAAAAATATAGACTTAATCTTATATCTTTGTTAACCTTTAGCCTCCTGATACATAAACCGTTTAATAGATTTTTTGGCTGTCTTTTCAAACTCCTCAAAATGTATCTTCACCTTTGAGATCTGGCAATAAGCCGGTAATTGCTGGTTGAGTTCGTTACGGTTAGCTTCCATCATACGCTCTACATCCGTTTGTTGCAGTCCATTAGCAAATGCATCGTCAAAGTCCGGATAAATCAGTGCTACCAGTTTTTCTTTTTGCAACACAATGAGCGACTCGGAAACATAAGGCATATTATTCAGTTTGCTTTCAATCTCTTCCGGGTAGATGTTTTGTCCGCTGGAAGTGAGCAACATATTCTTGCTACGCCCACGCACAGTTACATAACCTTCCGCATCCATTGTGCCTAAATCGCCTGTATGCAGCCAGCCATTTACGTCAATGATTTGTGAGGTTGCTTCCTGGTTCTTATAATATCCCAGCATCAGGTTGGTACCTCGACAAATGATTTCTCCCGCCACCTTTTCCGGATCAGACGAATCGATCTTCACTTCCATGCCTGTGGTTGCCTTACCGCATGATGCCAGCTTCAGGGTTTCCCAGCGGCTGGAACAGATGATAGGACCACATTCCGTCATACCGTAAGCGATGGTGTAGGGGAAGCCTATCTGTTTGAGGAAGCGCTCGACTTCTGCATTGAACGGGGCTCCGCCGATGATTATTTCATCGAAGTTACCACCGAATATTTCCATTGCTTCTTTGCGTGCAAGAGCCCTGATCTTGTCATTGATGATAGGAAGACGAAGCAGCAACTTACCTATTTTATTATCTACACGAGGCAGAATATTCTTCTTGATAATCTTTTCTACAATCAGAGGCACGCATGAGATGACGCGTGGTTTGATTTCAGCGAAAGACTGTGCGATAATTTTAGGAGTCGGCATGCGAGTGAGGAAGTAGAGGTGTGCCCCGGCTGAAAAACCGTAGAGGAAATCGTAAGTCATTCCGAACACATGTCCCATAGGAAGCATGGCAACCATATTATCGCCCGGTTTTACCGGAAGCATCTCATGGCAGTAATTCACGTTGGACCAAAGGCTGCGATAGGGGAGCATGACACCTTTGGAATATCCGGTAGTACCCGAAGTATAGTTAATGATGGCAAGTTCTTCCGGTTCATCCTTCCGATAGCAGATGTGTTCGGGACGGAAGTTTTTAGGATAGCGTTGTCCGTAGAGTGTATTGCGGTGCTCGAAAGCTTCCATCAATCGTTTGTCTCGACAGACTACAGGGGTGAATTCAGTCATCAGAATAACGCCCAGCAATTGTGGCATGGCGTCCTCATTCAGGTTTTCCCATACCTGGTCTCCCACAAAAAGCAGTCTGGCTTCTGAGTGATTGACGATATTATGTATATTATCCGCTTTAAATTCGTGAAGAATAGGCACAATAACAGCTCCATAAGTGATGGTTGCCAGGAAAGTAACTGCCCAGTGTGCACTGTTACGACCGCAGACGGCAATTTTATCACCCGGCTGGATACCGGCACTTTCCAGTACAATATGGAATTTTGCAATCTTGCGAGCCACGTCTTTATATTGGAGAGTAGCACCTTTGTAGTCAGTCAAGGCGTTTAAGTTCCAGTTCCGAATGATGCTTTGTTCAATGTAATCAATGAAGTGTTGTTCCTGTTCCATCTGTTAAATTTGCACACTTTAGTTAAAACTGCGCAAATATAGAGCTAAATGTGATGTCGTGCAAGTTTATATATTTATTCTTTGGTGGGAGGCGAAAGAAAAAGAAAAAATAACCAATTGTACTTTCTTTTGCCTTGATGCAAAAGAAAGATACCAAAGAAAAAATCAAGGCTGCACTTCCGGGGCTACTCCGAAAGTGTTTTCAGCTAAAGGGCAGGAACTCGCTTCGCTCAAACAGCCTGCCCTTCTTAACGCCGAAAACACTTTCTACGCTTAACGCCCCTACAGTGAGGCCGGAGACCATGCGGCGTGAATGGGGGGAAATATTACGTGGTTCTATATTACATAGCTCTGTGATGCACAGTCCTGTATCGCACAACGCTTTACTGCGCAGCACTCTATCGCGCAGCCTTCGGGCATAGGCGTAGGTGCGTCAAGCGGAGATATTGTCAGGCGCAGGTAAGGGGCGATTTGTCTGAGCGTAGCGAGTTCGAGCCCCGTCTGCGCATGGCAGTATCGGAGTAGCACCGTAGACGTAGCCCGTGCCCTTTCTTTTTGGTATCTTTTTCTTTCGGGCAAACGAAAGAAAAAGTACATGTATTAATCACTACTCTTCTTATCCGAAATCAGCAACAGCTTATCCCCCAAATGTAATTTCAGCGATCCGTTCGGTATCAGGAATTCCGTGCCTCGTTTCACAATCATTACGAGTGCTCCATTAGGCAGAGTGATATCCTTCAGGGTATCGCCTTCTTCGAGCATCTCCGTGGTAACGGTCATATCGCTGAGATCACTGTCTATTTCTTCGGGCAATTCCACACCGAATTCATTGCCGGTCTTCTCCAACGGGGTAGAAAGTTTCAGTAAGCGGGCAGCTAAGGAAACGGTAGTACCCTGGATAACGAGGGAAACAATCGTGATAAAGAATACGATATTAAAGATCACATCGGCACCCGGTACTTGCGCTACTACCGGATAAGTGGCGAAGATGATAGGCACAGCTCCGCGCAAACCTACCCAGGAAACGAAGAGTCGCGAACGGTTTGTAATCTTTTTGCCGAAAGGCAGCAAGCAGAGGAAGACACTGAGCGGACGACCAATAACAATCATAAATACACCGATAAGCGTTGCTACCAAAGCGATATCGAGTAATTCGTGAGGATTTACCAACAAACCGAGGCAAAGGAACATGATGATTTGGAACAGCCAGGTCAATCCATCCATGAAAGTATAAATCTCTTTGCGATGCATTATCTTGTTGTTACCTACCATGATGCCGGCAATGTAAACGGCGAGGTAGCCATTTCCTTTCAGAAGATCGGTAATGGAGAAAGTGAAAAATACGAATGCAAGCAAAAGAATAGGATAGAGGGCTTGATTATCAATATTAAGTCTGTTCAGCATGAGGATGGCAAGTTTGCCAAGAAGATATCCGGCTGCTGCACCTACTATAAACTGTACAACGAATGAGCCGAAGATACCTGCAATACCCATTCCACCGGATTGTATGAACTGTATCAGTACGATGGTAAGCATGTAAGCCATGGGGTCATTACTACCACTTTCGAGTTCCAGCATGGGACGAAGGTTATGTTTCAGATTCATCTTCTGCGAACGCAGAATAGCGAATACTGAAGCGGAATCGGTAGAAGACATCGTAGAAGCAAGAAGCAGAGAAGTAGTGATGGGCAGGTAAATGTTTGACCAACTCATGCCGGAGATCCACCAGATGAATAAACCCGTAAAAATAGCTGTAAGTAATACACCGGCCGTAGAAAGGACAATACCTGGAACAAGAATCGGCTTAATTTCGCTGAATTTAGTATCCATACCGCCAGAAAACAAAATAACGCTAAGAGCAACCATACCAATAAATTGTGCTTCTTTAGCGTTATGAAACTGTAGTCCGAAACCATCGCTACCGAAAACCATGCCGACGACAAGGAATAGTAACAGGGCAGGGACTCCGAATCGATAGCCGGTCTTGCCAACAATAATACTAATGAAAAGTAAGATAGAACCAATTAAAAGAATGTTTTCTGCTGTAAAAATCATAAATTGGGTATTATTTAAGTTGTTTATTCAAGGATTTAGTTATCGCAAAGCGAAGTTATGTCTATTTTTAAACAAATGCAAGGTGTAAAATGTTCAGATTGAATTTTACTTTCTTTTCATATAATCCTTCATTACAAATCTTCTTAATTGAATTTTAGTACAAACATGGTTTCCTTTCCGGGATGTAGGGAAAGGCTGCCACCTGACAGGCGCATTATTTGACGTGAAATGCTCAATCCGATGCCGCTGCCACCTTCTTTTGTGGTGAAGAAAGGTATGAAAATGTGTTCTGCTACTTCAGGAGGAATGGCAGGACCGTTATTGGATACTTCGATGAGTACGGCTTCATTTTCATTACAATAAGCGTGTAAGGTGATGATACCTTCTTGAATTCCTGCTGCCTCGATGGCCTGAATGGCATTTTTCAATAAGTTGATGAGTACCTGTGAGATAAGGTTCTCATCTGCATAAAGAATAAGGTCATCTGGAGTGATGTGGGAGTGGAAGGTGATATGGGAATCAGGATATTGATGCCGTGCCAGTTCCACCATACGATTGATAAAACCTTTGACGTAGAACAAGGAAGGTTCCGGTTTGGGGATACGGGTGAAACGGCGGTAATTTTCTACAAAAGAGAGAAGTCCTTTGCCCGTAGTACTGATGGTGTGCAGGCCATTGCGGATTTCGTCAGCAGTTTCTTTGTCGGAAGAGATAGATTCACTTTTTGCTTTTAATTCTTCGCTTCCTTGTATCAGTGTCAGCAATGTATCACTCAGTGAAGTGATGGGAGTGACGGAATTCATAATTTCATGTGTCAGTACACGGGTCAGGCGTATCCAAGAGTCGATTTCCTTTTCATCCAGTTCGTTATTGATATCATTCAGGGCAAGGATGCGGAAATGCTCCTGACGGATGGTTATGTCGGAGACGCGGATGGAGAGGTTGACTGTGCCGCGTTCGTTGGACAGGCGGGTTTGCAACTTGTCTCCGGGGCGGCAATGGGCGAAAAGTCCCATAAGATTTGCGTCAATACGGCTAAGTTGGCTGACATGGGTGAAGACTTCCAGGCCTAACAGGCGGAGGGCTTCGTTATTTTTCTGGTAAACAGCACCTGCATCGTTCAGTACCAGGATACCGGTATTGATGCAGTCGAGAATGAGTTCGTAATACTTTTCCTGTTGTGCTGTTTCACTCTTTACATTATATAATATAGAAGCAACACGGTTCAGGGCCTGGTTTACAATACGGTTGTCCGGAATGTCTTCGTGTTCGGAGAAATGGATGGATGCATCGTTGTTTTCAATGGCATCGAGCAGAAACAGGACCTTCTGCGTATGCCGACGATACAGTTTCCATTGCCAGCGCAGACTCGTCAGCAGCAGCAAGGAAGAGATGACGATCCATAAAAGGTCTTTATAAATAATGGATACCGTGACAGCTCCCGCCAGCAGGAGAGAGATGACGATACGGAAAAGGTAGCGATCGGTGATGCATCGGTAGTAATGTTTCATAATCCGAACTTTTTCATTTTGTTATAGAGAGTCTGCCGGGTGATGCCGAGTTGTGCGGCAACAGCGGATAGATTGCCGTTACAGGTGTCCAGAGCTTTCTGTATCATTTTCCGTTCCATTTCTTCAAGGGTGGCTGCTTCTGTACCGGCATCGCTTCCGGTGCGTGAGGTTTCGGGACGCTTAGGCAACTGGAACAGTTCCGCCGGCAGTTCGTTGCCGTCGCAAATAATGACTGCTTTCTCTATGGCATGCTCCAGTTCGCGGATATTTCCGTACCAGGGGTGTGTTTTCAATTTGGTACAGGCAGCATCGGAAAGCCGTAATAATGTTTTGTCATATTGCTTGCAGAAGCGTATTATAAAGCGTTCGGCAAGAGGAAGAATGTCTTCCGGCCGTTCGCGCAAAGGCGGAATTTCAAGATGGATAGTATTGATGCGGTAAAGCAAATCTTCACGGAATTCATTGCGTTGTACCATCTCGTTCAGGTTGCGGTTGGTGGCACAAATCAGACGGATGTCAACAGCTATAGGCAGGTTGCTGCCTACACGGACAATACTGCGGCGTTGCAATACGGTCAGTAGTTTGGCTTGCAGGTGATAGAGTAAATTGCCGATTTCATCGAGAAACAATGTGCTATGGTCTGCTGTTTCGAACTTACCGGGACGGTCAGCGTATGCATCTGTGAAAGAGCCTTTTGTATGCCCGAAAAGCTCGCTTTCAAAGAGGCTTTCGGTGATGGCTCCCATGTCTACGGCAATCATTTCCTTCGTACAGCGGGAAGAAAGTGCATGAATTTCACGTGCCAGCATCTCTTTTCCCGTACCGTTTTCTCCGGTGATAAGGATATTTGCATCGGTTATGGCGACTTTCTCCACCAGCGAGCGCAATTGCTGCATGATGGGACTTTCTCCCCAATACATGGCAGAGGTTACAGGAGAGGCATTTTTTCCATTATTCTTATTATGAATGGCTTGGGCTGCATTCAGTAAGGTTTCCACCAGCTTTTGATTATCCCACGGCTTGACAATAAAGTCCGTCGCCCCTTCTTTTATGCCACGCACGGCAAGATCAATATCTCCATAGGCAGTGAAAAGAACCACAGGCAAGGAGGGACGAAGGCGTTTGATCTCCTGCAACCAGAATAATCCTTCGTTTCCGGTATTGATGCCTGATGTAAAGTTCATGTCAAGTAACACCACCGATGGAGTTTCTTCACGCAACACAGAGGTAAGTGTGACAGGTGAAGTGAGCGTGATGATCTTTTCGAAATGGGGTTTCAACAGCAGTTGCACAGCGGTGAGCACACCGCGGTTATCATCGACAATGAGGATATTTCCGGGCTTTTTCATACGAGAGTTTCTTTTGAGGGAGTAAAGATAATGCAAATCGAAGGTATAACTTTCATGCTTGCATGAAAAAGTTATGTTGAGATGCAGCTTATCTTCTGTAAAGATAAGGAAGTTCAGTGAAAAAAATGAAAGATACTTGTCATATTTTCTACATATCGGCGTAATACGAATAACTGACCTTTGCCTGCAACTAAAAATACAGACACTATGAGATTACGTACTTTTTATTCTACCATTCTATTATGGCTGAACCGTATTTATAATGTGTATCGTGCCCGGCATGGACAACCTTATTATTCTTTGTCACAAGCGATTAAACAAAAAGTAAAATCCGCTGTTTCTTATATTTCCGATTTTGAGGAGGAACTGGTGAAGTTTGCCCCTACACGTAAATGCGACGGTATCATTTGCGGGCACATTCATCATCCGGCAAATACTTATTATGATGATATACATTATCTTAACTCCGGTGACTGGATGGAAACTCTTTCAGCACTTGTAGAGGATGAGGACGGAAATTGGGAAGTGTTACGGTACGAGGATATGCTGATGAACGAAAAGCCTGAAGAGCGCCTCTGTAGTTAAAATCGTGAATTATAAATTGTAAATTACTAAATTATAAATATAAAGATGAAAGTTCTTTTTATTGTTCAAGGAGAAGGTCGCGGTCATCTGACGCAAGCCATCACACTGGAAGAAATTCTACGACGCAACGGGCACGAGGTAGTAGAAGTACTGGTGGGGAAGAGCAATACCCGTCGCCTGCCGGGTTTCTTCAACCGCAGCATACAGGCACCTGTGAAACGCTTTCTCAGTCCGAACTTTCTGCCTACGCCTGCCAATAAGCGGGTCAGCATGTCTCGTAGTATCGCATATAATCTGATGCAGGTTCCTGCTTATCTGCGTAGCATTTGTTATATTCACCAGCGTATCCATGAAACTGATGCGGACCTCGTAATCAACTTTTATGAGTTACTGACGGGCTTGACTTATCTTTTTTTCCGCCCCTCTGTACCGCAGATCAGTGTCGGCCATCAATATCTTTTCCTGCATCATGACTTTGAGTTTCCTAAAAAGAATCCCGTGAGCTTGCTGATGCTCCGTTTTTTTACACGACTCACGTGTATCGGAGCCAAAGAGAAGCTGGCTCTCTCATTCCGTCCGATGGAAACGGACGAAAAAGCGCATATACGTGTGGTACCGCCTTTACTGCGGCGCGAAGTGCTTTGTTGTGAAGCTGCTTTCGGAGAGTATGTGCACGGTTATATGGTTAATGCCGGATTTGGAGAAAGTATCTCCCAGTGGCATGAGCAGCACCCTGAAGTGCCTTTGCACTTTTTCTGGGACAAACCGGATGAGCCGGAAGTATGCAGGATGGATGAAACATTGTCATTTCATCAGTTGGATGACGAAAAATTCCTTCGCTATATGTCGGGTTGCCGGGCGTATGCCACTACAGCAGGTTTTGAATCCGTTTGCGAGGCTATGTATCTGGGTAAGCCTTTGCTGATGGTACCGGCGCACATTGAACAGGATTGTAACGCTTATGATGCGGCACGAGGCGGAGCAGGTATTATTTCCGATAATTTTGAGGTAGACCGTTTGTTGGAGTTCGCCCGGAGTGAGTATCAACCCGAAGAGAATTTCCGTAGCTGGGTGCGCAGTTGTGAGTGGCGGTTGCTGAACTGTATAGAAACGGCGGAAGGAATAGGCTTTATAAATGATTATAAATTGATGTATGAATAAGAAAATAGCCTGTATGAAAATAGAGAAGGGGAAAATTAACTTCCCCCTCTCTTTTCTTTTGCTTTTGCTGCGGCCTGGGTAGCAGTGGTTTCAGTTTCTTCGGTCTGTTCTTCGCTGTTCTTTTCCGCTTCCTTTTGTTCCATTTCCCGTCTCAGTCTTTTCAATCTCCACTTATTCCAGAACATAAGCTCTTTCCATCGGTTGAAGTCTTTCTTGAAAATGATACCGATGCCTTGCGTTGTCAGATTGGTTCTTGTATAATAGCGGTCATTCGTTTCATTATACGCTTTCAGTCGAATATCTCCGCTACGGTTCACAAGCCATTCTGCTTCAAAGTCACCTACAAAGTTCGTATTTGCCATCGGATTGTCGCGGTATCCGAAGTTACCGTTGATAAGCAGACGATTGTTCAGTAATTGTCCCGATAGCATTCCTTCGAATTCCATATCCGTCCAGCCTTTTTCTCCGGTGCTGAGGTTGGTACCTATATTCCAGTTGTTACTATTAATAATGTTGGAAAGTGCATTATTTAGTTGTCCTGAAAGGGTAGATGAAAGCACAGAAGTCATCATGTTCGAGTTTTGAGTGGCATCTACATTCTCGGGTGTATAGAATTTGCCGATACCTAACAGATATAGAATCTGCATATTCATTTGTTCGTCTGTAGGGATATAGTTGCGGATAAGGGCTTGCACTTCATCCCGTTCATTAGGCACTTCCAGTCCCAACTTGATGTCAGGGGAAGTGAGTTGACCTGTCAAATTCATGGTACAGTTTACCCGAATATTCGTAGGGATTCCATAGCTGCTTGCATTGGGTACCAGGTCATTCAATGATGCGGAATTCACCATATAGTTTGCTTGGATATCCATAGTGGCATCCAATGGAGGACCGTTGAAACTGATAGTACTTCCGTCTTTTATTGTAAAATCCTTGCGTATCACTTCCTGCAAGCTGAATTTATAAACTCCCTGACTGATGCGGTAACTACCGAACATTTTTACATCATCTGCTTTGTTGTAAAATTCTGTGCGGATATTTCCGGACCCTCGTCCACTGATGTAGTCACCTGCGATAGGGTCCATAACGATTCTCATGGTTGCATTCGGGGTAGCTTCTACAAGCAGATTGAGGCGGATATCGGTCTGACTTTCTTCCTCATGCTGTATCTCTTGCTGTGCCAGCTCGTAATCAGAGGTCAAATTAATGGAATCCAGCACAGCACGACGAGGTGTCTTATCTACAAACTTGATAAATTGGGTGCTGGCAGCTGAAGATACATTATCCTTTATATAAACAAAATTGGTGTTTCGGTCGGTAGCCATAGCAACATCTATGTTTACGCCCTCTCGCGCATTACCGGCAATCAGAGCACTTCCCGTTCCGTATACCGTACCATAGAAAGGAAAATCCAGTGATTCCTTTGTATTCATCACCAGCATATTATTTACGTCAAACTGAAAACGATATTCCAAATTCTTGAAGTGTTCATAGTGCAGGTAACCGTTTACATTTCCTTGATTACCCTGAGGGTCGAAAATACGATTATTATGGAAAGTCAGTCCGTTCGGCTCTATCAGAATGCTGTCTTTTATGAAGAAAGTGGTGTTCAATACATCTACTTTCATGGAGGCATCGCCAAGTACGCGCCCTTCCATAGTAAGCCCTTTAAATTTACCATAGAAATGTACGTTGCCACTGGCCCGTCCGTTAAATTCCGGTGTAATACTACTCATGTAGTGTTCAATAAACTTGAGATTGGTGCTGTCCGCTTCAATCTGTAAGTCGAGTGCACTTGTGGGCTTTATGGGGTAGATATATCCATATACATGACTTTTGGCTATGTCTTTCTCACGAATATGTGCATCGAGATAAATTCCTTTTACTTCGTGATGCCATTCTCCATGAATATTGGCATCGCCCAATAATCCATCATTCAATCCAAGGCTTCGGATAAACAGGTCGGTATACATAACGGGAGTCTTTAATACTCCACTGGCATAGGCAGGGCCGGTAGCTTCACCTTTGAAGTTAACCCCAAGGTCGGCTATATCGAATACATATCCTATATTAATATCTTTCAAATCCAGGCGTACCGTGTCATTGGGTTCTTCTGAAATAACCCCATTGATGCGCAAGTGTCGGTCTTTATGGCTGAAATAGAAATCATTAATATGTATTTTCCCGGAATCAATGACTACTTGTGACGGGTGTATTTCCCATAGAGTATCATTCAGAATGATATCTGTTTTTTGTACATCTACGACCGTTTTCAATGGCGAAACTGCCTTACGGGAACGCTTGTTATCTCGTTCTTCGGTTTGCGCACGGAGAAAGTGTGCAGTAGCAGCCAGTTTACCACTATAGGTGACGGAACTACTGTTACCCCAGTTTAGGGAAGTCTGAATAAGGTCGTCTTTGGCCTGAGCCTCCAATGCAATGTTTATTGCACCTGTCGGCTTGCGGTTATTGAAGCGCAGGCGGGCATGAATTTTGTCACCCGGATTTTCGCATAATAGCATTCCGGATTCAATGAATTTATCTCCGTAACGCAGACGTGGAAAATAGCCCTCTACCCGCAGGCGTTGCGCTTTGTCATTGAAATAACCTTTTAGAGTAGAGTGTGTATAGATTTTAATGGGAACATTGAATACAGTGGACAATAAATCCGTATTAAAGATATTTACATCAAAATGGAAGTTATTCTCGCTTTCTATGGGGTTCTTGTCCGGTAATATCAGAGCGGGAATGTATTTCCTCATGATATTCATTACACTGGCAGGCAGAGTACGATAGGAATAATCTCCCTCGATGCTTGCATTCAGGAAATTAGATGTTACTGTCAGTTGCTTATGAGAACTATCCCTCTGGCTGGCAGCGATTTTCAGGTTATCCAGGAAATACTCCTTATCGGGTGCAGTGAATTGCAGACTGTCGATATTGATTTCTCCATTCATTTCGTCAATGGAGCCACCCGTGAAGTCGGCTGTTAATTGAACAGAAAGTTCCGTATCCTCATATTTTGGGGTCAGGTGGAGTTCGTGCGGACGCACATTGCGAATGCTGGCGTGAAAGTTGAAAGTCGGTATACGGCTGACGGTATTGATATTACCGTTCAGCAGAATAGAACCATTTTCGTCATCCAATGCTGCTTTTCCATTGAAACCGCCTTGTTTGTATTCTCCGTCCAGTGTGATATTCTCATAATTATAATCACTATAGTCGATGGAAGCAATCAATCCTTTCATCACAATGGAAGGATATTGATTATCATAGTGGCTACCTTCAACGTCAAGATTGAAAGTTACTTTTCCCAGCTTTTCGTTATCCAGCATATTGCCCAATTCGAATTCTTCAGTCTTCACGGCACCCGAATATGCAAAATAACCTTTTTCTTTATCTGAACTTATTTTCAAGTCCGTCTTGATGGAGCCAATGTCTGTGTATACCAAACCATAAGTTACGATGTCCGTGAAATAGCCTGATACTTCTCCATGAAATGAAATGGTGCCCAAACGTTGTAATATTGGAGGAACACCCTCGTAATTCTTACTCAAGTTGCGTACAAAAAAAGCAACCCCTTCCGGATCAGCATATAAATTGGACAGGTTACCAAATACAAATGCATCCTGAGGGCGGGATAGATCCTGTAAAGATACATCTCCTTTCAAACGGAAATGCGGTCCTCCTGTGATTGATAGGTGGGGACAGTTCAGCTGGTTAATGGTACCATTTGTTTCTACAGCTATTTGCAGCTTTTCTTTAAAAGGAGAAAATGCGGGAACAAATGCAGCCAAATCACGAAGTGAGATATCTGAAGGCAGCATACGGAACGAGAAGTGCACGTCATTAGCAAAATTGCCAAAGGCCCCCAGGCTGTCATATTCCATACGTATGGTGTCCATGGTAAGCGAAGTATTGGGCAGGTCGATTGCAAAATTTTCGATATTCATCTTCTGATCATTTGCCACAACTTTTAAGCTCAGCCTCTTTAACTCAAATCCGGAATTTCTTTCTTCTATACTTAAACGTTTGATAGCAGCATTTATAGAATCATTTTGAAGTGCTTTTAAGGAGATATTGGCAATAATGTTACGTAGCTGTATGTGCTGTGCATTGAACTTTCCCGGTGTTTCTTCTGCCGACAGCACATTGTAGGACAGCTTGCCGCGTCGTATCAATAAAGAATTGATGCGGATATCCAGATTACTTTCTTTTTTGATGGTATCTTTAGAGGCAAATGCATCAAGTACGAACTGGAAATTGGGTATATCTTCCGGTGTTTTTTTTTCCAGATTGATGTTAAAACCAAATAACTGCACGTTACTGATGGAAACTTTTCCCTTGAATAGGGGTAATATATCGAATTTAGCTGAAAGACGGGATATTTTCAGCATTTCTTTATCGGACTGGTCATTCAATAATAAGTCATCGATTATGATGCGGTTTAGTAGTCCCATATTTATCCGCCCGATGGTCAATTGTGTACCCAGAACGTTAGCTAATTCGTTTGCAACCAGCACAGATATTTGTTGTTGAACGTAAGGAATGTTCAACAACAAAATAGTCCCGATATACAAACTAAGTATAATACCGAGCACCCAGCGAACTGTCTTTTTTAACTTTCTGATAGGCGGTTTGTTTGAATTAGCCAACAAAAATATGAAATAATACGTTATCAATCCTACTTTTATCATTACTTTTGCAGCGTTTAAACGTAAATAACGATATGAGTACAATAATTTTAGGAATAGAAAGCTCTTGCGACGACACCTCTGCTGCCGTTATCAAAGATGGGTATCTGCTATCAAACGTCGTTTCCAGTCAGGCGGTGCATGAAGCCTATGGCGGTGTAGTTCCCGAATTAGCTTCACGTGCACATCAGCAAAACATAGTTCCGGTGGTACATGAAGCATTGAAACGTGCTGGAGTGACCAAAGAAGAATTGAGTGCAGTGGCGTTCACCAGAGGACCGGGATTGATGGGCTCTTTGTTGGTAGGTGTGTCATTTGCCAAAGGTTTTGCTCGTTCTTTAGGTATTCCTATGATTGATGTTAATCATTTGACAGGTCATGTGTTAGCTCACTTTATTAAAGCAGAAGGTGAAGAGAATGCTCAGCCTGAATTTCCTTTCCTTTGCTTGCTTGTATCGGGAGGAAATTCGCAAATTATCCTGGTAAAGGCATACAATGATATGGAGATTCTAGGGCAGACGATTGATGATGCTGCTGGAGAAGCCATTGACAAGTGTTCGAAGGTAATGGGACTAGGGTATCCCGGTGGTCCGATTATTGATAAGTTGGCCCGTCAAGGAAATCCGAAAGCATTTACTTTTAGCAAACCTCATATCCCTGGATTAGATTATAGTTTCAGTGGTTTGAAAACCTCATTCCTGTATTCTTTGCGTGACTGGATGAAGGAAGATCCCGATTTCATCGAGCATCACAAGGTGGATTTGGCAGCTTCGCTCGAAGCTACCGTGGTGGATATCCTGATGGATAAGCTCCGTAAGGCTGCTAAAGAATATAAGATAAAGCAAGTAGCCGTGGCTGGTGGGGTTTCTGCTAATAATGGTCTGCGCAATGCCTTTCGTGAACATGCCGAAAAGTATGGGTGGAATATATTTATTCCTAAATTCAGTTATACGACGGATAATGCCGCTATGATTGCGATTACAGGTTATTTCAAATATCAGGATAAAGATTTCTGTTCGATAGATGCACCGGCCTACTCACGTGTTATGTTACAGTAAAAGGAATTTTAGAGCACTTTTTGGTCTGTACCGTATCTGGTCCGTGTCTGGTCCATACCAACTCCATACCAAGTCCAAATGTATAGATACGGAGCAAGCACGGAGTTGATGCGGATTTGGTGATGTGGAGAGGAAATATAGAACAAAATATAGAAATAATATATATATAAGGTATATGAAGCTGGAAGAAAAGATCGGGGAGTTATTAAAATCGAAGAATTTGTCCCTTTCCACCGCAGAAAGTTGTACAGGAGGCAGTATTGCAGCTCTGGTGACTTCTGTTCCAGGGAGTTCGGAATACTTTAACGGGGGAATTGTGGCATATTCTAATGAAGTAAAGATGTCTCTGCTCCATGTCTCTGCTGAAACTTTGGAGAAATATGGAGCTGTCAGTCGGGAGACTGTTATTGAAATGGTGAAAGGTGCGATGAAAGCGCTGAAAACAGATTGTGCTGTCGCTACATCAGGAATCGCAGGTCCCGGAGGTGGAACGGCAGAAAAGCCTGTCGGAACCGTATGGGTTGCTGCTGCCTATAAAAATGAAATTGTAACTTTCAGACAAGAGGGAGATGATGGAAGGGGTGAAAATGTACAAAAAGCCATTCGAAATGCTCTAATGATGCTCTGTGAGTGCTTAAAATGAAGAAAAAATGCTATCAGACAATGAATTATTTTATGAAAAACTTGTTTGGTATCGATAAAAGTACTTACTTTGCGCTCTGTTTGAAATAAGTATAGATAAAAACTATAAAAATAAGATAGAAATGTCGAAGATTTGTCAAATTACCGGAAAGAAAGCCATGATTGGCAACAATGTTTCACACTCAAAGAGAAGAACTAAGAGAACCTTTGATTTGAACTTGTTTAACAAGAAGTTCTACTATGTAGAGCAAGATTGCTGGATCAGCCTTAGCATTTGTGCTAACGGTCTGCGTATTATTAATAAGAAAGGACTGGACGCTGCTTTGAACGATGCAGTAGCAAAAGGTTATTGTGATTGGAAAAGCATTAAAGTAATTGGCTAAAAAGTAGAGGAGAATACTGATTATGGCAAAGAAAGCAAAAGGTAACAGAGTACAGGTGATTCTGGAATGCACAGAACACAAAGATAGCGGTATGCCGGGAACTTCTCGTTATATCACTACTAAGAACAGAAAGAATACAACTGAAAGATTGGAGTTGAAGAAGTATAATCCGATCCTGAAGAGAGTAACAGTACATAAAGAAATTAAATAATAAGTATAACCCATGGCAAAGAAAACTGTAGCAAGTTTGCACGAAGGTTCTAAAGAAGGTCGTGCTTATACAAAGGTTATCAAGATGGTTAAGTCTCCGAAGACTGGTGCTTACATCTTTGATGAACAAATGGTATTGAACGAAAAAGTACAAGACTTTTTCAAGAAATAAGATATCCCGTCGAAAGACGTTTGATTATAAAATCCTCTTATCGTATTCCGGTAAGGGGATTTTTTTTGTACTTTATCCCCGTACTTTCATTACTTTGTTATATCTTTGTGGCATAATGTATTGTACAAAAAAATAGGATATGGGATTTTTTAGTTTTTTCTCAAAAGATAAAAAGGAAACATTAGATAAAGGATTATCTAAGACGAAAGAAAGTGTATTCGGAAAGATTGCCCGTGCTGTGGCAGGAAAGTCGAAAGTAGATGATGAAGTGCTTGATAATCTGGAAGAAGTGCTGATTACTTCGGATGTGGGCGTAGAAACGACGTTAAATATAATTCAACGTATAGAAAAGCGCGCTGCATCTGAAAAATATATGAATGCGCAGGAGTTGAATACTATCTTGCGCGATGAAATCGCTGCTTTACTAACGGAGAATAATTCGGATGATGTAGACGATTTTGAAGCACCAATTACGAAGAAACCTTACGTAATTATGGTAGTAGGGGTGAATGGCGTGGGTAAAACAACTACTATCGGTAAGTTAGCTTACCAATTCAAGAAAGCGGGCAAAAGCGTTTATCTGGGAGCAGCGGATACTTTCCGTGCAGCAGCTGTGGAACAGTTGGATATTTGGGGCGGACGGGTAGGAGTACCTGTCGTAAAACAAAAAATGGGAGCTGATCCGGCTTCTGTGGCCTACGATACATTAAGCTCTGCTGTTGCTAATAATGCTGATGTGGTAATTATTGATACTGCCGGTCGCCTCCACAATAAGGTCGGCTTGATGAATGAGTTGACTAAGATTAAAAATGTAATGAAGAAAGTGGTTCCTGATGCTCCCAATGAAGTTCTGTTGGTGCTGGATGGTTCTACAGGGCAGAATGCATTTGAGCAGGCTAAGCAATTTACGTTAGCTACAGAAGTAACTGCAATGGCTATCACTAAGCTGGATGGTACGGCGAAAGGTGGAGTTGTTATCGGCATTTCTGATCAGTTTAAAATACCTGTTAAGTATATTGGTTTGGGTGAAGGTATGGAAGATTTACAGGTGTTCCGTAAGAAAGAATTTGTTGACTCGTTGTTTGGGGAGAATGCATGAAACGGAAAACAATTGATATCATAACTTTAGGGTGTTCTAAGAATTTGGTGGATTCGGAGCATTTGATGCGCCAGCTGGAAGAAGCCGGATATCATGTGACTCATGATACGGAAAAGCCCAAAGGAGAGATTGCTGTTATCAATACTTGTGGTTTTATAGGTGATGCTAAAGAGGAATCCATTAACATGATCTTGGAATTTGCACAGGCAAAGGAAGAAGGAGCTCTGGAAAAGTTATATGTAATGGGTTGTCTTTCTGAACGCTATCTGAAAGAATTAGCGATTGAGATTCCGCAGGTGGATAAGTTTTATGGTAAATTTAACTGGGCGGAGTTATTGCAGGATCTGGGTAAAGCCTATCACGAAGAACTTCATGTAGAGCGTACTCTCACTACTCCTAAACACTATGCATACCTGAAAATATCGGAGGGATGCGACCGGAAGTGTTCGTATTGTGCTATTCCGATTATTACAGGGCGGCATGTATCACGACCGGTAGAGGAAATTTTGGATGAAGTCCGTTACCTGGTAAACAAGGGAGTAAAAGAGTTTCAGATAATAGCTCAGGAATTGACTTACTATGGCGTGGATCTGTATAAGAAGCAAATGCTTCCTGAACTTATAGAACGTATATCTGAAATTCCCGGGGTAGAATGGATTCGTTTGCATTATGCTTATCCCGCACATTTTCCTACAGATTTGTTCCGGGTGATGCGTGAACGTCCTAATGTGTGTAAGTATATGGATATAGCTCTTCAGCATATTAGTAATCCGATGTTGGAGAAAATGCGTCGTCATGTAACTCAGGAAGAAACTTATCAACTGATAGAGCAATTCCGCAAAGAAGTACCTGGAGTCCATTTGCGTACTACTTTAATGGTAGGGCATCCCGGAGAAACAGAGGCGGATTTTGAAGAGTTGAAAGAGTTTGTTCGTAAAGTGCGTTTCGATAGAATGGGGGCCTTTGCGTATTCGGAAGAAGAAGGTACTTACGCAGCTGCGCAGTATGAGGATGAAATACCTCAGGAAGTAAAGCAGGCACGTTTGGATGAGTTGATGTCCATTCAACAAGGTATTTCTGCTGAATTGAGCGCTGCAAAAGTGGGGCAATCTATGAAAGTTATTATTGATCGTCTGGAAGGGGATTATTATATCGGGCGTACTGAATTTGATTCTCCTGAAGTGGATCCGGAAGTATTGATAGAGCGTGGTGAACAAACATTGCTTATTGGTAACTTTTACCAGGTAGAGATAATAAGTTCCGATGATTTCGACCTTTTTGGACAGGTTATTTAAATAATTTTCCCGAAGAATTTGTGTATATGCGGAAGTTTTGCTAATATAGCACCGAACTTTATAAAAACATCTGTATTTTGAATAACAAAGAATTTACTTCAGAACTGTCACGAAGATTGGGATATACCATAAAGGATACATCCGAACTTATTGCATCTTTACTGTCGGACATGACACAACAGCTGCAAGAAGGGAATATTGTTTCCGTACAAGGTTTCGGTACTTTTGAGGTAAAGAAGAAAGCGGAGCGTATTACCATCAATCCAACGACAAAGTTGCGTATGTTGGTTCCACCTAAGTTGGTGCTGACCTATAGACCTAGTACGACTCTGAAAGATAAGTTTAAATAATGTCGTCTTCTACTCAAGTAACCCTTCGTAAATATGAATGAAAAGCTGAACATACAGAATTTAATAGAATTGCTTGCCGAAAAGCATGGCATGGATAAAACGGATGCTGAGAGCTTCGTAAAAGAATTTTTCCAGTTGATTGAAGAATCATTGGAGAGCGATAAGTATGTGAAGATTAAAGGTTTGGGCACATTTAAGCTGATTAACGTGGATAGTCGTGAAAGCGTAAATATAAACACGGGCGAACGTTTTGAAATACAAGGACATACAAAGGTTTCATTTACTCCGGAGCCAACTTTAAAAGATTTGATAAACAAACCTTTTTCGCATTTTGAAACTGTGGTATTGAATGATGAAACAGTGTTAGAAGATACACCGGTGGAGAATAATTCTGAAGAGGAGGAAAAAGAAGAGAATTTTGTAGAGCCTGAAAGTTCTACGATTGTTGTAGAATCGCAGGTTGCTGCTCAGGAAACAGCTGAAGAAAATGTAGAAGAGTTGATAGGGGAATCTGTTGAGACTGCCGAGAAGTCCATAGAAAGTATAGAAGAAGAGGCTGAAGTAACTGAAGAGACGACTGAAATTGCTGAAGAAGAATCAATAGAGACAGTTGAAGAACAGGTAATTCAGACTGTTGAGGAAGCTGTAGGGGATATAAAAGAACAGCCAGTTTCGGAAGAAGCGCCCTCTGTTTATCAAGCTGAACCTGCTCTTCCGCCCGATGAAGAAGATTTGGTACCTACTTATGAAGTCTCTGAGCCTCCATCACCTCCTGTGAATAAAGCAGATAGCTCTACCATGAAGTTTTTTATCGGAATTGTAGTGCTTGTAGTATTGCTGTGTGTAGGCGCTGTTACTTTTATGTATTATCCGGATTTATTGGATAGGATGTCCACGCCATCAAAAGAGGAAGTTGCTGATGAAAAAGTTGAGAAACCAGCCGCTCCGGTCGCTCTGACGGATAGTATTGTTCGAAAAGATACCACAACTGTGGTGGCGAAGAAAGATACTGTGGCAGAAGTTGCTGCTCCTAAAGTTGTTGAAGAACCGAAGCCGGTTGCAAAACAAGAGACTCCTGCTACTACTCCTAAACAAGAGACAAAGAAAGCTGCTGCAACTCCTTTTGAACCAGATTCTGTAAATTATAAGATTGTGGGTACGAAAGCCACCTATACTATCCAGGAAGGAGAAACTCTGACAAAGGTTGCACTTCGCTTTTACGGAACTAAGGCCCTGTGGCCCTATATTGTGAAGTATAATTCGGGTGTTATAAAGAATCCTGATCATGTGCCGTATGGTACTGTAATCAAGATACCGGAGCTCGAAAAGAAATAAAAGAAAATATTGCACCCCTGCAAGCTGATGATACTTCACTTGCAGGGGTGATTTGCTATTTATTCCTGTCTGCGAATTTGAAATCCTTTTCAGAAACTATTGTTAACTACTAAACTCTATGAAAGTAGTTTAATCTAATTGTTTTTTAATAAAAATTAGTTGGTATGGTTAATTTATTCCTGTACTTTTGGGAGCGAAAAAAATAATTACCAGTAGCATACTGGAGAGATCAATGGAATTTAAACAATAAAAATAATAGTATTTATGGCTGAAACAATTGATATCCGCGAACTGAACGAGCGGATTGAAAGACAAAGTTCTTTTGTTACCAACCTTACTGCTGGTATGGACCAGATCATCGTAGGACAAAAACATCTGGTAGAATCATTGTTAATCGGTTTGCTGTCCGATGGACACGTATTATTAGAAGGTGTGCCCGGTTTGGCGAAGACATTGGCGATTAAGACGCTTGCCTCACTGATCGATGCACAGTACAGTCGTGTACAGTTTACTCCCGATTTGCTGCCTGCCGACGTTATCGGTACAATGGTTTACAGTCAGAAAGACGAAACGTTCCAAGTAAAGAAGGGACCTGTTTTTGCCAACTTCGTTCTGGCAGATGAAATAAACCGTGCTCCGGCCAAGGTACAGAGTGCTTTGCTGGAAGCGATGCAGGAACGTCAGGTAACCATTGGTACGGAAACATTCCCGTTGCCAGAACCTTTCCTTGTACTTGCTACACAGAATCCTATTGAACAGGAAGGTACTTATCCGCTGCCTGAAGCTCAGGTGGACCGTTTCATGCTGAAAGTGGTTATCGACTATCCGAAGATGGAAGAAGAAAAACTGATTATCCGCCAGAATATCAATGGCGATAAATTCAATGTGAAGCCTATTTTGAAAGCTCAGGAGATTATTGAAGCACGTAAAGTTGTTCGTCAGGTATATCTGGATGAGAAGATTGAACGTTACATTGTTGATATTGTATTTGCTACCCGTTATCCGGAGAAATATGATCTGAAGGAACTGAAAGATATGATTGGTTTCGGTGGCTCTCCCCGTGCCTCTATCAATCTGGCATTGGCTGCCCGTACTTATGCTTTCATCAAACGTCGTGGTTATGTGATTCCTGAAGATGTTCGTGCTGTGGCTCATGACGTATTGCGTCATCGTATCGGATTGACTTACGAAGCAGAGGCCAGTAACCTGACTTCTGACGAGATCATCAGCAAAATACTGAATAAGGTTGAAGTACCTTAATTAAGTAAGCATTTTTAAAAAGGTCTTCCAAGACCTGTTAATAAATGATGTGAACGTTTTTAAAGAATCTTGCCAACGTTTTTAAAGAACGTTGCCGGTATTTATTAACGGAATTATTTAACGATATAGATGGAAACAAGTGAACTGTTAAAAAAAGTCCGTCAGATTGAAATCAAGACGCGCGGATTATCCAACAATATCTTTGCCGGCCAGTATCATTCGGCCTTCAAGGGTAGGGGTATGGCATTTTCCGAGGTGCGCGAATATCAGTTTGGCGATGACATACGCGACATTGACTGGAACGTGACCGCTCGCTTCAATAAGCCTTATGTGAAGGTGTTCGAAGAAGAGCGTGAGCTGACCGTTATGTTGCTGGTGGATGTTTCCGGTAGTTTGGAATTCGGTACGGTGAAGCAGATGAAAAAGGATATGGTGACGGAAATAGCTGCAACATTAGCTTTTTCGGCCATACAAAACAACGATAAAATCGGGGTTATCTTTTTCTCTGACCGGATAGAGAAATTCATTCCGCCTAAGAAAGGGCGTAAGCATATCTTATATATTATTCGCGAACTGATTGACTTTAAAGCGGAGAGTCGGAGGACTGACATCCGGCTCGGACTGGAATATCTGACAAACGTAATGAA
Source organism: Bacteroides sp. AF39-11AC (assembly GCF_003474285.1). Taxonomy (NCBI): domain Bacteria; kingdom Pseudomonadati; phylum Bacteroidota; class Bacteroidia; order Bacteroidales; family Bacteroidaceae; genus Bacteroides; species Bacteroides sp. AF39-11AC. Next base: position 405,779 of record NZ_QROH01000005.1, on the reverse strand, counting down.
GCGTCGTTGTACAGCCTTCCTGTTATCCGATTTCATTGATCAGGGGAACTTTAAGAATGCAATGACTATCGCCAACCGGAAACATGATATGGTGGCTATCCAGGTGTATGACCGCAGGGTAGAGGAACTGCCGGCTATCGGTTTGATGAAAATAAAGGATGCTGAGACCGGACATGAGCAGTGGATTGATACTTCGTCGCGTGCCGTTCGTCGTGCTCACCACGACTGGTGGGTGAATAAACAGGTGGAACTGAACGAAACATTCACTAAAAGCAATGTCGATAATGTGTCGGTACGCACCGATCAGGACTATGTCAAAGCATTGATGAATTTGTTTGCGAAACGAAATTAATCGGAAAAATGAAAAGATATCTATTTCTGATAACCCTATTGGGGATGTTGACTGGCAAGGCAGTGGCTCAGTCGGTAACAGTGGATGCTACCATTGACTCTCTGCAAATTTATATCGGTGACCAGGCGAAGATAAAACTTCAGGTAGCCTTGGATGCCGATAAACGGGCCATTTTCCCTGTTTATACGGATACACTGGTAAGTGGTGTGGAGATTATAGACGTTGCAAAGCCGGATACGCAGTATATAAATGATGATAAACGAATGCTGATTACGCAGGAGTATACTGTTACATCATTCGACTCGGCATTGTATTATCTGCCACCGATGGAAGTATTGGTGGATAATAAGGCATATCGTTCGAAGGCATTGGCACTGAAGGTATATTCGATGAATGTACCATTGGATCCTGAGAATCCGGAACAGTTTTTTGGTCCGAAGACAGTGATGCAGCCTCCTTTTGTGTGGGAAGACTGGTATGGGATTATCACCTGTGGCATATTGCTTATTCCGATTGCATTATTACTTATCTATCTGATTATGCGTATCTGTGACAATAAACCTATCATCCGTAAGGTAAAGGTTGAACCGAAGTTACCTCCGCATCAGATGGCGATGAAAGAAATAGAGCGTATCAAAGGGGAAAAAGTATGGCAAAAGGGACAGCCGAAGGAGTATTACACGGAATTGACAGATACTTTGCGTACGTATATTAAAGAGCGTTTTGGTTTCAATGCTTTGGAAATGACTTCTTCGGAGATTATAGAAAAGCTGCTTGAAATGCAAGATAAAGAAGCTATTGCAGATTTACGTTCTCTTTTTGAGACTGCCGATTTGGTGAAGTTCGCTAAACATAATCCGTTGATGAACGAAAATGATGCAAATCTGATCAATGCCATCGAATTTATCAATGAAACCAAGGAGAAAGAAGTGGAGAATGCAAAACCGCAACCCACTGAAATTACCATCATTGAGAAACGTTCATTGCGTACTAAAATATTGCTGGGCATAGGCATCGTAGTATTGTCGGTTGCCTTGATTGGTTCGTTCGTTTATATTGGAATGCAGTTATACAATTATTTTGCATGATAGCAGAATTTAAGGGTAACTCCAATCTTAAATTGTAAATTGTTAAATAGTAAATACAATGGTTTTTGCCAATATTGAATATTTGTTTTTGCTGCTGTTGCTTATACCTTATATAGTATGGTATATCATGAAGCGGAGGAATAATGAAGCTACACTTCAGATTTCGGATGCCCGTGTATATGCTCATACGCCGAAGAGTTATAAGAACTATTTGTTGCATGTGCCTTTTATGTTACGGATTATTGCCTTGGCATTGATTATCGTAGTGTTGGCGCGTCCTCAAACTACTAATAGCTGGCAAAACAGTGAAATTGAAGGTATAGATATTATGATGGCCATCGACGTATCTACCAGTATGCTGGCAGAGGACTTGAAACCGAATCGTCTGGAAGCTGCTAAAGATGTGGCTGCGGAGTTTATCAATGGTCGGCCCAATGATAATATCGGTATAACTTTATTTGCCGGTGAAAGTTTTACGCAATGTCCGTTGACGGTGGATCATGCAGTGCTTCTGAATCTGTTTCAAGGCATTAAGTGTGGTATTATTGAAGATGGAACAGCAGTCGGTATGGGTATTGCTAATGCAGTTACCCGCTTGAAAGACAGTAAAGCGAAGTCTAAAGTAATCATTCTGTTGACGGATGGTACAAATAATAAAGGAGATATATCTCCGCTGACTGCAGCAGAAATAGCTAAGAGTTTTGGTATTCGTGTTTATACTATTGGTGTAGGTACAAACGGAATGGCTCCGTATCCTTATCCGGTGGGTAACACTGTGCAGTATGTCAATATGCCGGTGGAGATTGATGAGAAGACACTGACGCAGATTGCGGCTACCACAGAAGGTAATTATTTCCGTGCCACCAGTAATTCTAAGCTGAAAGAGGTATATGAGGAGATCGATAAGTTGGAGAAAACCAAGTTGAATGTGAAGGAATACAGCAAGCGCCAGGAAGAATACCGTTGGTTTGCTTTGGCGGCATTCTTGTGCGTGTTACTTGAAGTGTTGCTTCGTAATTCTATCTTGAAGAAGATACCTTAAAACAATGCATTAATTGTAAATTACTAAATTGTACATAGAAAGATGTTTCGATTTGAAGAACCTACATATTTATACCTGTTGATCCTGTTGCCTTTCCTGGCGGCTTTCTACCTGTACTCCAATTATCGGAGACGGAAAGCGATCCGCAAGTTTGGCGATCCGGTGCTAATGGCACAGTTGATGCCGGATGTATCTAAATATCGTCCGGATGTGAAGTTTTGGCTGGTGTTTGCTGCAATCGGACTGTTTGCTGTATTGCTGGCACGCCCGCAGTTTGGCTCTAAGCTGGAGACTGTGAAGCGTCAGGGAGTAGAGGTAATGATTGCGTTGGATATTTCTAACTCTATGTTGGCACAAGATGTACAACCCAGTCGTCTGGAGAAAGCCAAGAGACTGGTAGCACAGTTGGTTGACAAGATGGAGAATGATAAGGTAGGTATGATTGTGTTTGCCGGTGATGCCTTTACACAGTTGCCTATTACAAGCGATTATATTTCTGCCAAGATGTTTTTGGAATCTATTAATCCGTCGTTGATATCCAAGCAGGGTACGGCTATCGGTGCAGCTATTAATTTGGCTACCCGCAGTTTTACACCCCAGGAAGGAGTAGGGCGTGCCGTCATCGTTATTACTGACGGTGAAAACCATGAAGGCGGAGCTGTGGAAGCGGCCAAGGCTGCTGCGGAAAAAGGTATTCAAGTCAGTGTTCTGGGTGTGGGTATGCCTGATGGTGCACCTATCCCCGTAGAAGGAACCAATGACTTCCGTCGTGACCGTGACGGAAACGTGGTTGTAACCCGCTTGAATGAGCAGATGTGTCAGGAAATAGCTCAGGCAGGAGATGGGATTTATGTGCGTGTAGACAATTCAAATGCTGCGCAAAAGGCAATTGCTCAAGAGATTAATAAAATGGCGAAAGCGGATGTGGAAACACAGGTTTATACAGAGTTCAACGAACAATTCCAAGCTGTTGCATGGATTATATTGTTACTGTTGTTGGCTGAAATGCTGATTTTGGAACGTAAAAACCCGTTATTCCGTAATATCCATCTGTTTAAAAAGGAAGAAAGGTATGATGATGAGAAATAGAACTATCGGAATTATCTTGCTGCTACTGACGGCTATTTCAGTTTCTGCACAGAAAGCGGAACGCGACTATATTCGTAAGGGAAATCGTGCTTATAAAGATAGTACGTATGTAAATGCTGAAGTGAATTATCGGAAGGCTATTGATGTGAATCCGAAGTCAGCGATATCCATGTATAATCTGGGTAATACGCTTATGCAACAGAATAAGTTGCAGGAGGCTATGGAGCAGTTTGTTGCTGCCACTAAAATGGAGAAAGATAAGGGCAATCTTGCTCAAATCTATCATAATATGGGAGTAATATTTCAGTCCGGTAAGGATTATGCTAAAGCTGTGGAAGCATACAAAGAGTCATTGCGTAATAATCCGAAAGATAACGAGACGCGTTATAACTTGGCTTTGGCTCAGAAAATGCTGAAAGATCAGGAACAGAATCAGCAGAATCAAGATCAGAACCAAGATCAGAATCAGGACAAAAAGGAGCAGGAAAAAGAACAAGATAAAGACAAACAAGACCAAAATCAGCAAGATCAGCAGAACCAGGATCAACAGCAGCAACCTCCTCAGCCACAAGAAAATCAGATGTCAAAGGAAAATGCTGAACAACTTTTGAAGTCGGTGATGCAAGATGAGAAAGATGTACAGGATAAGGTGAAGAAACAGCAAGTTATCCAAGGTGGTCGTTTGGAAAAGGATTGGTAAATAATAAAAGATACGATAATATATGAGAAAATTAATTTTCTTATGGATAGCACTGGTAGTAGTCAGTCTGCAAGCTTTGGCTAATGACAAGGTGTCATTTACCGCGTCAGCTCCTGATGCTGTAGCGGTGGGTGACCAGTTCAGACTGGCATATACAGTGACTACACAGAAGGTGAGAGATTTCCGTGCTCCTTCTATTAAGGGATTTGACGTACTGATGGGACCCAGTCGCTCTCAGCAAAGTAGTATGCAAATAGTTAATGGGGTATCGACCTCAACCAGCAGTATTACTTTCACTTATATACTGATGGCTACTGCTGAGGGTAGTTTTACAATTCCAGGAGCTACAATTACAGCCGATGGTAATCAGATGGTTTCTAATTCTGTGCAAATCAAGGTTCTGCCAGCAGATCAGGCCAGAGCAGCTTCTTCAGGCGGAGGTAGTAGTAGCCAGCAGGGCAATACCAGCCGTGCTTCTTCAGGAACTTCTGTTTCCAATCAGGACCTCTTTATTTTGCCTACTATTAGTAAGACCAATGTGTATGAACAAGAAGCATTCTTACTGACTTATAAAATTTACACTTTGGTTGACCTTCGCGGTTTTGACAATGTGAAACTTCCTGATTTTAAGGGATTTCATTCACAGGAAGTAGAACTCCCGGGTGATAGAAAATGGAGTTTGGAACATTATAAAGGGCGGAATTATCAGACTACCGTTTACCGGCAATTTGTGTTGTTCCCACAGCAGTCTGGTAATTTGACTATTGATCCGGCACGTTTTGATGCTTCTATTGCTAAAGCTACTCATGTGTCTGATCCGTTTGAAGCGTTCTTTAATGGTGGCAGCAATTACATTGAAGTCAAAAAGACATTGATGACACTGAAACTAACTGTAGATGTAAAGCCTTTACCAGGCGATAAGCCTGCTGATTTTTCCGGTGGAGTGGGAGAGTTTAGCATTTCTTCTTCTATTAATAGTACTAATGTAAAGACAAACGATGCTGTAACTATTAAACTCGTCATTTCCGGTACAGGTAATTTGAAGTTAATAGGTGATCCTGAGGTGAAATTCCCAGATGACTTCGAGGTGTATGACCCTAAAGTTGATAATAAATTCAGGCTGACGAGTGCAGGACTTTCGGGTAGTAAGGTTATTGAATATCTGGCTATTCCCCGCAATGCCGGAACATTTAAAATACCAGCGGTGAAATTCAGCTATTTTGATATCAAGTCCCGTACTTATAAGATATTGACTACCGAAGAGTATGAATTGCATGTAGAGAAAGGTGAAGGAGATGCAGCGCAAACTATTGCTAACTTTACGAATAAAGAGGATTTGAAAGTCTTGAATGAGGATATTCGCTTCATTAAGCAAAATGATGTGACACTTTCTCAAAAGGGAGACTTCTTCTTTGATTCTATATTGTACTGGTTGCTCTATTTAGTACCTGGTGTTGCGTTTATTCTTTTCTTTATCATTTACCGTAAGCAGATAGCTGCTAATGCTAACGTTGCGAAAATGCGTACGAAAAAGGCAAATAAGGTTGCTGTTAAACGTATGAAGTTAGCTGGTAAGTTGTTGGCTGAGAATAAAAAAGATGTTTTCTATGACGAAGTCTTGAAGGCTCTTTGGGGATATATAAGCGATAAATTGAATATTCCGGTTTCTCGACTTTCAAAAGATAATATTGAAGAGGAACTTCGTAAATATGGAGTAGAGGATGCTTTGATTAAAGAATTCTTGGCTGCATTGAATGATTGTGAGTTTGCCCGGTTTGCTCCTGGCGATGATAATCAGGCTATGGATAAAGTCTATTCGGCTTCATTAGCAGTAATAAGTAAAATGGAGAATTCGATTAAACATTAATTAGGAGGTTATATGATGAAAAAAATACTGTTTTTTACTTTTGTTGGCCTGTTAATGGCATTGACCTCTTCTGGACAGACTGCATCGGATACATTACAACAAGCGAATGATTCGGTAAGAATAGGTTCACACACTGAATTCTCAGCTGTTGCGCAAGAGAATAGTGTGACAAAAGCAGAAGGAGATAGCGCATATGTGAAGAATGATTATGCCTCTGCTATTCAGATATATGAAGCTCTGCTGAAAGAAGGAGAAGCGGCTGAGGTATACTATAACTTAGGAAATAGCTACTATAAGGCCGGTGATATAGCTAAAGCCATTTTAAATTATGAGCGTGCACTTTTAATACAACCAGGTAATGCTGATATTCGGGCTAATTTGGAGATTGCTCGTGCAAAAACAATTGATAAAGTGATTCCCGTACCCGAGGTTTTCTTTGTATCTTGGACGAAATCATTGATTAATTGTTTGAGTGTGGATGCTTGGGCAAAGGTAGGCGTCGTTTGTTTCTTTTTGTTGCTTGCATCTCTTTACTTCTTCTTCTTTTCCAAGCAAATCGTGTGGAAGAAAATAGGATTTATTGCAGGGATAGTATTTCTGGTATTAGTTATATTAGCGAATGTCTTTGCTTTTCAACAGAAAAATGAGCTATTAAACCGTAACAATGCTATCGTACTAACTCCAAGTGTAACAGTACGTAGTACTCCGAGTGAAAGTGGTACCAGTTTGTTTATATTGCATGAGGGACGGAAGGTTGAAATTAAAGATAACTCCATGCGTGAATGGAAAGAAATCCGCTTAGAGGATGGTAAAGTAGGATGGGTACCTGCATCATCTGTTGAAGTTATCTGATAGATATAATTCTTTCATAATAAGATAGTTAATAATAGAAAGAAGCCTGTTGAAAGGGAAAATACGAATTTCCTTTTGACAGGCTTCTTTATTTTTGTAAAAAAGACACCGAAATAGTTTGTTTTATCTTTTTTTTTCCTTAAGTTTATAGCGTGATAAGTGAAACTCACAGAGTTATTAACCATTAAATTTATAAATATGAGAACAATAACATTTAATGAACTTCGCAGAATTAAAGATTCATTACCTACTGGTAGTATGCATAGAATAGCCGATGAGCTCGGATTGAACGTCGATACAGTTAGAAATTTTTTTGGCGGTCACAATTTTAAGGAGGGTAAGAGTGTTGGGATACATTTAGAGCCTGGTCCGGATGGTGGTTTGGTTATGTTGGATGATACTACTGTCCTTGATAGAGCTCTAAAAATTTTAGATGAAATGAATGCCAGTGCTGAGCCTGTTCGAGCTTAAGAAAAGAAAGTTATAAATGAATCCCAATTGATAGACAAACAATTGGGATTTCTTATTTGTTTATGAAGTAAAAACAGTTGATTATGGAAGAAAAGTTAGTAACCTTAGCCATTCTGACTTATGCAAAAGCTCAGATATTAAAGAATGTGCTTGAGAATGAAGGTATTGAAACCTATATTCATAATGTAAATCAAATACAACCCGTAGTGTCTTCAGGTGTGCGCTTACGTATAAAAGAAAGCGATCTACCGCGTGCATTGAAGATAACTGAGAGCTCTGCTTGGCTTTCAGAAGAGGTAGTGGGAGGGAAGTCACCCAAAGTAGAAAAGGAGAGTAACAAAGTCTTAATTCCTGTAGACTTTTCTAATTATTCAATGAAAGCATGTGAGTTTGGTTTTAATTTTGCTCAGAATATGGGAGCGGAAGTTGTGTTGCTTCATGTTTACTTTACACCAATCTATACCACATCATTACCTTATGGAGACGTTTTTAATTATCAGCTAACAGACGATGAAAATGTAAAAAACATATTACAAAAAGTTCATGCAGACTTAAACACTTTATCTGACAAGGTAAAAGCAAAAGTAGCTTCAGGAGAGTTTCCGAATGTAAAATATAGTTGTGTATTGCGTGAAGGTATTCCAGAAGAGGAAATTCTTCGTTATTCGAAGGAATATCGGCCACGTATTGTGATTATGGGGACTCGTGGTAAAAATCAGAAAGATATAGATTTAATTGGTAGTGTAACTGCTGAGGTAATTGAGCGAAGCCGCGTACCAGTTTTAGCCATTCCGGAGAATACTCCATTTAAACAGCTGGCAGAAGCTAAACGTATTGCATTTATTACCAATTTTGATCAACGGGATTTAATTGCATTCGATTCTTTGATTGCTGCTTTAAAGCCATTTCATTTCTCTGTATCTTTGATTCATCTGTCAGATGTTAAGGACACTTGGAATGAAATTAAATTAGGTGGTATTAAGGAATACTTTCAAAAGCAGTATCCGGACCTGGAAATCCATTATGATGTTGTGATGAATGATGATTTCTTGAACAGCTTAGATAATTACATAAAAACTAATCATATTGATATAATTACGTTGACTACTTATAAACGCAATATATTCTCTCGTTTATTTAATCCAGGTATTGCTCGGAAGATGATTTTCCATTCCGATACACCGCTGTTAGTTATTTATGGACGCCCAAGCTAAAATAAATAGCGCAAGCAGGAATGAGAAATAATCAGTATTATGTTTAATATATAATACTAATATTCATTGGATCAGATTATTATACTTCCCTATTATAAAAATTAAGTATTTACTAAGAAGCTCCTAAAAAATAAAAAGCCTAATCAACATGGTTGATTAGGCTTTTTATTAAAAACTATTGGTGTTTTTATTGAACCATTTTTTCGATTTCTTCGAATTCAGGTCCCATATCCAAATTGTAGTATACCCGGTATAAACCATTCAACCATAAATCTTTTTGGTCAGGCTTCAATGCTCTTGCTTTTTCATAGCAAGGTTTTGCTTTTTCATAGAAAGCTTTCAAAGTTGCTTGATCTTCTTTATACTTAGGATCATTTACATCTGCTGTTGCTTTCTCTGAGAAGTCTTGTGCTTGCAGACAGTAGATCAAACCTAAATTAGAAAATGCTTCTGCGTAGTTAGGATCTATTTCTGTTGTTTTAGTATAATACTTGATAGCATTATTGAGTGCATCTGCAGCTTCTTGCTCTTTCTTTTCATTTTTCAGGTTAGTGTACATATTATGATAAAGATATCCTTTTACATACAGATAGAATGTATTATTAGGATCTTTAGCCAACATATCATCAGCAAACTGCATAGCTTCATCGTATTTATTATTATTGCTATAATAATCAATCAAATGACCGAAGAAGAATGAATGTTGAGGATATTTCTGCAAACCTTCTTTTAAAGATGCAACCCACTTAACAGTATCACCTTGTGCTTTTAAAGCTGTAGAGATGAATTCCATTGCATACTGACCTACTTCCTTATCATTCTGTGCATAAGGAGCATATTTCAGAACGCTAGGATAATCTTCCATTTTAGCCGCTGCCAAACTTGCATAATATGCAATCTGTGGTAAAATAGTATCTGTCTGCAGGAAATTTTCCTTTTCAAACATAGGATTTTGAGCTATTTCAATGTAAGTTCCAAAGAAATCTAATGCTTCTTTGTTCTTCTCCAAATTATAGTATTGAATACCTCCATTGATCAAGTTAGGACGCTCTGCTATAATTGCAGCAGCGTTAGCCTTTCTGTACTTGTTCTTAATCTTTCCTTTTTCATTTGGAACCTGTGCCAGTTCATCACATTTGAGGTAGTACTTACACATGTTTAATGCACTGTTGTATACCTTAAGAGTATCATAAGGTTTTCTCAAAAATGCGTCTTTCATTTCCTCCTCATTAATCCTTTTCTGAATAAAACCAGCTACATCCCAAGTGTCGGCATTATCCTTTGTTTCAGGATTAGTCAAGGCTTGATTGATGAGCTGTTCGGCCTTATTAAAGTTTGGCTTTACTTCATTCGCAATGCTTTTAGCTTCTTTCACAGTCTTTTCTTGAGCGAAAGTGAAGCCTGCAGCGAGCAATAAAATCACTGAAAATAATACTCTTTTCATGATAGTTGTAAAATTAAAATTAATATTATGTCTATTCTTCATCTTTATTATTGACTTCATTATCAGAGTTATAGTCTTTCTCCTCTCCTTCTACCTCATTTATAGTAGGCGGAATCGGAGAATTTTCATCATCAACAGGAACTTCATCTTCCATACTTTCTGATGTAACCTTACATACTGAACCGATCTCATCGTTTCTCTTTTCAAGATTGATTAGACGAACACCCTGGGTAGCACGCCCCATAATACGAACATCAGCAACTTTCAGACGAATGGTGATACCAGATTTATTGATAATCATCAGGTCATTATCATCTGTTACAGACTTAATTGTTACCAATTTACCTGTTTTATCGGTGATATTCATCGTTTTAACACCCTTGCCGCCACGATTAGTCTTGCGGTAGTCTTCGATATCAGAACGTTTGCCATAACCTTGTTCAGAAACTACCATAATGGTTTCTGCTTCAGGATCTTTGATGCAAATCATTCCTACCACTTCATCTTGTCCGTCTTCGTCAAGCGTCATACCACGCACACCAGTTGCAGTACGTCCCATAACGCGTACAGCACTTTCGTGGAAGCGAATAGCACGTCCGTTACGATTAGCAATGATAATTTCGTTGTCACCGTTAGTCATGCGTACTTCAATAACCCGGTCGTCCTCACGGATAGTAATGGCATTTACACCATTCTGGCGAGGGCGGGAATACTGTTCAAGTAATGTCTTCTTGATAACACCATTCTTGGTACAGAATAAGACATAATGGCTGTTGATGAAGTCTGTGTCAGAAAGGTTCTTCACACGCAGATATGCATTTACAGCATCATCAGAATCAATATTCAGCAAGTTCTGGATAGCACGTCCTTTGGAACTCTTGGTACCTTCAGGGATTTCATATACTTTGAGCCAATAGCACTTACCCTTTTGAGTAAAGAACATCATGGTATTGTGCATGGTTGCCGGATATATGTGTTCAATGAAGTCTGCATCGCGGGTATCTGTACCCTTGGAGCCTACTCCACCACGGTTTTGAGCACGGAACTCACTCAATGGAGTACGTTTTATATATCCCATATGAGAAATGGTGATAATCATTTCGTCATCTGCATAGAAATCTTCCGGATTGAATTCTTCAGATGAGTAAACAATCTCAGAACGACGTTCATCTCCGTATTTTGCTTTTACTTCAATTAATTCATCAGTAATAACTTTGCGGCAAAGTTCGTCATTCGACAGAATTTCTTCATAATAAGCAATCATCTTCATGACTTCTTCGTATTCGGCATGAAGTTGATCCTGCATCAGTCCAGTTAATTGGCGCAAACGCATTTCTACGATGGCACGAGACTGAATTTCTGTTAATTGGAAACGTTCCATCAAACCTGCAATGGCATCATTAGGTGTCTTTGCAGCACGGATAATGCGGATTACTTCATCGATATTATCTGATGCTATGATTAAGCCTTCCAATATATGAGCACGTTCTTTAGCCTTACGCAAGTCATATTGAGTACGACGGATTACCACCTCATGGCGATGTTCTACGAAGTACTTAATCATGTCTTTCAGATTCAGCAAACGAGGACGCCCGTGTACCAATGCTACGTTGTTCACACTAAAAGAAGTCTGTAACAGTGTCATTTTATAGAGCTTATTCAGGACTACGCTGGCGTTGGCATCACGTTTAATATCAATCACGATACGCATACCTTCACGGTCAGACTCGTCATTGGCATTGGAGATACCTTCTATTTTCTTATCATTAGCTAAATCAGCGATATTTTTGATCAGTTCTGCCTTATTGACACCATATGGAATTTCTGTGATGACAATTTTATCATGTGTAGAACTGGTTTCAATTTCTGCTTTTGCACGCATGATAACGCGACCGCGACCAGTAAGATATGCTTCGCGTACGCCACTCATACCATATATATATCCCCCTGTTGGGAAATCGGGAGCCTTTACATAGTTCATCAGCTCCTCTATCTCGATATCGTTGTTCTCAATGTATGCGACACAAGCATCAATAACCTCTGAAAGGTTATGGGTCGGCATATTGGTTGCCATACCTACGGCAATACCAGACGCGCCGTTTACCAAAAGGTTTGGGATACGAGTAGGCATTACGGTAGGTTCCTGCAAAGAATCGTCGAAGTTGCTTTGCATATCAACGGTTTCTTTGTCAAGGTCTTGCATCATATCTTCACCAATCTTGCGCAAGCGACACTCGGTGTAACGCATAGCTGCTGCGCTATCGCCGTCTACCGACCCATAGTTACCCTGACCATCTACCACCATGTAACGCATTGCCCAAGGCTGTGCCATACGAACTAATGCACCGTAAACGGAAGAGTCACCATGCGGGTGATACTTACCCAATACTTCACCTACAACTCTGGCTGATTTTTTATAAGGTTTATCTGACGTATTTCCCAGTCCCATCATTCCGAAGAGAATTCTACGGTGGACAGGCTTAAAACCATCTCTAACATCCGGAAGGGCACGTGAAACGATGACCGACATGGAGTAGTCAATGTACGATGACTTCATTTCCTCCTCGATGTTAATCTTTATAATTCTGTCTTGTTCAAGCATTTAAAAAGATTATTAATTATACATACTTTGGTTCATGAAAAACCACGCTAAAGTACTGCTTTTTTACGATATACAAAAGTTTTCGCCCATAAACTTTATTTCAAAACCATTCTCCTATCCACTTTGTTCTTATAATATATAAATAAGGTATTAATAAGGAGCTTTTCCCAAGAATGGAAGCACTTTAGTATGGTACTGGTGAACGGGATATTAAACTGTGGCACGGGTTTTGTATATAAATAAAATAAAACGATAGAATACGTACTGGAAATTATAAATGCGTATCTTTGTATTAAGTAACACCTTAGAATGAGGAAAGGAGAATATTAAGTATGAATAATCAGTTTTCACAAAGAGTTTCTGACATTATCACTTACAGCAAGGAAGAAGCTAACCGGCTGAAAAATAGATATATCGGTCCGGAGCATCTTCTACTCGGCATGTTGCGAGACGGCGGAGGGAAAGCTATAGAAATATTGCAGAAACTGAATATAGACCTGAACAGAGTTAAGAAACGCCTGGAAGGTTTTTTGAAAGAGATTGAGGATGATAACTTGTTGCCCGATGCAGACATTCCATTGTCTCCTATGGCAGCTAAGATATTGAAAATGTGTATACTCGAGGCTCGTCTGCTGAAGAGTGCCACTGCTGATACTGAACATGTATTGCTGGCTATCCTGAAAGATGGTAATAATTTGGCCGCTACGGTATTGGAAGAAAATAATATAGATTATAAGTCAGTGTTTGAGCAGCTTTCCATGAAAGCCAGCCCTAATGCAGGCATGGGATTTACGGAAGATGATGACGAGGAAGAGGACGAAATGAATATGTCTTCACGCTCTTCTCAAAGTGGTGGTTCACAGTCTTCTACACAAACAGCGTCTAAGAAACCATCCAACGATACTCCGGTGTTGGATAACTTTGGTATGGATATGACTCGGGCTGCAGAAGAAGGTAGGCTGGACCCTGTGGTAGGTCGTGAACGTGAAATCGAGCGATTGGCTCAGATATTGAGCCGTCGTAAGAAGAATAATCCGGTATTGATTGGTGAACCTGGTGTAGGTAAATCAGCTATTGTAGAGGGATTAGCATTGCGTATCGTTCAGAAGAAAGTATCTCGTATTCTGTTTGATAAACGTGTGGTAATGCTTGATATGGCTTCTGTGGTAGCCGGAACCAAATACCGCGGACAGTTTGAGGAACGTATTCGTTCTATCATTAATGAGTTGCAGAAGAATCCGAACGTAATTCTGTTTATTGACGAGATTCACACGATTGTGGGTGCCGGAGCAGCTGCCGGTTCTATGGATGCTGCCAATATGTTGAAACCTGCATTGGCACGTGGTGAAATACAATGTATAGGTGCCACTACCCTTGATGAATACCGGAAGAATATAGAAAAAGACGGTGCTTTGGAACGCCGTTTCCAGAAAGTGATTGTTGAACCGACCACTGCTGAGGAAACGCTCCAGATATTGAAGAATATCAAAGAGAAGTACGAAGACCATCATAATGTGACTTATACGGATGAAGCGCTGGAAGCATGTGTCAAGTTGACAGACCGCTACATTACTGACCGTAACTTCCCGGATAAGGCTATTGATGCTTTGGATGAAGCCGGTTCGCGCGTCCATCTGACAAACATTACTGTTCCGAAAGAGATTGAAGAACAGGAGAAACTGATTGAAGAAGCCCGTCAACAAAAGGCGGATGCGGTGAAATCGCAGAATTTCGAACTTGCTGCCAGCTTCCGTGATCATGAGAAAGAGTTTTCTGCTCGTCTGGAAGAAATGAAGGCTGAATGGGAAGCTCGCTTAAAAGATGACCGTCAGATAGTTGGTGAGGAAGAAATTGCGAATGTGGTTTCTATGATGTCCGGTGTGCCTGTACAGCGTATGGCGCAGGCTGAAGGTATTAAGTTAGCGGGTATGAAAGAAGAGCTGCAAGCTAAAGTTATAGCTCAGGATCCAGCTATTGAAAAGGTGACGAAAGCTATTCTGCGTAGTCGTGTAGGATTGAAAGATCCTAACCGTCCTATCGGAACATTCTTGTTCCTGGGACCTACGGGTGTGGGTAAAACTCACTTGGCGAAACAGTTGGCGAAATATATGTTTGGCTCTGCCGATGCGCTGATACGTGTGGATATGAGTGAATATATGGAGAAGTTTACCGTTTCTCGTCTTGTTGGTGCACCTCCGGGATACGTAGGATACGAAGAAGGCGGACAGTTGACAGAGAAAGTGCGCCGTAAACCTTACTCTATCGTATTGTTGGACGAGATTGAGAAAGCTCACCCGGATGTATTCAACATCTTGTTACAACTGATGGATGAAGGTCGTCTGACTGACAGTTATGGCAGAACTGTAGACTTCAAGAATACAGTGGTTATCATGACTTCAAACATTGGTACACGTCAATTGAAAGACTTCGGTCGTGGTGTAGGTTTTGCCGCCCAAAATCGTACGGATGATAAAGAATATTCACGCGGCGTGATACAAAAGGCTTTGAATAAGTCGTTTGCCCCTGAGTTTCTGAACCGTGTCGACGAGATTATTACTTTCGATCAGCTTTCGCTGGATGCTATCGAAAAGATTATCGATATCGAGTTGAAAGGCTTGTATGAGCGCGTAGAATCTCTTGGATATAAGCTTGTTATTGATGCTAAAGCCAAGACGTTCATGGCATCTAAAGGATATGATGTGCAGTTTGGTGCCCGCCCGTTGAAGCGTGCCATCCAGACTTATCTGGAAGATGGACTTTCGGAATTGATTATTTCTTCTGAATTGCAGACGGGCGATACGATTTCTGTCTCTTTGAACGAAGAAAAAGGAGAACTGGACATCAAGAAAGCATGAAAATGAAGTCTTCTTAGAAGATGATAAACAGTCAAAATGTCAGTCCTTATGGGCTGGCATTTTTTTTGCATTACACTTGCCAAACGATTAAATATATAAACTTAAAAATATAAATCATAAGTAGTATGCAAAAAGGAAATATTGGGGTAACTACCGAAAACATTTTCCCCGTTATCAAAAAGTTCTTGTACAGCGATCATGAAATTTTTCTCCGCGAATTAGTTTCTAATGCCGTAGATGCTACGCAGAAGTTGAAAACCTTAGCCTCTATTGGCGAGTTTAAAGGTGAAGTTGGCGATTTGACCGTACATGTATCTTTAGGAAAAGATACAATTACTGTTTCGGACCGTGGTATTGGTTTAACTGCCGAAGAAATCGACAAATATATCAACCAGATTGCCTTTTCAGGTGCCAACGACTTCTTGGAGAAGTATAAGAATGATGCTAATGCAATTATCGGTCACTTCGGTTTAGGCTTTTATTCAGCTTTCATGGTGGCTAAGAAAGTGGAAATTATCACGAAATCCCATAAAGAAGGTGCTCAAGCTGTGAAATGGAGTTGCGATGGTAGTCCGGAATTCACCATTGAGAACATTGATAAAGCCGACCGTGGTACAGATATAGTACTTTACATTGACGATGAAAGTAAGGAATTCCTGGAAGAGGCCCGCATTTCTTCTCTGTTGAAGAAATATTGTAGTTTCCTTCCCATACCTATTGCTTTTGGCAAGAAGAAAGACTGGAAAGATGGAAAACAGGTTGAAACAGACGAAGATAACATCATCAATGACAGCAATCCGTTGTGGACATTGAAACCCAGCGAACTGAAGGATGAAGATTATAAGAAGTTCTATCGTGACCTGTATCCGATGTCTGATGAACCTCTGTTCTGGATACATTTGAATGTAGATTATCCGTTCCATCTGACAGGTATCCTCTACTTCCCGAAAGTAAAGAGCAATATCGAATTGAATAAGAATAAGATACAGCTTTATAGCAACCAGGTATACGTTACGGATTCAGTAGAAGGTATCGTACCTGACTTTCTGACACTGTTGCATGGTGTACTCGATTCTCCGGATATTCCGTTGAATGTATCCCGTTCTTATCTACAGAGCGACTCTAACGTGAAGAAGATTTCGACATATATCACGAAGAAAGTATCTGATCGTCTGCAATCTATCTTCAAAAATGATCGCAAACAGTTCGAGGAAAAGTGGAATGACCTGAAGATTTTCATCAATTACGGAATGCTTACTCAGGAAGACTTCTATGACAGAGCAAAAGATTTTGCCCTTTTCACCGATACGGATGGTAAATGCTATACATTTGAAGAGTATCAGAAGCTGATTAAAGATAATCAGACTGATAAAGATGGCAATTTGATCTATTTGTATGCTAATCATAAAGATGAGCAATTCAGCTATATCGAGGCTGCTAAGAATAAGGGATATAATGTATTGCTGATGGATGGCCAACTGGATATTGCTGTAGTAAGCATGTTGGAGCAAAAGTTTGAGAAATCTCGCTTTACCCGTGTAGATAGTGATGTTATCGATAATCTGATTATCAAAGAAGATAAGAAAGGTGAAACTCTGGAAGCAGGCAAACAAGAAGCTCTTTCTGCTGTATTCAAGAGCCAGTTGCCTAAGCTGGAAAAGGTTGAGTTTAATATCACTGCGCAGGCTTTGGGTGAAAATTCTTCTCCTGTGATGATTACCCAAAGTGAATATATGCGCCGTATGAAAGAAATGGCTAATATTCAGGCAGGTATGAGTTTCTATGGAGAAATGCCCGATATGTTCAACCTTGTGCTGAATTCAGATCATAAACTGGTGAAAGAAGTTCTTGCAGACGAAGAAAAAGAGTGCGATTCTGTTGTAGCTCCTATTCAGCAAGAAATGAATGATGTAGACAAACGTCGTAATGAGCTGAAAGATAAACAAAAAGGTAAGAAAGACGAAGAAATTTCTACTGCTGAAAAGGACGAGGTGAACGGATTGGATCAGAAGTGGGAAGAACTGAAAACAAAGAAAGACGAAGTATTTGCCGGATATGCAGCTAAAAATAAAGTTGTCCGCCAATTGATTGACCTGGCATTGCTGCAAAATGGCATGCTGAAAGGTGAAGCTTTGAATAACTTTGTGAAGAGAAGCATCGAGTTAATCTAAATACGCCCTTTATTCACAATCTATATGCCGGGAGCATTGCAACTTTTATGAGAGTTGTAATGCTCCTTTTTTCGTATATTTTGTGTGGGAACGCTTGTTTTTTAGCGTTGGATACGTCCAATTTCGAAACAATTGCATATATTTGAGCTTTAATAATAATATATTTTCAGCTCGGAACTTTGAAGTATGAAAAGAATTCTTTTGCTTTTATCGTTTTGTTTCTTGTTGCTGCCCATGTTGCATGCCCAAAAAGTTGGACTTGTATTGAGTGGTGGTGGTGCGAAAGGTATGACGCATATCGGCATCATTCGGGCTTTGGAAGAAAACAATATCCCTATCGATTATATTACCGGTACATCCATGGGAGCCATTATCGGTTCGTTGTATGCCATGGGTTACTCTCCCGATGATATGGAGGCTTTGCTGCGTTCAGAAGACTTTAAACGCTGGTATTCTGGAAAAGTAGAGCCTAAATACGCTTATTATTTTAAGAAAAGTATTCCCACGCCGGAATTTTTTAATATCCGCTTTGATTTTAAGGACTCCTTGAATGTCAAACCGCAATTGCCGACCAGTATGGTTAACCCCATCCAGATGAATCTGGTGTTTGTGGAGCTGTTTGCCCGTGCTACGGCTGCTTGTGACGGTGATTTTGATAGGCTGTTTGTTCCTTTCCGCTGTATTGCTTCTGATGTATACAATAAACGGCAAATAGTGTTAGGGAAAGGTGATCTGGGAGATGCTGTCCGTGCTTCCATGAGTTTCCCGTTTGTTTTTAAGCCTATTGAGATAGATAGTGTGTTGGCTTATGATGGTGGTATTTACAATAACTTTCCAACGGATGTTATGCGGGATGATTTTCATCCGGATATTATCATTGGTAGTGTAGTGGCTGCCAATCCATCCAAGCCTAAAGAAAATGACCTTATGAGTCAGATTGAGAACATGGTGATGCAGAAGACGGACTATTCTATTCCGGATTCTGTCGGCATCCTTATGACATTCAAGTATGATGATGTGAACTTACTTGATTTTGACCGTCTTCAGGAACTCCATGATATAGGTTACAATCGCACTCTTAGCCTGATGGATTCTATAAAGGGGCGTATTCATCGTAGGGTGAATGCAGATAATGTGCGTTTACGCCGTCTGGTTTATCGCAGTAATCTGCCGCAGCTCTATTTCCAGAAAATTTATATTGATGGAGCTAACCCTCAACAACAAGCTTATATTCAGAAGGAATTTCATGATGAAGAAGATGAACCATTCACCTACGAAGATCTAAAGCGTGGATATTTCCGTTTACTTGCGGATAACATGATATCGGAAATCATTCCGAAGGCGATATTTAATGAGGAAACCGATATGTACGATTTACATCTGAAAGTAAAGATGGAGGATAATTTCTCTGTCCGTTTGGGTGGTAGTGTGTCTACGACGAGTTCCAATCAGATATATCTGGGACTGGGCTATCAGAACTTAAATTATTATGCCAAAGAGTTTACGTTTGATGGTCAATTGGGTAAAGTTTATAATAATGCCCAACTGATGGCGCGTATAGATTTGCCTACTCATATTCCTACTTCATATCGGCTTATTGCATCTATCAGTACTTTTGATTATTACAAGAAAGAGAAACTGTTCTCTAAAAACGATAAACCTTCCTTTAATTCAAAGGATGAACGATTTCTGAAGTTGATTATCGCTTTACCATTCTTAGCGAATAAACGGGCTGAATTTGGCTTTGGTATTGGAAAATTGCAAGATAACTATTTTCAATCCAGTGTGATAAACTTTGAAGAAGACCGTTCGGATAGGAGTTTATACAGGCTTATAGGCGGTTCTATTAGTTTTTATGGAAGTACACTGAATTCTCGTCAATACGCTACAAAAGGATATAACGAGAAATTAATAGCTCAGATTTTTACGGGAAAAGAGAGATATAAGCCTGGAAATCCGGCAGAACAGCCTGTTACACAGGAACGGCAATCATGGTTACAGATTTCTTATATGAAAGAAGCATATCATAGTATGGCGCCTAAATTTGTTTTGGGGTGGATGGCGGAAGCGCTGTATTCATCGAGAAACTTCTCGGAGAATTTTACGGCGACAATGATGCAGGCTGCAGAGTTTTCGCCGACTCCGCATAGTAAGCTGATGTATAATGAGGCTTTCCGTGCTAATCAGTTTTTGGCTGCCGGTATCAAGCCTATGTTTATTTTCAATGATATGTTTCATCTGAGAGGAGAATTTTATGGATTTATGCCTATTTTTCCTATTGAGAAGAATACGCAAAACAAAGCATTTTATGGAAAAGCTTTCTCAAAGGTAGAATATATGGGAGAAGTTTCTGTTATTTGCCAATTACCTTTTGGAGCGATCTCTGCTTATGTAAATCATTATAGCTCACCGAGAAGGGAGTGGAATGTGGGGCTGAGTATCGGTTGGCAACTGTTTAATTACCGTTTCATCGAATAATTTTCTTCAAAAAAAGTTTGTAGAATACTTGCAGTTTCGGAAAAAGTCCGTATCTTTGCACCCGTTAAACAAAAAGGCCGCGTAGCTCAACTGAATAGAGTAGCTGACTACGGATCAGCCGGTTACAGGTTTGAATCCTGTCGCGGTCACATCTTTTTGATAACAAGGTCGCGTAGCTCAACTGAATAGAGTAGCTGACTACGGATCAGCCGGTTACAGGTTTGAATCCTGTCGCGATCACAAAAAACCTCTGCAAAGTACTTTGCAGAGGTTTTTTGTGATACACCGTAGGGTAACGGTTATATCAGTGTAGACTCATGCAAATATGTGTGTGAGTCTACACAGATATAACTGTGTGCTTGTGCAGATATAAGTATTAATTTCTTTCCCTGGATGAATAAATCCGTCTCATGAGACGGTAAAAATCAGCTTGTGAGACGAAAAAAATCGTCCCCTGAGATGAATTTTTTCATCTCAGGGGACGATTTACAAAGAAATATCTATTCTTTTTCTTAGCACTTAATGTTTAACTCATCCAAAATCTTCCGCATGGCCTCAAAAGTAGTAATCCTGGTAGGCACAAGCGGAAGGCGGAGTTTATTCTCAATCATTCCCATAACGTTCAACATTGCTTTTACGCCTGCCGGATTACCATCCACAAAAAGAAGCTTGAATAGCTCGGCAAATTTATGATGGATAGTCAATGCATTTGCATAATCTCCTCGCAATGCCAGTCTTACCATGCGGCTAAATTCGCGTGGAAATGCATTTCCGATGACCGATATGATGCCAACAGCTCCCAAAGTAATCAAAGGGAAGGTAATACCATCATCTCCCGAAATAACGTCAAAATTGGCCGGTTTATTCTTGATGATATCATCCATTTGAGTGATGTCACCGGAAGCTTCCTTGATAGCAATAACATTTTTGAAGTCACGGGCAATGCGCAGCGTGGTTTCTGCTTTCATATTTACACCGGTACGACCGGGAACATTATAGAGTACAATTGGGAGTTCTGTTGCCTCTGCAATTGCTTTATAATGTTGATAGATACCTTCCTGAGAAGGTTTATTATAATAGGGAACAACAGACAGAATAGCATCTACTCCGGTAAAATCGTCGTTTTGAAGGGTATCCACAATGGCACGCGTATTATTTCCACCAACACCGAGCAGGATAGGTATCCGACCATTTACTCGTTCGATGACCATTCTCTTGATTTTCTTTTTTTCTTCTTCCGTCAGTGTCGGAGTTTCTGCCGTAGTGCCCAGCACACACAAAAAATCAGTATTGTTTTGAAGTTGATAGTCCACCAAACGTATCAATGCATCGTAATCAACGCTCTCATCCTCTTTAAAAGGAGTAATCAGCGCTACCCCCATTCCTTTCAATTTAGTCTGTATCATGAGTGAAATTTAAGTAATCTCTAATTAAATGACTCGCAAAAGTACGAATATTTTCGATTTCTACAGCAAATATAAGCTATAAAAAAGATTTCACTGGAAAAATGTTACGAAATGAGCGCTAAAAACTCATCTTCGCTCATTATCTGTACACCCAGCTTTTGCGCTTTTTCCAATTTGGCGGGTCCCATATTTTCTCCTGCCAGGATAAAACTGGTCTTGGCAGAAATGCTACCTACACTTTTTCCTCCATTCTTCTCTATCAAATCTTTATATTCGTCTCTGGAGTGGTGGGTGAACACACCGCTGATTACAATAGACTGTCCGGCAAGCTTATCGGTATAGCCGCTCAGATCTTCTTCCTTCCGGTTAAACTGTAATCCGGCAACTTTCAGTCGCTCTATTAATTCTCTATTCAGAGGATTAGCGAAGTAGGAAATGATGCTTTGCGCTATTTTCTCACCGATTTCATCGATATTTATCAATCTTTCAAGATTTGCATTTTCCAGTTCTTCTATGTCAGTGAAAGACTTAGCTATTTTCTTTGCTACAGTTTCACCGACAAAGCGGATACCCAGGGCGAACAACGCTCGCTCAAAAGGCACTTCCTTACTTTGGGCAATACCCTTGACGATATTTTCCGCCGACTTATCTCCCATACGGTCCAGATTCTTGATATCGTCTACAGTCAGCTTGTACAGATCTGCCGTATCCTTAATGAGTCCTAACCGGTAGAACATATCCACAGTTTCCGGACCTAATCCGTCAATGTTCATAGCCTTCCGGCTGATGAAATGCTCGATCTTTCCTTTTATCTGAGGCGGACAAGCCGTTTCGTTGGGGCAATAATGCGCAGCTTCTCCCTCGTAACGGATTAATTTGCTGCCACATTCAGGGCAATGAGTGATGAACTTCACTTTTTCACCTACCATCATACTCCGGGCATCTTTGTCTACTCCGGTAATTTTGGGTATGATTTCGCCACCTTTTTCTACATAAACCATATCGCCGACATGCAAGTCGAGCCCTTCAATGATATCCGCATTATGCAGAGAGGCGCGTTTTACGATTGTACCCGATAATTGTACCGGATCCAGGTTGGCAACAGGGGTTACTGCTCCGGTTCTTCCCACCTGGTAAGTCACCTTGTTTAAGCGGGTCAATGCACGCTCTGCCTGGAACTTGTATGCGATGGCCCAACGAGGAGATTTTGCGGTGAAACCAAGGTTTTTCTGCTGTTTCAGGCTATTAACTTTCAAAACAATGCCATCCGTGGCTACAGGTAAATTCTTCCGTTCTGTATCCCAATAATGGATGTAATCGAACACTTCCTGCAGGCTGTGGCACTTCTTCATATGGTCGGAGATTTTGAATCCCCATTGTGCAGCTTTCTGCAGGTTTTCATAATGTCCGTCGCAAGGAAGTTCTTCGCCTAATAAATAATAAAGATAGGCATCCAGTTTGCGGGAAGCAACTATAGCAGAGTTTTGTAATTTCAAAGTGCCTGATGCAGCATTACGCGGATTAGCGAAAAGAGGTTCTTCGCGCGCCTCTTTTTCGCGGTTTAGTTCCTCAAAGACTTCCCACGGCATTAGTATTTCCCCTCTGATCTCAAATAATTGGGGATAATCACCATGCAAAACAAGGGGGATAGTACGGATTGTCTTCACATTATCCGTTACATCATCGCCTTTTTCACCGTCACCACGGGTTACGGCACGAATTAATTTACCGTTTTCGTATGTCAGTGAGATGGAAGTACCGTCATATTTAAGTTCGGCACAAATTTCAAAATCTTCGTTCAGGGCTTTTTGAGCGCGATCATAAAAGTCAGATACCTCACCTTCAGAATAGGTATTACCCAACGAAAGCATTGGATATTTGTGTGCCACTTGCGTGAAATTCTTATTCAAATCGCTTCCTACGCGCATGGTTGGCGAATTTTCGTCCTGATATTCAGGATGTTCTCGCTCCATCTCCTGCAATTCCCGCATCATGTCGTCGAACTCTTTGTCGGAGATTTCGGGAGCATTCAACACGTAATAATTGTAGTTGTGCCGATGCAGTTCGGCACGGAGCTGATCTATCTTTTCTTTTGCAGTCATAGCTATTTCAGATTGTTTGAACGCAAAAATACAGGTTTCTCCTCTAATATTTGTACTTTTGCAGAAAATTAAAATTAATATGCGCATTGATATAATAACAGTTCTACCGGAGATGATTGAAGGCTTTTTCAATTGCTCCATAATGAAACGTGCTCAGAATAAAGGGCTTGCAGAAATACATATTCATAATTTACGTGATTATACTGAAGATAAATATCGACGGGTGGATGATTATCCTTTTGGCGGTTTTGCCGGAATGGTGATGAAAATAGAGCCTATAGAGCGCTGTATCAATGCCTTGAAGGCAGAACGGGAGTATGATGAAGTCATTTTTACGACTCCTGATGGTGAGCAGTTCAATCAGCCAATGGCCAATACACTTTCACTTACCCAGAACCTTATTATCCTTTGCGGACATTTTAAAGGTATCGATTATCGTATTCGTGAGCATCTGATCACTAAAGAAATCAGTATCGGAGACTATGTGCTGACCGGTGGAGAGCTGGCGGCAGCAGTGATGGCGGATGCTATTGTCCGCATTATCCCCGGTGTTATTTCCGATGAGCAATCAGCCTTGTCCGACTCATTTCAGGATAATCTTTTGGCAGCTCCGGTCTATACAAGACCTGCCGATTACAATGGTTGGAAAGTTCCGGAAATTTTATTGTCCGGGCATGAGGCCAAGATTAAGGAATGGGAGTTGCAACAGTCTTTGGAACGGACGCGTAGACTCCGCCCGGATTTGCTGGGAGAGGAATAAATCAGTTGTATAAAAATAGAAAAAGGACATTCATAGCGAATGTCCTTTTTTATGTAAAACAGGTGCGAATGATATTCACTTGTTATTAGTTATACCTCAAGCGCACCGATAATTTCTTTCACGGACTTATATCCGTGTCTATCGAGATAGTCGTTTATACCTTCCGCTACTTTAATTGTAACTGCCGGATCGATGAAATTTGCCGTACCGATTTGGATGGCTGAAGCTCCGGCGAGCATAAATTCCACTGCGTCTTTCCAGTTCATGATACCTCCTAAACCTATGACAGGTATTTTTACCGCCTGAGCAACTTGCCATACCATACGGAGTGCGATTGGTTTTACTGCTGCTCCAGACATACCACCTGTTACGGTAGAGAGTATAGGACGCCTGCGTTCCGCGTCTATAGCCATTCCAAGCAATGTATTAATTAATGAAACGCTGTCTGCACCGCCATTTTCTACTGCACGGGCTATTTCAGCGATGCTTGTCACGTTGGGAGACAGCTTCACGATAAGTGTCTTTTTGTAAGCTGCGCGCACAGCTTTCACCACTTCTTCGGCTCCTTTTGCAGTGACGCCAAAAGCCATTCCACCTTGCTTCACATTAGGGCAAGAGATGTTCAATTCAATGGCAGGAATTTTGTCAAGTTCGTTAATGGCTTCCGCTGTTTTTACATAATCTTCTATGGCAGACCCCGAAACATTTACAATCATATTGGTTTCGATGTCCTTAATACGCGGATATATCTGTTCAACAAAGTAATTTACTCCCTTATTTTGCAGTCCCACAGCGTTTAACATACCTGATGGAGTCTCTGCCATACGCGGATATGGGTTACCTTCACGTTTGTGAAGAGTCGTTCCCTTTACAATTATACCACCTATTCGCGTAATATCAATGAAATCGGCAAACTCTTCACCATATCCAAATGTGCCGGAAGCCGTCATCACCGGATTCTTCATTTGTAATTCTCCAATGTTTACACTTAAATCTGCCATAATAGTTTGTTTATATTAAAAACCGGACCTTCTTTACATACACATAAATGCCCTTCCGTTGTATTTTCCACACAACAGAGGCAAGCGCCTATACCACACGCCATTGTATTTTCCAATGATACTTCACAGGCTATATCTTTACTTTTGGCATATTTAGCCACTGCCATCATCATAGGCTTAGGACCACAAGTGTAAATCTGCTCGAATTGCACCTTATTCAATATGGAATGTTGTGTCACATATCCCTTTTCGCCATGACTGCCGTCCTCGGTAGTCGTATATACATCACCATAAGCTGCAAACTGCTCCAGTTGCAGCAAGTCCTTATCGCTTCTTGCTCCCAGAAGGAACGTCGGTTTACTGCCGTTTTTAGCTAATTGCTCGCCCAGATAAAGCATGGGAGCTGTACCAACACCTCCACCTACTAACAGAAGCTTATCAGAAGCCTTTTCAGGCATTGTGAAGCCATTTCCCAAAGGAAGTACTACATTGACCGTATCTCCGGCTTTTGCTTCGCCTAATTGCCTGGTTCCGTCTCCAATCAGTTGGATCAGAAACCACACTTCATTGCGTTGTCTATCTACATAATTAATGGAAATGGGGCGGCGCAAGAAAGTAGTTGGAGATCCGTCCACACGTATTTCCGCAAATTGTCCCGGAAGCATATCCGGAAGTGGAGACGGAGACGTCAGTTTCAACAGCACATAATTAGCGTGCAGTCGGACGTTCTCAGTCACTGTCAAATCTAAAATGTATTTTTTCATTATCCTATATAAAGAAGTGAATTTTATCTTTAGGGTACAAAGATAATGCAAATCGAATGCAGAACTTTCATGCTTGCATGAAAAAGTTATGCTGAGATGCTTATCTTATCCAAAGATACGGGAAATTGTGCAAATAGCCATTTATGAGCCTTGCTTTTCGGGTTTAAACGTCTCGTACGTATTATCGTCGAAGAAAATTCTTATTTCAGTGATTTTTCTGGAAGGCCTTTCTTTATAGATAATCTCTTGTTTTACAACCTCTTTAGTGGCATTTACAGGCGTTTCTAATGCGATTTCCTTGCGATTTTCGGCCGGACCTGTCTCTTTGGACGGATTTACGGAATTCTCAGCGAATAATGGATAGTCGAATCCGCTCTCGATAGAAGAGTCAGAATCGGAAGACGTATTACTCATTTCACCTTGTCCGGTAAGTAACCATTCCAAATTTATATCATTATATCTTTGATGTAGGCGAAGAATAACTTCTGTACTTGGATACTTATTACGCGGACCTAAAATATGTGAGATGGTAGCTTGAGCTACACCAATACTTTCGGCAAATGCGCCTGCGGTTAATTTTTCCCGATCCATGATCATTTTGAACCTATCTTTTATGCTCATAACTGTTGCGATATAGGTGATATTTACAATTGTATTGATTTTCTTTTGGATTACAAAAGTAAAAAAATGAAATTACAAAAGCAAATTAAAAATGTAAATTCTTTCATATTACAATTGTATGTTGATTATTTCATATGTTATTTGCATAAATGTAATGATATATATTACCTAGATTTTTAACCCATATTTTTACTTTAATAAAACTATGTATATTATTGGTTATTATGTATCTAAATTTAGATTTTCTACGTGATATATTCCATATTACAATTGTTTTCCCATTGATTTCTCTATTTATGAACTGTTAGATCATATAAATTGTTATATATACACTGATTATTAGCAATTTAATTGTGTTTTTACTCCTCGTTAACCCCTATCCTATTACTTTTGTTATTTTATCATTATCTCATTAAAAACAGTATTATTACAATTGTGTATTATATCTTTTGATTACATTTGTTATATACATAATTGTTATATATTCAATTGTAAATATAAAGATATTACTTTTTTAATATTTCATAGTTGAAATAACAACTATTTCCTTTTCTAATTGCATTTATTCTTGATGATAGATTCGATATTACAGAAAGAATTTGTTACACTAAAATAAGGAAAGTTCAATTGATATGTTCTAAAGTCTTCGTAATTGTAAATCCTTGCTTTATTTCTGTATAAATGATCATGAACTTGGAATTTCTTAATTCTCAGGAGCTTATTTTGAGTATATTTAATTGTAATACAGTGTATTATACCCTATTTTTTAGTTTTAATTTTCTCTCATTCTAGAAAAATAACCCCTTTTTAAGTGCGAAATGACATAATGATAGTGAAAATGGCATTTACTTCTCTATTATTGCTGATATAGTTAACAAGTATAATCTCTTCTAAAATAAGAAATAGACGATCTATTTCTATTGATCTGCTGACCACTTTCTAAATATAATTTTCCTTTTTCTTAGAAAAAGTATATTGTTTTCCTATAAAAATATGCCTGCTTTACTCGGGACAGGAGATTATATTATATATAAACACATGGTCTATTTGCATTAAATAGACCATGTGTTTATATCAGATAAATGGTCTGTTCATTGTATATAGACCATCTGTTTCAGCGAATATGTTGTATGTATTTCAGATACCCTTCCACACTCTATTACCTATGAACAGTACGTTTGGGAACGGTGGAAGGGGGTGAAGGAAAAGCTAAATTTCTTGTTTAATGAAGAGTATATAGAAGAAAAAAGCTATTAATGCAGGATCTTGAAGACCAGTTCGCGAAGAATATCCCCGTCACTTAAAGATGGATTTCCCACTCCTTTAGATTTTGCATCTGCATATCGTATTTCTCCGATAATTTGCATGGTCTTTACTCCATTATATCGGCGCATAGCTGAGAGATAGTCTTTGGCCTGCCAGGGGGTACGTAGTCCCAACATGTTGGCTATGCCTTGCTCCGATTTTTCAGGGGCATAATAGGCCAACATCAAGTTAGAAAAGAATCCAAAAAGTAAAGATAAAGTCATTTGAATTGGATTTGTCTTCGGATTTTCTTCAAAATATTTTATTATCTTATTAGCTTTCAGGACATCCTTTTCAACGAGAGCACTACGTAATTCGAAGTTATTATAGTCCTTACTGATACCAATGTTCTTCTCTATCTGTTCGGGGGTAACGCGTGTATGACCTTTTGGAAGTGTAATGCTCAGTTTTTCCAGCTCCCCCGTGAGGCGACTGAGGTCGGCGCCAACGAAATCGGCCAGCATGGCAGTGGCTTTAGGTTCCACGTCGATACCTTTGCGTTTCATATAAGAAGTGATGAATGCCGGTAGTTGGGCATCCTTCACTTTTTTAGATTCAAACAGGACACCAGTCTTTTCGATTTCGGCAGCCAGCTTCTTTCTTCGGTCCAATACGCCATGTTTATGGCATATTACTAATATGGTAGAAAGCAGCGGTTTTTGGAGGTAATAAGAAAGTTCCTCCATATTACGGATATTCTGCGCTTCCTTTACCACCACCACCTGATGCTCGGACATCATCGGATAACGCTTGGCGGCATTAATAACGGTAGCTATATCCACATCTGCCCCGTAGACAACGGTCAGGTTGAACTCCTTTTCCGTTTCGGTCAGAATATTGTCTGTTATATAGTCGGCAATGAGGTCGATGTAATAGGGTTCCTCGCCCATGAGATAATAGACGGGACGGTATTGCTTCGCTCTCAGTTCCTTTAAGATGTCATCACACGTGATTTCCTGTTTTGCCATATTCGTTTTTACCAGTCGAATTTCAGATGTTTTACGGTTTTCTTCTCGTCGATAATCATACGCAGGGATGCGATACCGATTTCAACGTGCTCGGTTACATAATTTTGGGTAACCAGATTATCGCTTTTATCGGTTTTCACTCCTTCAGGAATCATTGGCTGGTCAGAAACCAGTAAGATGGCTCCGGTAGGGATGTGATTGGCAAAACCGCAACTGAAGAGAGTCGCTGTTTCCATATCAACGGCCATGGCACGGGTTTTCTTCAGATATTCCTTGAATTCCTCGTCATGCTCCCAAATGCGGCGGTTGGTAGTGTATACGGTACCTGTCCAATAGTCGCGGGCATGGTCGCGGATGGATGAAGAAACGGCACGCTGCAACATAAATGCCGGTAGCGCCGGTACTTCGGGCGGGAAGTAGTCATTGGAAGTTCCTTCGCCACGGATGGCGGCGATAGGAAGGATGAGATCCCCTATTCTGTTTTTCTTATCGATACCACCGCACTTGCCCAGGAACAGGCAGGCTTTGGGCTGTATAGCACTTAGTAAATCCATGATAATTGCAGCGTTAGGGCTTCCCATACCAAAGTTGATAATGGTCATGCCTTCTGCTGAAGCAGACGTCATATTAGCGTCTTTACCAAGAACGGGCACATTGAACTTCTCTGCAAAAATATCCACATACTTGTTGAAGTTAGTCAACAGAATATACTCTCCAAAGTCCTCAAGCTTACGTTTTGTGTAACGAGGCAGCCAGTTAGCTACGATTTCTTGCTTTGTTTTCATAAGATTTCATTAAATTTGTTCCCTAAATACTTTCAGGGAGCGATTATTTAACTCACAAAAGTACAATAAAAAAGTAGAATTCGGAAATTTGTTAATCACTTATCACATATCAATATGTTATCGTTAAACTTACCTGTATTTGATGCTAAAGTCGTGAACCGTGAAGGGAAACCTGCTATTTTCGACGTGATACGGCGCCGATATGTAGCACTGACGCCCGAAGAATGGGTACGCCAGCATTTCGTACATTTTCTGCTGAACCATAAAGGATATCCGCAGACATTGATGGCGAACGAGGTACAGGTACAGCTCAACGGAACGAAGAAACGTTGTGACACAGTGCTTTACCGTCGTGACCTCACGGCACGGATGATTGTGGAGTATAAAGCACCGGACATAGAGATTACGCAAGCGGTGTTCGACCAGATTACACGCTACAATATGGTGCTGAAAGTAGATTACCTTGTAGTGAGTAATGGAATGCAACACTATTGCTGCCGGATGGATTATGAGCGGAATAGCTATACTTTTCTTCCGGATATCCCTGATTATCAGATGTTATAATATCCACTAAAAAGGGCTACACCCTTTACCCCGGATGGCTACACCCTTTGGGGGATATGGTGTAGCCATGTGAGGCAAAGGGTGTAGCCCTTTTCAATGAGACTAATCAGGATCTAAATCAATGAACCCAATCAGGGTCTAAACCTTCTCAGTCTTTTCTTCTATCTGCTTCTTTCCCAATTTTTCCTGTATCTTCTGCATCAACTCATAGAAATTAGGGATATAGACTGTGGCAAGCAATGTATTCAGTGCCATACCAAACACGACAGCAGCTCCCAGTGCAATACGGCTTTCCGCTCCTGCACCCGTAGCAAACAGCAATGGCATCACACCGAATACAAATGCCAGGGATGTCATCAGGATAGGCCGCAAGCGGATATGCCCTGCCTGGAATGCCGCATCACGAATGGAGTTGCCTTGCGCACGGAAATCGCGGGCGAACTCTACAATCAGAATACCATTCTTTGCCGACAGTGCCACAAGCAGGATAATACCGATTTGTGTATAGATGCTGACAGGTGTTCCCATGATGAGACAGCCAATCATCGCTCCCAACAATGCTACCGGAAGTCCGATGACCGCAGCTACCGGGCTCGTCCAACTCTCGTACTGTGCTGCAAGTACCAGGAAGGCAACGAGTAACGCCATTACAAACACAACGGTTGTCGTTGTGCCCGCCTGCGTTTCCTGATAAGCTACTGACGTCCATTCATAACCAAATTCATCGCCCAGTTGCTCCTTAAAGAGTGCCTCCATTTGCTGTATCGCCTCTCCGGAACTGCTTCCCGGGGCTACGTTGCAAGTGACGGAGGCAGTGGAATACATATTGTAGCGGTTGATCTGGTCCATTCCCAACTGTTCCTCCACCCGCATAAAGGTTGAAAACGGTACCATCTCTCCCGATGCATTCTGTACACTCAACTTCAGTACATCGTCAATGATCCGTTGGGCACGATCCCGTGCACCGAGCTTTACCTGATAGATGCGGCCGAACTCAACGAAATCGTTCACATAAGCAGCTCCCATGTAGTAACCTAAGGAAGTAAAGACGCTGTTCAGCGGAATACCCATCAATTGTACTTTATCCCGGTCGATGTTCAGGAAATACTGGGGCACATTAGCCTGGTACTGACTGCTGACGGATGCCAATGCAGGTTTGGTGTGATAGGTTGCCATCAGCGTCTCTATGGCATGTTGCATTTCTGTGGCACCGAGGTTATTACGATCTTCCACCTGTAGCTGTAGGCCGCCCGTAGCACCGAGTCCGGGAATGGCAGGGGGCACCATGGCAAAAACTTCTGCTTCCTGAATTCCATACGCCTGTGCATTGAAACGATTTACTACAGACTGAGCCGTATGTTCCTTTCCTTTACGCTCGTCCCAGTTTTTCAAGATAACGAAATAGGTGCCGGAATTACTCTGTTCCCCGCCTCCCATAACAGAGAAGCCGGATATGCCGATATAATTTTTTACTTCGGGATAGCTGTTGAGGATTTCATTGATCTCACGTCCGACAGCTTCTGTACGTTCCAGACTTGAAGCAGGCGGCAATTGCACCACGGCAAGGAAATACCCGTCATCTTCTTCGGGAATAAAGGTACTGGGCCACTTCATGAACAGGATCACAGCGAGTGCCGTAAACCCAGCATAAGACAACAGTGCAGCAGCAGGACGCCGGAGCAACCAACCCACGGTTTTATCATATATCCCTTGTGTCTTGTCGTACACAAAGTTGAAGCCCCGGAAAAGTGGCGACTGTGCAGGTTTCGTGGGCTGTAATATCAAGGCACACAATGCCGGAGTCAGTGTCAGCGAGTTGAAACCACTCAATACGGTGCTGGCAGCAATAGTCAGCGCAAACTGCTTATAAAGTTGTCCGGAGATACCGCTGACGAGCATTGTCGGAATAAATACGGCAAGCAACACCAGCACTACGCCCACAATCGGACCGGTGATCTCTCCCATTGCCTGAATGACCGCCTGCCGGGCACTGTACTGCCCCGTATCAAGCAAACGCGTGGAGTTTTCCACTACCACAATGGCGTCATCCACCACAATGGCCACGGCAAGTATCAGTCCGAACAGTGTCAGTGTATTGATGGAGAATCCGAAGAGCGCCATCACTGCCAGAGTGCCGATGAGTGATACGGGAATGGTGATACACGGAATGATAACCGCCCGCCAGTTCTGCAGGAAAAGAAAGATGACGAGCACTACAAGCAGGGTTGTTTCCAGGAAAGTTACCAGCACTTCGTCTACTGAAGCGTGGATGACGTCCGTCGTATCCAGGGTTACACTGTAATGGATGCCGCTGGGGAACGATTCTGACAGTTCCTGCATCTTCTCTTTCACGCCTTTGGATACATCCAGCGAATTGGAACCCGGTTGCTGATAGATGGCAATGGCGGCGGTAGGTTGCCCGTTCAGCTGGGATACAACGCTGTAGGACGCGGAGCCAAGGTCGATATGAGCCACATCACGGAGGCGAAGCACTCTCCCGCCCGCTTCTGTTCGTAAGATGATATTGCCGAATTCTTCGGGAGATGAAAGTCGCCCTTTCACCGTCAGACTGTATTGATAGGCAGGGGCATTGTTGCCGGAAGAGACATTGCCGATGTTGGTGTTACCCGGAGCTGGATTTCCCGGCAGGGGTTGTCCCACGGCTCCGG
Source organism: Bacteroides sp. AF39-11AC (assembly GCF_003474285.1). Taxonomy (NCBI): domain Bacteria; kingdom Pseudomonadati; phylum Bacteroidota; class Bacteroidia; order Bacteroidales; family Bacteroidaceae; genus Bacteroides; species Bacteroides sp. AF39-11AC. Next base: position 372,609 of record NZ_QROH01000005.1, on the reverse strand, counting down.
CACTGACTTCTACATTTTGTGATTGAATGGCCTGGTAAACATCGGCTGCCGAAAGATTACGGATACGCAGTGCTGCCGGATCCAGCCAGATACGCATGGAGTAGTCTCCCGCTCCCATCACATTGACAGCGCCTACGCCCGGTACGCGTGTCAACTGGTCGACAAGGTTCAGGGTGGCGTAGTTGCTGAGGTATAGTCCGTCATATTCCTTGTTTTCGGAAGTCATGGTGAGGAACATCACGATGTTCGACGACTGCTTTTGAACGGTTACTCCCTGTACCACTACCGGGGTTGGCAATGAAGCCTGTGCCACGCTGACACGGTTTTGGACTTGTACGGTTGCCATGTCGATATCTGTTCCGACGGCAAAAGTAATGGTGAGTGAATAGGCACCCGATGAGGAGGAATTGGAGGACATATAAAGCATGCCTTCCACTCCGTTTACTTGCTGCTCGATGGGTATACCCACGGTTTGGGCCACTGTCTGCGCGTTGGCACCCGGATAGACGGCGCTGACCTGAACGGTAGGCGGCGTAATGTCCGGATACTGCGCAATGGGGAGTATGCCCAGTGTGACCAGTCCCGCCACCACGATCAGCAGCGCAAGCACAGTAGCGAAGATAGGACGGTTTATGAAGAATTTTGAGAACATGAGCTTAGTATTTAGTTATTTACGATTGGTTATTTGCTGATGGGCTTTACTTTCATTCCTTCCCGTACTTTCATCAGTGCCCGGGTGACGTAGCGTTCCTGTGGAGAGAGTCCGCCGGTTATTTGCCGCAGACTGTCGTCTATCAACTGTCCCACTTCAACGTGGCGATAGCGCACCATATCGGAATCGTTCACTACATACACATATTTTCCTAATTGATCGGTCCCGATGGACGCGTCCGGTATCAGTATTGCCTGCGATTCTTTGCCGTATGGCAAGGTGATACTGACATAAAGTCCGCTTTTCAGTAAACCTTTCGGGTTGTCCAGGCGGGCACGCAGATTCAGGGTTCCGGTACTCAGGTCTACATTCGGTGCAAAGTAATCGAGTGTGGCAGGATACGGTTGTATGCCGTCTTCCCCCAAGTTAACAGTGATTTGGCGAGGTAGTGTATCTTTCTGTTGTGCGGTTCCTTGTTGCATTAGCATGGCAAGCCACTGGTTATCAGTGATATTGAAGTATGTATATAACAGGTCATCTTTATAGATCGTGGCAAGGGTGACAGGCTGCAGACTTCCCCCTACATAACTGCCCACATCGACTTGATTCCGGCTGACAGTTCCGTCAAACGGCGCCCGGACTGTGCAGTAACCCAGGTTCGTGCGTGCCGTATTCAGCGCAGCTTCGGCATTGCTGACTGCCGCTTGCGAAGTGGCAACATTCGATTTGGACTGTAACACCTGTATCTGGCTTACAGCATCGCTTTTCACAGCTTCCAGCATACGGGCATAGTTGTTCCGGGCATATTCCAGATTGGCTCGGGCGGTGTTCAGTTCCGCTTCCGCCTGTTCTACATTGTCCTGGTAAATAGTGGGTTCGATGACGAACAACACCTGCCCTTTCCGGACCCTGCTTCCCGGAGCATAGGCGATGGTTTGCAGTGTCCCGTTCACCCGTGCCACCAGGTCGACGGTCTTTTCCGAACTCAGATAGCCCGGATACTCTTTAGTCAGTGTGATGTCTTTCACCACCGGACTGGCTACGCTTATTTCCGGAACGGGCATCGCTCCGCGCGCTGCTTCTTTTTTGTCCCCACATCCCGCTAGCAACGGAATCAGCGTGAGGATGATGTACATTTCATTTTTCATATATGGTTATGGTTTAGGAATTATTACTCAGTTCTCTTTATATCCTCCTCCCAGTGCCTGGTACAATGACACCAGATACAGTAGTGAACTACCCTCCGCCTGCGTCAACTGGTTTTCGTACGTCAGTAGCGAACGGAGTGCATCCAGTACATTCTGAAAAGGACTAAGTCCCTGTTTATAAAGCTCCAGGGAGAGTTTCAATGTTTCTTGTCCCTGATTTCGTACTTCCCGGAGGGCGACAATCTGCTTGATGGAATTCCGGTAATTATTCATTGCATTATCCGTTTCCTGTACAGCGGTAAGCACGGTTTCGTTGAAGTTATGCACCGCTTCATCCAGTTGTGCACGTGCCTGTTTGGTAGCATTCACCAGCTTTGTTCCGCTGAACAGTGTCCAACTGAGGGTCGGGGCAATTTCAAATGTCATGCTTTTCCGTCGGGTCAGGTCTTTCAGATCACGGGCGGCATATCCTACAGATCCTTTCAGGAATACTTGTGGCAGCCAGTCGCTTTTGCTGGCTCCCAATAGTGCGGCTTGTGCATTAACCAGTCTTTCGGCTTGGCGCACATCGGGACGGCGGAGCAATAAATCGGCGGGTAATCCTACTCCAACAGGTTCCATGTAGTCGGGCAATTTCCCGATTCTTTCCAATGTGGGGCGTATTTCCTGCGGATAAGTTCCCAGCAGAATAGCCAGCGAGTTGATGTATTGGCTGATTCCGGATTCCAGTTGCGGAACAGATGCTTTAGTGCTGAAATACACTGATTTAGCCTGTGCTACATCCAGTTTTGATACAAGTCCCGTGTTGTAGCGTACTTCGGTGATATTGAGCACTTCCTCTTGTGTCCGGCAGTTATGCATTACCACCTGTAATTCCTGTTGTAGTTCCCGCAGGTTGATGTAGGCAGAAGCGACTTGTGCGCATAGGGACACTTGTACAGAGATGTACTCTTCACGGCTGGCTTGGAATGTTTCCCGTTGCGCCTTTACCCGTTGCCGGATGCTTCCGAATATATCCAGTTCCCAACTGGCATTGAGTGATGCATCATAATAATGTGTGATGGATTGGGGCAATTCGGTAGTGTTACCACTGCTTTGCTGGCGGAGCCATCCACCATTTAAAGAAATAGAAGGGAAAAAATTACTGCGCTCCATTCGCAGGCTGGCACGTGCCTGTTCCATGCGGTCTATAGCGGCAAGTACGGAATAGTTTTCGCCGGATGCTACGCTGATAAGCGAATCCAGCACCGGGTCATTGAATGCTTTCCACCACTGGTCGTCTACCGGTAATATCTGTCCGTTGAATAAGTTGTCATCTGCGGATGCCGTGGTAGAATTAGCGGTTCCTGCGGAAGTAGGGACCGTTTTAGAGTTCGGAACTACCGTATTCCCCCAGCCTCGGGGCAACGGTTTTTCCAGATAACGGTTGCCATTCTGTGCCGTGACGGCAGAACATAGGCACGATAAGAGCAGCACGCTGCCCCAAGCTTTAATCTTCATAGGTTTAGGTTGTTTTTTGTGATACAGGGTTCATAACAACCTGGAGCTCTATTTGTTTAGAGAAGATTAGGGAGGTATAATGGAGTTCTGACAGATGGATGTGGGTTGGTGTGGGTGATCTATAATTGAAGAAATGAATTAAAGAGTGCTAATGTCCTTTTGTTAGCTTTCTGATAATCAATCAACTGCATTTACCGGAGGTTTACTGCAAGATGTAAAAGCATTTACTGCTGTATGTAACGACCTTTACCCCTTATTGTAACGGCTTTTACTTTAGCATGTAACGACCTTTACCGCAGTATGTAAATGGAGTTATTGTGTGGGGTTAACAAAGCTATCATTTGGGGTAAACAGAATTTTCATGAGAGGAAACGACTGTGCACTTATAAGGTGAAGTAAGAGATAGTCCAGGCCCCTACAATCATGAGTTTAATTCAACGACTTCGGCGGTGTATATAGGAAAAGACGCCCCTGCAAGCAATAGAATGTTGCTTGCAGGGGCGTCTTTTCCTATATATACCGCTGAATATTATTCCGCAGTCTTTTTTCTTCTTGTTGGCTTTTCCTTTACCTCTTCCTTGTGTTCGATGGTTATACCAGCCAATTCCGGGTCAATCATGATACGTCCGCAATATTCGCAAACGATGATTTTCTTACGAGAACGGATATCCAGTTGTCTCTGGGGCGGGATTTTGTTGAAGCAACCACCACAAGCGTCACGTTGTACATATACGATACCCAATCCGTTGCGAGAGTTCTTACGGATACGCTTGAAAGACTGGAGCAAACGCGGTTCGATCTTGGTTTCAAGTTCTTTGGCTTTGTCTCTCAGCTTTTCTTCTTCCTGCTTGGTTTCAGAGATGATTTCGTCCAGTTCGTTCTTCTTAACGTCCAAGTCTTTCTGTCTTTCATCCAACGCTTCTGTGCTCTTTGCAACTTCAGCAGATTTCTCCTGTTCCTGTGCAGCGAACTCTTTGATTCTCTTATCACAAAGCTCCATTTCCAGAGTCTGGAATTCGATTTCTTTGCTCAGGAAGTCGTACTCACGGTTGTTGCGTACATTCTCCTGTTGTTCCTTGTATTTTGCGATAGAAGCTTTTGAAGTTTCAATCTCCACTTTCTTGGTAGCGATGGCGGATTTCAATTCGGCTACTTCTGCCTTAATTCTGTCGATACGAGTGCTCAGACCGGCGATTTCATCTTCCAAGTCCTGTACTTCCAGCGGAAGTTCACCTCTTAAAGTCTTGATTTCATCAATCTTAGACAACATAGTCTGCAACTGGAACAGGGCTTTTAACTTCTGCTCCACGGTCAATTCCTGAGGATCTTTTTTTGCTTCTTTAGCCATTTTACTTATAAATATTTTATGGGGTTGGTATTCACTTTGCACTGTTGCAGCGCAAGGTTAGGAAACAACTCCCGGATTATTGTATAGAATATTTCTTTTGTATATTGTTCGCTTTCGTAATGTCCTATCTCTGCCAGCAGAATATCCGTATCGTGTCCGAAGTAATCGTGATACTTGATTTCTCCGGTGATGAACACGTCTGCACCGTTGCGTATGGCAAGCGGCATCAGGAATGCTCCGGCTCCTCCACACAGTGCCACGGTCTGTATTTCACGTCCGGTCAGCTTGTTATGCTTCAGACAGCCCACTTCAAAGGTCTTCTTGATGCGTTTCAGGAACTCCAACTCCGTTTCCGGTGTTTCCAGTTCTCCGATAACTCCTGCCCCAGCCTGTGTCCAGCTATTCTGCAAAGGATATAGGTCGAATGCAGGTTCCTCATACGGATGGGCACTCAGTAGAGCTTTGATAACTTCCGATTTCTTGTAGGCAGGCAATACGGTTTCTATCCGCACTTCCTTTTCCGTATGCAACTCTCCGATGCTTCCACAGAACGGGTGGCTACCCTCCTGAGCACGGAAAGTTCCCTCTCCTTCTACATTGTAACTGCATGCGTCGTAGTTTCCTATGCAACCGCATCCGGCTGTAAACAAAGCTTTACGAACATCTTCCGCTTGTGCTGTGGGTACAAAAGTCACCAATTTTACCAAAGCATTCTCTTTGGCTTCCAGCACGCGTACATTACTTAATCCTATTTTCTCGGCAATCTTGAAGTTCACACCTCCCGGAGCATTGTCCAGGTTGGTATGTGCTGAGTAGATCACGATATCATTCTTGATCGCTTTCATGATACAACGCTCTACATAGTCCCTGCCCGTGATGGATTTATACCCTTTGAATATCAGCGGATGATGGGATATGACAAGATTGTACCCTAATGCAATCGCCTCGTCCAGCACGGCTTCAGTGACGTCAAGACACAACAAAGCCCCTGTTGCTTCCGCTTCTGTCAATCCGATTTGCAGGCCGGCATTATCAAATCCGTCTTGCAATGGCAGAGGCGCGAACCGTTCAAGGGCGCTTACTATCTCCTTAATTCTCATTATGTGAATAGAAAATTTCGGTGCAAATATAGTAAAAATGCACTGAATAACTGTTTGTTTTACTCTTTTTTTATATATTTGTTCAGATAATTGTAAAACTCTATACCATGAAAGCATTACTTTTCTCGTTTTTTGCTTTATTATGCATTCTTTTCTCGTGCCAACCCTCATCCAAAGCCCAGGATGGCGGTGAAGAGGATGCACAAGAGGAATTTGTGGATACTACTCCGAAAGCTACGGCGATCTTCTGGATAGATAAAAATAAGAAACTACCCAGTTATATGTCTGGAAAACCGGTTCCTATACGTACCTTAAAGGCTCAAGTTGAAATAGATACGGTAGGAAGTGTTGAGGTGCTTTCTTATGTGAAGTCGCAGACAAAATCTGTAGAAAGACATATCAACTGGTGTCTTGAGACGTTCAAAGTAAAGAAAGTACTGATGGATAGTGCTTACATTAAGCCGGGTATACAGTATGTACAGCTTCGTTACACTCCATCCAAAATGAAAGATTAACGTTTTTTCTTCTTTTCCTTTTTCTCTACCATAATTTCCAACAATTTTCCGTTGGCATCGAATGACTTACGCGATGCCAGCGAGATGGTAATCATCAGCGAAAGCATGGATGCCGTGAAAGTTATCACCATAATCATCATCTGATATTTGATGGCAACATTCGGGCTACTACCTCCCAGGATTTGTCCGATCATTGTGCCGGGCAGTGCTACCAGGCCCATAACGGCAATATTGGCAATCAATGGACTAAAAGACTTAATGATAGCCTGTTTGATAAAAGGCGCCTGTGCTTCTGCCCTTGTGGCGCCATTGCCAAGCAGATAGCGATACAATTGCTGTTCCCGTTTCAATCCGCTGTAATAGGCATTCAGCGCAACAACATTGCTGGATAACATGTTTCCCATCAGGATACCGAATATCGGAATAAAATATTGGGCACTGAACACATTTTCCAGCCGTAATACAATGGCAATAAAGTACATACCGATGCAGACGACACTGAATAAAAAACCGATGGAAATAGGAATAAACAGTATTTTCCGTTTCAGTTGGGTGCGTGCCAGGGCGGTTTGTGCAGCGACGAATATCATAATAATCACCCACAGAAAGTTGATCCATGGGTTATTCCACAGAAACAAGTATTTCAGGTAGATACCGATAAAGAAAAGTTGTACAATCATCCGTGCGATACCAATCACGGTAACCCACAATAGTCCTGTCCTGAACTTCCACAAGTAGAACAGCGGAATAAGCAACAGCAGTAATCCGATGGCTAAACTGGTATATGATATGTCGATAGTTCCCACTTTATTAATCTCTTAGTTATAGTGTTATCATCTGGTTGCATCCTTGCGCAAATCCCTGGTCATGAGAGACGGCGAGAATGGCACTTCCCTCCCTCATTCGTTTCCGGAAGAAAGCAAGTACTTTATCCGTAGAGTCCGAATCCAGTGCGGAAGTCGGTTCATCCACAATCAGTAGCGGCTTTTGCATCAGGGTGGCTACGGCAATCATGATACGTTGTCGTTGTCCTCCGGAGATTTCATTTACACGTTTATCGTACAATTCCTCTTCCAGCCCCAATTCATCGAAGCAGGCAAATAGTTTGTCCAGTGAAAAGGGGGTGTTCCGGTTAGCTTTCAGATTAAAAGGGAGCTGTACCATTTCCTTTACCCATTCCGATGGAAGCGCCAGTTCTTGCGGTATCCATGCCACTTGTCTGCGAATTTGGTCGATAGTTCCTTTTTCCAGTAAAATGCCGTTGACGGTGATGCTCCCTGCTTTGAGGGGTACAAATCCTAAAACTGCATTCAGCAAGGAGGTTTTTCCCCGCCCCGATTGTCCGGAAATGCAGGCGATTTCCCCTTCGTGCAGTTGTAAGCAAAAACCGGAAAAAAGTGTATCTGCTCCGAAAGCGATGCATGCGTTGTCTATTTGAAGTATAGTCCTGGTCTCCATTTGAAAGCAAATATAGAAAGGAATTCTGAGAAAATGGCGGATTATTGGCTGAAATCAGTATCTTTAAATAAGATAAGCTGCATTTCGGCATAACTTTTTCATGCAAGCATGAAAGTTCTGCACTCAATTTGCATTATCTTTGCTATCAGTTTTTAATAAAAGTGAGAATTATGATACAGAACGAACGTGCAAGCCGCCACGAACATGTGTTGGACGTGGCAAGGCAGATGATGACTGCTGCCCGTACTGCTCCGAAGGGAAAAGGTGTAGATATAATTGAAATAGCTATGGTCACCGGAGATGATTTAAAAGTATTGTCGGACAAGATGGTTGCCATGGTAGAAGAACACGGAATGAAGTTCTTTTTGCGGGATGCCGCCAACATTTTGCAGGCTGAATGTGTAATTATAATAGGTACGCGCGAGCAGGCGCAAGGATTGAACTGCGGCCATTGTGGTTATCCCACTTGTGCGGGACGCCCTGAAGGTGTGCCTTGTGCCGTGAATTCGGTTGATGTAGGTATAGCTATCGGTTCGGCTTGCGCCACGGCGGCCGATTTGCGTGTGGATACCCGTGTGATGTTCTCTGCCGGACTTGCTGCGCAGCAATTGGAGTGGTTGCCGGGATGCAGATCTGTGTATGCTATTCCGGTCAGTGCTTCGACCAAGAATCCGTTCTTTGACCGCAAGCCGAAAGAAGAAAAGAAAGAATGATAAATATGAGTGATACGTTCAATACTGTTTTACCTGCCGAATGGGCGCCGCAAAGCGGAATACAGCTGACTTGGCCCCATGCCGGAACTGACTGGGCACATATGCTTACGGAAGTACAAACCTGCTTTGCCGCTATCGCACGCGAAATAGCCCAACGGGAATTGCTTCTGATTGTAACTCCCGAACCGGAGGAGGTCAAAAAGCAGATTTCAGCTACCGTCAATATGCAGAATGTCCGTTTCATGGAGTGTGAAACGAATGATACCTGGGCGCGTGATCATGGTGCAATTACCATGTTGGATTCAGAAGGCGCTTCGCTTCTTGATTTCATGTTCAATGGCTGGGGGCTGAAATTCGCTTCGGATAAAGACAATCTGATTACCCGTCAGGCTGTGGAAGCCGGTTTCCTGAATGGGCGGTATGTTAATCGTCTGGGGTTTGTCCTGGAAGGTGGTTCCATTGAGAGTGACGGGGTGGGAACATTGCTCACCACGTCCGAGTGCCTGCTTTCTCCCAATCGTAACGGACAGATGAGCCGCGATGAAATCGAAGAATATCTCTGTTCTGTATTTCATCTGAAACAGGTACTTTGGCTCGATCATGGGTATTTGGCAGGAGATGATACAGATAGTCATGTCGATACGCTCGCTCGTCTTTGCTCACCGGATACTATTGCCTATGTGCAATGCACCGATACGCAGGATGAACATTACGAAGCTCTCCATCAAATGGAAGAGCAACTGAAAACCTTCCGTACTTTGAATGGAAACCCCTACCGCCTGTTGGCATTGCCTATGGTGGACAAGATTGAGGAAGAGGGTGAACGTCTCCCCGCAACGTATGCCAATTTCTTGATAATGAATGATGCGGTGCTTTATCCTACTTATCGTCAGCCGGAGAATGACCAACGTGCTAAAGAAGTGCTTCAAGCAGCTTTCCCTCATCACGAGATAGTGGGCGTGGATTGCTGTGCATTGATAAAGCAACATGGCTCGTTGCATTGCGTGACGATGCAATATCCAGTGGGAATTATAGCCTGAAAGGCTAAAATTATATGGCGTAGGGCAACGCCCTACGTAGTAAATGAATCGCTAACTTAAGCCCTGAAAGGGCGAAATAAACATGCCACAATCATTATCTAAGAATTATATTCATTTGACTTTTAGTACAAAATACCGTAAGGATAGTATTCGAAAAGAAGATTTACCAGAGATGTTCTCATATATATCCGGTATTTTAAAGAACGTCGATTGTCCTTCAATTATTGTAGGTGGAATAACTAATCATATACATGTTCTTTGTGTTTTAAATAAGAATATAGCTCTAACTAAAATGGTTGAGGAAATAAAGAAAAGTTCTTCTAAGTGGATTAAAGGTAAAGGAATTTACTATCAATGGTTTGCGTGGCAAGAAGGTTATGGAGCTTTTTCAGTTAGTCAGTCTAAAGTGGATGTTGTAACCCGATATATCGGTGGACAGGAAGAACATCATAAAAAGATATCTTTTGAAGACGAGTTAAAGATATTTTTAAAAGAATATGGAGTAGAGTATAATGAACAATATTTATGATAATTTCGCCCTTTCAGGGCTTAGGAAGGAGAATGTTAGCTACGTAGGGCGTTGCCCTACGCTATATAATATCAGGCTTTCAGCCTTTTAAGATGTTGTAGTATAAAGATTATTAATAGCCTGAAAGGCTATAATTATATAGCGCAGGGCAACGCCCTACGTGTTAATCAGATAATTCAATTAAGCCCTGAAAGGGCGAAATAGAATATTGATCTGATACTAATTAGTGAAATATTAAAATTAGAAAGATATGAGAAAAATAAAAGTCGGAATTATTCAGCAAGCCAATACAGCAGATCTTCGTACGAACCTGATGAACCTGGCTAAAAGCATAGAAGCCTGTGCAGTACATGGTGCGCAACTGGTTGTATTACAGGAACTACACAACTCCCTGTATTTCTGTCAGACTGAAAACACACAACTGTTTGATCTGGCGGAAACCATTCCCGGCCCTTCCACCGGGTTTTACTCCGAACTGGCCGCTGCCAATAAAATTGTATTGGTAACCTCCCTATTTGAGAAACGTGCTCCGGGACTCTATCATAACACCGCTGTTGTTTTTGATCGTGACGGAAGTATTGCCGGAAAATACCGCAAGATGCATATCCCCGACGATCCGGCCTATTATGAAAAGTTCTACTTCACCCCCGGAGATATAGGTTTCGAACCTATCCAAACCTCTCTCGGAAAGCTGGGTGTACTTGTTTGCTGGGATCAGTGGTACCCCGAAGCTGCCCGCCTGATGGCATTGAAAGGTGCCGAATTATTAATCTACCCCACCGCCATCGGTTGGGAAAGCAGTGACGCCGATGATGAAAAAGCACGCCAGCTCAATGCCTGGATTATCTCTCAGCGTGCCCATGCCGTAGCCAACGGACTCCCCGTTATCTCCGTTAACCGTGTCGGTCACGAACCCGATCCGTCCATGCAGACGAATGGCATCCAATTCTGGGGAAATAGTTTTGTAGTAGGTCCGCAAGGAGAATTCCTTGCACAAGCCGGAAACGACCGTCCGGAAAATATAGTAGTGGAAATAGATATGGAACGCTCGGAAAATGTACGCCGTTGGTGGCCTTTCCTGCGCGACCGTCGTATCGATGAATACGCTGGATTGACGAAACGCTTCCTCGATTAAAATATGGTTCGATAAAAGCGCAGCAAAACGCAGTTTGATAAAGTGTTAACGGAACGTGATTCTCCTGTTCATTATAAAATTCACGCCTCCGTAGATAAATAGTCCCAGGAACTGAGCCAGGTATTCATCACAATTCAGTGCCTCGACCAGCACTACCAAGAATAGGAATTGCGCCAGATACGCCATTCCGAAAGCGATAGAAAAGAGCAACACCTGCCTCCAGGTGTTGCTCTTCTTTTCTTTATCATCCAAAGGAAATATCCAGTGCTTGCACCAGATAAAATTATGAGTCTGTGCAATGACGTAAGCAGTTATGTTAGAGAGCATATAGTCGATGTCCAGTTCATCCATCATCAGCCAGATGACTGCTGCTATAATCAGGGCATTCAGCGTACCGATTACTGCAAAACGGAAGATGCGTCTCGACTCTCTCACAACAAACTAACCTACTCTTATTCTTTGATATCTACGATCAGATTCAGTTCGTCCAACTGAGACGGATCAAGTGCTGCGGGAGCATCCAGCATCACGTCGCGTCCACTGTTATTCTTCGGGAATGCGATGCAGTCACGAATACTATCCAATCCGGCAAAGAGAGATACCCAACGATCAAGACCATATGCCAGACCGCCATGAGGAGGTGCACCGTATTTGAATGCATTCATCAGGAATCCGAATTGTTCTTCTGCTTTTTCGGGAGTGAATCCGAGGATTTCGAACATCTTTGCCTGCAACTTCGGATCGTGGATACGGATTGAACCGCCACCAACTTCCACACCATTGATTACCATATCATAAGCATCGGCACGTACTGCTGCCGGATCAGTATCCAGCAAATCAATGTCCTCGTCTTTCGGATGGGTGAACGGATGGTGCATAGCCATCAAGCGGTTTTCTTGCTCGCTCCATTCAAACATCGGGAAGTCTACCACCCACAGGCATGCGAATGTGTTCTTATCACGCAATCCCAGTTGGTTACCCATTTCCAGACGAAGCTCGCAAAGCTGCTTGCGCGTCTTCATGGTGTCGTCACCGCTCAAAATCAGAATCAAGTCACCCGGTTTGGCACCGAAAGCTTCTTTTACCTGTTGCAGTACTTCCTGCGTATAGAATTTGTCAACGCTCGATTTTACATTTCCGTCTTCCTCTACACGGGCGTAAACCATACCTTTTGCACCAACCTGCGGTCTCTTCACGAATTCCGTCAGTGCATCCAGTTGTTTGCGGGTATAGTGTGCGGCACCTTCGGCACAGATACCACCGATGTATTCGGCACTATCGAATACAGAGAAGCCATGCCCTTTCAGTATATCCATCAGCTCCACGAACTTCATGCCGAAACGCAAGTCGGGTTTGTCGCTACCATAATATTTCATGGCGTCCGCCCATGCCATACGCTGGAACTGACCTTCCAATTCCACACCGCGGATTTCTTTGAACAGATATTTCGTCATACCTTCAAACAGGTTGATGATGTCGTCCTGTTCCACGAAAGACATTTCACAGTCTATCTGAGTAAATTCCGGCTGACGGTCGGCACGAAGGTCCTCGTCACGGAAACACTTGGCAATCTGGAAGTAACGGTCGAAACCAGATACCATCAGCAATTGCTTCAAGGTCTGCGGGCTTTGCGGCAAAGCGTAGAACTGTCCCGGATTCATGCGTGAGGGCACCACGAAGTCGCGTGCGCCTTCCGGAGTAGAGCCTACCAGTACAGGAGTCTCCACTTCGATGAAACCCTGGCTGTCCAGGTAGCGGCGTACCTCAATGGTCATTCTATGGCGGAGTTCCAGATTTCTGCGTACCGACGGGCGGCGCAAATCCAGATAACGGTATTTCATGCGGATATCGTCGCCACCATCCGTATTATCTTCGATGGTGAACGGAGGTGTCAAGGCTGCATTCAGCACATTCAGTTCCGATACGATGATTTCAATATCTCCGGTCGGGATATTGGCATTTTTGCTGAAGCGTTCGTTCACCGTTCCTGTAATCTGAATGACGAATTCGCGTCCCAGGCGGTTGGCGTTCTCGCAAAGTGCGGCGTCCACCTCTTCGTTAAAAACTAACTGGGTGATACCGTAACGGTCGCGGAGGTCAATGAATGTCATGCCTCCCATTTTGCGGCTGCGCTGCACCCAACCTGCCAGCGTTACTTGCTTATTGACATCGGAGATACGAAGTTCTCCGCAGGTGTGTGATCTAAACATGTTGATATTTACAATTTACAATTTACAATTTACAATTTGGCTGCGCTGTCGGGGCACACGCTTAATTGCTAATGACGCGCAAAAATACAGATTTATTTTATAAAAACTCAGATTTTAGTTAACTTCTTAATCTGTTCTTTGCTCTTATCCAATATCATCTTATTCTTATGCACAATTTCCTCATTGATCTGCTTCAGGCCATTTATGTAATCCTGTGCTCGTTGCAATACATTCGAAGAGTCTTTTTCGGCATACCGGGGGATGATCACCTGCAATCCTTCTTTGATTACCTTTACGTCGATGTTTTCTCCCATCATCATCGGGTCCCCGTCAAAGTGCACTACTCCCGGTTTGGTACGGTGGATGCGCAGCGTCTGGCAGCGGAAAGTTTTGATGCGGCTGTTTTGGTCTATAGTCTTATTAAACAGTTGGAAAGACAGGGAGGGCACATCCAGCACCGTGAAAGGTTCAAGGATGGTCACGTCCAGTAATCCGTCCGTCAGCATGGCCTGTGGAGCTATGTACGCATTGTTTCCATATTGCGAAGCGTTGCCGCAGGCTATCAGGAAAGCCTTATACTTTAAGGTACCGTCTTCCGTTTCCAGTTCGTAAGTTTCGGGCTGATACTTCAGACTCTCCAGCAGAGTCTTTTCTAAATAGGTAAGAGGGCCTCTCCTGCCCGCCTTTGCAAATTTCAGACTGACAAAAGCATCAAAACCCACACCGCAGGTGCAGAAGAAAGGCACTTCATTGATTTTTCCGTAATCGATGACGTCTATAATTCCTTCGTTGATGATTTCTATCGCCTTTTTAGGCTCCATCGAGATTTGCAGGTGGCGTGCCAGTCCGTTTCCCGAACCACACGGAATGATGCCCAATGCAGTTTTTGTATGTACTAGCGAACGGGCTATTTCGTTGATCGTACCGTCACCGCCAATAGCCACTACGGCATGCACATTTTCCTTTGCTTTTTGTGCAGCAATTTCAACAGCATGTCCGGCATATTCGGTATAGATTACCTCCTGGACATACTTTGCCTTATCCAGCTTTTCATCGAGCAAATGGAGGATTTGCTCTTTGCTCTGCGTGCCGGATTTCGGATTTATAATGAATGATATTTTCTTTTTTTCTTCGTCCATGCAAGGGTTGTTTCACTATGCAATTTTATAAATGGCAAAAGTAATACAAATACTTGAATTTTTAACCATAGAGTGGGCTTTATTCCATAGACAAATATATTTTTTAGTAAAAAAAGAACAGATAAGCACATATTTTGCTATCTTTGCCCCCTGTTTTCAAAAGGCTTGTAACTAAGAGTTAAATATTTCATATTATATAATAAACATTTCATGGGATTACTACAAGACAAATTGGCGAAATACGACCTGCCACAGCAATATATGGCAATGGGCGTATACCCCTATTTCCGCACAATTGACAGCCATCAGGATACTGAGGTGTTGATGGATGGTAAAAAAGTCCTGATGTTCGGTTCGAATGCTTATACGGGACTGACTTACGATAAAAGAATAATAGAAGCCGCAAAAGCTGCCACAGATAAATACGGTACAGGTTGTGCAGGTTCCCGTTTATTAAATGGAACTCTTGATATACACGTAGAGTTGGAAAAAGAACTGGCTGAGTTTGTCGGAAAAGACGATGCGCTCTGTTTTTCCACCGGATTTACTGTAAATGAGGGTGTTATTCCGCAATTGACGGGACGTAACGATTACATTATCTGTGACGACCGCGTGCACGCTTCCATCGTAGATGGTCGCCGCCTCTCCTTTTCTACTCAATTAAAGTACAAACATAACGATATGGCCGATCTGGAAAAAGAACTCCAGAAATGCGAGCCGGATGCTATCAAACTGATTGTGGTGGATAGTGTCTTCTCTATGGAAGGCGACCTTGCCAACCTCCCGGAGATCGTACGTTTGAAGAAGAAATACAATGCCAGCATCATGGTGGACGAAGCGCACGGATTGGGTGTGTTCGGAAAACAGGGACGCGGTGTTTGCGATCATTTCGGTGTGACGGATGATATCGACCTGATTATGGGTACATTCAGCAAGTCACTGGCTTCTATTGGTGGTTTCGTTGCCGGAGATGCTTCGGTAATCAACTGGTTGCGCCACAATGCCCGTTCTTATATATTCCAGGCAAGTAACACGCCTGCTGCTACGGCTGCTGCCCGTGAAGCTCTTCACATCATTATGAACGAGCCGGAACGTCAGCAACGTTTGTGGGATATCACCAACTATGCATTGAAGAAATTCCGTGATGCCGGTTTCGAAATCGGTGAAACTGAATCTCCTATCATTCCGCTGTATGTGCGTGATGCGGAAAAGACATTTATCGTAACTAAGATGGCGTTTGACGAAGGCATCTTCATCAATCCGGTTATTCCGCCCGCTTGTGCACCGCAAGATACGCTGGTACGCGTAGCATTGATGGCTACTCACACCAAAGAGCAGGTAGACTATGCTGTTGAGAAGTTGACGAAATGTTTCCGTGAACTCGGAGTGATTGAATAAGGATTTTCCTGAAATCAGATAAAATGAAAAGAGACTGTCTTTAAAAGGCAGTCTCTTTTTTTGTATCTTTGCCACCTGAAAATATTAACTTAATACTAAGAAACAAATGTCTAATACCCCCTCAGCAGCTTTTTCGGATACCAAGGCGCATTACGATCTTCTGGACGGACTTCGTGGTGTAGCGGCTCTTATGGTAATATGGTATCATATATTCGAAGGCTATGCTTTTGCAAGCGATACCATGATTACAACGTTCAATCATGGATATTTAGCCGTAGATTTTTTCTTTATCCTTTCAGGTTTCGTTATCGGCTATGCCTATGATGACCGTTGGGGTAAGAGTCTTACAATGAAAGATTTCTTTAAGCGTCGTTTGATACGTCTTCATCCTATGGTGATAATGGGGGCTGTTCTGGGTGCTGTTACATTCTGTATTCAGGGTTCCGTGCAATGGGATGGAACGCATATCGGCATTTCCATGATAATGCTGTCTCTGCTCTGCACAATATTCTTTATTCCCGCAATGCCGGGCGTAGGTTATGAAGTTCGTGGCAACGGTGAGATGTTTCCGTTGAATGGGCCTTGCTGGTCATTGTTCTTCGAGTATATAGGTAATATTCTTTATGCCTTGTTTATCCGTCGCTTATCCAAAAAGGCGCTGACTGTGCTTGTTGTATTGTTGGGAGTGGCATTGGTGCTATTCGCAGTCTTCGATGTTTCCGGTTATGGAAATATAGGTGTGGGCTGGACGTTGGACGGTGTCAACTTTGGCGGCGGATTATTGAGAATGTTGTTCCCGTTTTCTGTGGGTATGCTTATGTCGCGTAACTTCAAGCCTATGAAGGTGAAAGGCGCGTTCTGGATATGTACCATTGTATTGATTGCTTTGTTCTCAGTACCCTATCTGGAAGGTGCGGAGCCGATTTGTACAAATGGTCTTTATGAAGCATTTTGTATTATCGTAGCTTTCCCCGCCCTTGTATGGATAGGAGCATCGGGAACTACTACGGATAAAAAGTCAACTCAGATATGTAAGTTCCTGGGAGATATCTCTTATCCGATTTATGTGATACATTATCCGTTCATGTATCTGTTCTATGCATGGCTGATTAAAAATCAACTCTTTACTTTGGGAGAAACCTGGCAGGTTGCTTTATGCGTTTATGCCTTGAATGTAGTGTTGGCTTACCTGTGCTTGAAGCTGTATGATGAGCCTATACGGAAATATTTGGCACAACGGTTTTTAAAGAAGAAGTGATTACGCCCTTTCAGGGTGCAGACACTGGGTTATATACTTACGTAGGGCGATGGCCCTACGCTATATAATTTCAGGCTTTCAGCCTTCCTTTTATAGGTCGTGCCATATCTAATTCTCCTTTCTTTATTAAAGTATTATTTTTTATAGCCTTTCATTTTTTTCGGTTATGAATTAAATGGGTACGCGGACGAACGCGGATTTAAAAAGCTGCGCTATACTATTATAAATAAAAAAATAAAGTCCGCGTTCATCCGCCTTGTCCGTGTCGTCCGCGTATCTATTCATTCATTACTATACCGTTATGAGTTAAATGATATAATCTTTAAGAAAGGAAATATTATAGTATAAACTGGAATCTTGCCTGCAATACACTAAAATTCTTGTCGCTTATCTCCCGAATGTGTTTTCCGGGGATTACATAACTGTAGTTTACTTTAATCCCTATATGCTTGTTTATGTAGTAATTCAATCCCAGAGAAAAATCCTTTTGTGTTCCGCCTAATACTTCCGCAGTTCGGTCGTTCATATCTACGATATTGAAACGTCCGCAGAGTTCGAGCGCACGGCCTACAGGACGGGCAGGACATGCCAGAGCTGCATCATATGCATAAGTATCTCCTATCAGGAGCCACGAACATTGCGCATATCCACCCTGTCCGGTATAGTAGGCAAGGGCGTTCCTGCGTTTCACCTGAGTGCGGATATATTCGCTTTGAAGGAGGAATTTTCCGTAATAGATCAGCAGTTCAGTACCCAGCTTCACTTGATGGCGGGCATTATCCACTTCTGCATAAATCAGGTTACGATTATCGATAGTGCTTACTCCGGCAGATTTATAGACAAAGGTATTCCTGTTATCATCATCCGGCAAAGCACCATCGGGAGTGCGATAGACAGCGGCAATGCCGAGATGCAGTAACTTTCCAGTCTCATTTACAGGTCGGTAAACAAAACGTCCGTCTACGGCATAACCTTGCGAGGTATTCTTTAAGTTACTGATATCGTTGTCGGTAAACAATCCTCCGCAAGCATAATAATGCATAGCATTGTAAGTATAGGCAACTCCCAGACGCCGACTGTTGGTCATGGCAAGCACAGAGCCGGGTGACTGATGGAAACGTAGGTCGAAAGTGCTGCAAAGCATATCCATGGTGAAAGGTTCGTAGAATTGCCCTACCTGGATGATATGCTTACCGGAAGTGTAAGTGGCGAAAGCATCTTTGATAGAAACCTTGCTGCCTACATAGCCTATTTCCACTTTCATGTCCCAGCGCTGGTAAGTGGCCTTCATGCCTATGCGCAGATCATTGAATTCCGTACCGTTACCGAAATGATTGTCATTCCTGAGATAAACACCGCCATCTATAAGCATGCGGCCGGTTACTTTGTACTGTAATTTGTCGGAGAGAGTTTCCTGTGCTGTGGCGGTCAGAGAAGTGATGACCGCCAGCAGGCACAGGGAGGATTTAGAAAGGTAATTCATTAGTAAGAAGTTTGTTGGACTACTTCTATCAGACGTGTGAAATCTTCAGGATGTACATCTCCGATGTTGCCGATGCGGAAAGTATCTGCCTGGGATATCTTGCCCGGATAGATGACAAAACCTTTTTCTTTCAGTTGGGTGTAGAAAGAGTTGAAATCGAAACCTGCTTTCGGATAAAGGAAAGAGGTGATGATGGGCGACTGGAATTCGTCCGGCAGCAAGGTTTTGAAGCCGAGTGCGCGCATTCCTTCTACCAATATGCGGTGGTTTTCGCAATATCTCTTGTGGCGGGCGGCTACTCCCCCCTCTTCTTCCAGTTCGGCAAGTGCTTGCTTGAAGGCTCTTACTACATGGGTGGGTGAAGTAAACCTCCATTTGCCGTGTCCCTTTTCCATCGTCTCCCATTGGTCGTAAATATCGAGTGAGAGTGAACGGGAAACGCCTTTGCAGTGTAACAGTTCGGATTTTCGGGCTATGATAAAACCGAAGCCGGGAACACCCTGGATGCATTTGTTGGCACTGCTGATCATGAAGTCGATACCTAATTCATACATATCCAAAGGCACGCCGCCGAAGCTGCTCATAGCATCTACAATCAGCTTTTTGTTGTGGAGCTTCACAATGTGGGCAATCTCTTTGAGAGGGTTCAGGATACCGGTAGTGGTTTCGCAATGTACTACGGCTACGTGGGTGATATCTGAATTGTTGGACAGGTAATCGTCTACATAGTCAACGGAAACCTGTTCGGTTTCTTCGAAAGCAAGCATATCGTAGTTGATGCCGTGATATTCGGCAATGTGGCCCATACGGTCACCATAAGCGCCATTGCTGAGGATAAGTAGTTTGTGCTTGGGAGTGATAACACTGCCGATAACAGCTTCCACGCAATAAGTGCCGCTTCCCTGCAAGAGTACGGAAGTGTATTCGTCGGTGGCTGTAGTGGCAAGGGCAACGAGGGATTTGCGGATTTCTTCTACAATGTGTACGTTATAGTCGGCGTCCCATGTGCACCAATCGGTCATCATGGCTTCTTTTACGGTTTCTGACGTGGTTAATGGGCCGGGGGTTAATAATAAATAGGGTTTCATATTGGTTTGATATTTAAAAGGATTAATGATTCGTATTCAGTTTATGATTGATAAGTTCTATGATTTTGGGAAGTTCTTCGATGCTGTCCACCACATAGTGGGCACCTGCCAGAAGCATGCGCTGTCTGACTTCTGCTTTCCGAGCAGTGAGCGTTGCGGGAGGCATTTGTTCTACTTCCTCCTGGGTTAGTCCCAGTTCGTTACTGCCGAGTATGACGCCGACGGTCCAGACTTTGGCATTGATACCCTCTTTGATGTCGGCAATGGTGTCACCGTACTTCAGAACACAGTCTGTTGAAGGGATGGCAAGATCGATCATGTTTTGGTAAATCATATAAGGGAAAGGACGTCCGGCAGGCAGGCCGTTGGGAGTGACACACTTGTCGGTGGTGTAACCTTTGCGGGCTGCATTGGGGAGCACTACATCCATCATGGCTTGGGTGTAGCCGGTGGTGGAACCTATTTTGATGCCTTGTTTTCTCAGTTCATTCAGGGTATCGATGACTCCGGGAATGGGGTCGGTGTAGTTTGCCAGGGAAGCAAAAAGGTATTCTTCGAATTTGGCGTTCATATCTATTACGTCCTGTTCGTTCCAGGGGCGGTGATAGAGTTTCTCAAACTCCTCGCCTACTCCGTCCATCTTGAACAGTTCGCGGATGTGGTCTATCTTGGCCATTCCCATAGGGCGGCGGGCTTGTTCCATCGTGATGTTGATGCCTATTTCATTGAAGGCTTTCAGGAAGGCGGCTACCGGAGCGAAACATCCGTAATCGACTGCAGAGCCTGCCCAGTCCATAATGATACATTCTATTCTTTTCATGTTTACTTGTTATTTTATAATGAGTTGTTATTTACCTGTTTAGATTTTTAAGTGCGGATTACGCACCCGGGAAACTGAATACAACCCGCTAAATTATCATTTATTACAACAAGGTGTTCCATTTTCCTTGTTTTTTTAGCTGGGCATCACAGAAAATGCAGATTGCAGCATTTCCGGTTTCTCTTCTACCGCACGTCCGGTGCGCAGGAGTTCTTCTTTCTTATGTCTCTGCACCAGATAGACAATAGAACAGCTGAATGCTACGGTACAGATTATTCCTACATAACCGGACATCTGGTTGTAAAAATCGAGCCAATTGATATCCGTATTAAAGAATTCCTTGAACATCAAGACGAGTACCGTACCGGTATATCCGATGAAATCAATCGTCACAATAAAGAATCCTACATTGCCTTTTATCTTGAAGCATGCTATGAAGCGGTCGAAAAATATGCTTTGAAAACAAAGGTAGGCAATGTAAAGGCTCAGACTCTGGATGAACAACCAAGTCACGGTGCTGAGTTGAAGCGTATCGTAATTGAGTGATACGAAACTCATGGTAGCCGTTCCGGCAACCACCATACTCAGGAGGATGACCAATACTTTGATATTACTCTTTACAAAGACCATCATTCCGAAAAGTGCAAGGATGATAAGAGTAACAACACTGTCTATTTGTGCAAACAGCCAGGAAGAATGTCCGCTCATGTCGATAATCTTCACCAGGAAATCTTCTTTAATATCCCGGAGGATAACCAACAGAAGGTTGGCTACGAACAGGAGGATCAATACGGGCATGAAGTTGCGAAACAGTTCTTTGCGTTGTTTTCCGTTGAGAGTGACACGCTGGCTCTTTTCGGCAATGTCCTGTTGGGTGGGTTGCGGCAGGCGATTCAGGGTGTAACCCAGTAAGGCAAGCAATGGCAGGGCAAAGGCACCGATGAGAGCGGGCATCCAAAACTCTCCTACATGCAGGGTGTTCATAACGAACAGTCCGATAGATTTTGCCACGCCGGAGCTGATGACAATACTGATACCCAAAAGGCTGGCAAGAATATCGGTGGTGCGTCTGCCTTCGATGAAGCTGAATATCACGCCCCACATGCAACCCAGTGACAAACCGTTGAAGAACATGGCGAAGATATTATAAGGAGCAGGCAAGAGTCCGAAGAGAACCAGGGAGAGTTCCGCTACCAGAATGGAAGCCAGGATGAACTTCATGCGGTGCTCCTTCTTTAATTCGGAGATCAACTTGATACCGACAAACTTGGCGATGAGGTAGCCCAGAATCTGAACGGTGGTAACCAGTACTTTATAATCCAATCCGAAAGCATCCAGTCCGTCGAAGGAGGCAGCGGTGAAAGGCTTGCGAAGCGCATATACTAAGGAGTACGAAAGAAGCGCTGCACCTCCTGCCCAAAGTATGAATACAAGATCGGATATTTTCTTGTTTGAAAGTAGTTCCGTTTTAATGTCGGTAATTGTTTTCATTTTATTCTCTTTTGATTTCGAGGGCAAAAGTAGAAGGATGATGTTACAGAAAAAATGAATATTTATTATTAATACATTTAATTATCGGATAGAAAATAAAGTAACATTAATGTAACATTTATGCAATCGGAATATAACACAAGTGGGTGTTCTTTGCAAATTAAAAACCAAAAACACTTACAAAATATGGAGGAACTATTAGAGATATATAAGCGGATAGAAGATCTGCGTAATAAAGGGGTGAAGATGAAAGATATAGCTGATAAAACGAATATGCCCGCCAGTGTGCTGTCTTCTCTCTATTCAAGTGTGCTGCCCACCTTTGCAAGATCGGTAAAGAAAGGAATGACGGAAGAAGAAGCATTGGACTATGCCCTGTCTCAGGTGAATAATGTTTCGAAGAAACGTTTGCTCGGTAACCTTACTGAAATGAAAGGGCAGTTGCTGGAACTGGAACCCGTGACAACCGGTAACCAGAAGGAAATTCCATTCGTCAGAATGTTGACCGAAGAGATGAATCATTCGGCACAGGAAGTGTATAATTATAGTGGTATATATATAAGTTATAGTCTTTCGTCTTCGAGCGATTGCCTGAAGATGGAACCGTATCTGATTAGTGCCTCCGAAAACAATGACTATGTACAGGTGACTCATATGAGCGCTTACAACACAACGCACCGGGGGATCGGGTTATTAAATAATCATCAGAATGCATATATCATCTTCAATGAAAGGGAGGCTCCGCAGCTTGCATTATTCACCATCTATCTGCAACTGCCCATGTACGACTATCCGTCTATGCTGAAAGGGCTTTACCTGAGTCTGGACTATAACCGGAATCCGATAGCCCGGCGGATTGTTTTCGTGAAATATTCCGATAGTACCAGCATGGATGATTTTATAGAACTGAAAGGCGGACTGCTGACCGAGGAAGAACTGACACCGGAGCAAAAGGTCTATTTTGAATATACATGCCGGGACGGGGATTATATAAAAACGTGTACGGTGCCCTCCCCTCACCTGAATGGTGACGATCTGGAAAGGGAGAAGAAGATGCTGAAACTGTGATTCTGCTAATAAGAATACAACGACGGTGTGTCTTTTGTTACAGATTTACAGTTTTTCTTATCATCTTGCTTTGATATTGAAAGTTTTTTAGTATGTTTGCCGCATTATTAATGAAAAACACGTCTTTTCAATGAAAAAGCAAGATTTCCTGTTTATTATTCTGGTGGTGGTGGTCTTTCTACCCTTCTTTTTGAGTGACGCGGTTTATGACTGGTATAAGTCGTTCAATGCTGCACACGGCATGGTGATGAGTTTTCTGAAGTTTGCCATTCTGTCTTCGTTGGGCGAAGTGCTGGGATTACGAATCAGTGCGGGAGTGTACAACCGGAAGGGGTTCGGTATTATTCCGCGCATGGTGGTATGGGGCATACTCGGTATGGGTATCAATGCCGCTATGATTATCTTTTCAAAAGGTGTGCCGCAGTTCATGGAGTATATGGGAATGGCAAATGCTGCCGCAACGTTTACAAGTGAAGCGATGTCTCTCGATAAGGTGCTGGTGGCGCTGGCCATATCGGTAACAATGAACACAATCTTTGCTCCGGTATTCATGACTTTCCATAAAATAACAGATACGCATATCCTGATGTGCGGCGGTTCTATTAAGAGTCTTATCACTCCTATCCCAATGACGAAAATCATCACCGGACTGAACTGGAACGTTCAATGGAACTTCGTTTTTAAGAAGACAATCCCGTTCTTCTGGTATCCTGCACACACCATTACTTTCATGCTTCCGCCGGATATGCGCGTATTGTTTGCGGCATTGCTGGGCATTGTGCTGGGAGTATTGCTGGCAGTGGCGGCACGGAAATAGTTTTTTTATTACCTTTGCTTCCTGCTAAACGAAAATAGATGTATGAAACTATATAGTAAGCAGGAAGCAATCGCACGCATGAATATGCTGGCAGGCTGTTCAAAGTCGTTTGTCTTTCTGATTGATTATTCGCAGGAACAGGTTTATGTGGAAGAGACAGCAGAGGTCTCACCGGAGGAGCTGATATATAACCTGAATGGATTTACGAATGAAGCAGTTGCCGGTTTAACGGATGAATTGCTTCCGGAGAGTTTGCCGGAACAGATAGAATGGATCTCACAGCCTGTTTCTTTTCTGGAATACAGTAGTGCTTTCGGACATGTGAAAAAGAATATTCTTGCCGGAAACAGTTTTCTTACGAATTTAACTTGCCGGACTCCGGTACAAACCAATCTGACTTTAAAGGATATATATTGTAACTCCCGTGCTTTATATAAAGTATGGGTAAAGAATCGTTTTGTAGTTTTCTCTCCGGAGATTTTTGTTCGGATAAAGAAAGGGATTATCAGCTCTTATCCCATGAAAGGTACGATAGACGCTACCCTGCCCGATGCCGTACAAACCTTGATGAATGACAGGAAAGAAGCGGCGGAACATGCTACGATTGTGGATCTGATCAGGAATGATCTGAGTATTGTGGCATCTCATGTCCGGGTGGAGCGTTATCGCTATATAGATGTGTTGCAGACAAATCGAGGACCGATATTGCAGACCAGTTCGGAGATATGCGGTGAACTTCCAGAAGATTACAAACGGCAGTTAGGTGATATTCTTTTCAGTATGTTGCCTGCCGGTTCTATTACCGGTGCACCCAAAAAGAAGACGATGCAGATTATTCGTGAAGCTGAAGGATATGAACGGGGATTCTATACGGGAATAACCGGATATTTCGATGGAGACAATATGGATAGTGCCGTGATGATACGTTTTGTGGAGCAAGAGGCGGACGGAATGTATTTTAAAAGCGGTGGTGGCATTACTTTCAAGAGTGACGCCCACAGTGAATATGAAGAAATGAAACAGAAAATATATGTGCCGATTTATTGAAACGATACAAGTGCATGACGGTAAGTTGCAGAACCTTGCCCATCACAACCGTAGGATGAATGAGACGAGACAGGCGGTTTTCGGAATGGCGGATCAACTGGATATTCTGGATTATACAGGGGATTGTCCTGAAAGCGGTTTTTATAAATGCCGGGTAGTTTATGGCAGAGAAGTATGTGAAGTGGCATTTTCCGCTTATGCAATGAGGACTGTACGTTCGCTCCGGTTGGTCGGTTCGGATACGATTGATTATCGCTACAAAAGTACGGACCGGAAGGAACTGGAAACATTGTATGCCCTGCGCGGCAATCAGGATGATGTATTGATTGTCAGAAACAATCTTTTGACGGATACTTCCATTGCTAATGTGGCGTTAGAAAAAGAGGGAGTCTGGTATACACCGAGGACTCCCCTATTGAAGGGCACAAAACGTGCATTGCTGTTGGAGCGGGGGGTACTGACGGAATGTGATATTCCGTCAGATGAGATTTCCTCCTATTCACATATCGCTTTATTTAATGCGATGATTGATTTTCAGTCTCTGGTTCTGGAGATTAACCGGGATACGGTTATTCGTGTTTGATACTATCCACCGGATTATTTCTTGCTGCCCGATAACTGTTCAAGCATACTGTGAGCAGGGTGATGCAGACAGTGAAGAACAAAGGAAGCAGGATATGAAGGATGCCGATGTGCACATGGTAAGCAAATTGTTGCAGCCAATAATTCATCGGATAGCAGACCAGGGGTACAATGAGTATAAACGCTATACCTATGTAGTACAGGAACGGGCGATTGACAAGCCATACTATTTGCCCGAATGATGCACCGTGAATCTTCCGAATTCCTATTTCGCGTATACGTTGCTGGATAGCATAATGGGTGATGCCGAACAATCCGAACAGTGTGAGGAATAAACTGATTGATGCATACATCAGCAGGATGCGGGAAAAGTCGGTGACTTCCTGATTATTGGAGATCAGTACCTGATAAGGGTCTTCATAATTGAATGGAGTACCGGGATATTTCTTCTCCCATAATCCGCGAAGATGATTGATGACTGCTGTGCGATCTTGTTCGTCAAACTGTAAGGTTAATGTGGTATAGTCATCCTGTGGCATTTCGTGCAGAATCATTCTCAGTGGAAACACATTGTTTGTGAGCGAATATTTCTTGAAATCTTTCATGACACCGATAATAGTACCTTTCTCACTCTTTTCGGGCACGTATTTGGAAATCGGTTGTCCCACCGGGTCTTCTCCTTCGGGCACAAGATAGCGAATGAAGGACTCGTTGATGATGACCGGCACAGAGGTACGGAGTAATAAATGGAATGTTTGTTTGGCATCCAGCAAGTCGAAATCGTATATATCCAGGAAGTCCGGACAGTTTTCATAAAGTTCAAGCATCAGAAGGTCATTCTTCTCACCATTTTGGCGGGGAACGGCCATACTCATGGTATAAAGGCCTGATTGGGAAGATACGACAGACTTCACTCCGGGGATGGATTTAATGTCTTCTATCCAAGTAGATAGAGGGGATTTCCGGGAATCGCCGATTCCAAACTCAACGATTCCTTTGTAGCGGCTTCCCTCCTGCTCTATCAGGTCCATCTGGCTACGGATGATCATAAAAGCACTTAGCAGTCCGATGGAAATCATGAATTGTAAGGTGACCAGTGCTGCTACAATGCGCTGTTTCTTACGACCTGTAAAGAAGCTGCGGTAACGGCTTTCGGACAAGGTCTGTATCTTCCGGCTCATGTATTCTGCCGGAACAACGGATAGAATGATGACAAACAGCAGGATAACAGGGAATACCTGAACGGAGAAAAGATAGGAGAACGACAGATGCGCGGATATTGTTGCATTGAATACTGCTAACAGGTCGCTCATCAACAGAATGGATAACAAGAACGCTGTAATCACCATCAGGAAAGTATCGGCAAAGAGTTGCCAACGGATTTGACGGTGGCTTGCACCTAAAAGGCTTTCAATGTGCAAGGTGCGTATTTGCTTCAATAAGCGTGAAAAACTGAGATTGATATAGTTGAAGCAACCGATGAACAAGATTAATAAAGCAGATAGCAGTCCGACGCTTAACAGGGCCTTTTGCCGATGCTCGATACACTGGTTGCTATCTTGTGTGGTAGTGGTAAAATAGGATTCCTGTAAAGTCTGGGTACGATAATACCCTTTGCCTAATAAAGTGGGAAGCTCGGTTGTCTCGAAGCGTTGGCGAAAGGCGTTGAGGTCTGCTCCTTCTTTGAGAAGTATCGAACAGGTGGTTCCTTCGGGACTTTTTAGATGCGTGAGCAAGTCTGCCTGCAACATGCTTTGCGGTGGCAGGCGGAAGACGGCAGCGATACGGTAGGCACTTTCGCCGGATTGAGGGATATCCAGCAGCTTGCCGAGGCAGTCGGTGGTACCGAAACAACGTTCGGCCAAAGCTTGGCTGATGGCGATGGTTCCCGGGTGAGTCAATACTTCTTCTATTTTTCCTGCAAGGGTTTCGATGGGGATAAATTGGGGCAATGTGCTGTCTGCCGATAGCAGGTTCAGTTCGGAATATTCTTGGTCGCCCACACGGATTTTTGTATGAGTGATAGCTTGTGTGCGTAGTGAAGCTTCTATCTCAGGGAATTGTGAGATGATTTCGGGGACAGATTCGTGGTATACGAATGTTCCCTGCATTTCTTGTTGTGCGAAAGGTAGTGTTTGTGTCAGCCGGAGAATACGGTCACGGTTGGGGTTGTTATACTCGATGTTGTATTCGTATAGGACGAAGGCTGTCAGTAGATTGGTGCATGCGATACCGATAACCAGACTGACAAGAGAAATAGTGACGAACAATTTATTTCGCCACCAGCTACGCAGGACAAACTTCAGAATGTACATGTTCTTTTAGTGATAATATTAATAGGTTTTAGCTCTATCAGGAAGCCTGAAGAGTTTACATTATATAGTGCCGGGAAACCTGAAAGGGCTCGCATTTACAGTACAGAAGCCTGAAAGGCTTACATCATATAGCGTAGGGCATCGCCCTACGTAATAAGTATTCCCATCTCTGAGCCCTGAAAGGGCGAAATAAAATAGTATATCTCCGATTTCGTCCTTTTAGGGTTTAAGTAAAAATGTGTACAATTTGGGTTACAGACTCACCTCTGTCACCACCTGTCCGTCGAACAGATTAATGATACGTCCTGCAAAACCGGCATCGTGCTGTGAGTGGGTTACCATGACGATGGTGGTTCCTTCTTTGTTCAGTTCATTCAGCAGTTCCATCACTTCCTTACCGTTCTTGGAGTCCAGATTACCGGTAGGCTCATCGGCAAGGATCAGCTTCGGATTGGCTACTACGGCACGGGCTATGGCAACACGTTGCTGCTGCCCACCGGAAAGCTGCTGTGGGAAGTGTTTGCTTCGGTGTGTAATGGCCATACGTTCCATAGCTGTTTCCACGCGACGTTTGCGTTCGGCGGAAGGAATGCCCATATAGAGCAACGGAAGTTCGATGTTTTCGTATACGTTCAGTTCGTCAATCAGGTTGAAGCTTTGGAATACGAAACCAATGACACCTTTACGCAGGCTGGTACGTTGTGCCTCGGTGTATTTGGAGACTTCCTTTCCATTGAGGTAGTATTCTCCGCCCGAAGGATTATCGAGCAAGCCGAGAATATTCAGCAATGTAGATTTACCACAACCGGAAGGTCCCATGACTGCGACGAACTCACCTTCTTTCACTTCGATGTTCACATTGTTCAAAGCCCATGTCTGCACTTCTTCTGTCTTGAAGATTTTTTGCAGGTTTACTGTTTTAATCATAATACTGATAATTTTAATTAGTAATATTGTTTATTCGTTTTTTATTATCTCGGCCGGATTGATATGCATGATCCGGTAAATTTTGTATGCGGTGGTGAGGAATATCATGAAGGCTACACTGAAGAATAACAGAATTCCCCAATCCCAGCCTTGTATACATTTCACTGTACCTTCGCCTATTGATAGCAGCATCAGTCGTACTAAAGGATAAGCAACCGCAAAAGCCAGCAGGAAAATCACCAGATAAGCTTTACCGAATATGCCGGCAATGATCCATGGGGTAGCTCCGTTGATTTTACGAATGGCTATTTCCTTCTGTCGGCTGACTGTGTCCATGGAGATGGCCGAATAGATGCTCAGTACGACCAATAGTATACTTACAACGGCCAGGATTGTCATCGCCACTTGTGTCATATACATTGATCCCATCATCGTTTGTTTATTATCAGATAGGGAGCGGATTTCAAGAGGCAAGGTTATGGGTACGTAGTTACGACAGATATCAGTGATGCGCCGGATACTTTTGGCAGCGTTTGTACCCGGTGCCAGCTTGACATAGAAATACCTGAAATGGTTACTGGGGAAAAATACCGAACCGATGGTTCCTCTTCCCTGAGTTTCTTTATAGAGCTCTTTGAAAGTACCGATGATGCGGTAACTTTGGCCCTCAATCTCTACTCTGTCTTGCACGTTGTCCTTATCCAGTTGCTGTCTGAAGGCCTCACTGACATAAACGGTACCTTCTGCATCTCCATTCACTTCTTTTCCTTGCAATGGGATGTTCAGGAATTTAAAGTAACTCGGAGTTCCCATTGCTATGTCAATCATGACCTCCGATTGGTCAGCTTTCTTATAGGTGCGCATAAAATGATTTCCACTTTGCAAATCATCTGTCATGGTCAGTGTCTCTATACACTCCGGCAATGCTTGAATATCAGATAATATAGGGTTTATGTGCTGCCACATACGTTGGCTGTTCACCTTCAGGGAAATGATATTTTCTTCTTCTTCGGATGTAAGCGGATTGTATGCCTGACCGAACACTTCGTGCCACACCATATTGACGCCGAGTGTACTGCCCACAAAGAAAATGGCAATACCTAACTGCAACCACATCATAATTGAACGGAAAATATGACGGCTACGGTTATTGTTGATTTGGCTGATTATGCTCACTTGCCGTAAACGGCGGATAGGAAACCATATTACGAGCATACATATCATCAGAAGTGCAATATATATTTGAAACTGTACAACGTAGATAGATGACAAGGGTAAATCGGGCATATCATGGCTTGGAATGTATATTTCCGCAAGATTTATCATGAGTTCCGTTAAAAACAGAGATAAAAGAAATGCGGTGGACATCATCCAAAATACTTCAGCAAAAAGGAGCAGGAACAGTCCTTTTATCTCGGATCCCATACATTTGCGAAGCGCCACTTCACGCTGACGATTATAGAACATCTGAATGATGAACTTAAGGAAATTAATCAGCCCTGAAACCAGGATAAGTGAGGCTATGAATAGTATCAGAAACTGCACCATTGTCAGTTCTTTGTCCTGCCGCATACTGAACGCGGCGTAAGGGTGTACGGTGTCCTCATTCCGTTGCCACGTTATGGACTGTAGACTATTGTTTAGCATTTCCATAGTTGCCTTAGGTGATAGATAACCTTGTACACTCAAGGCGTCATAAGTCATGATTTCATAGGAGAAATAACAATCGACTTTGGGGTCTTGCAGTCCGTTATCTTCCACTACATTCACGACTTTAAAGCTCTGTATTGTATTTTCCGCTATACTTTGTGGGTTAGCAAGGCGTATGGTTGTTCCAATGGGATTTGCAGTACCGTACGCTTTGCTCGCAAATTTATGGGATAATACCACTTCATCAGGTACTTTGGGAAGTCGGCTGCCATGTAGCAATTTTCTGTTGTTATAGGAGAAAAAGTTACTGTTAACCCCTCTATAGCCTATCAGAAAAGGTAAGTTACGTTGCTCGTTATCAATGACTTCTATTTCCGTAGAATTGTTAAAGGATTGTATGGTCAGGCATTCTAAACCACTGATAGATTGCTCTTCCAGTCGCTTTATTTCACTAGTTCGAAAAAAAGGACTTTGTTTCTGGTTGACTGTTATTCTTATCCGTCGCTCGCTGTCAGGTAAGTTTTCAAGTTTGGCCCATTCCTGCATGAAAAAGCATACAATGGTATAGCATACGATTCCCACTGCCAGGCAGAGGGCGGAAATGAAACTGTGAGTCTTGTACTTCAGCAGATTTCGTAGAGCAACTTTCAAATAATGTAATACCATTGTTCTTATTCGTTTTTAATCACTTCCGCCGGATTAGTTTTTGCTATCCGCAAGATACGGAAAAGTATTGTAAAGCCTGTAATAAAAGTAACAATCAAGAATATGCAGAGCCAGAAAAGCAGACCGCAGTCAAAGAATACCGTATACATTTGCTTCCATAACATCAATACAACATATACAAGCGGGAATGCAACGATGGCACTACACGATAACAAGATAATATACAGGCGGGCAAACAACAGGATAATCTGCGGAACATCTGCCCCATTTACTTTACGGATAGCAACTTCTTTCTGACGTCGTTCTGTATCGAGCGTGATGCTGGAGTACACACCTAATAGTGTGATAATAATGCTGATAACTGCAAAGAACAAAATGATGTCTTTCAGATTGCACTCAAGAGCCTGCGAAACATGGATATCATCCAGGAACGTTTTAGCCTGATAAGTTATATTTTCAGGAAGCATCTCGCGGTAGACTTTCTCAATCCATCGGGCTACTTCCTTTTGCTGGTCCGGATGACTCTTTATGTAACAATGGCCTATGTAGACTGAAGAATCATAAGGCAGGAAAGCATATCCACTACTTCGGTTATATACATCGGCCTGAAAAGGTGCGGATATTCCGCAGATTGTGTAGTCGGTATTAGCGCTATACAAGTTCATACCGATTATATCTTTCTTCTGCATCTCCTGCCAGATTTTATCCACTACAATTTCATTTTTCGTTTGAGGAAGTCTTCCTTGTTCTATGGGAATATTCATGAAAGAGAAGAAATTGGAGGGTACAGCCATGATACTAATATCAATCCAAGAGTTCTTATTTCCCTTTTCGGTTGTTAACCCATTGCCCGACATTCCTTGCATATAACCGATATCTGATAACAGGATTTCTTTCACTCCGGCATGTTGTTTAAAACGCTCTATCAACGCCAACTTTTCCTCGTTCTTCATAAAGGGATAGTCCAGGGGAATACTAAGAATCTCCGACTTTTCTTTTTGACTTAGCGTATGGATTAAACTATTGGTCGTTTTCTCTGCTTGAAGATATAAAGCGGCCGTCAGGGATGCAAATATCCAGCAAATAAAGAACTGGATACCCAGCATAAGGTTACGTCCCCATTGCTTACCTCTGCGTTTATTGTTTCCATAAATACCTGTTTGCACGGTAATGCGACGAATACGAATGGACACAGATAAACATATAAGGACGCAGAGTATGATAAGAAGAGCGATATATTGTAGAGCATGTATTAAAAGCATTTCAGAGGTAAAGGTCATTGCAAAGCCCGGCAAAGAGAAATTCATGTGATTCCCCAATAATTCTATGCCTGATAATACCAGTATGGAGGATATGGATATGACGATCAATGACTGTGTGAATAGTAAACAGAAAAGTTGTTTCCAGTTGCATCCTATCATTTTCATGATACTGTATTCCTTGGTGCGGTTGAAGAAAGAACCGATAAGGAAATGGAAGAAGTTGATCAACCCTACCAATAATATCAATGTACCTATAATTCCGGTAACTAATCCCAGATAGGAAGCACCTTGTTGTTTCAATCTGGCTCCCATACTACTGGCAATGACAGTGTAAGCTTCGCCATACAAAGTATAAGTATAGTCTCTTTTTGAGAATTGCTTTTCTAAATCGGTACATGTAGTTTGTGGTGATAACAGTACGTAGGTATTGGCTCCCGTCATGTTATGCCGTTTGGGACTTTGTAGAAGTCCTTCACTATCGTTTACGGTCAGCATATCTACGTTTTGCATAAAATCCAAACTATTGTTCAGAGGGATATCTTTCATTACTGCTTGAATGGTATAGACGATACCTCCTGTTTTCGGGGTGCTTTCAGGAGAAGTATTGAGCCTTCTCATGAGAGTCATATGTTTGCCGATAGCACTTTCTGCATTACCGAATATTTTAATGGCCATAGATTGGCTCAGGATAACGGAGTTAAGAGACTGACTTGCCATTTTCCAATGTCCTGCTACCATTTCCGGAGTGAAGATTTTATTGTAGCAAGTATCTATTTCAATCGTTTCAAGCTCATAGGGTAGCGTCTTTTCCGGAGATAACTCTACATAATAAGGGCGTTCGCGAGGATAGGTTACGGATGAAATGGCTTCTGTTTCTCCCAAAGCCCATGTACGCAATTCTTCGGCTAGAGGAACCGGAGAACCGGAAAAATATCTGTCTGCCTTACCGTCATAGAGGTTTAATTCTGCTATGCGATCATGATTAGCAAAACAATGGTCTGTGCTTTCTACAAAGCGACTGCAATATATGCAGACACAGAAGCAGAGCAAACCTACTGCCAATCCGATGATGGAAATGATATTTTGTGTCTTATGCTTACACAAGTTTCTGAATGCTATTTTGAAATAATGGAGTATCATGGTGTATTAGTTGCTATTATTTTGATTAAGTGATAAAAGTATATTCTTGTACATAGTATATTCATTTTGATAATAAGTTTTCAAATCCTATGCCAAAGTTGTAATGGTTTGTATGCTAGAGATATATGCATTATATTGATACTTAATAAGTGTGCTATACTGCACATAAATAGTGCGAATACGCACCATCTATTCACTCTTTATCACTTCCGCCGGATTCTGCCGTGCAGCCTGCCATACGCGCCAACCGATACATAACAGAATAAGTAAACCTATCCCACTAAATATAGCCAGATATATCCATACACTGATTGCTGTTTGTTCTATATAGCTTTCCAACCATTTTTTCATCAAAGCGTATCCTATAGGAAATGCTATCACTGATGCTGCAACGAGTAATATAAAATACTCTTTTACAAACATGGCAAGTATTTCTTTTACAGATGCTCCGTTTACTTTGCGGATGGCTATTTCTTTGCGCCGCTGCTCGCAACTTAGCGTAATGAAAGAGAATATTCCGAAAGCGGCAATGAGTACGCAAATAATTGAGGCAAAGCCAAGCAGCTTCAATAATAACGTTTCGGATTTCAGGAACTTAGAGTACTCCTCTTCTATATTGAGAAGAGAATGATATTCATTACTGCCAGTTGAGATTTTGGCATATACATCATCTACTCGCTTTTTAAGATCATCCCATGTTCCTGCCCGATATTTTATCAAGATATCACCATAGTTGGCATCGGAACCGGAACCTCCCAAACCTCCTTTATTGCAGAATAAAGTAGGTGCTGCCGGAATTGTAGGTGCTGTGATATGGAAGTCTTTGACGATCCCGACAATTGTAACTCCTTGGTGAATATTGATTTTCTTACCTATCGGATCATCTAAGCCTAATCTTCTTGCACAAGTCTCGTTGATGATAGCCTTATCTGCATCATCCGGTTTTAGCATTTCACCTTCTATTAGTTTCAGGTTGTAGAAATTGATAAATTCCCTCCCTTCTCTTATGCAGGTGATATCTATTCTATCTGCCTTATCCGTACTTTTCTTTCCTTCCCAGCTATCTGTACTATAAGTTAGTGTACTATATCTTGGAAACAAGGATTCACATCCCTTCAGTGTCTCTACAATACATGGCATCTTATCTATTTCGGCACTGGCGGCAGCGTAAGATTCCGGAGAAACATATTGTCTTAATACTGCTGTATTCTTTCTTTCCCAACCAATGTCACCATTTGCCAGATGATTGAGTTGCTTCATAAGAATGCTTACGCAAAAGATAAATAAGATACATATTATCAATTGGAATGCTATACTACATTTGCGGAATCGGAACAGACTGCCGGATTGTCTGTGGTATCGGCGGACAATAAAAGGTATTAATAGGATATAGGATATGAAAAGGATGCCTGTAAAATAGAGGAATGATTCTCCATAAATATCTCCATTAATTTCTGATAGTTCTCTGAATTTCGGAAGTGATAATTCAATGAGTGTCATCCCTACAAGGCCGGATAAAAGCAGCACAAATAAATATTCGGTCCCCAAAAGTATGAATAAATTTCGAATGGATGAACCACATACTTTTCTTAATTCAATTTCCCTGTTCCGCGTGCGCATACGGGTGATAAACAAGGAAAGATAGTTGAACAATGCGCAAAGTATAATCATGCCGCTTGCTATGGAGAAAAGTACTAAATAATTAAATTTAAGGGCCAGCTTTTCATTAATGGCAGAGTAAGGGTACTGGGTTAATGGAATTATCTTATATTTTTCGAAAGGTTTGGAATACCATTGGTTTCCGGATTCGTAGTTTTTCATTTTTTCCTGAAATGATATAGCATCTACTCCTTTACGTAGCCGAACGTAGGTTTGAAATCTATGTACTCCCCATTCGCTTTTTACTTTTTGAAATTGTGATGACATTGTCCATGCAGCAAAATAGAGATTACTATGTTTCTCTACATTTTTCAGAATAGCACAGACTGTCTTAGATGCATTTCCAATTTCGATCTCTTGTCCCAAGACTTCAGTTGAACCGAACAATGACATCGCAGTCTCTTCTGTTAGTGCAATTTTATTATCAGAATAAAGAAATTCCATACTTCCAGATAATATGGAGCTAGGGCGGAACATCTCTAAAAATGTAGAGTCAGCATACATGCAATTAACTTTTGCATTTTTCCCCTCCTTGGTTTTCAGTTCTGTTTCGTTCTGGTAAACTGCACACACAGCTTCTACTTCCGGAAATTCTTGCCGGAGTGTAGTAGCCAACATATATGAACTGTATGTACTGAATGTTGATTCATTGAAAGTGGATTCCTGGTAAAGCAAATGAGTTCGTTCCACACCTTCATAGAATTTGTCATACGTAATTTCGTAGTGTATCCACAGATTTGAGAGTGCGAAGCAAGTGAATCCTACCGCCAGACCTATAATACTAATAATACTCTGTGTCTTGTATTTCAGTATATTACGAAACGCTATCTTGCAATAATGCTGTATCATGTCTTTGATTTTTCTATTATTCACTTTTTATCACTTCTGCCGGATTCTGCCGCGCTGCCTGCCATACCCGCCAGCCGATGCATGCAAAAATAACGATCATTATGCCACCGAATATAGCAAAATATATCCAGGCACTGATAACTGTCCGTTCTACATAGTTTTCAAGCCAACACTTCATCAGCACATACCCTACAGGGAATGCAATGACGCCAGCAATGACCAACAAAAGCATATATTCTTTCACAAACATAATAAGAATATCCCAGATTGTAGCTCCATTCACTTTGCGTATAGCTATCTCCTTACGTCTTTGTTCGCAACTCAATGTGATCAGAGAAAAAATTCCGAAAGCAGCAATGATTATGCAGACGGCAGCGATAAAACTCAATAATTTCATCAAGGCATTTTCGGATTTCAGATACCCGGCATATTCTTCTTCTGTATTGAACAATCTATATCTCACTTCCGGATACTCTTGGCTGAATAGACTGTCGATCTGTTGTTTCAGCTCCTTCCATTTGCCATCATGAAATTTGATTAAGATTTGCCCTTTTCCAAAAGAAAATCCCAAGCTTTTAAGAATATCCTCTGCAACTAAAGTATAGGGCTGTACCGGCTCTGTCGGAGTTGTGATGTGAAAGTCTTTAATTATACCTATAATGGTCCATGTCCTATTCTTCTGATAAAGTTTCTTTCCTACCGGATCATTCATTCCAAGTGCTTTTGCAGCCGATTCGTTAATCATTATTTTGCCCGTTTCCGTTGGCTTCACCATTTCCCCTTCCAGCAGTTTCAGATTGTAAAAAGATACAGTCTTTTCACAGTTCCATAGACATAGCATATCTATACTTTTCGCTGCATTTTCTTTTCCGTCCCAATTATCGAAAGTTTGTGAAAAGCCTGATGTCTGAGGCAATAAACAGCAATGTCCGGATATGACTTCTTTTGTACATGAGAATTGCTTTAT
Source organism: Bacteroides sp. AF39-11AC (assembly GCF_003474285.1). Taxonomy (NCBI): domain Bacteria; kingdom Pseudomonadati; phylum Bacteroidota; class Bacteroidia; order Bacteroidales; family Bacteroidaceae; genus Bacteroides; species Bacteroides sp. AF39-11AC. The sequence continues at coordinate 335,635 of NZ_QROH01000005.1, read as the reverse complement.
CTTATCAGCAATGGCTTCAAAATCTTTATCCGGATATAAAAGATTGATGGAAGCTATGCCCTTTCTTTCCCATCCTAAATCTGTATTCGTAAGAAAATAGATTTGCTTCATCAGCACTATTATACAGAATGTGACAAGAAGCCCTATCGCTAACTGGAATGCAATGCTCGCTTTATGGAGCATATACTTATTTCTGGCATTCCGGATGTGCGACCGTCTGATGGCGAATGGCACTAACAGAAGCAAAGACAGTAAGAGAATTCCCACAAAATAAAGCAGTGATTCTCCATAAATATTTCCAGATACACCGGACATCTTTTTAAAGGCAGGTAAGGCCATCTCAACCAAAGCCATACCCAATACGCCGGATAGTAATATGATGTACAAATACTCTATAAAAAGTAGAATAAATACGCCTCCGATGGAGGAACCGCATACTTTACGCAGTTCTATCTCGCGGCTACGTATTCTCATGCGAGTAATGAACAGAGAGATATAATTGAAGAGAGAACAAAGAATTACCAAAGCTCCGGCTACGGAAAACAGTATCAGATAATAGAATTGAAAAGACTTGTTTCTGTTAATTGATGAATAATGATACTCGTCGAGTGGAATTAGCCGAATACTTTCAAACACTCTGTAAGGATCTCTTGGATCGGCTTTTATTTCGTGCGCAGCAAGTTTCTTTTGAAATGCTATCGGATCTGTTCCTTTACGCAATTTGATAATGATTTCGAAGCTTCCATTATTCCAATCATTCTGCCAACGGCGGAAGTATTCTCCTTGTCCCCAGCAACCGAATGTCAGATTACTGTGATTAAGATTTGAGAGGATGGCGCAAACCGTTTTTGTGTCGTCGTTGTAGTTTTTAACTTCTTTACCCAGTACATCCGTAGAACCAAACAAACGTATAGCTATATCTTCTGTTAAAGCTATTTTATCATCTGAATATATAAAGTCCATACTTCCTGATAGAATGGATATATTGAACATATTCATAAAACATGAGTCTGCCTGCATTTCATATACTTCTGCAGTGCTGCCGTCTGCTTTAACATCTGTTTTTTGTCCCCATCTGGTATAGGCACATGCTGCTTCTACTTCAGGGAAATCGTTTTTCAGCACAGTTGATGCCGGGTATGGTATGGAAGTGGAGTACCCGTTTACTCCAAATACGCTTTCTTTGCATAGGATATACATCCGGTCTGCTCCTTCATGGTAAGCATCATACGTCATTTCATAATGTATCCACAAGTTGGCAAGGGCAAAGCAGGTAAAGCCGACTGCCAGGCCAAGGATACTAATAATACTTTGTGTTTTATATTTCAGTATATTACGAAACGCTATCTTAAAATAATGTTGTATCATAGCTTAAATGTTTGTTTGCTGTCTATTTACTTTTGATGTTATTTGCGGGATTATATATTATAATGAGTTTCTTTTTAATATTAAGGTTCAAATCTTGTGCCAAAGAGATAATTGCTTGTATTATAGATGAATACTTGTTTTGAAAACATTGTTTGAGTGTGCTATATTGCACAAAAATAGTGCACATTCGCACAAATAGTATATTAAAACTATAAAGTATAATTAGAACGAAAGCTTCTTAGACTATATGCGCAACAGAAGATAATTATCATTCAGTTACGTATTTTGGTGATAAGCCTTTTTGCTTAGCTCTTTAGTTATCAGTGCATTGCATTTACATTCTATTTACATAACATGGTAAAAGCATTTACTGCTGGATGTAACGGTCTTTACTCCCTATTGTAACGGTCTTTACCTCTTATTGTAAACACCTTTACCTCGGTGTGTAAATGGAGTTATCATTTAAGGTTGCTTCTGATTCTTATTACTCATTCTGTTTTTACTACTTCTGCCGGATTAACATTTGCAGCTTTATGAATTTGCCAATAATAATCAGTAAAGAGATGATGGCTGTAATAATGACGGCTATGGCAAATAAATCGAATGTAACAGGAGCTTTGTGCGCAAAATCTTGCAGATATAGTGCGATGGCTCCCCTGAAACCGGTATGGATATCAAGGTTGCTACTGCCAGTACCGAAAGATACTGTTTGATGAGCAAGGGATAAATATCCGTTGCTTGCGCCCCATTCACTTCACGCAAACCAATCTCGCGATATCGTTGTCGTATATCGAATAATGAAATTGATAATAACCCCAAAGAAGATATAAAAATGGCGACTCCGGCAAAAAGGGTGTAGATGTTGACCACTTGACGGTCTTCACGATATATTTTTTCAAGCTCATCTTCTATCAAAGTATATTCAAAATCAGTTCTTCCAGTTGACTCCTTATACACGTTGCGTAGAAATTCAATGACTTTAGCCCGATTCTCGTGCTTATACGAAGCAGTGACAGTATATACTCTACCAATGCTCGTGTCGTCATAATAGATAACAACAGGCTGTGTAAATAGTGAAAGGTGCCTGATATTGAGATCCTTTATGACACCTACAATTTCGCAGGACGGATTGTAGAAATTCGGCAATTGACTTGAAGCGAAGTAGGTAGTTTCGGGTTGTAGTTTGCCTTTTGTAATGTCTTTTATTCCATATACTCTTTTAGCTGTCTCATTGATAATTACCTTGAAACTATTGATGGTGAATGCTTCGTCTATGGAGTCATTCCATAGACGTCTTTCCACAAGTTGTAAATCATACATGGATATGTCGTGGCTTGTCAAACATGTACTTAATGCCGGATGGAAACCGTTTTCGGCTCTGTTGAGTGCAAAATTTTCAAAATGAAAGCTAGTAAGCAACAAGCCGCGTCCCTTGCTCCAATGCTCCAAAAGTGTGCTTTCACTCATTCGTTTATCTACTAAATGTCTACTTTTCCACTGCATTTTTGCCTTCTTCCAATCCCTCATCTTTACTTACTTTATATTCACCGAATTTATCTACATGCATCCGGCAGGTTATCACATCATGTGTGCATGTATTTCAGGAAAGGATAGATTGTTGTCAGCAACGGTAATCCCAAAAGTACGATAACAGATACTGTGCTCGTCAATAGAATATTCTCAGCATAAATTTGCAGGAAAATTTCTGCTCTGCCTGCACCAAACACTTTCTTTATGCCAAACTCTTTTGAACGTTTGGACATGATTACGGTATAGATATTAATGAAGTTCAGCAGTCCGATGATACCTACCAGGAAAGCCACTGCCATCAATACCCGGATATAGCTTTTATTACCATATCTGTAGACTTTGTTTTCTTTTCCGTGCTCTTTGTCATAGTACAAATCCTTCAAAGGCAAGTATTGGTAATGTATAGTCTCATATGTACTCCATTTGTCGCGCGGCTGTTCTTTCCGGTATTTCTTATTCAGCAGTTTGATGTCTGTGCCCGGTGTCATCAGCATGGCATATGTAGGATAATACAACAAAAAATCGTCTATTTCGTCCGACATAAATATATCAGGCATCCATGATGTCTTGGTATTGGGGTCATCTACTATCCCTATAATGACGAATTTAACTCCTTTCGCATTTTTGAAAGTGGCTCCAATGGCATTTCTTCCACCCAATTTCTTCATCCAGAAAGAACGGGTGATGATAACATCTTTGGGACGGTTTATTTTTCCACTTCCAGCTATCACTTTATATGGAAATATTTTGAAAAAGGTACTGTCAACAGAGAAGGCATTGACTCTAACCTCTTATTCTCCAAATAGGATTGTCATATCCGAAATTGTGTAAATTCCTGTGTATCTTTCTACGACAGGGTCATTTTCCAATCCCGATCGGTAACCCCCTAAAAAGTTCTCTCTATTGCTGGGAAGTCCTTTAACCAGGCAGATGCGTTCGTACTCGGGAAAACACTGATTTACGGTATTTTCCTGATGTATGTATCGGGTAATGGTCAGTACGCAGGCCAAACTGCAAGTTAATCCCAACACATTGATAAGTGTGTATGCTTTGAATTTAAACAAGGTGTTGATAATCTGTTTCATATGGCACTCCTTATTTTATTCACTTTTTATCACTTCCGCCGGATTTTGCCGTGCTGCCTGCCATACGCGCCAGCCGATACTTATGGTGATAACCATTGCTATACCTGCAAAAATGAGGATGAACGGTGTTGCTCCTATACTTACCTGCCGATTGTACGTCTCTATCCAGTGCTTCATAATAGTATACCCGGCAGGGAAAGCTATCAGTGAAGATACAATCAATAGCAGTGCGTATTCTTTAAAGAAGATGCTCAGGATATTGCTGATGGTAGCTCCATTTACTTTGCGGATAGCTATTTCTTTCCGACGTTGTTCGCATGTCAATGATACCAATGAATATATGCCGAATATAGATATCAGGATACAAACAATTGCGGAGAAACCCAATAGACCGGATAATGCATCTTCTGATTGCAGATACTTATTATATCTTTCTTCTTCGCTGTCCAGAAATAATTTGCGGTCGGGAAGTTCAGCTTGCTGCATTTCCTCGATGCGACGACGACATTCTTCCCAGGTTCCCGATTTATACTTGAAGAGGACAAAGCAACGCGGCCACATCCACTGTGATTTATTGGTATTGACAAATACAGTATGAGGCAGGTCTTTGGTAGGAGATCTGTATGCACAGTCTTTTATGACTCCGATCACAGTCATAGGTTCCACCTCTTTATTGCAATAAAAGATGTGTTTACCGATGGATTCTTCAGGTGTCCATCCCATAGTGCGGGCTGTTGTTTCCATGATATTGACTTCACGAACATCCGACTTATCCGAGATCCATTCTCCTGCTACCAGTTGCATGTTATAGAATTTGAAGAATTCCTCTCCTGCCATAATCTCATCTATGCCGATTGGATTTTCAGTTGTCCCATTCAATCCGTCCCAGGAATCTACCTCAAAAGCTGAATAAGAACCCATACTGATGAGTGGCCAGTAAACAGGCCGTACAACTTCAGTCACCATGGGTAATGCTTTTACTTTCTCTGCCCATACATTCATGTCCACATTCATCCAGATGCCCAGGGAAGCACGGTTTTGATAATCCATTCCCATATCTACATTACGCAAATGATAAAGTTGCATTTGCATTATGACAGTACAAAGTATAAATGCAAGGCAAACGACAAGCTGTATTACAATGCTTCCTTTACGGCATATACGTCCCATTATATTCACTTGAGTACTATGCAGTGTATTCTGCAATGAGTGACGGCGGAATAGGTAAACAGAACACAGCGCCACTATAAAAGCCAATACTGACATACCTGCGACGTATAATATGCAATTCCCATAAATGGATATATCTGTATCGACAATCATGGAATATTGCAGGAACCAGGGTTTGAGTAATTCCACGAAAAACATTCCTAAGAGTGAAGCCAATAGAATAGTAAATAGAAAGTCCGTACTGAGTAATGCCAATAACGAACATTCGGATGCTCCATTTACTTTGCGTAGTGCTATTTCCCGTTTACGCGAGCGAAAACAGTCGATATAAATCGTTAAGTAGTTGATCAATGCGCACAGAATGATAAGCACTCCTGTTATGGAGAAATAAACAATGTAACGGAACTGCACAATCTGTCCATCTCCACGAATAAATTCATCCGCATAGCGCAGTGAGGTAATGGGCTCCAAATAGAAACGTGTATATCCGGTTACTCCATAGCTGTTCTTTTTGAGTTCATCCGGAAAGTGCTGATTCATTTTTTCTAAAAGTACATCCACATTTGTGCCGGGCTTTATTTTTATCAGCATCCTGTAATTGGCGTTATCCCATGAAGTATCATTATTGATACGCCCCATAAAAGCATATTTAAAGTTAGAATGCTCTCCCCAATCGCTGACAATGGCGCTTATGCGATATTCATGCCGACGATTATTGTCTGTTATGGTCTCTCCAATCACTTTGGTAGTACCGAACAACTCTTGGGCAGCTTTTTCTGTAATGGCTATCCCACCCTTTTCCGGTGATGTTGATAAAAAGAATTGGTTGTCACCTTCCAGAACTTTTATATCCATCATACGGATGAAAGTTGTATCAGGCATTAACATCGGATATTCCGTAAGCTGTTTCCCATTTTTAATGAATAGAGTATTTTGACCTGATGCACAGAAATCTTCTATTTCAGTGTAGGTTGTTTTTAGATAATTCCCCAACGCATAGGGCACAAAGTCAGAGTAGTGCCCTCCAAAGTGGCAATTATTCATTCGTACAAAATAAATGCGTTCTGCATCCTTATGGAAGTCATCATAACTCATCTCATATTGCACCCAGAACGTAGACAATGCAAAACATGTCAGACCGATTGCCAGTCCGATGATACTGATAATACTTTGTGTTCTGTATTTCAGTAGATTCCGATATGCTATTTTAAAATAATGGTGTATCATAACTAACCTCCTATTCTGCTTTCATAATTGTTGCCGGATTGATGCGGGTTGCTTTATTAACTTGCCAGAGCAATGTGCCTAATGAAATGCCTGCCACCACTAATATAGCAATCAGGTAGATGAATATACTGAGCGGAGCTTTCACCACAAAATCCCGTGTATAGATGTATATCAGATAATAAGATAAAGGTATGGTCAGCAATACCGCACCAGCTATTACCCATATATACTTACGGAATAGAATGGAATACAGGTTTCTCAGTTGTGCCCCATTCACTTTACGGATGGCTATCTCGCGGTAGCGTTGGCGGATGTCGAATAAGGAAAGCCCGAATAATCCCAATGCCGAGACAAAAATAGAGATGGCGGCAAACAGTGTAAACACGGTTGCTACACGGCGATCCTCACGATACAAAGTTTGTATATCCTCATCCAGCCATCGATGATCAAATTCTTCAGTATTAAATACCTCTTGTCTGGCATTTTTCAAATAAGTCATCAGTTCCTTTTCTTTTCCGGGTATGCATGCAATCTGGTATTGCGAGCCGACACTATTGGGGGTTATCATATACACCACAGGCTTCTTTCCGGCTGTGAGATGACCGGTATAATAATCTTTGATTACAGCTTCTACAGGCATCAGAGATTTACCACCTTCTACTATATTGCCATCCGTCCCCATGGATATCCAAAGTGCCTGCTCTCCCCTTACGAAAGCATCTTCCCCTCGCGTATAACCGAAGGCTTTCATGGCCGATTCATTCATGGCTACCATATACTTACCGTGCCCTTCTATTTTATCGGGCAATGAGCCATCTGCCAATTGCAGATTATACAGGTTGAAGAAATCAACCGGTACCCACATCAGCATCATGTTCAACTTAACATCCTTGTCATTTATGAGAGTAGAAGTACTTCCGCTTCCCAGCACTCCACTTTGTGCAGGATCTCCGCAGAACCATTTCTGTATGAATGGGCATTCATTCAACTTCTGCTGAATACTTTGGGCATTCTGCCAGCGTTGCCGTCTCTCTTGTTCGCTTTCGGAGGTCCAGCTTTGAGAGGTAGGAACTAAGTTGGCATACAGTATACCTTGGGTCTGAAATCCCGGAGGAGTGTTTTGCAGAAAGCGAAGATGGCTGCTGAAATACAAAGACAGAATAATGAGCAAGAGAGTGATGCTGTATTGAATGAATAAAAAGACGGTACGTGTGGCAACGGATTGACGCGATGATCCGATGGTACGTATGGATACGATAGGTGGTAGGTAATTGTACTTGATATAGGGATAAATAGTGGTGAGCAGTGGCAAGAGAATAAGGACTCCTATTGACAGCTGCCAGTCGAATGCCGTATAGGGAATGTCGCTCTCCAATAAGCAGTTGGCATATTCGGAAAATATTTCAATGAAGAACCAGGCCAGCAATAACGCTATGGATATCATGAGTGCATTCTCCAACCACAATTGCAGGAAAAGAGCGCGCCCTTGCACACCAAAAACCTTCTTTATACCATATTCCTTGGAACGTTTCAGCATGAAAACCAAGTATATATTTACAAAGTTCAATATTCCCGCCAATAGTAATAGCATGCATACACCCATAAGTATCAGTATATGTGAGCGACTGCTATAATGCCATATTTCCGAATCATTACCTGCGGCAGCCAGTTCCTTGTTCCAATAGAGTTGGCTGACAGGAAGAAAATTATATCGTATTTTGAATCCATCCGGCGCCTGACGGTAAACGTTACTGGCGGCATTGATGGCATCTACATCGACTCCCGGCATGAAACGTAAAAGTTCTACATACATTCTGCTCCACTCTCTTCGTGATTTAAGATCGATGTTTACCACGACATCAAATGTCAATGACGACTTGCAGGGCGGTTCGTCCAATATACCGCAAATGGTAAGGTGCTTGTCTCCCGAATATTCCATAGTCTGCCCGATAGGATCTTTCTCTCCGAATACACGCTTGGCGAATTGACGTGTGATGAGAGCCTCTTCGGGCGCTTTCATTTGTTTGCCTTTCAGGGGATAATGAAAGAAATGGAAGAATGTTGTATCTGCCACTAACATCTGGATCGCATAGGGTCTTTCGTCTATGTTCACATTGTCATTGCTAAGTGTCATGAAGTAGCTTCTTTCTTTAATGGCTTCAGGCAAAAAATAGATGGTATCCGCACCACTGTCTTCGCTTACGCTACCGGGGAATACATTGCTGTCAATGTCACGAATTGGAATATACACATTTTCAGCATCCGTGCAGTGCGTGTTCACTTGCAACTCACGGTGAATGTAGCGTACTAATATGATGGTGCACGCCAGGCTGAGTGCCAGTCCGACTACATTAATAATTGTATATGACTTGGAGCGTATCAAGAAACGCCAGGCGTATTTCAGTGTTTTCATAGTTCTGTCTTTTTATATTTAAATTATATTCTGTTTATTATTCGCTTTTCATAATCTCTGCCGGATTAATTCGTGCAGCCTTATTCACTTGCCAGAATAATGTACCTAACGAGATGCCCGAAACTACCAGTATAGCTATGACATAAATGAATATGCTGATGGGAGCTTTCACTACAAAATCTTGCGTATAGATGTATATCAGGTAATAAGATAAAGGTATGGTAATCAATATGGCAATTCCTATTACCCAAATGTACTTGCGGAACAGAACTGCATACAGATTTCTCAATTGTGCTCCGTTTACTTTGCGGATGGCTATTTCCCGATATCGCTGGCGGATATCAAACAGAGAAATACCGAATAGCCCGAGGCCTACAATTAGAATCGCAATACAAGCAAAAACGGAATAAATGATGCTTGTTTGTCTGTCCTGGGCATAGATTGCTTTTACGTCTTCTTCCAGAATGCTGTATTCAAAATCTTCACTGCCATAAATCTTGAATTCCGTTTTACGTAAGAACTCAAGCACTTCTTTCTTTTTACCCGGCACACAGGCTATCTGATAGACATCGCCGCTCATCTGATTGCTTACCATATAAATAGTTGGTTTCTTTCCTAGAGATAAATGTCCGTTGTAGTAATCATCTACCACCGCCACGATGGGTTGGGTTTTGGCAGAGCTTCCTCTTCTCAGTGAGTTTTCTTCTGCAATGCTGGCTCCTTGACAGGTGGTATAGTCCAAAGCTTTCATGGCTGCTTTATTCATCACCAGGACTCCGAAAATATCTTTATCTGCTAAATTGGGAAGTTCTCCTTCGATAAATTTAATACCATAGATACGGAAGAAATGAGGCGTGGCAAAACGCATATTCAGGTAGACTTTCTTCCCTTGCTCGTTTATATAATTACTGCCATAATCTCCCTTGAGAATGTCAGTATAGCTGGATTCAAAATCTTCTATATAGGGGCAGGAAGAAAGCTCCTTATCCAATGCATTCACTCGTTCTTGGCGTTGCTTCATACTCTCTTCCGTGTAGACATTAAAGTCTTTTGATTCGTAAGCCAACTGAGCAATGATAATATCTTTGGTACGAAATCCTGGTTCGGTATTTAGCAACATATTCAGTTGGTTATTGAAATAAAGTGAGACTACCACCAATAAAAAAGTGAGTACGTACTGAATGCCCAGAAATATAATCCGTGAATATATTGAACGACTTTCCGAACCAATAGAACGAATGGAGACAATAGGAGGAGTATAATTGTATTTAATAAATGGATATAAAGCGGTAACCAATGGCAGTACTACCAATATACCCAATGATAATTGCCAGTCGAATGTCGTATAGCTAAACTGATGATTGAAAAGGTTTCTCACCGGCACAGTACTTACCTCTACAAGCAACCAGGCTATAAGCATAGCAGCTGATACTAACAAGGCATTCTCTGTCCATATATTAAAAAATAGTTCTTTATCTCTTGCACCGAATACTTTTTTCAATCCATATTCTTTTCCCCTCCGGAGCATAGCAACCAGATAGATATTGATGAAATTTATAATACCTGCTAATAGCACTAATAGGCATACTCCTATCATAATCCACAGATGAGAATAACTGCCGGTAGAGAACATCAATGTCTCTTCATTATTGATGGAACTGTCCCAATAAAATTGCTTGACTGGAATCAAAGAGTAAGTATAAGTACGCGTATCACCGCTTTCGGGTGAGTTTACATATCTGGGGACACTACCTGTTTTGTTCAACTTATCTATATCAGTGCCTGGCATAAATGAAAACAAGTCTACAGCCATGCGTTCCCAGTTATCAGATAAAGCTTTAGACAATACCACATCGAACTGCAGGAAAGTCTTGTTTCCGGGATTACCCAATACCCCCTCGATGGTTACGTCTTTCCCATTAGAACAGCGGATTATTTTGCCTATCGGATTCTCCTTACCGAAAAGTTTGTGGGCAAATGCCTCTGTAACCAAAGCGGAGTGCGGTGAAGGTAATGTAATATTTCCCTGCACTACTGGGTAGCGGAATAGCTGAAAAAAGATGCTGTCCGCCACGATGATTCGTGAAGGAAACCGATTCGCTCCGACCATTACATAATCTTTCTCCAACGGAATGAAGCTGCTCTGCTTATTGATGTAGCGTTGATCGATAAGGCTGCTGTCTGTCCTATTGATAAGAATGCTTAGATATTTATTGCCACCCATATCCGCTTTAATACCATAAACCTGTTCCCGGTCAATGCAATGGCTATCTACTGTCAATTCCCTGTGAATATAGCGAAGTAGAATGATACAACATGCCAGACTGAAAGCCAGTCCCAACAGATTGATAAGGGTATATGATTTAGAGCGTATCAGGAAACGCCAAGCGTATTTGAGTGTCTTCATGTTTCAGTCTTTATTTATTATTATATAATACCTATCATTCGCTTTTTATAATTTCTGCCGGATTTTGCCGTGCTGCCTGCCATATCCGCCAGCCAATGTTGATGAAAATAATTGTAATGACGGCTACCAGTATCACTATATAAATCCACCAGGAAATGACAGTCTGAATAACATACCCTTCCAACCAATGCCTCATAACGATGTAACCTACTGCAAAAGCAACCGTGGCTGCCAATGCCAATAATATCAATAACAAAACCTACGGTTAAGCCAATAATGCTGATCAAAGTCTGCATCCTGTACTTCAACAGATTTCTTAGTGCTATTTTCAGATAATGTTGTATCATGTCTTTGTTCTTTACTTTAATATCAACTCTTCTGCTTCGCCAAAGTTATCATATCCTGTTGTAATAACCCAATCTCCGGGTTGTAAACCATCTGTAATCTCGTATTGCTGCGGGTTCTGGCGTCCAATGCTGAGAGGAACGCGTATCGCTTTAGTTTTGGATGCATTTAGTTTGTATATCCATTGTCCACCGGTGGATTGATAGAAGTTACCACGAGGGATAACAATAGCCTGTTCCGGTTGCCCCAACTCTATTTGTACGCGGAAACTCTTACCTACGCGTACGTTGTCAGGCATTTCTCCGGTAAATACCAAGTCCACATCGAAAGTGCGGTCTTTTACTTCGGGTACTACTTTAGTGATGCGGAGCGGATATTTGCGTCCTTGATAATTAATTGTGGCGGGAAGTCCTGTTGTAATACGGTCTATGTAATATTCGCTAAGGGAAGTGTGTACTTTATATTGATCTAATACCTTTATTTCTGCAATGCCTTGGTTGGATGCTACTTGTTGCCCTGGGGTAACTTTTACAAAGCTAAGCTGTCCGGCGACGGGGGCCTTAATTATTAAATTCTCCAGTCGTTCGCAAGCGCGTTCATACTTCTTGCGTTCGCGTTCCCGGTCATTATTGATTAAGTCTTTGCGGATAATAGCAACAACGGAATCTTGCCGTAAACTCTCGCGCTGTAACTTTGCTTTTTTTACATTATAATTATATTCATCTTCGGCAACCTCAAGTTGAGCTTTGCTCTTGATACCCATTTTAAATTCTTCCTTGTCAAGATTGAAACTTTTTTGAAGACGGGCCAACTCATAGTTCGTTTGTAAAGTTTGTTGTTGAAGGGTCAGGCTCTTCTGTTCCATTTCAATTTCCTTCTCACGGAAAGAAATCAGTTGTTTGTCCAGATCATCGCGCTGTTCTTCAATGTTGTGTATCAAGTCGGGATTTTCGAGTACAAGGATCGTATCTCCTTTCTGTAACAGGCTTCCCTCCTCGCCTACAATACGATCTACACTTCCAGATTCACGGGCATTAACGATAATGGTGAGAATGGGCTGGATAAGTCCTTCTACATCTACATATTCCATGAACTTATCATTCTTTACTTCAGCGATCTGCACATTTTCCTGATCGATACGCAGTTTGCTGGGACCGGTAGAAAGAATGATAACGTAAATGATGAAAGCAAGAAATATAATTCCTCCTGCCAAATAATAACGGTAGCGAATGTACCAGGGCTTCTTTTCAAGTTTAATATCCATAGTGTTTTTATTGTTTTACAATTTATAATCAGACGTATGATATGGCTTTTTATTTCCTTATCATTTCATCCATTACTTCTTCTATTCTCTCAGTTTCCGTTAGTGGGGCATCTTTTTCAAAATCATAAAGTGTCAGGCTACGAAGAGTATAGTACAGGCTCCAGTAATTATATAATGCAGTTATATAATTACGTCGGGCAGCATCTTTTTCGCTGATAGAAGCGTTAAGGTCGAGTACGGTAGATTTTCCTAAAATATAGAGCCGCCGGGCTACATCTGCACGTCGTTGCGCTGTTTCATCCGTGCGGGCGGCAATGTGTACGCGCTGGGACTGCAGATTGAATTGTTTTACTAGTTTGCGGACATTCAATTCAAAGTCTGTTTTATCCTGCTCCACTTGGGTATAAGTTAAGTCACGGTTAGATCGGGCTACCCGAATTTGCCCTTTCCCACGTCCCCAGTCTAATATAGGCAGACTGATACCGAGGGTAACATATTGTTGATCCAAAGGGTTATGATAGGCATCTTTTAGCTTATTTCCGGTCTGTGTCAACCCGAAACGGAGATAAAGATCGGCTTTCAGACCGGCATTGGCACGGGCATTGGCCACTTTGCTTTCACTTTCCAGTTTGCGGCGTTGCATATTCAGTATGTCCGGACTGTTTTGCCGTGCTGTGATTAGAGCGGCATTCAAATCTATTTGAAGATTAGGTACATGGTCGCTGACATCGACTTTAATCAATACATCTTCTTGGATACCAAGGTATGAACGAAGTTCCTGCATGCTATTTTCTACCTCAATATGGGCATTCATACGGTTGGTTTCTTCTGTCAGTTTATTCAGTTCCAATTGCAACATCTCATTTTCGGTAATAGTACCTATATTATAGCGTCCTTGTGCATAGGTATATAAGGTATCCGCATTAGCATAGTTGGTAGAAGCTATTTCATAGTTACTTTGTGCTGTGGCAAGAGCAAAGAATTTTTGTGTAGCATTAGCAGCAACAAGTTCCAGAGTTTCTACATAAGTCTTTTTTGCTTCCTGATAACGCAGTGGCTCGATACGGCGGTTCCATTTCAGACTATTATATCCAAAAAGCGATTGACTGTAGCCGACATTTATAGGTGATGTCTGCCAGGAAGTAGAGTTATCGCTAAACAAGTCAAGCCGTTGGGCAGAGGTTTCCACAAACAGTGTACCACCTGTCCATGGAATATTCTGCGTCAGACTTAGAGTCAGGTCGGTACTCAACAGGTTTTGCTCTACAAACTTTACACTACCGTCACCCATGGTGACTTTGTTAATGGCACGGTTGAGATAAGGGTCGGAAGTCAGTTTCAGAGCAGGCAGATAGTTTGCTTTATAATATTTGTAGTTCCAATAAGACGAACGGAAACTGTGCTGGGCTGTTTGTGCATCGGGAGATTGTAGACGAGCACGCTCTATGGTTTGCCCTAAGGTCAATTCCATAGTCTGTTCTTGGGCAGTAGCGGTTACCAGAGTACCGCAGGCTATCAATGATAAAAGTATATTTTTGTACATAGTATATTCCTTTTAATAATAGATATTCAAATCTCGTGCCAAAACTGTAATCAATTGTTATATAGAATATTACTTCAGGAAAAGGGAATCTTATTCTGTGCCATACCGCACAAAAATAGTGCGCATACGCACACACAACACATTGATATATTACCTATCTTTGCCGACAAGTGATGATAGAAAAATAATAGCTTTTATGGAACAATTAGGAAAGATACTGATAGTAGACGATAATGAGGACGTGCTTTTTGCCCTTAACCTTTTACTGGAACCTTATGCTGAAAAGATAAAAGTTGCAGTAACCCCTGATCGTATTGAACACTTCATGACGACTTTCCAGCCCGATATAATATTGCTGGACATGAATTTCAGTCGCGATGCCATAAGCGGGCAGGAAGGCTTTGAGAGTCTGGAACAAATTTTGCGTATCGATTCTCAGGCAGTTGTTATTTTCATGACAGCATATGCAGATACGGATAAAGCGGTACGAGCTATTAAAGCGGGTGCCACAGATTTTATCCCGAAGCCATGGGAGAAAGAAAAACTGCTTGCTACACTCTCATCCGGTATCAAATTGCGTCGTTCCCGATGTGAAGTGAATCTGCTGAAAGAACAGGTGGAAGTACTTAGTGGCGCGGGCAGTGGTGTAGAAGAATCTATAATTGGTGAATCGGCTGCGATGCAAGAGGTGTTTGCAACGATAGAGAAATTACGCGATACAGATGCTAATATTCTAATTCTTGGTGAGAATGGAACAGGTAAAGATGTAATAGCCCGTTTATTATATCGCTGTTCGCCACGTTATGGCCGCCCATTTGTGACGATTGACCTTGGAAGTATTCCTGAACAATTATTTGAAAGTGAATTATTCGGTTATGAAAAAGGAGCATTTACAGATGCCCGAAAACCGAAAGCCGGACGTATGGAGGTGGCAACAGGAGGCACACTGTTTCTGGATGAAATAGGTAACCTTTCATTGTCCATGCAGGCCAAGCTACTGACGGCCATTGAAAAACGCCAGATTAGTCGTTTAGGTAGTACTCAATCTGTACCTATCGATGTGCGGTTGATCTGTGCTACGAATGCAGATATCCGCCATCTGGTGGAAGAAGGGAATTTCCGGCAAGACTTACTCTATCGCGTCAATACGATTGAACTGCACATCCCTCCATTGCGGGAGCGGGGGAATGATATTATTCTCTTGGCAGACTATTTCTTGCAGCGCTATGCCCGTAAATATCAGAAGGAAATGCGAGGCTTAACGCGTGAAGCAAAAGCTAAATTGTTGCGTTATCCCTGGCCGGGAAATGTGCGTGAGTTGCAGCATACGATGGAACGTGCCGTAATTCTGGGTGACGGTTCGTTGCTTCGCCCCGACAATTTCCTGTTTCAGGCTTCTTCCCCCCGTCCTAAGAAGGAGGAAGAAGTACTCAATCTGGAGCAATTGGAACGGCAGGCCGTAGAAAAGGCTATGCGATTGAGCGAAGGGAATATGACGCGGGCCGCAGAGTATCTGGGAATCACGCGCTTTGCATTGTATAGGAAGATTGAGAAGTTGGGATTATAAATTGATAAGCAGTATGAAGCGGTATTCCTTAATTGTTATCTTGCACATCTGTCTTCTGGCAGTACTTTCTGTAGGCGTCTATGTGTTATTTTGTGCAGACTTGTGGTTTAGTATGCTTATCACATCCTTGTTTCTTTTTGGGACGGGTATACACCTTTATTATATACAGATGAAACAATTGCAGATGATGCGTCGCCTGACAGACAGTTTGCGTTATAATGATATGACACAGGCATTCCGTCCACCTTATAGAAATAAACTGATGACAGAGATGGCTGTAGAGTTATCTGAAACTCTACAGGCTTTTCGTGCCCGTTTATTAGAGGAAGAAGTGAAACACCAGTATTACGAAAGTCTGTTGAATAAAGTGGATACCGCTGTATTGGTGACTGACATGTCCGGTCGTATTGAGTGGTTGAATCGTGCTGCTACTGCTCAACTGGGGCAAGATCCACAGTTGCCGTCCGAGTTTCTGAATCTTCCCTCAGGTGAAACACAAGTCATGCGTATTCATCGGAATGGGGCTACTTTGGAAATGGCCGTAGCTACTACCCTTTTCGTAGCTCGCGGCATGGAAAGGCGCCTCATTAGTTTGAAGAATATCCATTCTGTACTGGAACGAAATGAAATGGAAGCCTGGCAAAAATTAATCCGCGTACTTACCCATGAAATCATGAATTCCATTACGCCTATCATCTCTCTTTCCGAAACATTGAGTGAGCGTGGAGTGCCTGTGGCATTAAAAGACGCAGGAGGCGAAAAAGAATATGCCGTAATGCTGCAAGCCATGCAAACTATTCATCGGCGTAGTAAGGGACTGTTGGGTTTTGTAGAAAACTATCGTCGTCTTACCCGTCTCCCCGCTCCCGTCTGTGCGAGTGTATCAGTTCGGGAATTGTTTACTGATTTGCAGAAACTCTTTCCAGACGAAACGATTCATTTTGAACTTCCACCTTCAGGGAAAACATTGGATGTGGATCGTGCCCAGATAGAACAAGTGCTTATTAACTTGCTAAAAAATGCCCGTGAAGCATCTGGCCGTCGCGAAGAACCTAGAATTGAGGTGAAAGCTGCTTTTACACCCAAAGTGGCATCTTCTCTAACTTCCTGGCGTTGTACTATTATTGTTCGGGACAATGGTGAAGGTATCTTACCCGAAGTACAGGATAAAATATTTGTTCCGTTCTTCACAACGAAAACTGCCGGTTCGGGTATTGGACTCAGCCTTTGCAAGCAAATTATGAATCAGCATGGAGGAAATATTTCTGTTTATTCGGAACCGGGAAAAGGCAGTTGCTTTACTTTACAATTTAGTTAGAGGGACATTGCATCTGTAAAAGGTTGTTTTGAGTCTATTAAAAAATACAAATATTATATAATTGTAAAAATTCTGTGTCGATATTTCATTGCTTTTAACAGCTACTAATTTTTCCATTATTTATTTTTGCAGCCACACAAATCGATAACTCATATTTAATTAACCATAAAATTCTATATGATTATGCGAACTAATTATTTGCTGCTATTAACCATTTTGTTGGGTTTGATACCCATGAATTACACACACGCCTCTGATTCTGTACCAAGCGTGTTTCTTTATTCTCCTTACACAAAGATTTCCGTTTCTCCGGGAACGAATATTGACTACAAAATTGATTTAATCAACAATTCGGATGCACCGGTCAATGCCGATCTGTCCGTAACAGGACTACCCGCAAGTTGGAAGCGTGAGTTAAAATCTGGCGGTTGGAATATTAACAAACTGGCAGTTTTGCCTAATGAAAAAAAAGACTTTAATTTGAAATTAGAAGTCCCGCTGAAGATAAATAAGGGTAGCTACAATTTCATAGTCTCTGCCGGAGATTGCCAACTCCCTTTAACAGTCACTGTAGCCCAGCAAGGTACTTATCAGACTGAATTTACTACCGATCAGCCCAATATGCAGGGAAATTCTAAATCCACATTCACCTTCAATGCCGTATTGAAAAACCAGACTGCCGATCAGCAATTATACGCTTTGATGTCCAATGCACCCAGAGGTTGGAATGTTATTTTCAAACCTAACTATAAACAGGCTACTTCTGCACAAGTGGAAGCTAATGCCAGCCAGAATGTATCGATAGACGTCACCCCGCCAGCCAATGTCGAAGCCGGAAATTATAAGATTTCAGTACGTGCGGTTGCCGGTAATACATCTGCTGATCTGGATTTGGAAGTGGTGGTTACAGGTTCCTATCAGATGGAGCTGACCACTCCACGAGGATTGTTGAGTACTGAGATTACTGCCGGAGATGTGAAGCGCTTGGAACTGGTAGTCAGGAATACAGGTTCTTCTTTACTAAAAGATATTCAGCTTTCATCCGGTAAACCTACAGATTGGGAAGTTTCTTTTGAACCGGCTAAAATAGAAATGCTGAAAGCCGGAGAAACATCTGCTGTTACGGCTGTAATGAAGGCTTCGAAAAAAGCCTTGCCCGGTGATTATGTTGCAACTATGGAAGCCAGAACTCCCGAAGTGAATGCTACCGCACAATTCAGGATTGCAGTAAAAATACCTATGCTTTGGGGCTGGGTAGGAATATTAGTTATCGTTGTAGCCGTGGGAGGTGTCTACTATCTATTCCGAAAATATGGAAGGAGGTAATTATGGGCGAACAAGTGATTGTACTTACCGATTTGACAAAAAAATACGGTAATTTCACTGCTGTAGACCATATTAGCCTATCAATCTGCAAAGGAGAAATCTTCGGATTATTGGGCCCGAACGGTGCGGGAAAATCCACAACTATCCTGATGATGCTGGGGCTGACGGAGCCGACTTCCGGCAAAGTGGAAATTTGTGGAATAGACTCCACTACAAACCCTATTGAGGTCAAGAAGAGGATAGGTTATCTTCCCGAAGATTTAGGCTTTTATGATGAAATGACTGGATTGGAAAACCTTGTCTATACAGCACTCCTGAATGGTCTTTCAAAGAGGGAAGCTGAGGAGAAAGCAAAGGAACTCATGCACCGGGTAGGCCTTTCCGAACAGGCAAACAAGAAGACCGGAAAGTATTCCCGTGGTATGAGGCAACGTCTGGGATTGGCAGATGTACTGATTAAGAATCCGGAAATCATAATCCTGGATGAACCGACATCGGGTATCGATCCTGCCGGAATTCAGGAATTTATAGAACTGATTCGTAATTTGAGCAGAGTACATTCCCTTACTGTATTGTTTTCTTCCCATAACTTGGATCAGGTGCAGAAAGCTTGTGATCGTGTGGGTTTGTTTAATCACGGAAAATTATTGGCACAGCTTGATCTTCAGGAGATGGAGGGTAAACAAGTGGAACTTATTGATGTCTACAATGATTATGTAAAGGAAGGAGGTGAGAAGCATGAACAGAGTTGAGCAGCCTTTCTGGGTTATTGTGAATAAGGAAATCCGGGATCATGTACGTAGTTGGCGCTTTATTATCTTACTTGCCATTATTACACTAACCTGTCTGGGGGCTTTGTATACATCACTCACCAGTATGCGCGAGGCTATCAAGTCAGGTGGTGTGGAAGATGCTTTTTTCTTCCTGAAATTATTTACTGTATCGGATGGTACGTTGCCTTCCTTCGTTCTATTCATTAACTTTTTAGGGCCACTGCTGGGCATTGCCTTGGGATTTGATGCCATGAATTCGGAGCAGAATAAGGGAACATTATGCCGTATATTATCACAACCGATACATCGTGATTGTATAATCAATGCCAAATTTGTTGCTGCATTGATCGTGATTACAATTATGCTGTTTGTATTAGGATTCCTGGTAATGGGCGCCGGATTGATTGCAATTGGTATTCCACCCACGCCGGAAGAATTTGCCCGTATCATTTCTTTTTTGGTCCTCAGTGTTTTCTATGTAGGACTTTGGTTGAATATGGCAATACTGTTCTCACTTTGTTTCCGGCAGACAGCGACTTCAGCCTTGGCTTCTTTGGCAATATGGTTATTTTTTAGCGTCTTCTATACAATGATTGTTAACTGGATTGCCAAAATGTTGATGCCTTCTGATATGATGTCTCCTTATTATGCCATCGGTTATCAGAAAATAGTTTGGGGCATAATGTCGTTGAATCCGTGCGAGTTATTCAATCAGGCAACTTCTGTACTGCTGATGCCGTCTCTCCGAAGTTTGGGGCCGTTAATGATGGAGCAGGTTCAAGGAGCTATACCCAGTCCTCTCCCATTGGGACAGAGTTTACTGGTTATATGGCCACAGTTGACAGGATTGATTGCAGTTACAATACTCTGTTTTGCTCTTTCTTATATTATATTTATGCGTAGAGAAATTCGTTCAAGGTAATTGATTGGTTGGGTTAAGAAGAAATCCCTGACGATACTTTATATTTTAAAGTCGTCAGGGATTCATATGTTGTAGTTTGTATTATTTCTGCCTTACATACTCCAGAGTGTATCCGTAGTTAGAACTCAGCACTAAAGAATCCGGTGTCAACTTATCTATTTTCAGAGTGTCTACACCTTCAATTTCTATTCCATTACCAATGCTTTTTACTGTCAGGTAAAGCTGATCGCCTTGTTGCTCCCATTCTTTGTATGCCAGTGTGTGCATATTAATGGAAGATGCTTCTCCATTCTCTTCCAGTTTGATGCCTTGTACTTCTCCGGGTTGGCCGTCGATAGGCATTATCCACGATCCTACTACGGTAACGGGGGCTTTAGTGCCACCACATGCAGCAAATACGACTGCCATGACAGCCATACTAAAGATTTGTTTTTTCATGATGTCTTTTTTATTATAGTGTAACGTTGAAATCCGCCAATTGTTTTTCGGGGCATAAAGTTAGTTGAAAAATATCGTTTTGCCAGCTATTATTTTATGTTTTCTACATTCCTGTTTAATATATCTGTTGATGAGGTATATTGATATCTCTGCTACCTACCTGGATATAGTCAAGTCCGTACCAACTCCGTACCTGGTCCGTATAAAGGTACCTTTATTGGGAGTTGATACGGACTTGGTACGGAGATGACACGGAGGTGACTATACTTTAATGAGCATTCAACACCTCATCAGAAACTTTTTTATAAAAAAAACTTCAGTTTCCTTTGTTTATTACAAAATACTTTCTATCTTTGCACTCGCTTTTAAGAAATAAGGCACTCGGGGTGTAGCGCAGTCCGGTTAGCGCACCTGCTTTGGGAGCAGGGGGTCGTGGGTTCGAATCCCGCTACCCCGACTGAAAAGAATAAGTTGTTGATTTTCAGCAGCTTATTTTTGTATATAGAAGCATCCAACAAAATAACTGTCTATAACTGTCTATTAATTGTCTATTGAGTTAGTAAATCATCACCTAAAACTCAAAAATGACAAATATGGCAAGAAAAAGATCGTTGATTATCCTACCAAAGTTAAAGAACTGCGGTGGAGATTTAAGTAAGAAATGGTATGTGGAGTATTCTTGCAGGGATCCACAAACCAATGAAATGAAAAGATTCAGGCATTATGATGGCTTTGCTGAATTGGAAACAGTCCAAGAACGGGAAGCCTATGCTGAAAAAATCATTTCGGAAATAAAGCTTAAACTCGAAAAAGGAGAAGATCCTTTTAGCGAGAGGAAAGTAACGTACCAGGATGAACTGATTTATCAAGCTGCAGCGGCTCGCTGGGGAAATCAGAGAGAAGGAATTATAAATATTCGCACGTATCTTTCTGATTTCTTGTTAATGAAAAAGGCAGAGGTCTCCCACTCTACTTACCAGACCTATTGTTCCAAGCTCCGTATTTTTTGTGAATGGATGGAACTGCAGGGATATGCAGAAAAACATGTTCGATGTATTTGTCAAGATCAGATTCATAAGTTTTTCTATTATATAGCTGGAGAAAATCATGCAAGCCGGAGAACTGTATTGAAGTATAAACAACTCCTACATACTTTCTTTGACTTTCTGATGAAGACAAAGGAAGTAATTACAGTAAATCCTATATCTAATATTCCACAGCTGGGAGAAAAACGAGATGAAGCTGCAAGACCTATACCGGATAAGGATCGTAAGAAACTCATCGAATATATGGAGGAGCATGATCCTCAATTACTATTAGTTTGCCAGTTGGAGTATTATTGTGCGATTCGGCCAAATGAATGTCGACAGTTATTGATAAGAGACATTAACTTGGAAACAGCTACAATAACAGTGAGACAGGATATCAGTAAGAATGGGCTCACGGAAACAGTCAATATTCCCCGGCAACTGTATGAGTACCTGGAAAACATTCTTCGGATCGGAGGATATCCGGAAGATTGGTATCTCTTTTCGCGAGATGATATGCCTGGAATGTATAAACTTGGAAAAAACACATTTCGATATAGGTTCAATCGGATTCGAAAAATTTTAGGGTTAAGTGAGCGATACAAGTTATATAGCTTCAAACATACTGGCGGTGTGAAATTGGTGAATGCCGGTGTGAATACTTGGGAACTACAACGACATTTTCGTCACAAATCGATTGATACGACAGGGAAATATGTTAAGAGGAATTTTGGTATACAAAGTAAATTAATCAGGGACGATTTTCCTGATATGTGATTAATTTGTTTGTAGGAGGCTTATTTATGCCTCCTACTATCCTACAGTCCTACACAATTATATTCATTCTTATTAAATGATCATCAAGCGTTTTATGATTGCATTTCAGTTTTCGGCAGATGGCAGCTTTCGAGTAACCATAATCAAGCATAGTCCGGATAATGCCTTCTTTGCCGGTCAGCTTATAATGAGTATTTTTATCTCCTTTCTTCCGGCCAAGTTGCATGCCATTAGCTTTTCTTCTGGCTAACCCCTCTTTGGTTCTTTGACTAATTAGATTACGTTCAATCTGAGCAGACAAACCAAAGGCAAAAGCAAGTACCTGACTATTGATGTTATTGCCAAGCTCATATCTTTCTTTAACTGTCAGGACAAAGGTTTCTTTGCTCATACAGAGATTGAGCATCGACATAATTTGCATTAAGTTCCTGCCGAGCCGGCTAATTTCAGACAGTACAAGGGTATCACCTTTCTTCATCTTCTTCAGTAATGGACCTAACTTCCGGTCTTTAGCAGCTTTAGTTCCCGAAACTGTTTCAGAAACCCATTTGTCAATGACTAATTGTCTCTCTTTTGCAAAATTCAGCACTTCAAATCTCTGATTTTCGACAGTCTGTTTGTCGGTAGAAACTCTGATATACGCGTAAATCATTTTTGCCGGTGAAGTTAACAAACTAATCCTGCCTGAACAAATAACACAAAGGACGCCCGTTAAAAGTAGCAGAGATGATCGAAACAATTAACACCAAAGATTATAATAATGATCTGGAGACAAAAGATAGCCTACATAAAGTGAAGGCAGTAGATGGTTCTGGTAATGATATACTTGTGTCACCTGGTATTGTGGCCAATAGTGGAGGATGTGGAATGTTGAGAGGACCTTTAGAGCAAGACAAATGGTACAGAATAGCGATAGGAGGTTTTGGAAACTCAGCAAATTCAGCAATTATCAATATAGGCAAATACTATAATAATGGTAGCCCTACTTCTCAATTGTTTTATGTAAGTGCAGATGGTTATAGCAATGGGCAAACTGTTATTCAATTGGCAAGAGGAGGAATTAGTAGATCTATAGCAAAGGCGAGAATAATATATCAAGAATCGATACAAGTAAGAGTTATATTGGATATTTATATTGCATCACCGAAGAGCAATGACTTTACTATATCTTACAGCAACAATTTGGGTTTTTCATTCCAACCTCCAGAAGAAGTCAGTGCAGATATTCCAGAGGGCTATTCTGTCAAAGAATTTACGTTTTTAGAATAGGGTGACTTCGGTCGCCTATTTTTATACCATATCTTCCGCCCGTTAAAAGTGTAAAGGTATGGCAGTTGAGAAAGTGAAGCTAACAGACAGTAGTGTGATTGAACAGATCAGGGACAGCATGCCTACAGCAACAAGGCAGGCAAAAGGATTAATGCCTGTTATTACAGAAAGAAGTCCTTATCAACAATATATATTATTAGATAAAGATTTGGAAATGGAATTTGATTACAGTTATGGTATGATAGCTCTATGGTCTACTCAAAAAGGATATTCCTCAATCATACTTCTTGGAACGGTGGCTCTTAATATCGTTTCTGAAATAAGCGGGATTGGATTTAGTTTATCAACCGTGAAAGATACAGCAGGAAAAGTAAATGTATATAAAACTGCTGAGAATAAATTTATTATACAAAATAGGACTTATGATCAATTCCGATTCTATATCAGTTATCAATGATGAGATTGTAATTTATAGGGGCTATGCGCCCCTATAAATATGTTTTTAACCAGTAAATTCTATTTTTCTCCATGGCCCCCAAGTTGCTCCATCATGAAATGAACGAACATATAACATTGAATAGCTTGCAGGGGATGAAAAGCGTTGTAAAATCCAATCTTTAGAATGAAATAAAGTCTCTAATATTGCAAGTCGATCAATGGGTGCATTTTCCCACGAAGACGAGGTGATAATACTGGTTCTTTTAATGGAATTACAATCAACAGTAGTCCCAATACGTTTTTCCACAAGATTACTTACTAAATTAACTTTATCTATTTTCCCTTGATTTCCTTCTTTTTCTCCATAGATATACGATATATCTGTTACTGGAGTAAAGTCTTTCATCACTTCTGATAATTGCACTGTCTCTATCGCCATATCTGCTACTTTTAACGGGCAAAAGAAATGAATGGGAAATAATAGCTTAATGTAATTAGTATTATTTAGTAAAAGATATTTCCGTTAACGTGCTAATATCTATGCCTGTTTGTTCTTCCCAAATAAGTTCCCCTGAGAATATGAAATCCGGTTTGCAATAAATGATATGATACGCTGCTCCTATATAAGCATATACATATCCTCCATCATGGTAAAATTTAATATATTGGGCACTTCCACTGCGCTTATAAATATTTATAATGGACATACCTTCTACGTTAGTATATGCATTCGAATAGATGCTGAATTCTGATATATCAGTTGATTCTCCGCGCCGAAATAATACGGTTACTTTACCTGAGAATCCGTATCTTTTACATGAAAACAATTTTATTAATTTATTGGGGGATTCAGCGGTTTGTAATGACTTGGTTACATATTCTTGATTATATAACCCACTTTTATTTGTTGTGGCTATGGGCAAACTTCCTCTTACTTGCTCTACAACGTCTGCATCTGTTATTTGAATCTTCTCGATCATCTCTGCTACTTTTAACGGGCAAAAGATCTGGAATAATTATAAGCAAAATAAATATGGGTTCAGATTTGGTAAGTGTTATTGACTTCTCATAAAGCAATAAGTTAGCTTGAGTTCTTGATTACGATTGTTTCTCACTGAAAAAGAATACTCACCTCCTGATATGACAGATAACTTATCCTGTACATTACTTAAAAAGGAAAACATACTTCCTGTTTCTGCTATTTTCACATAAGTACATGCATGTAGGAATAGAATACTTGAGCCGGTTGCACTATTTGACAACAAAATAAGACTATACTTAATGTCGAATTTTACTTCTTCATCTGCTGCCAAAGTAATGACACCTTTTATTGTACTATATGCCATACCTGGCGTAGCTAATCCTTTTTCCTCGTTAGTAGCGAGTTGCATTCCTTTTCTGATTTCTTCTGCCACGCTTGCATCAGTAATCTTAATCTTTTCTATTACCATATCTTACACTTTTAACGGGCAATATAACTCACAGTTTTTTACTCAACTGACTATTGTGTTTTTGCTGGGTAATTTTCCTGTATAAAGAATGCCCGTTAAAAATAGCATATATGGAAAAGATATTGATTAGTGATGTAGGTATAGCGGAAGAAATCAGGAAACAGATGAATGTTGCTACTGAAAAAGAAAAAGGGCTTATGTCCAGTATTGATAAAAAGCGTACAAACCAAACCTTACTATATGGTTATTATTACAATGCAATTAAAATTGGGAAATTTACTTCATGGGAAAGAGCCTCCTTTATCGTACATGGAATATATGTACAGGCCCCTTTCTTATTTGTACTGAGTATGTATAATGTGCAAAATGATACGTCAAACGCTCCCAAAATATTCATAACTAATCTAAACTCGAAAATGCCATTTAAAATTTATTGGAAAAAAGAGAATGGTTATCTTGACATATATTTAGTTTCAACGGCTAATTCAGCGACTTCAGATGCCGAAAGTTTCAATATATTAGGTAATAAAACAGTTGAAAGAATGAAGTTAATCGTGGATGATAGTTATACTGAAATAGCCGTTTTATGAATAATAGGGGCATAATGCCCCTATTATTCATGTAACATCAATATACGTTGCTGCATCAACTTCCTCCTGATTGGCAACTGATAAAGGTGTAATGTCATTATAAGGTATAGTAGTATTCAGAATCTTTATATATATAGATGGCGTATATTGCGTGCGTTCCAATATAATTTTGAAAAAACCGGTGTTTTCGTTACTCCATATCTTAAATCGTGGAGTTGTCGGAGCATTCGCCCCACCTATCCGATTTAAAATTATCGCAGGCGCCTTCAAAATATCGACTGATCTATTGATGGCCATATAAAATAGGGTCATCGGTCCGCCACCGAAGGCAGCGAGGCTGATAAGTAAGGAGGTGGATATTGCTGTTGAGGATGCCCCTTCATACACAATTCTCGAAGTTGTGGTTGCGATCATCTTTTCCTTCCTTACATCACTGGCAGGGTTAAGCCCGTTTTTCTCAGTCGTAGCCACGGGAATCACATCTGTTAATTCGTTCACTACATCTGAGTCCTTCAAATAAACTTTTTCCATATATGGTATTTTTAACGGGCGTTTTTTCTATCAAGAAAATCAGCCCAATTTAACATTTAATTTTTAATCTCGTTTTGTAATTATAAATTTTCATACAGCAATTAACTATTGCCATATTCTTTAGTTGTAACATTATTTTTTCTAAATAGAATACGTTGTGGAGATATATTAACAGTATAATTATCGCCTAAATATAAAGAACTAAACGTAATACTACCAGGCAGAATTGTCGTCTTGCCACCCAAAGAACCAGTTGGAGTCATATCATATAGTTCGATTACAGGAGTAGTATAATCTTCTATCGTAGAAAAACTAATCTTTCCAACAAGATTTCCAAGGAAATCATACATCGAAATACTATTAGTGACCGGATCAATAACGATTCGTTTACCTTCAGAAGCGGTAGAAATCTGCCCTGTCAGTTCAACTTTGTTCCCTTTAAATAACCCTGTGAGAAAATTCAAAAGCAGATTAGGAGTAAAATCCTCCGTACCAAACTTTCGGAAATCATTGGTAGGATTGCCCGATGCATCAACACCCTGCTGCGATATCATATATTCATCCTGGAATACAGCCGAGCCTATCAAAGCGAAATTAAGGAGAGCAATCTCGGCCGCAATTAACTTGTCGTAAGGATAAGGCGTCCACAGTCCACTCTCTTGATGAGCTTCAATCCATTCCTTCGGGCTAATCTCCGTATTTCCAGAAACGCGGCTGGTCCACATGTACAGCACATTGTCTTGCTTCAGATACTCTCCGTTCTTATACACATTTTCCACGTTCCAATCATCCGAGCGTGGAAAAGGCGTAGGATTGGCGGCAATAATGTTCACCTGCTTGCTATCAATCTCTTTCGTCCGTGCAGCATCCTCATAAGCATAGATACTGATACGGTTAGCGGTAGCATACTGATCTGAAGGAATAGTGTAGTCATAAGAACTGACCTTTGAAACAGGTTTGTCCTCAAACAACTTCGTGACACTACTCCCTACAACACTTTCAACCCTGAACGTGAGATAAGCAGACATAGCCACCTTATTACTCCCTTCACCGGCCCAAAACCGGACCTGTAACGGTGCAGCCTGTACGTTATTAGCATCCAAAGATACCGTCTCAGGATTGACACCAATCCAAAGGCGTTCCGTTTCGGCTATTAAGTAGAATGTTCCTGTTAGTATCATATCATACAATTTATGCAACCCCGCTAATAGAGCCTGACAGGCCCATTTTAGCCCGAACCATGTCCTCAAAAGGAATCTTTGCATTGGTTCCCGTAAATGTGGCGGAATCCTTTCCCGTCAAAATAAATGCGGCACCGGCATTGTCTTTCAGAGAGAATGTCCAACTCTTAATCAGGGATGGAACTTCCTCTCCCGTGCTACGTTTTGCGGCAACAGGAGTGACCGTTGCCGTTTCACCCTTCTTTACTGTATTACCGCTAATGCCGGTAATCTTGATGATCGTATAGTATGGATCGGAAAAGTCAGTCACTTCATCATACCCGGAGGCGACTAATGAGCCGTCTTTCTTCACATCACAGCGCAATTTAAGTACGTTATCCACATCATTGGTAGAAACCACTTGAGTGCGAGATGTACCCCAGTTCGTGTCACCTGCTCCAAGCATTTTCACCCACTGAAAAGTAAAGCCGGTGTAGTCAGTGACTTCAACGCCATCCTTAAAGATACGGACTGTATCGGTTAACGACTCCCCGGCCGTAAGAAGCTGAGACCCCTTGTTATTCGAAATCAAGGCATCGTACTGGTTGCCGGTGGATTCCTGAATGACAACCTCCTTGGACAACGCATTGAAACCGATAGAGGAACCGGAGATTTCAACAGTACCTGAAACAGTGATCCGGTCATTGTCATACCCGGAGATGGGTACAAGATTCTTCATTACACGCAGGGCCGGTACCTTATAAGTAGCTCCACCAATGGTAGTACTGTAAGCGTCTATTTTCTTGAAATAACCGACCATACCGGAGTTCGTAGACAAACCGTTATTGTCAAATGTCAGTAACAAGTCATTGTAACGATACTCAATCGTATTGGGTACAAGAATGCTACCGTTAGAAATATCACGCAGAATAACAACGACAGTCGGACGGCCGTTTTCGGGTAGTGCAGTAAAGTCCGGTATAAAAACAACCGTCCCTTTATTATACCTCTGTACAAGCGGAGTGCCTTCTACACGAAGTGTTCCGTTGATGGTAGTACCATCCATTAAAGCAATAAGTGTAAAACTTCCTTCAAGATTCATACCTCACCCCCTTCCTGTTCAACTGGGTTTTCGGCCGATTCTTCAGTAGTGATATCTTCTTCCGGAGATTCACTATCACTACTACTTTCACCAGTTACCGGTTCTTCACTATTGTTGCCCTCATCTTCTTGGGGAGGATCATAAAGGCCGCTCTCCTTTTGCTCTTTTATTAGCACTTTCAACTTGTCATCCGAAAGGATTTCAGGGCTGAAATTGGAAAGCACCTTCAAAGCACTGAGCGGCAGGATTACACGGCCGTCCGGAATACGTTCCGCATACTTGTAATCGTAACCCTGCCCGTCCAGTTCTTCAGGTTTCACTAACAGATAATTCATAAGCTATTCATATTTAGATATTATAATCAATTTGCCGTCACTTGTAGTCAGGACTTTATTATCGCTTGTAGTCACCAATGCCGTTACCGCATACATTTTCACAGCAGCATATATCGATATGGGATATAAAGGATCAAACGAATAGGTCGAAGGGATAAACTCCACCGTTCTTCCACGACCAACATTTTTTGCTGTACTACCAGCCTTGGCGGATTTTGCATACCAGTCAATCACAAATAGACTATCCTTGCTACTGTCAATCAGTTGCTTGTTATACGACAATATACACTCGTAACCTACAGTGGTATTCATGCGAGAGTTGATCTTAATGCCTTTCGTCTGCCGAATGTCGGCACGCAATGTCCCCGGCATCTCCACTTTGATGGAAGTCGTCGCCTGCATCTCGTCCGAAGTCGGAGAAGATGGACGCATACCGCTATAGTAAGCACCACGAACACGGACTGAAATATTCCTGAAGAACCGGGCATCCAGTGTAAGAGTTTTCCCCCAGGTACCATTGGCGTTTTTACCAGAAACGAATACATCTAACTCATCTTCTGAAAAGTCTCTCCACGTCGTACCGTCAAGAACCTGCCACCAATAAGCTGCGTTGGCATCAGATACTATATCTTCACCAGAATACACCTGAGCTGTGATCGAATAAAGCCATTCTCCTTTACTATTCGGTATTACTTCGAGCGGGTTTATAGTCCATCCTTTTGGCCGGTTGATCTTCAGCGAATAATTGTTTGAGTCAAAAATACTCGTCCGGAGTACAGTGCTACGCTCAAACTTTTCCTGAGTATTCTTTCGCTTATCGGTAATCGAGAATATGCAGTGTAGCTCTATTGGACTGTTGTAGTCCACATTCTTTTTCACCGTCAAAGAATAAGTAGGTTTGCCTGTTGCGGACACGACATAATCATCGTTATTTACGATACGATTGCTACCGTCTGCCTTTGGAGCACCTTCATACCATTCGGCACCGGTAATCGCTTGGCTACCGTTCATCAGTCTCTCAGGGTCCTGAACCGAAATGTAAGGCATGAGTACGCAAGGGATAAGCGAGCGATCCGGTTCATAGTCGTTCGTATCCTTGTTATAGTTTTGCACAGGATTACCGGATAGAACCTGTATCTCCGCAAGGAAAGAATAAGGATCAATATGTACCTGTACGTCTTTGGGTTGGGTTTGTATAGCCATTTTAATAAGTGTCTATTATAGTTATTTTCTTATGCCCTGTTTTTTCTGTTACCAACTCCTCAAGGCTCTTACCACCGACTCTCTGAATAACAATTGTCATTCTACGGCACGGTATAAGTCCCAAGAACTTGTACCGGTATTCAACAAGGCAAGGAAAAACTTTTTCTAATCCCATAACTTTCAAATTCTAAATCCAACATAATTTTCTACTGTCTCAATATCTTCGCCCACCGGGATGAATACCCGGCAGATGAACTTCACCGTTCTAACTGAAAGCCCCCATTCGCTCCCCATGTCAACGGAAGTCAGTCGGATAACATGCTTCTGTCCGTCCACATAGACAGGCTTCCAACTGTTATCGGCAGGGATATTCCCGGTATCCCGTAACCACTCCACTTCGACACCGATAGTAGCCATAAGGACATTGGTGATATCACGGTTACCATAACTCACAACGGCAGCAATATCGGTATTCACACCGTTTTTGAAGAACTGCCAACCGGCAGTAGAAGTAAACTCTAGGTAATAGTTCTTATCCCCTTCGAGCAATACCCAACCAGCGGAGTTCCATTTAGGTTCTTCAGTCGTTTTATCAATCAGGCATCCCCATTTACAGCCATAATGATAAGCAGTATGCTGTTCCAGTGTAGTTATTACCTTCTGATTCTCTAAAAGAGTTTCATAGTCTACAAATCGGTAAGGTTCATCTCCCTGGGCGGTTTCCAAAGACCATTCACCTCGATCCACTTTTTTAGGAATAATCGTTCCGTTCCAGTCGGCTTCATAGATTTTCTCAAAAACACCTATCTTCGACATTACACCGACGTCAGTAGAGCCGATAGGAAGCTTCTCTATCATCTTCACATTGGGGAAACGCCCAAGGGTAAGTGCATAGTTGTAGTCTTCGAGTATCGGCTTAAACACATTCTGCAAAAACATGATCCTGCCTTCACGGGAAGATATCAGCCAGCTTTGAGCACGCTCGTTCGGAGCTTCACCAGCATCCGGAACTTTCGCATTACCTTTACGAGTTACATTATACCCTTCAACCGGTGGGTAGTTCTTGCCGCCCGGTACTTCGCTGTCGGGATAAAGAACTACAGTCAAAGTATTATCATTGCGGTTTTTCGATACTGGTCTGAACCAAGAAGTATAGTAGTCGGTACCTCCGATCAACAGCGAATTAACGATAGAACATAATACGTCGTTTTCCTCTAATGTGGTCCAATCTGTATCTGTGCGTTTCTCCATAGTAAGCCGATAAGTGCCATCGTCCAACAATTCAACCTTTTCAATGGCGCCACAATCAGAGAAAGAGAAATCCCCGGCCATAGCATGAATTTCGTTTATGATAAGGCAAAACTGTCAATGAGTCCCGAATCTCCAAGCTGTTAAATTGCGCACGTCCATCAGGATATATGCCAGCTCCTTTACCGGCAATTAGCGAGTCGATAAACTCACCAAATTGTAGCAGATAATCGGTACGATCAACTCGATCTTTGTGTATGTACTTATCACCTTCGATATCACCTGCTATATCAGCATAACCGGCTTTGATCTTCTTATTGTTGACTAACAGATATTCTGCGACGTAGCTAAGAAGGTTCAAGAGGTCGATATTCCGGTGCTGGTGGCCAATACCACCTCCGGATCCGGCAAACTCTGCAAGCTGTTGACCAACGAAAGTGGCAAAAGCTTCAGCGGTCGTGATACCCCATTCTTCGGAGTATGGGTTTTGAATTGGAAAGAGTGCCCCCTCGGAAAGTGGAAGGCGAGGAAATTCAGCAAGCCGAGGGGGCACTGTAAAAGAACCGACTTCAGGAACAGTGATGCTGAGAACATCTGCTGGAATATCGGTTCTGGGGAGGTTTAATAAGGGACGGGCATCAGCATATTTGAATGTAAATGTGTAATTGGAAGGAAGAGCACGGTCAGTGTAGCTGACATTGCTTTCTGTTACGACAATCTGACGCAGGTAGTTACCGGCATAAAGATACTTAGCCTGGGAGGGGAAAAAGTCAAGTAACCACTTGCGCTCATCCTGATTCAAATGGCCGGTGTTTTTTTGAAACTTTCGTTCGGTATCGACACGGTACTCTTGAGAAATTTCGTCAATTTCTGCCAGGTTATGTGTATGCTCACCGCTGAATGTTGTAGTACCGTAGGCACGGAAGGTGTCAAGACCTCCGAGGGAATTTTCGAAGAGGATCCACTGCTCTTGCTCGGTACGCATGTCTTCAGCATAATAACGCTGTATGTATGTGAGACGCTGACCGGTTAGGTTTTCAACCCATATATCATAATAGGCTGGCAATTTATGGTCAAGCCAACCGGCAACTACAGAATACTGCAGAGGTATAGTGTATGCGATGCCGGCAACCATTTCAGCAACTGTGTAGTCGGTTTGTGATATCACGGATCCGGAAGTATCGGTGAAGTATGCGCGAAGCTTTGCCACACAAGGTATTGTGGCATAGTAAGTCAGGAACTCCGGAGAATAATAGGTAACCGGCTTTATTGATGGCTGCCATGTGAGGAAATTCTGCGTGAGGAAATTGGCAGCAGAATCGGCCAGGCGGTCAATACCGGAGCGGATGACACGGAAGGTTAATGTAGTGTCATTAATCATGGCTGTAAAATCTGAGGCAAGTGAGGATTGCTCATATACTTGTCCTGATTCGATCAGCTGGTAAGATAGCCGGGCATGGACGATATCACGCAGGTTTATTGTGATATGTCCATCTGCGGAAGGATCGTAACGCTGAGATAAGATTTCCACACCACCTTGTTTCAGAATAAAGGAAACCTGGACATCTGAAGAGATGTGGAATTCCTTTAGATTCTGAGATAGCGATAAAGCATCAGGTTGCTGCAGTATAGTCATATTGATTTCTTTTTATGCCAAAATTAGAGATAGAGAGGGGTTAATTAAAGGACAAATCAAGTAGGAGTTGTCGTTGGGCGTGAAGGACGTTCATTGGGATCCTTTTCTGAGAATAACGCTGGACGCAGGGATAAATCTATGCGATAATAAACTTTTCCACCTGTTCGACTTGTATAATATATATAATAAGAACGATGATAATAAGTACCTCCAGCATCGTAAATAGCCTTGGTTGGTGGTAAAGGATAAATGGCCGGAATTGTATTCTGATTTCTTTTATCTTCACTGATAGTATACCCGGCAGCAACATATTCATCTTCACTGACTTCTGTAGTAGAAGAAACAATCATCCATTTGTATTCTGTGTTCCGGACCATACGTTCAGATTCAGCTTTGGCTAAGGACAATGGCTCATAGAGTGAAGTTGTCATCAGTTCGGATGTAACCGGTTCCGATTTACCACCAATGGTGTATTTAAAGATATTGAAAAGTAATTCAACTCCCTGGAGAGAAACTTTGTGATGAACCTGCAGAGAGTTTTTCAGAGAGTTTGGGAGCAATAGATCAGCAGAAACCTTATGCATAGAGTTCCGAAGCATGTTATCGAACTTCCGATAGAATTTCTCAAAAATTCCAATAGGGCCATTGTATAACAGGGAATATCCCCATTTACCCAATAAATCATGATTGGTCCCGATCGCATAATTAGAACTATATTGCACGAAAGCTAAGATCGGTTTCTGATCCGGATTGTTCGCTACAACATCATCATCTGATGCTGTAGCGTCTTCAACGGAGCTTTCTACAGGGACACCATCAATCGTTGAATTGAGTGTGCGGCCATCACCAATATAAGGTGCTGTTTCTCCTCTTTTCATGTTGCCCCTGTTGGTTGTTGGCAGACCTGGAAAGGCAAGATATGATAAACAAAAAACACAGTCCGGTACTTTAACTTCATAGGCCTTGAGAGGACCGCCGGCATAATAGGGTATATTACCATCGGAAAGCCTTTCTTCAATAGTACTATCTGCATATCCTGTACGACAATAGCTACCATCAGCCTCTTTGTACCAGGCCTCAGGATATTTTGCCTCCAGTTCGTATGTAGCATCGTAGGTATTGCCTTCTGTAATAACAGTTTCTGAAGAGAGTTTGAGCTGTTGATAGCCGGGAAAAGATTCCTCTGGTTGGGATGCAAGGTAGGGTGTTAAATCGACTGTTGGCTTTGAATCTATGATGTCGTTGAACAATTCTATTCGTACAGTACGTGCGACTTCATCAGGTATAAACTCACAGCAAAACTTTTTGCGATACACATCAAGAATGGTGTTGGCCATACAATCGGGAACCAGGTGCGAAAGCCTTATAGTGCCATTAACTAAAGAGTCTATGGTGTTATTGATGAAGACCATCTTACTGAAAGGTTCACTCGTGGTAAGAAAATGATCGAGCAAGGTATAACCGAAGTAAGTGAAGATACGCCGCAACAGGTATGCAGCACGAATGAATGGTGAAATGTAATAACCTGGCTCAAGCTTAATAATACGATTATTGACGGTTTCTTTTCGTTCGAAAGAATTGTAAAAACGATAGCTCCCTTGGCCTGCATTACTGGCTATACAAGTTCCTTCAGCATTCATATAGTTGATGCGGTTGACATATCGACGATCGCCATCCAAGTTGACTGTTATTGGGAAAATAGCATAATCAGGATGGGAATTATCGCGAAGGGACCAACAGAAGTCAATTCCTTGCTGTACAGTAGTGATTCCTGGAATAACTTCATCGCCAAAGATATCGGTTAGAGCAACGTCTGATATCCTGGCAAGAAAAGAGCCTTCATTCATGTAGAAGGAAGTAGAAATCTTCTCATAGCGTTTTGCTGATAAAATGGCTTGCCGGCAGGGCATGAAGTAATCTCCATCCTGGATGCTACAGTCGATGTTGGCTGAAGGTTTGTTCTTGTTGGCCATACAATCGGGATAATTGGTAAGCTGACGGTTCAAGTCCGTATCCGGAAGATCAGTTGGCAAGGATTGTTCACCCCATTCATTGAAAAAGAGGTTAGGGCGTTCGATTTCAAGTTGAGTGCCAGGAGTGAGGTGATAGGCTTGACCAGCTTTAGTATTGACTATTTTCATGATGCTTGTTTTTTGGATCCAATGGAACGAGAACGATTGCGAAGTTCTGTCTTCCGCTCGATGTCGGAAAGAACAACTGAAGCCGGTACTCCATACTCATCAAGATGGATGATGGAACGAGCCAACTTCTCCATGAGTTCTGGCGGCAGTGCAGTGCCTGAGTTGCCAGCAGGTGTCGGATCCGGAGTTGAAGACGTCTTACTTATTGATCCGCCGGAAGCATAACCGGCCATGCGGGCACGAATGGCCTGGTTAAGATCGAGTGTGCGGATGTTGCCGGCTTGCTGGGATTTATCCAGGATATCCAGGATAGGTGCTACAGTGGGATTTTCGACGGCAGCATTGCTGGCTACCCATTCCTTTGATTGGCCGGCAGGCCCCTCTCCTACTATAACGGTAGGATGATCTATGAAACCACGAGCATCCGGATCATAATCCGTATCCGGAAAGAGTTTGCCGTCCTGGGCACGACGGACATCTATTTTACCACCTTCCTGACGACCGGTGGCGACGCGGGCACCGGTGGAAGCTCCGGAAGATGTACTTCCGGAGAGAGTCATATTCTTGACCTTATCGCGTTCGGCTTTGGCACTGGCTAATTGAGCAGCACCAGTAACTCCCATCAAAGTTGCAAAAATAGGACCAGCAATTGGTCCAAGTTCACCAAGTGCTTTCATTATGGCTACAGCTGTATCGGCAATGATCTGAGAGGCTTTAATTGCAAAATTGACATCAGCATACTTTTTCTGGATATCGAGTTTCTTCTGAGCCTTTTCATTCTCCAGGCGTTCAACTTCATCGGCATCACCCTTGGCTGCTTCTATTTCAGCGTCGTATTTGGCGTCGATCTGATCCATTTCAGCTTGTTGTAAAGACTGAATAGCATTGGAGAATAGATCCGCATAATAATCAAACTGTTTTTTATAACTGTCTCGCTTGAGATTTTGGACAGCCTGTTCGTATTCTTCTTCAGTGAGTAGTTGTTGAGCACGTGCGATCTTCAATTGCTCTAACTCTGCATTATGACGTTCCTGCTGAGTTGTGAGCCCGTATTGATTGCGAATAGCCAGGAGACGTTGCTGATATTCGGATTCGAGTTGCTCCTTGGCACGATAGTAGGCTTTGTCAAGCTCAGTGGTATCGAGGTTATTCTCTTCGGCCATTTCCTTCCGGGCCTGATAGGATGCCTTGAGCACCTCAAGTTGCATCGCATAATCTTCATCGACAGTAGTCAGTTTGAATTGATCCTTAAAACTTTTGATAAGTTCATTCAACTGGGTCTGCAGAGCAGCACGAGTAACATTGGCTTCTTTTTCAGCATTGATAACACGCTGATTGGATTTTCGGACGATGTCTTCTTTGGTGTTGGCATCAGTAAGGGCCATCGATTGGGCATCAGAATAATAGGACTGCTCAATCTTGAGACGGGCGTCGGCATTCTGTTTGTTCAGCTCCAACAGCATCATTTCGTACTGCTGCTTGGTGAGTTTACCGGTGGACTGGGCCGAGTTCAGAGCAGCCAGAGAATCGTTGTACGTCTTCTGCTGATTCTGCAAGTCTTCTTCGCGGAGAGCTTCGAGGGATTTCACAGCGGCCTGTTCGGTAGATATTTTGGCCTTTTGCTCTTTTTCGGCTGTTGTTCGAGCTTTTTCAGCTGCAGTATCAGCTTTCTTTTTGGCATCAGCAGCCAATTTTGCGGAACCGAGTTCCTTATATTTTTTGATTTCTTCATCCAAGCGTTCTATCTCTTTGTTCTTCAAGATAATATTTTCTTTGGTATCTTCCTTCCAGGTATTTTGCACCTTTTCTTTTTGCTTCTCCAGCTTTTTAATGATTGAGGTGGATTCAACTTGTTTTTTGATTTCTTCATCGGAGAGGCTTACCGTGGTTTTGATTGCCTTTATATAGGGTTCATACTTACGATTGATCTCATCAACACCGGTAGCAAGGTTTCGCTGATCAATTCGAAGAGCGAGAAACTGGTCTCGGAATTTGGTCATTGCATCACTTCCGAGGTTTGAACTGAAGTATTTCCCGAACGTATTCCAAAAGTCAGATAAATCGGTTTTAGAATCATTGAGTACCTTTTCTATTGATCCGCTAAACTTTGAATATACATCTTTCCCTATCTGACGTGAAGCTTCGGACATGAGGTATTCTATTCTGTCCATCTGAATAGATATATTTTTTTGCACATAGTCAGCCGTTGTTTGAGCTTTCATTTCGGTGGCAATGCGGTTGGTAAGGGCTGCGTTGGCTTCATTTTGAGCCTTCGTTATGTCTTTGAGGGAGGCTTTTTCGAGGTTATAGTTTGCCAAAAGGCCCGGATACTTGCCATTGAGTTCTTTTACAAGCTCGATGCGTTCGTTGGTGCTTGGGTTGGTTTTCTCGAGTTCGTTGAATATATTGTTCAGTTCAGTCCGCTCGCTGAGAAGGCGTTTATTAAGACTTTCGACAGAGGTATTGACCTTATCTGTTCGATTGCCAAAGAGCATGAAAGCAGCGGCAGCGGTGGTTATTAATGTCGTAACAATTCCGAGTGGTGAAGCCTTGAGCACAAGATTAAACATTTCAGTAGCTGCAGTAGCTAAATTGCATCGTCCTCTGTAAAGGTCTAAAACGATTAACTTGGCCAGAAATGCTTTTTTGGATAAACCAAGTTGCAATGCGTGGAGCTTCTCGGCAGCAACCGACTTAAGTGTACTTTGTGCATGTTTGGCATTCCATATTGTCGCAAGTTTCTGTGTCGCTATATAGGAGGTGTAGGCCGTTACCAAGAGAATAAGGGCCTTGCGATGTTTAACGATCCAGCCGATGAGTTCCATTGTGGAAACTGATGCACCGGAATAGAATTCATCCCATTTTTCTTTGATTGGCAGCAAGGTTTCACCAAGTTCAAGTTGTGCATTTTGAAAACGAACAGTGGCTGCCTGAGCGCGATCGGCAGAAGATACATAATTATCTCCTGCAGCTGCAAGCTGTTTATCAACAATAGCTGCAACTGCTGACATGAAATCGCCTGTCTGAGACATTTGCTCATTGATTTCGGCGGCAGATAAGCCAAGGTTATCCAAGATCATGACGGACTTACGCCCTAAACCTGTAACAATGGAGTTGGTCATATAGTCAACGGACTGGCCCGTTTGCTGTGCCTTGAGCTGGGCAAACTGCAGATATTTGCCAAGGTCCTCAAGCGGGATCCGGAAGTCGTTAGCCTGTACAGTAGCCTTCATAAGATCAAGATCGGTGACAGTTCCCTTGGTAGCTTTACGTAAGTTATTGAGGATAGTCCCGTCATCGAGCGCATCGAAAGCCTTCTTCACACCATCGGCAGACTCGGCCATTTCAATACCTTCCGCAATAACTTCTTTCATCTTCTGAATGTATTCTCCAGCCTTCTCGGCCAACTTGGCAAATACGATGCCTGACATGGCCGCTAAAGCCGTTTCGGAAGTGGATATTTCACGCAGACTTTTGGCACTGACCTTGAGCTCATTCATACGCTCATCGACTTTTTTGATCTGGCTCTCCAAGAGTGCATAGCGTTCCGGATCCAATGCCTTGGATACATTGTCCAGTTCTCGATGCAGGTCCCGGGATTGTTTCTTGAGTTGCGCCATCGAGAGGACGTTGACATCGAGCTTGCGGGTGAGTTCGCCCATCCGCTTGTTATTGTCGGATATCTGTTTGCCGTAGGCCTTGTACTCTGCTGCCAATTTCTTATAAGTATCGCTCTCTTTTTTGCCTTTGGATTCAAGTTCAATCATGGACTTAAGGCGTTCACGTTGTTGCTGTTTGAGGTCCTTTGTTGCCTTAGAAAGAGCATAAATTTCCTTTTGTGCCTTATCTGTTTCGGCAGAAATGATGTATTTGATTTCGTCTTCAGATAGGTGCTTTTTTGCCATATCAATTAACTGTTAGATTGTTCATTCTGGAGTGATTCTTCCAGTTTCTTACGGATAGAGTTGCGGATTTCTTCGGTAAATCCATACTGGATTTCTGGGAAAGTCTCATGATAAAGTACTCCCCATACAACACGATTGTAGATAGCCAGATTGCTCCGGATATGCCGAGATATACGATCCTTACCACGACGGTAGTTGATATCCAAGAAACGAAGGTAGGGAAAGATGCGCATGTAGTAGACTTGTTTGGAGTCGGAAGACTGTGAAGTAAACGGGCGGCGCGCGAGGTGAGCCAAAAGATTACCCGAACGGGTATGGAGATATGTACGAACTACATTTTCTTGTGTTTCGTATATCTTGCTAATGCCACGAGACATGACATCATTGACAAATTGGGTTCTAATAAGTTCGTCTGTAATCATATTCGCTGCTTATTTACAGCGAAAGTAAGGCGGAAAAGAGAATAGAAAAAGGACAGTTATCGGCGGAAAATAATCCAATAAATAAAGATACCGACGATGGGGAGAGCCAACGACAAGATAATGTAGAAGAGTTTATCAACCGATGAATGAATGGAAATCATCGGCATCAGAAGCAATACAATCACTATGTAAACGAGATATAACATATTAGCAATTTTTCTTTATCCAAAAATAGACAATTTATTCGACATAAGCAAGATAACCCCGGGAAACTTGGTATCTTTTGTGTAACTAATGCGGTTATAGTTTCCCGGGATTCTCTCTACTATATTTCTTTCGCCTGGAGCATCCAGCGGAAGTCTAAGCCTGCGGATCCGGGCCGGTTCTGGTACCGGTAGCCGGCATCGTGCATGGCTTGATGAACTTGATCCTTGGTGATCTGAGCACCCGGATCAATGCGACGGATGGCGTCGAAGACTTCATCGGTGGTAAACCAATGAGTCGTATGACGGGCATCGGGCGCCGGCTTGAATGATGCAGACAAGGCTGCAACGTGAATACTAATATCTGTGATAGTTTGTTCTTTATTTTTCATCGTTATCTAATTTAAAGGTTGATAAATGGCGACTAATTTCACGGAGATTGCGAACGATATGTAGACGTTGAGTATCGGCATCTTTACCATATGGAAATGTTTCTTCCAATATAATATCAATTACTTCATCGACATTGGATATCATAGCACAAACATAGTTCTGGTCTTGCATGAACTTGATGGACTCAATGGAAGAAGAAGAGATTTGTGCTCCATCAATATTAATAGGATAGAGTTTATTGTCCTCATTGGTAGTCATTGCTTACCTCCTTTCGAATTAATGCAATGCTCAGTGGCAGGATCAGCTGATATCTCCGGATCCGCACAATGGGAACAGATGGTCTGAGACTCATCGGCCCACCAACAGGTTCCATGATCGGGATGAAAGCATGGATCATTTTCAGTGCATCCGCAAATACGGCAGACACCTGGAGTTACAAGAGTTTGAGTTTTGAGCATTCCTTCGCCAAAGCTATAATAACCACGCACTGAAGCGTAAGAGATGAAGCAAACAGACTGATTGTCATCGTTGCCTACCCTTACACTGAACTGACCATCTTGTGAATCGAAGACACCGGCACTAAAGGTAATAGCTTTTGTTTTGGGGTACTTCTGATTGAGTTCATTGACTTTTGCTTCAAAGGAACACTTCAAAGAGTCCAGAGCACATTGATCAGTGATCAACAGACGATCGAAAGCTTTCGCAAACTCGCACATTTCCCGCCCCTTTTTGTTGACGTTGGAATAGGTTTGCACATGGTGGATGAAGAACATCATTTGGAACCTCCTCTCTTTGATTTTTGCGCCATAAGGTAGCAATAAACTACAACTAAGATGCAGGGTAAACAGATAAATGTAGCGCAGATGCTGGCAATGGTAGCAATGTACCAACGGTCGGAAGTGGTTTTAACTTCGCAGTCACATAGACTGCGGTAATAACGCTCTTGGAGCGTGTTACAATCCTGCGTTGAGCGGGATACAGACACGGAAGACGTGCCTTGGGTTAAAGTTTTCATATACTGTGAATTGTTTGGCTGTTACTGGCAAGTTTTCTTGCACCCAAATAGATGCAAGAACGGCTGCCAGTTTCCCGTGTCGCCAAACAACTCACAGTATAATCCCCGAAGAGCATTATAAAATGACAGGAAAAGACAGCCGTATTCGTAAACCTTAAGGTTACTTCTACAATTTCGTATATTAATCTGAAAATTCAGACCTATGGACATAAAAATAGCCCAATTTCGTATTGAGCATCTAACCGGAGCTCATCGGCACAGATTCACTGTGAGTTATTTGGCACTGCAAATATGGGAATTTATTTTGGAAGTGCAAAAAGAAAGCATAAAAACTTTCAATATCACATCACAATCAGCAAAATAAAACACTATATTTTTACTATTTATTTTAAAATATCAAGTATAACTATTTGATTGTCAATTATTTATATTATATTTGCACCTGTTTTACTTTTTATTAATCCAAACATTATCTAAAATGGAAACAAAAATTTGTGTATTTGAAGAAAATCCAATCACTTTTGCATTGGAAAAAAACAATGGTATGATGATTAATGCTACTGAAATGGCAAAGCCGTTCGGGAAAAATGTTGGGCATTTCATGGAAAATGACTCAACGAAAAATTTCATTAGAGCGTGTCTAAATAATCGGAATTCCGATTATTTAGGCATCAATTCGGAGAGCGATTTGGTCAACCCCCGGCAAAAAAGTGGCACATGGATGCACCGCATCTTAGCACTCAAGTTTGCGGCATGGCTGTCCCCAGATTTTGAAGTATGGGTCTATTCCACTATTGAAAACCTCCTTTTCGGAAAACATGTTCAACGTGAGCAATCATTTGAGCGTACTTTGAAATTTCAGAAAGAGCTGGATGAGTTGAAAGACAAGCCCCAGAAAACAGGCGAAGATTTTGAACGATACTTGGAACTTG
Organism: Bacteroides sp. AF39-11AC; assembly: GCF_003474285.1. Classification (NCBI taxonomy): domain Bacteria; kingdom Pseudomonadati; phylum Bacteroidota; class Bacteroidia; order Bacteroidales; family Bacteroidaceae; genus Bacteroides; species Bacteroides sp. AF39-11AC. The sequence goes on along the minus strand of NZ_QROH01000005.1, from coordinate 293,160 downwards.
ATAGAGCTTTGAAACATGAAAAAGCGGTACGTAAATCGCTAACATCAGAAGCGGTCACTGGCATGCGATCATTATTCAGTGAAGATGATTAAAATCGACAGAGACAGACATAAGAAAAGCGGAGTTTTTAGGCTCCGCTTTTCTTATTATTTATAGACATCATCCCAAGTGCCTTTTTTTTCTTCTTCCGCTGCTTGTTTTCGTTCCTTCTCTTCTTTCCGTTCTTGCTTATATTCACCAAGAAGCCTTATTCCATCCATAATGGACTCACCGTTACCGATTTCTTTAAATAATATATACCGGTAAGTTTCGGCACCGCCCTGGCCTTTCACAGCTGCAGAAAAAGCCGTATGAAGTTTCCAGCCACGATCTGCCATAAAGTTTAGAGCATCAATCATTGATGAAAAAGGCATAATCTTACCATTATCATCCACCATTTGATTATCACTCGAAGCTCTATAATAATAACCCTGGCTTCCAAAATCAAAAGAAATTTTTATGCTACTTCCAGAAAAGGCGGCTGTACCTACCATTTCACAATAAACAGTGCGTAGTTGTGCATGAGCGGACAAGGCCAAACTTATCAGCACAAAGATAAATAGTACTTTTCTCATTACATATTTATTTAGATTCAACATATTCTTTAATTAAATGATAGTCACGATCTATTTGAAAACTGAGTGCCATCTTTACTATTGATGTAGGATTTTTTTTCCCTATTTCCTTTTCATTGTGATAGTAGCACCTCCATAAGTCTAAGGCGTAAATATGCATTTTGGGATAATAAGCAGCTGTATTGAAAACTAAATACTCATTATCAGCTATGCGTTTATAATGTAGCCCTTTATATTGACTACCACTTTCCAATTTATCTTCTACGAAGTTGAATCCCCACTCTTGTATTTTACACTTAAGTTCTTCATAAATAATATCTTTTGCATGATTGGGATCAATCTGTATCAAAAGGCAACGTCTGTCATTATCGCTTAGCTCAATATTGGGGCATAACTCTTCCATTTCTTTCCAAGTTATTCGAGTAGCTGACTGCAACAGAATGCTATAATACTGCTTGTAATTGCACTCAATAGCTATAGATTTAAGTCTTCCATAAATATATTGATAAACCTCGGAATCCCAGCACTTTTTATAGTGAATCCAGTGTATTTTTCCTTCGATGTACTGTATAAAATATAATTTTCCATTAATCGTAGTTTTATATGCACATAAATCACTACAGATATTACATTTATCCTCTCGAGATAAATGAAATTGCAAATTGTGCTTGCCTTTACTTTTTTCTGACTCTATGAAAGAGTTCCAAATATTATATTTCATTATATTTCAATTTTAATTTCTATTTTTGTATCAAAATCAGTTAGTTATGAAAGACGAAATGAAAATTATAAAACTTGAGAAGCAAATTTCGACCTTATACGAATACATATTTGCTCTACAAACATCTATTGATCGCTTACCAGCCATTGTCTTAGTATGTTTCTTGCTGGGGTTGATAGTAGGAGTCCTGCTATAAACGATATAATACCTATAATAAAGTTATATATCTATATTGACAAAAACAAAAGAGGCATTCCTTAGAGGAATACCTCTTTATTTTGTTATACCTTTAAGAATTCTATGAGTTTATACTCCTCTAAGACATCATCAATAAGAGTCATGAACTTTCTTCCGATACCTTTTATCGTTAAAAGTTTTACAGATGTTTTTCGAGCTTCCAATAACTCTCCTAAAGTATATATTTGGTTTTGGTTTAATAAATACACGAGTCTTTTAGGGAGTGGAGTATATGAAATATTCCTATTGAAATACTCTAAATTAACTTTTTCTTCATCATTGATAAGCACTTTTTTGGTAAATGATAATTCATATCCCATACAATAAAGTAACGTCAATAGTTCTTTTACTCTAAGTGGATATCTGTCTGTTTCAATTCTTTCAAGATGAGTTTCAGATAATCCACTTTTTTCAGAAAGCTCTTTGATAGATAATTTTTCATTTTTACGGAGAGAGGATAACTCTTCACCTATTAAAAAAAAGTGTTTCATTTTTTTGATTTTTGCTTATTAGCCGCTTATACGTTGCCGCCGTTAATTTTTACAAAGATAATAGATTTATTTCCAACAACAAATAAAAAAGGCCTCCAACTCGTGGAAGCCTTCTAATCAGAGGGAAAATAATAGTATTCAATAAATACTCAGCGTTCTTTATACGAACTTTACCCTCAAATTTTGGTGTTTTTAAAAACGATGCTCCTTTCCAGGATGCATTGTTACAATACAGCACTCATAGCGCTTAATTTCTTTCCTATATCATTTAATGCAGCAGACAATGTACTCAATTCATTAGGAGTAAAAGTAGCTTCTTTGCCATTTACTTTGTTACCATTGAGGCGTTGATAAAACCAAGAAGAGGATTTACCGAAGTATTTACGGGCAATGTATGAGACGGATATTGCTGGCAATACTTCTTTCATTTTATCACGCAATACTTCTTGCCGAACATCCTCTAATTTATTGTGGATATTTGCAAAGTCTTGTTTGACGCCTTCCAAAAGCCTTTCATCATCTTCTGTATCCATTGATTCCAGCAATTCCGAAATTTCTTTGTCAATTTCAACACGATGGGCTTCATCACTTTTTTTCCAAAGCTCTTTCAACTCAAAAAAACGTTCAGTTTTATCCATATAACAAAGTTTTAAGTCCAACGAAAGGAATCCCGCCCTTGTGGCCAACAAGGGCGGTTTTCCTTCTGGTCAATACAGCTTACCACCCAAACTCTTGATTTCCTCTTCGAGTCGTTTGATTTCTGCTTCAACCACCGCTTTCATGTTCCTGCTTCTTGAAGACAGTTGATGATGTCTGCGGAGATAAAATTGCAGGTCTTCTTCCAGCTCTTTTATCCGAGCCTTTAGCTCTTTGTCATTACTCATTGAGATCTCTTGTCTTAATGACAATGCAAAAATAACATTTTTATTATTAGCATCCAATTAATTCAATAACAAAAATGTTATTAGATTGATTATTTAACATTTACGTAACCATAAGTAGACAAATCCTCCAAAAAGTGTTCTGGGGAATCGGCTCGGATCACATGGCCGGTCTGATCGTGAAATCGGTCGGTAAAATGGTACATGTATTCCTGGTCGGTACATTCACTATCGAAGCGGCTGCTTTCGCGTAACTTGGTTACAAAATCGGCGGCGCAGGTGGCGGTAATTTTACCGCCGTCCTGCAAAATGTAGGTTATTGTCATTATTATGCTAACTTTTTAGTTCTGAGTTTGAAAAATATTTTTTGGTCAGCGGTTAAAAAAGGAATGCTTGATAGTTGGCATCCTGCGTTAACCATGCCTTGTTGTGCAAAGGTAATCATGTTTGCGGCAAAGCGTATCCAATTCTCCATTTTTGTGAAGTTGGTGGTACCGCCATGTTGGCGAAATTCAACTGTGCGGTGGCGGGCGTAGGCTTCGAGGTTCAGCTTGTGGTAGCGGGCGTTTCCAAAGACTGAGCGTAGCTGTGTGATGTTTTGGGCCTCCCGAATGCGACTTTCAGATATATTGGAAAGAGTTTTGCAGTAGATATTATTGCGGCGGTTGCTCGGCATAAATCCGTCGATTACCGGCTCGAGGCGGCGGTAGGTTATTGCCAAGTTGCGCCAAGTCTCGATGGTAAAGTCTGCAGCGTCCATGTGGATGTGTAGGCCGCAGCTGTTATTCACTTTTACATTGCAATACTCAAGTACCCAGCAAACTTTTTGTAACTCCTGTAGTCCGGCCTCTCCTTGCAGTATCGGGCTTACCAACTCGAAAGTGTTGTTTCCGCTAAGGCTGGCGTCTGTTACAAGCTTCCAATGGTCGCGCGTGTCATGGTTGTAACCCTCAACTACTACGTTGATTCCGGCCTCGCGAAGCTCGCAGGCGAGGTGATGTTTATCGCAGTTATAGGCTTCAATCTCGATGCCGAAGCGGCGGTTAAAAGTGTAGTCTATTTCAGAAAGAATTGCAGATGCAGGTTGATGGTTAAAAGTGCCTGCCTCAAGCATTTTTTTGTAAACGTTTTGCACGAAACCGTAGTTTCCGTTGGTTACCAAGTCGGCTACCTGGCGGCGGGTTAAACCTAAAAGAAGGAGCTGTTGTATTTTCGCTGTCTTCGTTATGTTCTGATTGAGAATGTTTGTAACTTGTTCGTTCATAATGATTTACCTTTATTATTGTACAGCTAAGGTAACACTATTAACGCACACAACGTAGTAATATCTTCTTTATTATCAGCTACTTAGCTTTGTTTAGCTTGAGCTAAAAAGTGATTAGTTTTTGCGACGGAAGTAATAAATAATGGTAGCCAGGAGGATTAAAATAAGGTAGGGAATGAAGGGCTCGTACCAAGACTGGGCTTTCACTTGATAGGTCGTTTCTGCCTTTACTATTTCATGAGATTGCTCCGAGGTGGTATCGGAACTGGCGATAAACTGCTTCTGACTGATTGTGGAATCGGACTTGCTTTTGGAAGATAGATCGATATCGGTTACAGATTTGACCGGACCATGTGAAGCAGTGTCACCAGGTTCCGGAGGGAAGTACTCCACGATCCGGACGGCGAGGTTAGATTCTTGCTCATGCAGGTAGCGGGCAAACTTTGCATTGAAGTCTATGGAATCTTTCCGGGTTTCTTTGAGGTGGGTAGTTTGGACATCGGAATGTGAGGTTCCTGATCGCGAACTTCGACAGCCCACGATCAGGAGTAAGATAAACAACACAATCAATATATTATGAACAAAATTCATGATTACACTATCTTAAAGTTTCAGAATCTGGTTTCGATTGGTAGCCCCTCGATAACTAACGTGGACCCAAGAAAAATTCTTCTCATCGATGAGTTGATCAAACGGTAATCCAAGTTCCTGAATGAGGTAGAATAAACGGCGGTTTTCGTTGGGATTGCCACCTGTGATATCTGCGGCCATTCCTTTCATGTGATCGCTGGTGGCTGAACCACCGATTTTACGATTCAATGCTTCACTACGGAAACCACTATTAATTGTAATTGGTTTCCCATAGGCCTCCCTTAGTGGATCCAGTACATGTTCCACCAATTGTGTGAGGTTCGCAACATGTTCTTTTTTGCATCGATTGTCAATTCCAAATCGATCTGCTGTGTTTGAGCGGCATAATTCCGCAATTGTGAAATGCTTCATATATTTTTATTTTAAAAATGTATTAATACTCCGTCCTAATTTTTTCTCCATTTCCCCACGAAGTTGCGCACGGAATATACGTAAGAAAGGCATCTTTGGGTATATGATAAGCATGGACGCACTAAAACTCCAAACTTCGCAGGCTCCGGCTACAGCCGCAGCAACAGAAGTGATGGTGATGCCTGGATGGAACATGTGTTCAATCATATAGACCGAACCTAAACAACATCCGTATATTGCAATTTTGATGCAGGTTTCACGCCCAGCTTCCGAGTAAGCAAAATCTCCCTTTTTCAGTGAAACTGCAATTCCCCAACCTAAATCTACCAAGATGAGGATAAATACTATAAGAAAAGGATAATAGGCAGGTGCAAAAAAATTGAAGATAAGAAGTAATAAGGCCACTAACCAACCGTAGAAAGTGGAAAATATATGGCACAAATGGTCTAAAATTGATCTAAGAAAAAGTTCCATAGCGTTCTTTTTATTTCAAAAGTATAGTGTTCTCAGCAACGAATAAAGGACATTTATTGTGGTATCTTCACTTCGAAAAGATCAGCTGCTGAGGAACTGAACATGAGTGTCCAGCCTATGGATTTAAACTCCGGAGAAACAAAAGGAACGATATCGTGATTATCGGATATCTTATCCAGCCAAGGGCAATTTTCCGCACGAGAGTCCAGGATGAGTTTCTTCCGGAGAGATGCAAGAAGGGATAAGGTGATATCCGAGGCAAGGGCGACTTCGATCATATCGGCTGAGTCGGTGAGCTTCATGGCGATAGTAGCCGCCAGCTTCTGTTGGTCTAAAATGGAGTTTCGGGAATCCCGGGACGAGGAGAATTCTCCAAAATCAATGAAGAGATAATTACCCGTGATATCATTCACACGCCTTTTTACATCATCGTATGATTGACCGAAAACAAGATTCTCAAGTGCTGGCATGAGCGGTGCCGGAAGTCCTTTCACGTACTCAAGCAGAGCGGAGTACTGTGGGAACTGGCTTGCCCCATTGCTAAACATAGAGATCACCCCTTCTTTCTGAGGGTATTGAGCGAAGTACTTTAATAATTTCAGAATCATAGTATATCATTTATTATGTAAATGGGTAAGCCGGTTTCATTCGCAATGTCTATCTTTTCCATCTTAGCTGAGTGAAGGCTTCGGACGGTATCAATGAGTTTCTTACGAAGAATGGTCAAGTATTGGAGAATATTCATTCGCTCGACGGTATAAACGTCGCCAAGACCATCAGAACTCAAGTTATACAGAGACTCAAGAGCACCGGTAGAAATGGCAGACTCTTTGGTATTCTTAGCCTCTGTAAGTAACTTGAATTCGGTTTTGGTAAATAGATAATTAACGAATGCCTGAAAGTTAAAGGCGATAGCCGTCAACTCATCCGTCGGCAGATTTACAAACTTGTGTGCAAGGGCATGAGCTCCATCAGAAGAGTACTGCTCCGGATAGTAAAGGATAGCGGCCAGAAGTGGAAGTTGATCCAGTGATCCGCCGATTAGGGAGCGAGCCTCGATAAACTGAAGAGCTGTCAAAGAGCAAGTGAGCCGGTTGAACGAGGTATCTATATTATAGGCTGAATACAGCTCGTCGTCATCGATGCGAATTGCCGGGATCTGCTGTTTACAAAAGCATGAGTCAACAGCATAGTTATAAGGCTGCTTACTCAGATATCTGGCAATGGTGATGCCTGTTAGGCGATGTGGAGGAATGCGCTTACATAACTTTCGTGTTTCAGGATCGAGATCCTGAAGAGCAGCATCGTTATCCGGATAGATAATTGTGAATGGAAATGTTACTTGCTCGGCCAGCCAGGTTAAGTTAGCCAATCCATCAGAGTCCTTTATTTTTTTGAGTTGCCACCCCATAACACGACAGACATAGTTCACGCGGACCATAGCAATCGAGAGTTTGCCTTGGGCCATCAAGGATATATCATGGATCAGTGATCGGAAAAGATATGGAGTAAGGCTTTCCCAGGTATTAGGAATGCTATATTGAACTCCTTTCGCCATAAAGTCAATGGTAGGATTTAGCATGGCATCACTAATATTATGTCATCAGGACGGTTAAAAGAAGTGTTAGTATCAACGGATCCGGAAGAATCCGAAGTGAGTATCAGGTCGATATTGGCTAATTCCTGTTTCACTTCATCCATTAATGAAGCGGATAAAGCAAGCATGCGTTCCTGCTCATCTTTTCCGGATCGACTTGCTTTGGAATCATCGAACAGGCTCCGGATCGTAGGCGGAAACTCAATGATATCAAAACGTCGGAGTGCAATGGCAATGGTTTGTTTGGCCAGGCATCGATGAAGCATCCGCAATACATCCTCTTTACCTTCTGCTCGTTCAAAGTAGGCGGATAGGCCATCGTCCAGAGCTTCTTTCTGAATAGGTATTGTCCGGAAGAAAAAGAGATAAGAGAGGTCAATGGAGTATAGCATATCGAAATCTTCGGTACTTTGAATTCTAAGTCCATCAAGAAGTTTCTTGTAGCGGGTTTCTTTCCAGGAAGGGAATTTATCTTCAGTATCGAGTAACTGGATTACTGTATCCATCGCATTGAAGTAGTTTTCAATAAATGAGCGACGCATGGTTTCCTGCTCATGCTTGTAGATATCGACATCATTTTTACGCTTAGAAACGATATCGAATATGAGCTGCTTTGCCATTGTCAAATTGGCCATAGCCATACATAAGGCTTCCTTTAGCTCTCCATCAACCTTCACAATCTCAGAATAGACATCTTTCGTTAGTATAATAATCATCATCTTTTTGGCTGAAACTGCTGATGAGTTGAGCTGATCGAAAGTAATATTACTTTCGGCATACGGAGCGTATTTGCGAAACTCCGCGATGGTAGGAAATAGTTCTTGTAATATTGTCATGACTGTTGCTTATTAAGTCTATCTTTGGGTGATACTTCTTCTTGGCGGGCCGGAACTTCACGATAGAAGCCAAGGCGATATCCCTGACTGTATAAATCGGGAAAGTTTATCTGCAGAGCCTGGTTAAATGGCTCTGTACAAATTTCGTCTTCAGAGGTGAGCGACATAATGTAGATCAGATAGTTGTAATATGCATCAGCACCCGATTTGGAAATAACTCCATCTTTGCTGACGCTCGAAATTGAAGAATCAAGGCCCACACTGGAGAGTAAGACTTCATCGGCACGTTTATCGTAGGATATCAGGGCGTCGATATATTCTTTATATTTCAAATCGACAGTTTCTATTTTCCAACGTTCTTCCTCGCCTTGGCTGTTTTTAAAGCTGATAGTTGCATAGGCTTTTCCCTGGTTATCCGCTCCGGAAAGATAGCGGGATATTTTGCGGAGTTCCGACTGCAAATATTTGATTAACGTCGATTCTTTGAATTCTGTACCAATCTCAATATCATTATATTTTAAAAGTTCCTCATTGTTTTTTCTGCGTCGCTTATTCTCATCACAGAGCTTGGTGATTTGGATACGTTTCGACTCAAGCCAGGCATTAGGGATAATTATATGAATTTTAGCGGCCAGAGAGTTGCGGAGGAACGAGTTTATATAATCGGCGGTATCATTGGAGCCTTTGATATACGATTTCGTTCCGGCATGTGTTTCATTCACCCCGTAGAACTCATCAACGGATTTTTCACGATGGTGTGATATCGCCGCAAACTTGTAATTACCGACCTCTGACGGATTGAATTTAGGATAGATACGGAAAGTTGAAGTTCCGTAGCCCCATCTCCCTACCGCTATATGCCGGAAATCCTTATAATAGACTACATCGGTGGCAACATCCTTCTTTGTTGTCGCCAGCCGGCAATGCTTATTTTCCATTATTTCAAGACCGGCAACAGGGAGTACTCCTCTACCCTTCCCTATTGTAAATCGCCATTTTACAAAGAAATCACGGAAATAGTAGTAGTTCTTAATGATAGATTTGGCAACCTCTTTATGATCCGATTCGAGACCACGATCCTTCCAGCTATTAAGCCAATCGGTGACAGTAGGGCAATCAACCCATTCTTTCTGCAATTTGCCATCGACAATCGTAGGCTTGTACACGCTAAGCCCATGCCCATACAACATATTAACCTGCTTGGTTATTAAGCGAGGAAGTAGTCGATTCTTCTTGATATCTGAGGCGATCTCTTCGCACTTCAGATTGTTGAAGCCACGACTGCAGACTTGAAATCCCTGGATACTCTGCCATTGTATATCCGGAAAGTTACTATTATTAAGTACCGGAAACATAGGATCAGGATCCAGCACTGACGAGAGCGGTGTATCACCGATTTGAAACGATATCACATTATCGTCGTCAAGATAGCAACCATAGTTGCCTACCATTTTAAGGTTGCTTTTATTCATAGCCAATCTATTTTATGAAGTTTGAAACCATCTTGTGGAAAGCCCATATACCGGATTAGTATGCGATAGCACATCTTTGGCTCACCATCTGCATCACTGAAGAGGAAGAAGTTATCACTATCAATGCTGAACCGTTCTTCCGGAAGTTGGGTGCGCCATTTGCATCCTTCCTTAACCGTTAGATTAGGTATTGCCTCCCCTCTATGCCTTGAGCATGGGAAGAAGGCAATGGTGAAGCATCCATTAGGGAGCTTCGAGATCTCTTTAGCCCATTGCATCGCCTGAATACCTGTCATCGTCATTTCCATGCCCGAAAGTAGTGGGTTTCGGGGTGCGCCAAAAGGACGCACCCGGGGTTTGTCATATTTTCGGAATTTTCGGGAGGGGGTGAGCGGCAAAGTGAAAACTCAGCGGTGCGTGCAGGTATGCGCCTTGCAAGAAAAATACGTTTTAAGTTTTCAAAAGCAAAGGGCTATTTCCCAAAGTATTAGATATTATTCGGATGTCAAACAGTCCCATTATTATACTTTTACTGATACATTTTTAGAGTGAAAAAGAACTACTATATAGCAAAGTTATCGGGTAAATTATCCGGCATTGATGATAATTCGCTTTGCACTTTGTTTCCATAGCGGCCAAAAAGAAGGTAAATTAAGGAGCTGGGGAGCTGTGTTGTTAGTCCGGCCTGGTTCTTTAACGGTACTTTCTTTTCTGATGATTTATCAAGCTCTATGCGGCCCTCTGTTTTCTTCAGTGGTGACAACATGATAGAGCTGCAAAGGTTTTTGCACTCGTTTTCATCTATCAAGATTTCCGGCAGGGCATTACTGCGGCCACCAAAAATAAGTAGCAACAGTTTGAATTGTTGCCAATAGTAAATTGTAGACTGGCCCTCGTTCATTAGTTCAACCTCGAAGCCATAACTTTCAAGCTCACGCTTTAGTGCCCGGCTGTCAGTGGTGATTTGCTCCAGTTCTTCACGACGTTTGTTACCGGCACGGTCGGGATATAGAATAATGCGTTTGTTTATGGAGTCCGGACCAAAGAACTCATAGAACTGGCGGGCGAGTTCCGGTTGTTCATCTGGATAACAGCAATAGAACTCTTTTAGGATCCGGAGCTGGCGACCATAGTTTTTTTCCTGGGCAACAGTCAAGGAAGAAAAGTGGCCGGGATCATAGCCAACGAGAAGCTCATCGTGCTTACTGTAATACTTTAGGTAACGAGCCGTGAGGATGAAGTGTTCCCGGAGGTCAAGTTTCAGGATGGACTCGTAAATATAGCTATCGGCAAACTGATGTTTTTCCTTGTTGTAATTAGCAAAGAACTTGTTAATTACTTCTTTGTGACGAATGGCACAAATAGAAGTAAGGAACTCATCCATATCGAGGGTTTCGAGCTGGGTTTTGAAGAATTTAGGACCCAAAATATCCTTGTTACAGAAAGAACTGGCGCGAATGTAAAGAGTTGCATTTCGACGCATGTCGGCCAGGCGTGGTTTCCAAAGTGCAATGATGCGGTCTTGCTTTATGATTTCGAGACGGATGTGCTCAAGAGTAACAGGATTGGTTGTCTCACGCTGTGAATTTATTAATCTGTATTTCTGATAGATAGCGGCATTTACATGAAGAGCAACAGTAGCTATTTCTTCAAGCAGTTTATGGTCCATGTGTTTCTCATATTCTTCAAACCAATCGTCCTCCCCCAAGTCAACACGAGCGGTATCAGATACACCGGTGATACCTTGGTAATATGTTGAGCGGCGGATTTCAGCACTGGATCCACGAAGTGAAGGGAACAAGCGGGTTTTCAGTTTTTCACCCTTGTTGTGCTTCATTTCTTCGATGATTGCATGAACAGCCGATCGGCCTGCGACTGATTCCGGTTGATCGGAACTTACTAATTGGATGTGGTGGCCATCACGGAAAACAACGCTGTGCTTGGGGTACGATATCGGATATCGGGGACGGCGGAAGTGTGAAGGGAGTTTGGCTTCACCGACTACATAATCGATGCCGTATTCAAGCATGGGGCGTACCTTTCCGCCAACGGTAACTTCTTTGGAGAAGTATGCCTGAAGGTTGGGCCAAACATTAGTCATGAGAGCGACGTAGGTCTTATGTACCAGGAAGGAAAGTTCACCGGGCATATCATTGGCCACACGAATAATGCGGGGACCGGTAATACCTTCAGTCTTGCCACCGGCGCGTGCAACTTCAGCATATAGATTATTCGGATCGATTACATTAGCCAAAATTTGCATCTGGTTCATGTAGTAGGATTCGAAGCTCGTAGTCGCATCGAAGGTTGTCTCTGGAGATGAGAGAGAGCTTGAAGATTGGCTATACAGTTCTATTCCCATATTATTCCTCATTTAGTTCTTCGTATTCTGCCTCCTGGATATCAGCATCACGAAGGAGACGTTTTTTCTCTACTTTTTTAATAGGAAGGCTGTCAATGAGATTGAGATAAAAACCTTTGTTATGCTTGGCTGCAATTTCTTTTAATGAGGCCTTGCTGTATCCAAGGTCTTCAGAACTGAGTTCTGGAGAGATAAGAAAAACAATACCCAAGTCACGATCAGCTTCAGCTATTTCGGAAGCACGACGACGACACTCCAGGGCGGCGGAGTAACATTTGCCCATTGTTTTATAGTCTTCAGCTGCAGCACAAAGCTTGGCTAAGTCTTCGTACTTGTCGGCATAGTTGGACTCCCATACTTTGATAGATACATTGTTATCAATGCTGAAATAGTTTATTGCAGCATAGATGCGGGCTTTGCAAGTACGTTCATCAATGTTTATCTGCTGTTGTGCATTGATGCGTTGGCGTAGTTGCTTGGCTGCACGAGTTATGTTACGTTCGTACTCATAGATTTCGGCAGCCCATTGAAGCTGCTTCAAAAAGATTTGTACATCGGGCGCAATTCCGTCACACTTTCCGGTAGTGAGGAAAGCGGATATTAGGTCCGGATGTATCTTATCAAGGGTGTCGAGTTGAGTCATACGCCGAACAGTTCTTTTCTAAGTTTCTCTAACTTTGCTTCTTGCATGGTTTCTTTTAACAGGACAATGGCATCAAGATCACCACTGGCAGCTTTCTTGATGAGTCCTTCCATTATGGCATGTGCCGCTTCTTGCGGACTAAGCGGCGAAGTGTCCGCCTCATTTTCCTGGGTGGGTGATGTTTCCTTTTTCATGGACTGCATTAATTATGCAGGCAAAAGTAAATGATAAGAGAGGAACAATGAAGGACAAATCCCCGCTACAAAAGTCTGTAACGGGGATTTGGAGAATTATTGGTGAAAAGAAAGTTCTATGATTTCCTTATTAATATCGGAACAAAATGCAGTCAGCCATTTTACAAGCTGCATATCATTATTGGGGATTTCGGAAAGGTTGGAAGTTACAATTAAACTCATAACAGCCCGGGCAACCATTGACCATTCTTCAATAGTCAGTTCCTTATTCATTTTTATATTGGGATTCATTGGGGACCTCCTTTCTCTTCTCCAGTGATGTAATCAGTCAAGAAGTCACGTAGTAGTTTCAGTTCGTCCAATTCAAGGTCATCTATGAATAAGGCTGTATCTATTTTAGCAACCTCATACATACATTCTGATGCTCCGTTATTATCCGTCCAGTCATATTTCATAATGGAGAATTTGGGGTCTTTACTCATTTTGGACCTCCTTCCTCATTAAAGGAGATATTCACCGTGCCACCATTGGCATAGATAATAATAGATTTTTCACTACGGGTAGCGCGAATGCGCTTGCGACCTGAACAGAGTTCAATACCAAGGTTAGCAAACATTTGCTGGACCTTCTCGGCGGATACATAGCGTCCGCGGGCGCGTCGATTTTGATTTTTCATTTTCTTACAGCAGTTTAAAATGAAACAATATGTCGATTATACACTTATGTGTTAAATCTTGAAAGACGGGAAAGGGAGTTTCTGATTATGTATCCAAAGCATATATGGAATAGAAAAAAAGTTCCGCTTTCCCGCTGCTGTACACCTTGACAAGGCCGGGAGGCCATTAAGCACTCCACACGGGGGTCGGAACTATATGATAACCGATAGGCACAAAAAAGGCCAACGGCAAAGTTGGCGAACATCGTCGCCTTGTCAAAATGTACAGCAATGCAAATATGAGGAAAGTTTTTGGAATAGCAAAAAGAAAGCAGAAAAATTATATCGCTACATCTATTTTATGTTAAAAATAGCAGTTCTGTATTATCTAATCAATATATTTGCGGTGTGAAATTCTAATAAACCATGTTTGACTTGCTTAGAAATATATTAGCTTTTATGGGTACTTTTGTTGTAATCAGCACTGGTATAATGTTGCTATTACAAGGAGTGGTATGCTGCATTACATGGAGTTGGACCTGCAAAAAAAACACCGATTATAGAATTGTTATAATCGGTATTATTGTAGCCCTTTTGCTTATTCCTTTTTATTATTTCCCTGCATAACTAATAATCGCGTCTACCTTCGTTTTTAGCATTCAGAATTTCTATTATTGGTTGCATATCTTCAGGAGATTTTATTTTCAATGAATCCATTGCTCTGGCTGCTGCTCTGACTAATTCGCGGTCAGCTTCTCTATCCAAATAATCATTGATAGCTCCACCAACTCCATTTGTATATAATTCAAATCCTTCGCCTTTTTTATACCGAAGACCGCCTCCAGTTATTGCAACCGTTATTAAGCCAAATAGGAATAGCAATCCGATAGTTTTAGTTGATAATCGCAGCCATCCTGGTGATTCCATTTGTATCTTCATTGTTAATGTGCCATCACATTCCATTTGATGCTTTTGACAAAAATCATCAATCAACAATGATATTGCTTTCAAATCACAAAAATCGTCCAATGATACTTCATTTCTAGTTCTGATTCTTAGAACTAAATGCATTATATCCTCTTTAACATAACAATCGTGTATAACACTATCTATATAAGGAGCATACCCTTTTACATCAGATAAGATATGTCTGGAATTAAACATTAATTGCAAAGTTGGAGGCAAACTCTCTCTGCGACAAGCATGTTTCCAATTTACATGCCATCTTTTCTTGAAGTCACAATGATGTTCTTCATCTAAAAGTGGATGTACTTCTTCATACATTTGCCCTGTAATAATGCCTATAGCCACATGGCAAGCTCCGTTGGAGGGAATTATAACAACGTCTCCCTCTTTAATTTCACGCGTAAATCGTAATATTTGAGCAACAGGATAACCCGAATTTCGAATATCAGGATATCTATTATTAAACATTACTTTTAATGCTTCTTTAGCCGAATTATCAGTTTGGGGTAAATGGTGCAAATCGGCAAGTGTAATATCATTATATCCAACAGCAATATAATTTCCTTTCACAAATTCTCTGTAATATGCACCGCCCATAGTGCGCACCATCCAGTAGTTCTGTTGTTCATTTAAATTTTTGATGTCTGCTACTAAAGAAGTAAAATCCAAATATTCCATTCTAAATATATGGCGAATCCCTTATCAAAACGTGCCCAAAGGTATTTAGTGTAACCTCAACCCGATTTTACGGATTACGTTTTGAAAAGGGATTCATGTCCTGTTTTTCAGTATTTTTATCACTAAATTTGAGGGGCAATGCAAAAGTGCAGATTTATTTTGATATGACAAAAAAAAGCGGAATATTTCTATTCCGCTTCATCTTCTTTACTCTCCCGGTTCTCCCAAATGTCGAAGTATAGTTTCGTGTTGTATGGGGGTGAGCGCCCGTTGTCGGGGCTTGAAGTGCAGGGTTTCGAGTTCCGATTTCAACTCTGTATTCAGTTCTATCCATCGGTGTAACTGAATACTGGCACTGCGAGGGGTACTTCGCGGGAAGTAGGCTTGAGCGAGGTCGCTCATGTAGATTGCTTTCATTATTCGTATATTTTGCTTTGAGATTTATGGCTACTAAATTACTTGAAACTACCTATAGACAATAGGACGTTTACCTATAGGTAGCGGGAGATTTACTTACAGGCAGTTGGCTGACTACCTATAAGTAATTTATCCCAAAGGGTTCTCCTCTATGCCTCCGTCCGAACCGGAACCATTTCCATCTGTTTGGGAAGTTTCTCCTAACTTAGGCACACGCTTGAAGGTAAGGCCTCCGTCTCCGGCACGGGTTGCTGCTTTAATCGGCTTTCCCGGGCGGAACTGGACGTTGGCTGCCGTGATGTTGTTGGGGGTGAACTCTTTTTCATTTTTGGCTCCTTTGCTGGACAGTTGGAGTTGGAAACTGCCGAAATTTTCGAGACGGACAATCTTGCCTGCCGCCAGATTCTTGTTGATTTGCTTGATGAGGGCACGGATAGTATTCAAAGCATCTCCATCCGTCAGGGATGTGGCGTAGGCAATATCTTCGGCCATTTCGTCCATGGTTATTTCACCATTGGCTTGCGCTTTGGCATAATAAAGTTTTGCGGCTGATTTATTACCTGGTTTACTGCTCATCAGAGCGAGGGAATAGTTTACACTCATGCGATTGATGTTTTTAATGATTAATATTACTTTGTCGTTTTGCAAATTGACAAGGCAAAGGAACACAGTTGGCATGAGTGCTGGTTGGCATATCTGTATTCTACTGCAAAAGGGAGCGTTAAGAGGGATTATTAAGCAGTTCGGAATGGCTTATATCTTGCAATATTGCTTTGAATAGGGCCTCACGTTCACGATGGCGGCGGAGGTTCTCTTTGTCCTGAGAGCGCCGAGTCTGCCGATCGGTTCGCTTCAGGTAAGATTCGTATCTGCGGATGTTATCCGCTACATTCTTGTGCAAGCGTAGAAACTCGTGCGGATCCGTCTTCAGTAACTTCGTCAGTTGCGCTCTCTCTGACTGATGAGTTATGAGCGGATGAATGTAGAGGAACTTCCCAGTGTCGTTGAACGATTGCAGCTCATCGAAAGCCTGCAAGTTTCGGATCCGGAGTTCCACCATGTCCATGATGTCACGTTTGACCGGTTTCTTATCCAGGCTTTCGTCGAGCTGCTTCATTTGTTTCCAAGTGACCACACGATCGTTGTAGATGAGTGTGGCTATTTGGACTTGCGGATCGAAGAGGTTGTCCCAGTCGATTTGCGGGTACTCCTCGTGCTTTTGGACTTTGCTGGAGCTGCTTTGGGCTGCTCTTTTTTTTTCTCGGTATCCAGGGCTTGTTCGGCTTCTTCAGCTCGAGTTTCAGCTTCTTCCTGAGCCTCTTCCGCTTCTTCGGCACGTTGCTCGGCCTCTTCTGCTCTTTCTTCGGCTTCCTCAAGGGATTGTTCCAAAGCCTCTATTTTTACTGATTCTGGAGTATTTTCGTCAGTGGTACCGGTAGTCTCATCAGAGGCTGAAGTATCACTATCTGTAGCGGTGATTTCGTCTGAAGGTGTATCCCCGGCAGCGGTACCAGGAACTTCAGTAGCAGCTTTCAGCTCATCTAACTTTTTACGACGAAAGGCACGAATGCTTTCTCGAGTCGTCAGATCCAGGAGAGAATAGAGGATTTCACTCGCATATCTTTTCGGATCGCGAGTATAAGTTCTCAGTTGAGGAAGCCAGGGACGAACTTGTCGCAACAGTTCAAGGTCATATACTGCAGCATCCGGATTGCGGAGGGCATTAAAATGAAGTTTCTTTTCTTTGAAATTATACATAGCTTGTTGGATTTGAAACAAGCTAACTCAACTGAATTTTATCAGTCGGTTAGCCTGTTAATGATGATTAAGCTGTCTGAACACGCGTTCCTTGGACTTCTACGAGTGTAGCCGGGTCCATAACTCGGAATGTGATGGAGGAACCGGCCTTGGCCGTCCAGGTGGCACCATCTTCGAGAGTGAAGGCTGTACCATCGGCAATAGTGGCAGCTTTGTCAGTACCGGTACCTTCAAGAGTTATGTAGCGACCTTTATCATTGGCTGTGAGGCCTGATATCGCATTGATGGCATAAGTCGCTGCGGATCCGTTCGGGATTTCGTACCGGTTGTTCTGAGGAGATATCGCCAAGGTTGCTGAGTCAGCCGCATGCTTGGCTGCAGGAACACGGATAATATCGCCAGCGTACTTGTAATATTGATCTATGCTGGTACGTTTGAATGTGAAAGTTACATAGCGGCCATCTTTATCATTTTTGGACTCATAAGAAGACAGTACCATTGGTCGATCATAATTGCCGAGAATATACCATTGCTCCTCTCCTACTTCTTTGAATATGACAATGAATTTGCCACCGGCATGTTCTTCAATAAAAGTGAGAAGTTGGTCGCGCATACCTCCCATAATCATTACGAAATTATTCTCTCCACTGGTGGTGATATCACCTTTTTCACCCGTTGATGTATATGTAGGTATATCATGGGCCTCAAAATACTTCATATATTGTCCGGTCTTCATAGGTAAAGTACCTATTTCCCTACTTGCATTAGGCTTCGGAAAAGTTACATCTGGGTTGATTTGGGAGATTTCAATCAAATAGACCTTATATGCTATATTCGAGCCATGAGTTTGTCGGTCGGAGACATCTCCAACGTCACCGATAGCCATCATGGCGGCGAATGAAGTGCCGGTGAAACCTGAGAGGCAGAAGGGAGAAGAGGAAGGATCCAGAAACATTCCGATAACGAAGGCGAATGCAATCAACGTCATCAGTGAGAGAAAGAAGCGGAGCTGCATTTTGCGAGCCGCTTGGTTTCCTTTGCGAAAAGGATTTGAAATTTTCTTTGCTTTCATATTAAATAAAATGATGGGTTAAAAAGAAAAGGGCGGGCCAATAACCCGCCCCTGTCACCTAAAAACAATTAATTACCAGACTAACAAAGGTTATCTTACACCTGGAATGTTAGGCTGCAGTGCAGCGTTCACCTTGCGGACACCGGCTACTTGGCGTTCGAGTTCCAGGAAGTTTCCTTTGCTGTTCAAGATCAGCATAATGTAGTCACCGACCTTAGTAGGTGTATACGCCTCAGTGATATCGGCAAACTTACCGGCTTTGGCAATGGTGGTTGCATTTTCGGTTGATCCACACTCGATGATATAAGCGACACCGGCTTTGGCATTAGTGATATCGGTAATGGCTTTGGCTGCAGTATTGGCTACAGTGATTTGCCAGAAACCTTTGGAAGCATCTACGGCGGTGGCATCAGCCTCCATGTCAACAGCAGGTTTATTCATGAAGATTTGCTGCCATTCGTAGTTGTTTGCTTTAAGTTTATCCAGGCTGTCGAAACGACGGCCGGTAAATGAAGCCGAACAACCTTCTTTCCAAGTAGACCAGGCTTTTACAAGTTCCATGTCTTCTTTAACCTTGATAGACAGCATTTCACCCGGTACGTATTCCAGGAACTGAATGTTTCCGGGCACATCCATAAACATGAGAGGAAGCTGGCCAAGATATGGAAGCCAAATGATGTGTACGTTCGTATCAGGAACAACATACTTATAACTGTCTGGTCCGGTAAAGTCGATATCCTTACCATATTTGGCACGAACGTTCTTGATCCACCAAGGCTGATGGGTTTTGTTCAGGTACAGAACATGGTTGTCAATGTCCATATCTTCCGTGCAGGAAGTAATGATGTCGGCAACAAAATCCTGAACAGCATCCAACATATCGGCATCGGTATATCCACGATAAGCTTCATCATCATGAGGAAGAATCTTAAACTCATGAATGTAGCGGAGTAATGTGTAAATAACACCTGTAGAAGCATTCAGATAGCTACCTGCAACGCCTGTCTCCGGTTTTACATAGATACCACGCATACGGCGTTTGTTTTGCTCAACCTGGGCGGTTTCTAAGGAATTAAGGATGCAGAACTCGATCATGTTCCACTTGATCGGATCAGAACCCTCTTTGTTTAAGTAACCGATGTACATGCGCTCCAGTTCCTTCATTGGACCGAACTTGAGTTTGATCATAGCATCATCAACATGTCCCATCTCGTTTTCGAGCTTCATGTCACCCTTCCAGATTTCACCTTGCTGGTAGGCCTGGGAAACTTCAGAGAAGAAAGCGTTGAATACGAGGTCATGATCCTGAATGCCGTAGCGTACAGGGAAGTACTGAGTGAGGTCACGTTTCGTGAGAACACGAGCAATCAAGGCATCTTGGCGGAGAACTACAAATTGGTTACCGACTCCGGCAGTATTAACGCCTTCGTAATTAGTTCCAAATTCACCGGCAGCCAATTTCTTGGCATCGAGCATGCCATTGGCGTGCAAATAGGCATAGCGTTTTTGCAACGAGCGAGAGAAAGCTACAGCCTGTTTACGGAAAGAAGCGCCTTCTGTATCTTCATCCCAAGCTCCAAAAGAAGCTGCAGCTGCCGGATTAGCAGCAATACGGTTCCAACGATCGGTCATGGAAAACATAGAATTTTCGATACCAAACAAGAACTTCGTGCGATCTGCAGGACCTGTGAAACTGGCAGTAGTAGCGGTTACCGTCTGAATGGGACGATCTTCAGTGGCACTATTTTGCATCGTGTTGACCAAGCCTTGTACGGCTTGAGCAAGTTGTACAATGTCAGTACCGGTTGCCGGAGTTTGAGTAGTCTGTACTACCGGCTTTTCTTCTCCATCTTGAGTTGCATTCTGGTTTGGATTAACAATACTATCCAAAATGCCTTGTACCTGATCCATCTGCTCTTGAGTGATAGGAGTATTTGTAGCAGCATGAGCTGCCATGTCGGCGGCTAAGTCATCCTGAAGAGTTGATTGATACTCTTTCTGATAAGAGTCAACAATCTGTTTCCATTCTTCGTCAGTCAGCTGATTGGCTTTTGCTTTGTCCAGCAGCTTCAATTTCTGCAGGACGGTCTGAATTCTTTCTTTAATATTCATGTGAATGAAAAAATTAAGTTATAAATAGTTGAGAGCGTTCTTTTTGATTGTTTCCAAGTTGGTGTAGTTCCGGCCAAGGTCTACAGCGCTGGCAACGGCTTCGAAGAAGGTCATGGATCCATCAATGAGTTTCTTTTCGATGGCATGAGTTGTATCGAAGGTCTCGCCCCGGAAGACAGGATCGTCTTCCGGGAGCTCACCCAGTTCTGGACGGCTTGTACGGACTTCGTTCAGGAACTGCTCAGTGAGCGGGTTCAGCACATCTTTGACATATTGCTCCGGTTTTCCAGCACGCATGTCGTTGTACTTCTTATTCTTGAGGTCTGATTTATCAGCGGTTTGCCTAATGATTTTAATGCCGAGCTTTTCATAATAGCCGCTAAAGTCATAGGTCTCGACCATTGTACCTATACAGCCAATTACTTCATTGGCTGTAAGTGCGGCGATAACATTGGAATGGCAAGTGATGTAATAACAGGCAGAGCAATCGCATTGCTCTACAAGGGTTATGATGGGCTTATTCAACGAACGCATGGTCTCGCTGAGTCTATCAAGATACCAGGCTTCACCACCTGGTGAGTTGGCATGAATGAAGTGGCAAGAAATAGCCGGATTAGCTTCAGCATCCAGGATATCCCGTTCAAATTGCTTGGAAGAGAAATACCAACGACTATCAGCAGTGATAAAACCCCAGATACGATGGTAGGCGATACTACCTTCAGGAAGTTCATTGGAAGAAAAATCACTGGTAAGGGTTACTTCTTGGAACTCGGAAAGTGCATGCAGTTGTTGCTGGATTTTAGCAAGGGCTTTATCTGCCAAGTCTTTATATGTAGGCGGATCATCATCGAAGAAGAAAGCCGATGGTGTGGGTGTGTCATTTGCTATCAAAGGGAAAGCATCCATCATGGCAGAAGTGAAGCCTTCTGCCGAGATGAGAAGCTGTTGAGTGTTTGATAGAAGAAGCTGTCGGAGAAAAGTTCTGTTCATTGCATATCTTTTCAGCGAAGATAAGCAGCTTGCAGAAGGGGGTGAAGGACGCTACAGGAGAGGCGATTTGAGCATTTTACACTCAATTTTCAGCGTAGCGGAGTTAAGATTCGGAGAAATGTATACGATGGCTGGTATCTTATTATCCCCAATACTGAACTTCCGGTACCGGGTATCCCGAAATTCTATAATGGCAAACTTGCCCGAAGAAAAATCACGGATAACGTCAGCTGGTGGAAGATCGACTGTAATCTCTTTATTACAATTGTAGCATCTGCCGGCTTCGGAATCTTCCGGTACCGGCGAAAAAGTAAATTCATCGGCAATGAAACGATAGATATCCTGACGCATCTTGGCGATGGGATATACATTGAGTTGGATGGATAATTCTCTCATAATGATTATATTTATTTGATATTCAATAAGTTCGCCACACATAGGACATTTTGTCCGCCATTTTGGGACAAAATGCATAGTTCGGTAGGTGATTTTTCATCCCCTTTTTAACTTCTTTTTATACTCTCGACGTCTTTTTCTTTTTCGAATGTTTTCCCGCCACCGATAGAAGTTTTTTAGCAAGGCATCTTCAGTAATGCTGTCAATACAGTAGGAACACAGGAATTTATGAACGATATCGAGGTTGTTAAGCTCATGACCGTTCAAGTCATTCTCATCCATAGCGGTGTGAAGGTCACGATTGAACATACGACGTACTTCATTCTCTATGACCTTGGCAGCTCGTGGAGAAAGGTAATTATAGACTTGTGGGTCCTTTCCTATCCGTCGGTCTGGGAGAACAATAGTAAGATTGCCATTATCCACCGGAGATTGATTCTGATGACGACGAGCCATCAGGGTCCAAATAACGTGATACAAATCTGTATTGTCAGGAATTCTAATGGGTTCATCTGCGCCATTATTATATTTTCCACGCAGATATTCAGCAAGGTAAGGTGTAATCATAATGCTCGTTGTAATCATGGCTGTTTCCTCTAAATATATTTTTGAAATAGTTTTTGTTCATTTTCTCATCCTACCGTCCAACCGTCCAACAGGATTATTAAAGTTACTGATTATTATTTAGTTACACAAATTTACCAAAAGAAAAATAGTGTTGGAGGACGTCCAACACGTCCAACAAACTGCGTTATTTCTCTTTTTTGTTGGATGCCGAATGTTGGATGGTTGAAAACGGTCAATCCAACACGTCCAACAGCGTCCTACAAAACAACACCTATGTAGTATATATATAATTAAAAAGAAAATATATACTACTATACAACAGGGAGTTACATTTTAAAATGTTTTTCCTTGTTGGACGGTTGGACTGTTGGACGGTATTTCTGAAAAGTTTTCTTTTCAAAACTTTGCCTCCTTTGCTTTCTTTTTTGTTTCAGGGGGTCTGGGGGATTTGAGAAAGATAGATAGTATAACATTGGTTTAGATGAATTCGACGAAATGTCCGCAAATCAGAATATAAAAAGCAATTATTCCCAATGGGGTGGCCACCGGGAATAATTGCTTGAGAGTTTAGAATAGAATTTGTCTCACTAAAGAACAAGGGGTTGAGGTGCATCAGCAACTCCCAAAGGATCATTGTCCGGATTAGCAGTCGGGATATCCTCCTCCGGATTGCGCTGCAAGTCAATATCATACAATTCTCTGAAAAGTTCGTAATTGATAGCTATACAGCTTGAATTAGTACTTCTCTTCTCCATCTTACGAACCATATCATTATTCAGTTTAATAGGTATGCCTGTTTCATTGGGAATATTCTCCTCAAAGCCACCGCGTGGAACTTCGACTACATCATACCAATTAAAGCGGCGGGCATGCACCAATCCAATGTAACTGGGATGCGAACGTAGGTTCTGCTCGATGGTAGATTGAGTCGAATCTTCCTGGTTGTACGATGATCGAGCGTATTGCGTATAAATGGTGCTGAGACGTAGAAACAATACGCGAGTTCCTGCAGGAATAGGTATTTCCCTTTTCTCCCCTCCAGGAAGTTTGATCGTAAACCGTTCCGGCGTGTCGATGGCAAAATCCCGGCCTTCCTTTATTGCCTTGGAATCGATCATAACATCCATTGCTTTGAAGAAGCTGGCCAACTTGTCGGTTTTAGAAATCAGTTCAACCTGGAACTTAATCTTGTTGCATGCGATTTTGAAAAAATCTTTGTAAGTGAATGGTAATTTCATATCTGTATAATTTTCAATTAGATTACATGTTGCTAAAAATAATGAAGCCGTTTTCATCAGACGATCGATCTCTCCGGAATTCATCAGCTCCTTCTTCAGTTCATCATAAGCTTTTTGCTTAAGCATCCGGAAATGTTGCATAACCAAGGGACGCAGCTGAAGAACCTCGAAAAGTACATTCGAAAGGCCCCTCTTTGATGGATCCTCAATCTCCTTCAGCTTATTGAAAAGCTCAATCTCTTCCGGTGTGCGATTCTTTGCTTTGGGAACCTCACAAACAATGATACGGGACATAAGAGCATTGTCGTCTCTCTGAGGCGTTTCCTGCCCACAAATAACTACCGGTGCAAAAACCTTTTCTATTTCTATATCTTTACCCTGATTTGCTTTCCTTTTCTGACGGCCTTCTCCATCATAAACAGACTGTTTTAGATATTGGAACATCTGGTCATTGATATCCTTATTGTTATACTCGTCAAGAACGACAGGAACATCCCTGAAAGAAGAAAGCAATGAAGAGAGAGCTGGCAGAGTTCCGGTATTCAGATTAAATATAGAAATATTAGGGGAAATGAACAAGGAGCGGATGGATATCGCTATTTGTGTTTTTCCCGATGACATAGGCCCCATAAAAAAGGGAGCGGTAAAAAGACGGTCGATACAGTGAATATTGCTTCGGAAAGCACACATTATAGCATAAATAAGAGCCCATTTTCCATTGTCATTAATCTTATATACGCGATCCATCAGGGAAGCCCACTCTTCAAATGAGCATCTTTTATCTGCAGGAATTTCTTTATATACAAGTTGAGAAATAAGCTCGTATTTATCAGTTTTCCGGCCAGAACCTGCGTAAATTGTAGAAAATGCCGGCAAATAATAGTTCTCCTTATGGTGAGTGACGACTCCGAGCTCATTAACGGGATCAAAGCGAGCAAGACCATCGACTATATGGAAGATACCATTGGCAAAAGCGAAAAATTGCTGATCCTCGCGGCGAGAAAAACCGTCTTCTTGCTGATTACCATAAGTAACAACTTCGGTACACTTCACATAGTGACGGCTCATATATTCGCGAATCTTGGTCCAATGCTTCTCTTCACCGTTGGTGAAATTGACAGCTTCCAACATGATTAGTTTTTCCTCAATGGTGCTCTTCTTAACAAGAGCTTTGGAGGGAACCTCTATGTAAAGAGGGGTTTTGTAGTAGCGTCGATTTATTTTAATGACACGCTTGTTATCTTCGTCGTTATCAGAATAAATATGTAGCAAAGGAGTCATAAAAAAGTCGCCTACCATCGTATGACCTGATTTTTCTTGCTTAAAAAGGTAACAGACCGGTTCTCCCTGCTTATTCAGCTTTGGATAGAAATTACATTGATTAAACATCTGCATGTATTCCGGATTGTCCTGGACATATCGGGGAAGTTCATCAGGATCATAGCTCTCCTCCACATAATCATCATCTGTACGCTGAGCATTGATGGCCATACGAGATTTACGCTTGGCCAGATATGGCTTTAGAATTTCAGTCAGAGCCTGTTTTATCAGTCCCAAACAGCCACAGAAGTATGAGTAATTGATTATACGTACAGAATCATCAGCATAGCTTATAATCTCGGCACAACGTTCAATATAAGGCGAACGCTCTCCTATGAAATTTTTGAAGAATAGCTTATGCTGATAGACATAAAATTTTGCAAAGTTATAGGCCTCGATCACATTATCTTCATCTTCCAGGTCTTCGTCATCTATAATCTCGTCTTCATCGTCGGGTTCCGCTGTCCTTTCAACCGTCACAGTGATGTTGGATATACCTCCACGAAACATTGTAGCTAATGCAGCCAAATAATCGGCTTCTGTCCCATCTTTAGAAATTGTAAGGCCATCACTATCTGTAGTAAACATTTGGCCGGCTTGACGGAGTAATTGGATATCGTTCATTCCCGGAATGCCATGAACATATACTATAGGTTCGTCTCCATATAAAGTGAGAAATTCCTGATAATCTGAAGTAAGAATGCAAGGTTCGTTTCCGGAGCGAGTTTCTGAAAGCATTTCAATACCATATATGCCAGGCTGCATCAGGTCTTTTTCTTTGATCGAAGCTGTCTTCTTTTTACGTAAAGTCTCATTTACCTTTCGTTGGATCACTTCAGTATTGGTGTCAAAAAGGTTGGCTATTGCTTCAATACATTTAAGACGGAGGGTTTCTGAAGGAATTACCGAAACAAGTTCACAGAGGGTTTGCATGGCCTCTTCTTCTTTATTCGGGTCCTCTACCGGATTATCACCACGCAATAATGGGGCAAAGTAGCGGACAAAATGCATTTGATGGTTCATGATCCACTTCCCGGTATCTGTTTTCTTCTCCCTTGCAAGATCATCCGGATCTTGCCCATTAGGAAGAGGAACAGCACTCACCTGGAAACCTGCAGCAAGCAATGCCTCGCAATTTTTAAGAGAAGCATTGATTCCTGCAGTATCAGAATCATATATCAGAGTGACTTTCTTGGTAAAGCGTCCGATGAGCTGGATTTGTTCAGGAGTTAAGGCAGTACCGCTGCCGGCAATGGTATTGCGAACACCTACATCGTGCATGGAAAGAACATCGAACTGGCCTTCGACCAGATAAACATTGTCATATCGAGAGATAGCATCACGTGCCTGGTACAGTCCGAATAAGTGAAGTCCTTTTTTGAAAAGAGGGGTATCCCCTGTATTAATGTATTTCCCACTTTTTTCCTGGGGAGTAATATAACGGCCAGAATATCCGACAATGTTTCCTTTCAGGTCAAAGAACGGGAACATGATGCGATCACGAAAGACATCGTAGATAAACCCTTTCTCCGATTCGCCCAGAACACCAACTTCGAGAAGTCTCTGCTGGGTAAAGCCAGCTTCAAGAAGTTCTTTCTTGGCAATATTGCCTTCCGGGGCATAACCGATTTTAAAATCCTGCAGTATTCCATTGTCAAGTTTATACCCACGTGAGTAAAGGTAGGATTGCGCATCCGGAAGATGTTTCTGAAAAAAGGCTGTTGCTCCTTTCAAAGCAATGCGCTGCGACTCACGTTCCTTAGCTTTAGCCATCTCATCATCTGTCATGACACGCTGTGGAAGCTCTATTCCGACACGATGGGCCAGCCAGGTAAGAGCTTCATTGAAAGACATCCCCTCATGATCCTGAACAAACTGAAGAACATCTCCACCTTTGCCGCAGACAAAACATTTATAAGTTTGCCTTGAGGGACTGACGACCATAGAAGGGTGTTTATCCGGATGAAAGGGACATATCCCCAAATAATTAATGCCTTTTTTACGTAGAGAAACGAACTGGCCAATAACATCGACTATTTCGTTTGCCTCCTTAATACGCTGTTTTAATTCTTCGTCAATCATTGCTTTCTTCTTCAAATATACAGAGTTGACGCGCTGCAAAGGCTTCTTCTAAGGTAATTCCAAAGTAGTTGGATAGCGCGAGATACTCTTGTTGATTAATATTTTTGCGTCCGTGAAAAATATCCCACCAACGCATTTGATTTATGCCAACTTCACGATAAAAAGTGCGGGTTGGCATAAAGTTCTCCGGATGCCGGAACTTAATCCGGAGCATCTCTTGTACCAGGTTTCTTTTGACTGTCTGGCCAACAACAATATGTTTCCGATGCATATACAATTGTACGGCCAAAGGTGAACGATTCAGAACCTCAGACATCTGCTCTGGAGTCATCTTATTAGCGTTGTCTCTTACGAACTGGTCTTCGTGCGGCTGCCATCTTCCATTGTTCATAGCTTTCTTTCCTCCATATTTGTGTGTAATCATCATTAAATTCGTATTCCGGGTGTCGCTCGATATAACAGCAACAGAACTTAATAAATAGTTCCTGCTGGGACGGAATAACAGAGGAGATAATATCGTAATACCGCCCAACCTGAAGTTTATCCAGAGCTTTGAAAACTCGACTCTCAAAGCTCTGGAATTCATTTGGTCCCAGTACCGCCAGGAACTGGTCGATCCAGTCGAGGTTCTCCATTCGGTATTTGATAAGGCTGTCCATTGTGCTGCAATTTATGATACTGCGAATGTAGACGTTTGAAAAGATCATGAGAAAGACATTCTTGTGCCGCTGCGTCCGGATTATGAAAAGTCTGTAGTATCCTCAGTAATGACTCAAGTTCATTAATTGAAATATCATTAATTGAAAATAGTCCACGAGAATCGACATCCAAATACATCAGTCGTATGCCTTTACTCATTTTCTGTTGTTCTTCGACGCTCCGGAGGGGAAGATCGTAATTCCGCTGACGTTGGGTGGAATATAGGGAGAAGCATTGCCCGGCATCGTTCCAACGAAGCGATTTCCATTTGGTGACTGTTTTTCTCTTTCCGGAAATGGTGACTTTCTGTACTACCGGGACCTGGCCATATACTTGACGAACAGTAGCCCCTTCTCCATAAAATACCTGGTCTAATTTATAAGAGCAAATGCTCATGGCAAGCTCAAAAATTCTTGTGCTATACATATTATTGTTTTTTCATTAGTTACTTAACACTGTTCAGCCAATCTAAAGCGTTTTGCAGATTATCTACATAATCGGCATTATAAATATATGAGACCTTATCTCCTTTTACATACTCCCGGTCATTGTCAGTCTCTCCTATTATAAACTCCATATTTGGAGTTCCTAACCGATGTACACCAATGCAATAGGTTGTATCTTCATGTTTCCTACTCTTTTTGGTTTCTAAAAGAAAAATACTATTTTCTAATTCCATTTTATGGCTCCTTTCGATACTTATTATTCATTAATTGGATGGTTATCAATATCTCCAACAAGCCATTCAATCGCAGCTTTGATGCCTTGTTCGTAAATCATACCAGGATAAATGGAAGAACCAGTCTCTTCCGCTTCTGCACATTGATTGAGCAAATCGAAAATTTCTTGCTCACTTCTTACTATATTCATTACTATCTTGTTTTACGCTAATTCATAAATTCTAATTCACAAAACAATCCACATTCCGGCATAATCTCAGTAGGGAAATCGCCACGGTCAGGAGAAAGCTCGTCAAGAAATAAAGCCTTTGTTTCATTACCGATTCTTTCTTTCAGGCAAGAATGCCCGACAACACGTTCCAATTTTGCCATACGTTCAAAATCTTCCGGGAAATCAATACGAATCTTATTCCAGTAACCCATTCCGCCACGGACGCAACCGATGCAGTTGTTATTGTGATATCCCATCTTATACATTCGAGGTAGTTCTATTCCTTCTTTTGCAAGTAAGCAGGCACAATTAGCCTTTGATAGTTGATTATCTATTAATGGGAACAATGGCTTCATGTTCGGGTATTGCTCAATCATTCGTTGTGCCCGATTGGTTTCCGATATATCAAATCCCCATACTTGACCATCCCAATATTTCAATTCATCTTCGATTTGGTATCGAAGCCGTTTTTTAAGTTCGAAGGTACATGGATAGTAATTGTGCTTACTGATTAGCCCTTTCTTTTCAATCACATCGAAATGGTTAGTATATTCCTTGCTCCGGACAATGTTTATTTTTTGACCAAACCATTGCTCACAATCATGAAGGAAGCGTAGACTATCTTCTTCTTGTGAGCCAGTGTCTGTATAGTATAGGACTACATCTTTGTACGTCTGTAAAGCTATTTTGCATGCGACAGCCGATGTTATACCACAACTGAACCATGCTATTATTATTTGACTCATTTCTTATTAAGTTATTAATTAAATCTCTCTTCTATATCTTGATAATCTATGCAGCTTATAGGAATACATAAATCAGGTTCTTCTAATTTGATGTCAGATCCGTAACATTCTATCTTTTTAGCACAATTAATACAGAGATATTCTTCATTTTCCATAATATTCCTTTTTATCTTTTTAGAAGTACCGGGAACCACCCCGGTACTATAAACCCTAACCTGGGGCTGACCCAATAGCTGTCCTTTTCAGCTGGCATATTAAATTGTTAATTATACAATCTACCCTTTACTGAGTATTTTCTTTCAATTCATGTTTTCCTTTTTCAAAGCAAGTTCTCCTGTAGACATTTTTTCTGAAAGCTCAAAAGAATCAATCAATAATGTTCTAAAACCTTTTGAGTGCAGAATTGCTCCTGCAAGCATACGTATTAGTGTTTCCCTTTTTCCAGATACATATTGTGCAAGGCTTTGTATAATAGTGCCTTTTTCAATTTCATGATCAACACATACATTCAGTACTATTGCAATATCATACTCTTTACAAACAGCTTCAACGTGCTTAATAAGCTCCCTCATTGCTTTATCCCGTTCTTCTATCATATTCATTGTATTGTTTATTAAGTTAGTAAATCATCGTGCGGAGCCAGGAATCGAACCCGGATAACCTTACACCGCTTTTATTTAAGATGGTGGACATGCCAATAAGTTATCATTTCCGGTATGTCATGCAGTCCCAGGCGAGCTTTTATATTTTCTCGATGCCGAATAATGGTAAACTTGGAAAGGGAAAGTTTCGCCGCTATGTCTTCAGTTCGAATGTTTGCAACAATTAGTCGATACACCTCCATCTCTCTATCTGTCAGACTGGTATCAATTTCAGGTTTACAAACAACTCCTTCTAATTGACACTCGCCACGAAGAGGGCATTTCACCTCCTCAAAAATGAAATGCCCATTGGAATCAATATCATGACTAAATTGATCGTATTCGCCAAAATTACAGCGACAAAAACGATGAACGACAGAGTATTCAAAGAATGTTTTATTCATTGTACGCTTTGAATATAGTTCCATCAATGCTGCATAAGCTTTAGGATAACGATCACTGATTATTGTAAGCATAGGGGATATGAGCTCGCGATCTTCTTCTTTTAAGCGACGTGCAGGCTGGTTGACTTCTTTAATTATAACATCCCCATCTGGAGTGTTATAAAATTCAATATTGGCTAACATGGCATTACTTGTTTTATATCTTCAATTATTCTATCTATCAATCTTTCTTCTAATGGTTTGAAAGTATTATGCCGAAGTTTATAATAGAAAGTTGTATAAGACATTCCACTTTCTGCAAGAATACGGTTTCGCATTGTTTCCTTACTATCATCTGGTAAACTATCATAGTAGTCTTTAAATACCATTTTTGCAATTTTCTGTTCTTTTTCCATGATTAGTACAATTTTTAGTGCTATATTTATACTGCAAACATAAATAATAATATTCACACAGCAAAGAATTATTTGCTATAATAATATTATTGTTTATTATTTAGACAAAATATAAATAATAGTTTATGATTAGACCAGATAAATTAGCTCAATTGATTGAAGAAAGAAGAATTGTAAAGACCAAACTTTGTGAGGAGCTTGAGATATCCGTTATGACACTGAACAATTTCTTAAATAAGGGCTCTGAAATTGGTTCTAATAAACTTGAAAAAATAGCAGATAAGTTTCAGGTACCTATCGACTATTTTTATGATCGTGAAGTCGAAATAGATGAACGATGGCATATTGGGCATAATGTGAATGGTAATGGCAATAAGGTGTCTGGAGATATCACTTTAAGTGAATGTCAGAAGGAAATACAACACCTTACGCAATTACTTCACGAAAAACAGGCTATTATCAACGAAAAGGAAAGAACAATTCAAATTCTATTAAATAATAAATAGGACATGGAAAATGGAATAAGTTTTGAGACGCCTCAAGATTCATTTATTGAGGTTACAGGAGAGCTTTATCAAATGAATTCTATCCTGAATCGCGAAGCTACTCTTATTATTAATATATCTCATATCGTAGCGGTGCGTAAAGATAAAGATAAAGCATGTTTCTATTTAATTAATGGTTTAAGAATCAGAACACAAAGGCAGTACTATGAAGTTGAGCAAACTCTGATAGGGAAATGTAACTTCATTGGTACAGTGTGATAAATGAGTAGACAATAATAGACAATAAATGACAAATAGACATTTATACATATTGCTAAAAGATTAATAGTCAAAGCTGGGTTAGTGGGGAGCCTTCTCCCGCTACCCCGACAGTAAGGTGAAAGAGGGTGTTATAAATGACACCTTCTTTTTTTTTTAAATAACTGGACACTTTTTCTATTAATCTTATCATTCCATTATAAAAAGTAATGAGGGTGAAGCTATCGAAATAGTAAAAAATATATTTGAAGAATACGCTGTATTATTAAAGCAATTGAATGTTAAGTTAACTCAAGAGAAATCAAATATAGAAAATAATGTTTATCCGGAATAACTATGTACGGATTAAGTGATATTGTCATAGCTGATATTTGTAGTGTGCTTGAGAAGCATGCTAATATAGAAAAGGCTGTAATTTTCGGTTCACGAGCTAAAGGTAACTATGGAGAAGGATCGGATATAGATCTTGCTATAGTGGGGAATGATGTTTCTTTCAATCAATTGATGGATATAAATATTCAAATAGAAGATTTGGGGTTGTTGTATAAAGTAGATGTTATTAATTATAATAAGAATATCGGTACTCCAATTGGAGACCATATAAATCGAGTAGGTTTACTGTTCTATGAAAAAAAAAGTAATATAATCACATCTTTAAATAAAACTCTTTTGTCAACGCAATGTATTCCGGTGTAAATTGATTGCGTTCTACCTCAATACGTAAAGTTTCCTCCATACATTTTTGTTCCTGATGCCCGAATGCGATAAGCACTCTCTTGCTCGGCTTGCCTGGTTTAGTAAAAACATGAAGGCGTCGTGAAGGGTATAATTTGTATTTCCAGGCTGTGTCAATTACTAACTTCTCTGCTTCAGTAGGGATGATGATACATATCCTTCCCTGGTCTTCAAGAAGGTGTGCCGAACGCTGGAAAAGTAACTCGTAATTCAGCTCGCAGGTATGACGTGCCATATTGCGTTGCTTATCAGGGCAATTTAAAGCATCAACAAAATAAGGTGGGTTAGAAACTATCAAATGATATTTATTATCCGTTTGAAATAAACTGAAATCATTACAGATTACTTCTATCCTATTTGCCCACGGAGAACGCGCTATGTTTTCTTCTGCCTGAGTTGCTGCGGCTTCATCTATTTCTATAGCTGTAATTTGTGAAAGTGGATTGCGTTGGGCTAGCATTAAGGCTATCAATCCTGTGCCGGTACCAATATCGAGAATTTGTTGAGGGGCTCCAGCTTCTGCCCAGGCACCCAAAAGAACTCCATCTGTACCTACTTTCATGGCGCATTTATCATGCCATATAGTAAATTGTTTAAACTGAAAATAAGGATTTGGCATAGCTTACAGTTATTATTTAAGGGCAAAAATAGGTAAAGTCGGGAATATTACGACTAATTTGGCACTGTTTTTGTCTTTTTATAGAAAAGGTGCTTTATATTAATGAAGAATAGATTAACTTTGCAGTCGCTTTGTAAGCCCTGTCAGTGTGACATAAACTTAAAAAGAACAAAATGAAGAAAAGACTTTACCTAAAAGATATGGAGACGAGAGAAGATGGAAACTCTTTCTCAGTAATTGCTGATTTTGAGGGGAATGAGGAACAATTGATGGATATTGAAGTGAATGAGATACTTCCGATATTGCCTTTACGGAATATGGTTTTATTTCCAGGCGTGTTTATGCCGGTATCTGTCGGGAGAAAGACTTCCATGAAATTAGTGCGTGAAGCAGAAAAGAAGAGTGCATATATCGGAGTAGTCTGTCAGAAAGCGGCTGAAACGGAAATGCCGATGTTGGAAGATTTGCATACCATCGGTACGGTAGGTAAGATTATCCGTATCCTGGAGATGCCTGATCAGACAACAACGATTATCCTGCAAGGCGTCAAACGTATGGAGTTGGAAGAAATTGTAGATACAACTCCGTATTTGAAAGGACGAGTAAAGGCACTGGAAGAAGATATTCCTGATAAAAATGATAAAGAGTTCCATGCTTTGGTGGAAGCTTGTAAGGATCTGACTATAAGATATATCAAATCATCTGATATGTTCCCGCAGGATTCTGCATTTGCTATCAAGAACATTACTAATCCTATGTTTCTGGTAGATTTTATTTGCACGAATCTTCCATTGAAGAAAGATGAAAAGATTGAGTTGCTACGTATTGACTCATTGCGGGCACGTACTTACCGTTTATTGGAGATACTGAATCGGGAAGTGCAGCTTGCCGAGATTAAGGAGTCCATACAGATGCGTGCACGGGAAGATATTGACCAACAACAACGTGAATACTTCTTGCAACAGCAGATTAAAACCATTCAGGATGAACTGGGTGGCGGTGGTCAGGAACAGGAAATTGAAGAGTTGCGCCGCAAAGCACTCACAACTAAATGGAGTGTAGAAGTGAGAGACACCTTTATGAAAGAGGTGGATAAATTGGAGCGTACACATCCGCAATCTCCTGATTACAGTGTGCAGCTTAATTATCTGCAAACAATGTTGAGTTTGCCATGGGGAATATATACTACTGATAATCTCAATCTGATCAATGCCGAAAAGACTTTAAATAAAGATCATTATGGCTTGGAGAAGGTGAAAGAACGTATTTTGGAGCACTTGGCTGTATTGAAGTTGAAAGGTGACATGAAGTCGCCTATTATCTGCTTGTACGGCCCTCCGGGAGTGGGTAAAACTTCTTTGGGACGTTCTATCGCTGCTGCTTTGAAGCGTAAATACATTCGTATGTCATTGGGTGGTGTGCATGATGAAGCTGAAATCCGTGGACACCGAAAGACATATATCGGTGCTATGCCGGGACGTATTATCAAGAGTCTGATCAAGGCAGGTTCATCAAATCCGGTGTTTATCTTAGACGAAATTGATAAAGTTAGCTCAGATCGTCAGGGCGACCCCTCTTCTGCCCTGCTCGAAGTACTCGACCCGGAACAGAATACAACATTTCATGATAACTTCCTGGATGTAGATTATGATTTGTCTAAAGTGATGTTCATAGCTACTGCAAACAACCTGAATACTATTCCTGGACCGTTGCTCGACCGTATGGAGTTGATTGAGGTAAGTGGTTATATTACTGAGGAGAAGATTGAAATAGCCCGCCGCCATCTGGTTCCGAAAGAGCTGGAAGCCAACGGTATGAAGAAGAATGATATCAAGATACCGAAGAATACGTTGGAGGCAATTATCGAGTCGTATACCCGTGAAAGCGGTGTACGCGAACTGGAGAAGAAAATAGGAAAGATACTTCGTAAGTCTGCACGCCAGTATGCTACAGATGGTTATTTTGCCAAACAGGAAATCAAGCCGGGAGATTTATATGAATTCCTCGGAGCACCGGAGTATACCCGTGATAAATATCAGGGTAATGATTATGCTGGTGTAGTCACCGGACTGGCATGGACTGCTGTAGGTGGAGAAATCTTGTTTGTAGAAACCAGTTTAAGTCGTGGAAAAGGCGGACGCTTGACATTGACCGGAAATCTGGGCGACGTCATGAAGGAATCTGCAATGCTGGCTTTGGAATATATCAAGGCACATGCTTCTTTGTTAAATCTGGATGAAGAAATCTTTGATAATTGGAATATCCACGTACATGTGCCGGAAGGTGCTATTCCTAAGGATGGACCTTCAGCCGGTATTACGATGGCCACATCTCTTGCTTCTGCCCTCACCCAACGTAAGGTAAAAGCAAATCTTGCTATGACAGGAGAAATAACACTTCGTGGTAAAGTGCTTCCCGTAGGAGGTATTAAGGAAAAGATTTTGGCTGCCAAACGTGCTGGTATCAAGAACATTATCTTGAGTGAAGAGAATCGTAAGAATATTGATGAAATACAGGAAATCTACCTCAAGGGATTGACTTTCCACTACGTGAAAGATGTGAAAGAGGTATTTGCTATTGCGCTGACCAATGAAAAGGTAGCCGATGCCATTGACCTGTCCGTAAAAAAAGAAAAGACAGAAAAGAAAGCAGAATGACATTCGACTTACAATATACAGATAGTAAAAGTAATGCGCGTGCAGGATTGATAACCACCGATCACGGGCAGATAGCAACACCTATCTTTATGCCGGTAGGTACCGTAGGAACGGTGAAAGGTGTGCATGTAACCGAACTGAAAGAAGATATCGAGGCGCAGATCATATTAGGAAATACCTATCATCTGTATCTGCGTCCGGGATTGGATGTATTGGAAAAAGCCGGAGGACTTCATAAGTTCAACGGCTTTGACCGTCCGATGTTGACGGATAGTGGTGGATTCCAGGTCTTTTCATTGTCGGGTATTCGTAAATTACGGGAAGAAGGTGCAGAATTCCGTTCACATATTGATGGTAGCAAACATATCTTCACCCCCGAAAAGGTAATGGACATCGAACGTACGATTGGTGCAGATATTATGATGGCTTTTGACGAGTGCCCTCCGGGAGATTCGGATTATGCGTATGCCAAAAAGTCATTAGGACTGACGCACCGTTGGCTGGACCGTTGTATTCAGCGTTTCAATGAGACGGAACCAAAATATGGATACCAACAGTCGCTCTTCCCCATTGTGCAGGGATGTGTTTATCCTGATCTTCGCAAGGAGTCGGCTGAATTCATCGCATCGAAGGGGGCAGATGGTAATGCTATCGGTGGTTTGGCGGTAGGTGAGCCGGTAGACAAGATGTATGAGATGATTGAGTTGGTGAACGAGATTCTGCCGAAAGATAAACCCCGTTATCTGATGGGTGTAGGTACACCGGTGAACATCCTGGAAGGTATAGAGCGTGGTGTAGATATGTTCGACTGTGTGATGCCAACCCGAAACGGACGGAATGGTATGCTGTTTACCAAAGACGGTATTATCAATATGCGCAATAAGAAATGGGAAACAGACTTCTCTCCTATTGAGGCAGACGGAGCTTCCACTGTAGATACTTTATATAGTAAAGCGTATCTGCGCCATCTGTTCCATGCACAAGAATTGCTGGCTATGCAAATTGCATCTATTCATAATTTGGCTTTTTATCTGTGGCTGGTGGGTGAAGCTCGCAAACACATCATTGCCGGTGACTTCTCTACATGGAAACCGATGATGGTAAAACGCGTATCGACAAGGTTATGAAAAAACTGAACTGGAAAATAAAAGGTATAAAGTTGCCGGATAACTGGAAGTGGTTGAAGCGGCTCGACTTCTACATTATCAAGAAGTTCCTCGGAACTTACGTGTTTGCCATTGCATTGATTATCTCTATTGCAGTGGTATTCGACTTTAATGAGAAGATGGATAAGTTCATGTCACACGAAGCGCCATGGAAAGCCATTATTTTCGATTATTATCTGAACTTTGTTCCTTACTTTGCCAATCTGTTCAGCCCGCTGTTTGTGTTTATTGCGGTTATCTTCTTTACTTCAAAACTGGCTGAAAACTCGGAGATTATTGCGATGTTTTCTACCGGAATGAGTTTTAAGCGGATGCTTCGACCTTATATGGTGTCGGCTGCCATTATTGCAGTAGTAACCTTTTGCTTAGGTTCTTATGTAATTCCTAAGGGGAGTGTGACACGTATCAACTTTGAGGATAAGTACTATAAACAACGTAAATCAAATACTGCCCGAAATATTCAGTTGGAAGTGGATTCGGGAGTAATTGCCTATATTGAACGTTTTGAAGATCATAGCAAGACAGGATATCGTTTTTCACTGGATAAGTTTAAAGATAAGCAGTTGGTGTCTCATCTTACGGCTCGTTCCATCACCTATGATACGGCATCTGTTCATAGGTGGACCATTAAGGATTACATGATACGCGAGATGGACGGCATGAAAGAAAATATTGTTAAGGGGGATCGTATTGACAGTACCCTTTTCATGGAGCCTGCCGATTTTCTTATTATGAAAAATCAACAGGAAATGATGACCAGTCCACAATTAAGTGAATATATTAGCAGACAGCGACAGCGTGGATTTGCCAATATCAAGGAATTTGAGATTGAATATCACAAGCGCATTGCCATGTCGTTTGCGTCGTTTATCCTTACGTTGATAGGTGTTTCTCTTTCTTCGAAAAAGACGAAGGGCGGAATGGGATTGCATTTGGGTATAGGTTTGGCATTAAGTTTCTCATATATCCTTTTCCAGACGATTGCTTCTACTTTTGCTGTAAACGGTAATGTGCCTCCGGTAATTGCCGTATGGATACCGAATATACTCTATGCTTTCATTGCATTCTACTTGTATCAGAAAGCACCGAAATAAGGAATATAACCGAATGAATAAAAAATAAGAAGCCCCTCCTGCTCCTTGTGTTACCACAAGTGCAGGAAGGGCTTTTTTGTTGTATCCATTTCCTCTTTTGTCTTTTGCTTCTTCATAACTTTAACGATGCATTCTCATCGTATGCGTATTTAGAAGCAACCCCACTTTCGTCTTACAGGTTCTTTAAATCTTTCATGGCAATGTGCAGTGAAAGCTTAATTCAAGTAAGCTGAAAGTTCTGCAGCAGAGATGTTTTTGGCTATAATCACACCATTATCATCCAGTAAATAGTTAGTAAATCCCCGGCCTAAACGGTATTTTTTAAAGATGCCGGACGACTCGCCTTTAGTTTCCACGAAACAGGTGGGCGTAACTATTTGGTCCTTACGAATGGTTTCCTCGAAGATAGATTGATATTCATCGAATGATACGGAAACCATTTCCACATTGTTGTTTTGAGAAGTTGAACGAAGTGCATTGCTTAAACTTGCGTTTTGCATCCGGGATTGCGCGTCGTAACTTGCCCAGAAACTGAGTAACACATATTTTCCCTTCATCTTGGACAGATTTTGAGTCGGTTGTTGCTCAGCTGACATAGCTTTGATTTTAAAATCAGGGGCTATGTCACCCACATTTAAACCTCCGGTAGGTTTGTCTTTTTCTACGAAAGAAGTCAAGGAACTAATTAGTAATACAACAAAAATCCATTTTACATGCTTCATGTAAGGCGGTTTTGGTTAATACTGGTTGATTTATAGGTGTTTGTCGGACGATGAAATAACGTCTTAACAAACAAATATACGATCAACGTTTACTAAGATTATAGAACCATTTGTTCCAAATCGGGGACAAAGGTACAATATTATTATAGAAAATCAAGTAAACGATTAACTTTTTCATGTTATATAACATGTTTTGCATCTCAGGATATCCCTCAACATGATATATATGATGCATTTGATGAATAGATTATGATGTGTTTTCTCATTAGCATTAGAAATTTTGCCTACTTTTGCATCGTGTTATTCATTAATTTAGATAAACAACTTTTATGCAACCATTGAGTACAGAACTTATACTTATCCGGGTCACGGGCGAAGATCGTCCGGGATTGACTGCATCTGTTACAGAAATTTTAGCTAAATACGACGCTACTATTCTTGACATTGGCCAGGCCGACATCCATAATACACTGTCATTAGGTATCTTATGTAAGACAGAGGAACAACATTCAGGATTCATTATGAAAGAGTTGCTTTTCAAAGCGTCTTCTTTGGGAGTGACGATTCGCTTCTATCCTATTTCAGTAAAGGAATAT
Organism: Bacteroides sp. AF39-11AC; assembly: GCF_003474285.1. NCBI lineage: Bacteria > Pseudomonadati > Bacteroidota > Bacteroidia > Bacteroidales > Bacteroidaceae > Bacteroides > Bacteroides sp. AF39-11AC. The sequence continues at coordinate 253,992 of NZ_QROH01000005.1, read as the reverse complement.
GAAGATTGGGTGAATATGCAGGGAAAGAACCGCTATATCCTTACTCTGTTAGGACGTAAATTATCTGCTCGTCAGATTTCTGCCGTTACCCGTATTCTTGCTGAACAGGGGATGAATATTGATGCCATCAAACGCCTGACGGGGCGTATTCCATTAGATGAATGTGATTCGCGTACACGTGCCTGCATCGAGTTTTCTGTCCGGGGAACTCCGAAAGACCGTATTGCTATGCAGGAACAGTTAATGAAGCTGGCGAGTGAATTGGAAATGGACTTCTCTTTCCAGCTTGATAATATGTATCGTCGGATGCGCCGACTGATCTGTTTCGATATGGACTCGACTCTGATTGAAACGGAAGTAATTGACGAATTGGCTATACGTGCCGGTGTGGGCAATGAGGTAAAAGCCATCACTGAGCGCGCTATGCGTGGTGAGATAGATTTTACTGAAAGTTTCCGTGAGCGTGTAGCTCTGTTGAAAGGTCTGGATGAATCTGTCATGCAGGAAATAGCAGAGAATCTGCCCATTACGGAAGGTGTAGACCGCCTGATGTATGTATTGAAAAAGTATGGTTACAAGATAGCCATCCTTTCTGGTGGTTTCACTTATTTCGGGCAATATCTTCAAAAGAAATATGGCGTTGACTATGTATATGCCAATGAATTGGAAATAGTGGACGGCAAGTTGACCGGCCGTTATCTGGGAGATGTGGTAGACGGTAAGCGCAAAGCCGAACTGTTGCGCCTCATTGCACAGGTAGAGAAGGTAGACATTGCTCAGACCATTGCTGTGGGTGACGGAGCGAATGATCTTCCGATGCTGGGCGTTGCCGGATTGGGCATTGCTTTCCATGCCAAACCGAAAGTGGTTGCCAATGCAAAGCAATCTATTAACACGATTGGTTTGGATGGGGTACTCTATTTCTTAGGCTTCAAAGACTCATATATTGATTTACCGAAATGAGTTGAACTATTCCGCAAATATATTTGTTTCATATAATGACATATATATTTGCGGAACCTCTTAAATTTGAATACTATGAAGAGAATAAGGAACCTATTCTGTCTCTCTTTACTTTTAGTTGCAGTCGGCTTACCTGCTGTCGCACAAACAAAACTTCATGTTACCCTCCCCGATTCGATAACCACTGTTGGATATGCCACCGGACTTCGTAAGAATCTTTCTGGCTTGGTGGAAAGAATCACTGAAAATCAGATGAATAAAGACCAGATTACCAATCCGCTGGATGCCATCCGTGGACGGGTACCGGGATTGACGATTCTGAAAGGTTCGAATGGACCTGCTGCGCTGGATGCTGTCCGTCTGCGTGGCACTACCTCCCTGACTACTGGAAATGACCCGTTAATTATTGTGGACGGAGTTTTTGGTGACCTGAGTATGCTTACATCTATTTATCCGGCGGATATTGAAAGCTTTGTTATCCTGAAAGATGCTTCGGAAACTGCACAATACGGTTCGCGCGGAGCATCGGGTGTGATTGAGATTACTACAAAAAAAGGTGTCAGCGGGCGTACAAGCGTTAACTATAATGGAAGTTTTGGCATTGCCTCGAGCTATAAAACAGTGAGGATGCTCAATGGAAATGAATTCCGGGCATTGGCTCAGAGACGTGGCATCTCTATTTTGGATATGGGAAACAATACAGATTTCCAGAAAGAGATCGAGCAAACGGGATTACAACATAATCATCATATCGCGTTTTCGGGAGGAACGAATACTTCCAATTATCGTGTTTCACTCGCTCTAATGAATCGTGAAGGAGTGATTGTCAATGAAAAGTTGCAGAACTTCACATCGAATATGAATATGACACAGTATGTATTCGATAATTTTCTTAAATGTGATCTTGGTATGTTTGGTTCCGTACAGAAGGAACGCAATCTGGTGAATCTGCACAAAATATTCTATTCTGCTGCTTCGTATAATCCTACTTTCCCGAATCACAAGAATCCGGAGACCGGTAACTGGGATGGATATGCTTATGCCAGCCAGTTATCACATCCGTTGGCATGGATGGATGTGAAAGACAAGAATGCTACATCGCATATCAGCACGCATGCCCGGTTGACGTTCAATCTGGCCGAAGCATGGAAACTGACTTTTTTCGGTTCCTATACATATAATGTAGTAGAAAATGCGCAGTATCTACCTGTTGCTGTCTGGGCACAAGGACAGGCATACAGAGGAGACAAAAAAATGGAATCATTGCTGGGTAACCTGATGCTGTCTTATAAAAAAGAATGGCGGAAACACTTTTTTGATGTTTTAGGACTGGCAGAGATACAGAAAGACAAATATTCCGGATTTTATACTACAGTTACAAATTTCAGTAATGATAAATTAGGCTATAATAATCTTCAGGGAGGTGCCATTCGTCCGTGGGATGGAACTAATTCTTACTACGAAGATCCTCGTTTGGTTTCTTTTATGGGGCGCGTGAATTATACATATAATGACCGCTACATCCTGACGGTGAATGCCCGTGGGGATGCGTCTTCCAAGTTTGGCAGTAATCATAAATGGGGATTTTTCCCGGCTGTATCTGTTGCATGGGTAGTTAGTAAAGAGAAGTTTATGGAAAAACTTTCTTTTATCGATAATTTGAAAATCCGTGCAGGATATGGCTTGGCGGGCAATCAAAATGGCATTGATTCATATACTACGTTGAGTCTGATGCGACCTAATGGTATTGCACCGGTAGGTTCTACACCTGTAGTCACAATGGATAAGTTGCGGAATACGAACCCGGATTTGAAGTGGGAAGTGAAACAGACATTCAATGCCGGTATAGAAGTAGCTTTGCTGGGTAACCGATTGCTGCTGACTGCCAACTATTATAATTCCAAGACGAAGGACATGCTTTATCTTTATAACGTGAGTGTACCCCCTTTTACTTATAATACTTTGCTGGCAAACATTGGTTCTATGCGTAATTATGGAACAGAGCTATCTATCGGCATTACTCCGCTGAAGACCAAAGACATGGAACTGAATATTAATGCCAATCTGACTTTCCAGCAAAACAAATTACTTTCTCTTGACGGAAACTACCAGGGCGAACATATTTCAGCTACAGAATACAAGAGCCTTGCCGGACTGGATGGTGCAGGATTCCACGGTGGATACAATCATATTGTTTACCAGATTGTGGGTCAGCCTCTGGGTGTATTCTATCTGCCCCATTGTACAGGGCTGGTATCCGATGGAAATGGTGGATATACCTATCAGATTGCCGATCTGAATGGCGGTGGTGTCAGTCTGGAAGATGGTGAAGACCGTTATGTGGCAGGACAGGCTGTGCCAAAGACGATACTTGGTTCTAATATCAGTTTCCGTTATAAAGATTTTGATATATCGCTACAGATAAACGGGGCATTCGGTCATAAAGTGTACAATGGTACTTCATTGACTTATATGAATATGAACAGCTTCCCCGATTATAACGTCATGAAAAAAGCGCCTGCGCAGAACATTAAAGACCAGACAGCTACGGATTACTGGTTGGAAGATGGCGATTACATTAACTTCGATTATGTTACGTTAGGCTGGAATGTTCCGTTAAAGAATACCCGTTACTTGCAGTCGCTCCGCCTGTCCCTGACTGTTAACAATCTGGCGACAATTTCAGGTTACTCGGGCTTAACGCCTATGATAAACAGCTCGTCTGTAAATGCTACTCTGGGAATAGATGATAAACGCAATTATCCTCTATACCGCATATATACTATCGGACTTAGTGTAAACTTCTAAACCTTAAAGCCATGAAACGTAATTCTATATTTTGTTCGTTTTGTATTTTAGTTGCCCTTTGCTGGGGAATGACTTCGTGCGACGGTTTTCTGAAAGAAAAGTCTCGTGATGCACTGCCTGAAGAGGAAGGTTATAGTAATATCTCTGAACTCTATCTCAATGCAGTGGCATCCCTCTACAATTACATAGGTGGAAATGCTGATAGCCAAGGATTGCAAGGAACCGGTCGTGGTATCTATGACCTGAATACTTTTACCACTGATGAAGCCATTATGCCTACCCGAGGTGGCGACTGGTATGATGGCGGTTTCTGGCAAGGATTATTTCTGCATAAATGGGGTGTAAACAATGATGCAATACAGGCCACCTGGGAATATCTTTATAAGGTAATTATGCTTAGTAACAATTCTCTGGAACATATAGAAACCTATGCTCTAACCCACTCTGATGCGGAGTTATCCGGCTATCGCGCCGAAGTACGTGCTTTTCGTGCAATGTACTATTATTATCTGATGGATCTGTTTGGACGTATACCACTGGTTTTACACTCTAATGTTGCCTCAAAAGATATTGTGTTGAGCGAGCGTAAGAATGTATTCGACTTTGTAGTCAGGGAATTACAAGAGGCCGCTCCACTCCTGCCCGCCCAGTTCAGCAACCGTTCCGGCAATTATTACGGACGTTTGACACGCCCTGTTGCATACTTTTTGCTGGCAAAGTTGGCACTGAATGCCGAAATTTATACAGACAATAACTGGACAGATGGTGTTCGCTCTGATGGAAAGAATATCTTTTTCGAAGTAGATGGCACTACATTAAATGCCTGGCAGGCTGCAGAAACTTATTGTGATAAGATCACAGCGTTTGGCTATCGCCTCGAGCCGGATTATACAGCTAATTTTGCTGTATATAATGAAAGTTCCGTTGAGAATATCTTTACTGTGCCTATGAGCAAAACACTGTACACCAATCAGATGCAGTATCTTTTCCGCTCACGCCATTATAATCATGCCAAAGCATTGGGGTTATCTGGTGAAAACGGATCGAGTGCTACCATTGAAGCCCTGCAGACCTTTGGATATGATACTGATCTACAAGACCCTCGTTTTGATTTCTGCTATTATGCAGGTACAGTCTATGATTTGAAAGGCAATGTTGTAAAGTTGGATGATGGAACTGTTTTGGTTTACGAGCCGTGGAAAGTAAAGTTAGATATATCCGATGAACCTTATGAAAAGACTGCCGGCGCCCGAATGAAGAAATATGAAATTGATGATAAAGCAATGAAAGATGGTAAGCTGATAGAAAATGATATTGTCTTGTTCCGTTATGCAGATGTGTTATTGATGAAGAGTGAGGCTAAAGTTCGTGACGGACGCGATGGAGATGAAGAACTGAACCAAGTGCGTGCCCGTGTAGGAGTATCGCAACGTGTTGCTACTTTAGAGAATCTTCTTGCTGAGCGTCAGTTGGAATTTGCATGGGAAGGTTGGAGACGCCAGGACCTAATTCGTTTCGGACAATTTACCCGTACTTACAGCAGTCGTCCGCAACTGCCTGATGAGGAAAACGGATATACTACCGTCTTCCCTATCCCTGAGAAAATCAGACAAATGAATCCGGGATGGGAGCAGCATCCGGGCTATTAAAGGAATGGATTGCAAAGTCGCTTCATTCTTTTGTGTTAATCACTTTATTTCCTATCTTTGCGGCTAAATAAAAAGAAACATGAAGTTTTCCGAACTACAACTGAATGATCAGGTGCTTGATGCACTGGAAGCCATGCGCTTCGACGAGTGCACACCTATACAAGAGAAATCCATCCCCGTTATACTTGAAGGCAGAGATTTGATAGCCGTAGCACAGACCGGAACTGGTAAGACAGCCGCTTATCTGTTGCCTGTATTGAATAAATTATCGGAAGGTAACCATCCGGAAGATGCCATCAACTGTATTGTTATGTCGCCTACGCGTGAGTTGGCACAGCAGATAGACCAGCAGATGGAAGGTTTTTCTTATTTTATGCCTGTCAGTAGTGTAGCTGTCTACGGTGGTAACGACGGAGTACTTTTTGAACAACAGAAAAAAGGGTTGATGTTGGGAGCTGATGTTGTAATTGCTACTCCGGGACGTTTGATTGCTCATCTTAGTTTGGGTTATGTTGATCTTTCGCGTGTCTCCTACTTCATTCTTGATGAAGCCGACCGTATGCTCGATATGGGATTCTATGACGACATTATGCAGATAGTGAAGTACTTGCCTAAGGAACGGCAAACAATTATGTTTTCTGCCACCATGCCTGCCAAGATTCAACAACTTGCTAATACCATTCTCAACAACCCTGCCGAAGTTAAGCTTGCTGTTTCCCGTCCTGCCGAAAAGATCGTGCAGGCAGCGTATGTTTGCTACGAGAATCAGAAGTTGGGTATCATCCGTAGCCTTTTTGCTGAACAAACACCGGAACGCGTAATTATATTCGCTTCATCCAAACTGAAGGTAAAAGAGGTGACGAAAGCCCTTAAAATGATGAAGCTGAATGTAGGAGAAATGCACTCTGATCTGGAACAGGCTCAACGTGAGGAGGTAATGCATGAATTTAAAGCCGGACGTGTAAATATCCTTGTTGCCACTGACATTGTGGCACGTGGTATTGATATTGATGACATCCGTCTTGTGATCAACTACGATGTTCCCCATGATAGCGAAGATTACGTTCACCGTATTGGCCGTACAGCACGTGCTAATAATGATGGTGTTGCTTTGACTTTCATCAGTGAAAAGGAGCAAAGCAATTTCAAGCAGATAGAGAATTTCCTGGAGAAAGAGATTTATAAGATAGGTGTACCCGAGGAGTTAGGCGAAGCACCTGAATACAAACCACGCAGTTATGATGGCAGAGGCAAGAGAAACTTTCGCCCATCCAAGGGAGGCAGAAATGCGAATAAAGGTGGTAGAAAGAAATAATGGTGAAGTTTTACTACTCCACCATTTTTATATGTAGCTCTTTATCAGCGTCAATAGTCAAATCTACGAGGCGGTAAACGGAGCTTTCCGGAACACGGAGTGTTGCTTCATAATGGTAACCTTTTTCATTTACCCCCATAAAATCCATATCAGTAAGAATCATTTGATTGAGTACCTCTTCCGGGAAGACAGTATGGAACATTTTCTTGGTTATATCTTGACCGTACAGTAAATTCTTCCCTTCATAGACACAGATATGTATCACATTGTCGTAGTATACATTGTCGATACCAATTCCTTCATCTGAATAAGTAGTCCTGATAACCTTCATCTTGGAGGGATTAATATAGACGTATCCCCGATAACGTGTCCCTTTATACATTACCACACTATCCTTTTGCACCACTTCGGAGATAGTGGGAATGGCTTCCGCTTCCTGACTGGAGAATGACAGTGTATCTTCCGGGTTTTCTGACTTATGCAGTTTCACGATTTCATCAGAAAGCGAATGGAACCAGAAACTGTATTCTGTCTGCCGGTCTATTTTATAAGCTATAGGGGTATTACCTCGTACATATATTGTGTCGCGAAGTACCTTGAAATAAACTGGAATATTTTGAGGGTCGACATAATAAATCGTATCACCGCTAATACGCATTAACGGCATATCCGTCTCGTCATCTATCCAGATACCTTGCAACATTTCTTTTGCGGTCAGATCTTCCTTGCTGGAAGTCTCTCCACTTTTGACGTTATTGCAAGATGTCAGCATAATAACGAGCACTATAGAAATAGTACTCCACTTCATCATAACTCCCTCCGTTTTAATATTCTTAATGTCCGATGCAATAATAAATAAACCCTTGCTCTTCCATTTCTTTTTTATCATAGATGTTGCGTCCGTCCAGTACTACAGCTCGTTCCATGGTCTTCTTGATAACTGCCCAAGACGGTAACCGGAACTCCTTCCATTCAGTAACCAGCATCAAAGCATCAGCATCAAGTACGGCATCATACATGTCTCTTGCATAGTAAATGCTCTCTCCTATCCGGCGGCGGCATTCGTCCATTGCAGCGGAGTCATAGGCGCGTACTTTACATCCGGCTTTCAGCAATTTATCTATCAGAACCAGTGAAGGGGCCTCACGCATATCATCAGTTTCCGGTTTAAAAGCCAGCCCCCACAAAGCAATTGTTTTACCTTTCAGGTCATTGTTGAAATGCTTGCAAAGCTTATCAAAAAGGATACTTTTTTGCAGTTCGTTTACTTCTTCTACTGCATGCAACACACGCATTTGGTAGCCATTTTGTTCAGCGGTCTTAATGAGTGCTTTCACATCTTTTGGGAAGCAAGAACCTCCATAACCAATACCGGGATAGAGAAACTTACGACCAATGCGGGTATCCGAACCAATACCGCTACGCACCATGTTCACATCCGCGCCTACCAGTTCGCAAAGATTAGCTATGTCATTCATAAAACTGATGCGGGTGGCGAGCATTGAATTAGCTGCATATTTAGTCATCTCGGCAGATGGAATATCCATAAATATAACACGGAAATTATTTAGCAAAAACGGCTTATAGAGCTTGCTCATCAGCTTCTTTGCCCGTTCGGACTCTACTCCTACTACTACTCGGTCGGGACTCATGAAGTCATTAATGGCGTTACCTTCTTTTAGAAATTCCGGATTAGAAGCTACATCGAATTGAATGTTAATGCTTCGTTTATCCAATTCTTCCTGAATAGCAGCGCGTACTTTTTTAGCTGTGCCAACGGGAACTGTACTTTTGGTAACTACCAATATGTATTTCTGCATATTCCGGCCAATAGTACGGGCGACTTCAAGTACATAACTAAGGTCAGCGCTTCCATCTTCATCAGGAGGAGTACCAACGGCACTGAAGATGACGTCCACTTCATTCAAGCAACTTTCCAGCGAAGTGGTGAAGTGCAGGCGTCCGGCTTTCACATTCCGGTTTACCATTTCTTCCAGACCACTCTCATAAATAGGAATGATACCTTTCTTCAGTGCTTCGATTTTCTCACTGTTCGTGTCTACGCAAATAACGTTGACACCAATTTCTGCAAAACAGGTTCCAGTCACCAGACCGACATATCCTGTACCGACAATAGCTATCTTCATACTCTTTATTCAAAATATACTGCATCCTTAAAAAGAGGAGCAGCTTTATCTTTAGGAGATAATAGTAAATGTTCTTCGGCAATCGGCCAGTCAATGCCTATTGCTTCATCATTGTAGCGGATGGATGCTTCTGCCTGTGGAGCGTACACATTATCCACTTTATACGTAAAAATAGCTTCGTCGCTTAATACCAGAAAACCGTGTGCAAAACCACGAGGAATGAAGAACTGGCGTTGGTTCTCTTCACTGAGTTCCACGCTGACGTATTTGCCGAACGTTGGGGATGTCCGTCGCAGGTCCACGGCCACATCCAGAACTTTTCCTTTAATGACACGTACCAGTTTCGACTGGCAGTATTCTCCTTTTTGATAGTGCAGTCCGCGTAACACGCCGAAAGAGGATTTCGATTCATTGTCCTGAACGAAATGCACATCACCTATGTGCGCTTTAAAATCTTCCTCTTTAAAGGCTTCCATAAAATACCCACGCTCGTCGCGAAACACTTTTGGCTCAATCAACCATACGCCATCAATTTCTGTCTGTATGTAATTCATTTCTTTAGAATATTTTTCGTACTTTCAACTGGCAACCTAAATTGTCGCCATATATCTCTCCAGTATCAAAAGCGATAGAAGCATTGAACTTCCATCCCTTCCATTTACGGGGAGTGTAGATAATTGATGCAAAAGTAGAAAAATTTTCTAATATATCGGGTATAGGTTTGAAAGGAGTTCCCCAAGTTTTGTTATATGACAGTTTTGCGAGGTATGTCCATTCGCTGCTGATGTCTCCGCTCCAGCCTAAATGCAGTGCTCGTATACGGTTGTATTTGAAGCTCATATCGCCATCTTTGTTGTAAATGGGAGAAGCTATTAACGGATTGGCCATACTCATCCCCCAATGTACCCAGCCGGGATACCAATCATTATTATAGTAGTCATCGGCTCCTCCGGTCTTCTTTACCTCACTGAAGTCCAACCCATGCATCGGACCACTTTGATTGGTAGTTTGATAATACTCCAGAACGAAACCGTTGATAGCTTGCTTGTGATCGGATTTATACTCGACTCCCCACAATCCGTCAAATCCATTGAGCTTACCCATTCCGCTGAAATCGTCGTAATAGTTTTCTATATAGGCACTAATTGAGAAATCATTGTGACGATAGGTCATCCGGATATGTTCACTGCCCATAAAATTACCTTGATAAGCTATCTGTTCACCCTCCGGGCTGCTGTCATCTCCATGAGTCGGGATAAATACTTTGAAATAATCTTTCCAACTATTGCCCAAATCTCCTGCATCTATTCCGGCACTTTTGTAACCGCCAAATTGTACATCCAGGCTCATACCTAAATCCAGTTGCCATTTACCTTGTGGTACACCGATGCGGAGAAATCCACTCTTGTGATGGTATTTGATACTCTTGGTATACCAGAAATCTTCTCCAACTTTTTTTTCCTGGTATTTATTGTCAGTAAACCATCCGTATGATATTTCTGCTTTCAAGGCAAGGCGCGGCAGTATCTGTACATATTCAGGAAGGCCTATCCATACTTGCGGAATTGGTCTTGCATTTCCTGACCAGAGCAATCCTCCGCTACTTAATTCTTGGTTTAACAAAGGGGAATTAATCTCTTTACTACCAATAAGTAATCCTATCCATTTGTATCGAATATCTGCATATGCCTGTTGCAAAACAAAGGTAGATGTAAACCCTGTAGCCATTGCCATATCCAGTCCACCTTCCAACCTCCATTGGCGGATTGTATCTGTATAGAAAGCACCACCTCTCAAGTAAGTATTATTGTCGATAGAGGAAAGCCCATGCTGATTACTTACTTGCCATAAAGGAGTATTATCGCCTGTGTGGACAGATGCTCCATATTCAACGAAAGATGAAACATTCTGTTGTTTCAGGCCATTTTGTGCTGTCATCACGGAGGATGCAGAAAAACAAAACAGGATTGTGAGTATGTGGCAGACTGTACGCATAGGCTTATCGAAATATTATTTTCACTGTGCTCAGCATTATTCTTAGGTCTAATAAGAATGACCAATGCTCAATATACCATATATCATATTCCACTCTTTTCTTCATCTTGTCTAATTTTTCCGTTTCACCGCGCAAGTTGTGTATCTGTGCCCAACCCGTTATTCCCGGTTTCACCATAAGCCTTTTGTTGTATTCAGGAATAATATTGCAATATTGCTCAGTGTGTATCAGCATATGAGGACGTGGTCCTACTATAGACATATCTCCTTTGAGAACATTCCAGAATTGAGGTAATTCATCAAGACTGGTAATACGTAAGAAATGCCCTAATGGAGTAATACGTGGATCTTCATTGTAGGCTTGTTGTGTATCGGCTTCACCATTGGGTAGCATGGAGCGAAACTTATAACATGTAAATACCTTCCCATATAAGCCGTTGCGCTTTTGAGTAAATATAATCTTACCCGGCATCTTTATTTTGATGCAACACCCGATGACGATATACGCCACTGGATATATCGTAGTCAAGACTATCAATGATAACACTATGTCAAGTGTTCGTTTGAGTATACAGTTACTTTTCCGTTTCAACGGAAAAGTATATATTGAAGATTGTATATTCATTCTTAAAATACAGAATTCTTTAGTATATAGAACGTTAAATTGTTATCTATATTGTTTTATAATATTAGAGAATTATATATTTCTTTGGTCTGTCCGGCTATATTGGTCCAGTTATATGCAGACAAGTTGTAAGAAACCCGTTCTGTCTGAGCATTTTCCAATTGTTTCTTCAGAGCCTGTTGCAAACAGGATAAATCTCCACTTTTGAAGTAACATTCCTCCGGTAATTCTATTTCCTTATTAGCAGGAATATCACTTGCCAGTACCGGACAATTATAACTCATAGCTTCAAGTAGTGCGATAGGCAATCCTTCATGCGTGGAAGGTAATACAAATATCCGTGCGTATGTATATAATTGTGCAAGTTTTTCTCCTTTGATAAAGCCTACCAGGCGTATGTTCTTCTGCCCTTTACACATTTCTTTTAACTTCTGAGTATATTCATCCTGATAATCAGCATCCCCAGCTATTACTAATTTTATAGATACTGGAGATAGTTGTTTGAAGGCTTCAATTAGTTTATCAAAGCCTTTCTCTTTCACAAGACGCCCTACTGCTAAAATATAACCATATTCTGTCAAATCCAGACTTTGAAGATGTTCAGTGCTACGTGCAGGAAATACTGGATTTATTCCATTGTAGATCAGTGTTATATTTTTCTTATCTGGATATTTCTGTTGAATCATTCGTCTGATATGTTCAGAAATAACTATGATATGATTAGCATAGTACATTCCTGTTTTTTCTCCCATACGAAGTATCCATTTGGCAAACTTTCCCCATTTATCACGATCATAATCTGGACCATGATGGGTGATTACCGCTTTCATACCTAATAATCGTACTAAAGGGGTCATTAATGCCGGACCTACTGCATGAATATGTACAATATCTGCTTTTACTTTGCGTGCATATAACACGGCCAAGAAAGTATGTATGAAAGCTTCCAAATGCTTGTTACGCAGCACTCTTATGTCTTTTATAATAACTTGTTTATATACTTTTACAGAATGATCCACTGCATAATAGGGACGGCGAACAACAATAATTTCATGCTGTTTATCTGCAATTAATGGATAGAGCTCTTCGCAATGCGTTTCTACCCCTCCCTGTATACCGGGAATGCCTCTGGTCCCTGTTACTACAATTTTCATATTTCTTTATCTTAAAGACAAATATATCTAAATTTTAAATGCTTTGAACAACTTCCAACCATTTTCGATAATATAGTTCGGCAGAAAAGCGTTCACATGAGGTTACAGATAGTTTTTGTCTATCTACCTCCGAAGAAGAAATAAACATATCCGAAAGAGATGTTATAAGCTCTACTTCATTAGAAAACAGGCGATTATCAGCATCTTTTTCTAATAATTCAGGAATACCACCAATACGCCTACCGCATACGGGAGTGCCACAACATAATGATTCGATAGCGCTGAGTGGATTATTTTCATAGCAAATAGAAGGAACCATAGAAAATTGTACTCTCTTCAATAATCCAATAATTTCCATAGCAGATAAATGTCCGAGGAACTTGATATGATTAGATGAATAGACTCGTTTCAGTTCATTTTCTAAAGGCCCGTTTCCCGCTATATATAGTTTATATGGTAAACGATCTGCGACTTTTAGCAATTCTATAACTCCCTTTTCTTCTGAAAGGCGCCCTATATATGCATAAGCACTTTCTCTTTCTTCTGACGTTGATTCGATGATGAATTTAACTTTCTCGTCGTTAATAAAATTGCAAATAACGTGAAGTTTATCCGCCGAATAACCTCCTTTCATCATCTTCTGTGCTATAAAATTACTGGGACAGATAAAAGCATCTGTCCATTCAGATAGTCTTTCTTTATTCCAATATACAGCTTCACTCCAGGCGAGAAGACTGGCAAGAAAACTATTTTTCATGCATCGGCGGGATACAACCTTGGATTTGTCTGTGAAACATGCCTCACAAGGCATCCCATTACAGAGGCAAGAATATGCAGGACATATCAACTTATAATCATGAACGGTCCATATTACCTTAATACCTTTTTTATGTGCCAATCTGGCAACTATAGGTGAAAGATAAGAATGTATATTATTTAGGTGAACAATATCCGGCTGAAAATCATCTAATATTTTCTCGTAATTTCGTTTTATTCCAGTTCCGAAGATACGTAAAGCTGCATTGATTTTTCCACTGATTGATGGCTGAAAGAAAGATACCTCTTTTGCGAAATATTTATCCTCATTTACATGGATATTCTGCGGATGATGCATTGAAAAGAAACAGACTTCATGTCCTTGCTTTTGCAGCATTTCTCCCAAATTCATGGCATAAACTTCTGCTCCTCCACGTGCATATAAGAATTTACTGACTATAAGTATCTTTAATCTTTTCATTGTATAAATTGATATATTGTTGGGCTATTAGGTTGGAATCAAAATTAACTGCTACAAATGTCTGTGCTTTATCAGAAAGTTGCAGAGCTTCTTCATAATGTTTAATTATATAACGTAACATCCGACAGAGATCATCCACATCGTTGTGCCTGAAATAATAACCTTGTTTACCTTTGTCTATTATTTCTAAAGGAGCGGGCAGGTCAGATACAAGTACAGGGACTCCCGCAGCCATACCTTCAGCAATAGTAAGTCCAAATCCTTCGCTTATTGATGGTTGAACCAATAAGTGATAATCACACAAATGATGATATATCCATTCTATATCACGATTACCTAGAAAGTTTACCTGTTTCTCCAGTTTGAGCTGTCGGGTTACTTCTTTCAGATAGTTATAAGAACTGCCATCCCCAATAAAATCTACACTAATATGGGAAGAAGATAATCTATGTAAAGCTTTTAATATTAAATGTTGTCCTTTAATACCATGTTCCAATCTGCCTACTTGCACAATGCGAAAATTTTGTTCAGCATTGGGGATATTCTTCTTTGTTCGCTGGATTGCAGAAGTTGAAATTCCATTGTATATTACTTCCGGTCTACAAAGTCCTCGATTCTCAGTATTATCGGCCACAGCTTTGGAAATTGCCACAGTCTGATTATAAAGCTTGTACCCTTTTAATGGCAAATCCATTGCATGAATAGTCAATATCGTATGGTAAAAAGAGCGAATAGGTATATAAAGGATAGCATCCGAATCATGGATATGAAGTATATCCGGATGGAACTTAAAGACATATCTGTTCAATTGAAATACGTCCAGAATATTACGACTTGCTTTTTTACGATTGATACGGAACACTTGTATTCTACTATCTAATTCGTTCAATAACTTTTGAGAATATAGATTATTGATAATGCATAATCCTACTTGATTACTTTGCACTTGATAATTAGCGAGAGTAATTACCATGCGTTCAGCACCGCCTACATTTAATGAATATATCAGATGCAAGATTCTCATTTCTTAAACATATATTTTATATGAGAATGAATAATAATAAACATACGCATCAAATATCCCAGCTTTAATATTTTGAAAACCTGTAATAACTGGTTCTTTGGTATTAACTCGTCATCTCTATAATCATTGACAGCTATTGCCAGAAAACGATATTTCCTGATGCGTTCATGTATTTGCACTAATGCTCCAGCAGCTACATAATCATCATAAAAATCATATATAATATTTTGCAATGCTATGTATTCCAAACGTATAGCGCGTGAATTGTTTAACCTATACTGTAAAGATACAGAATCTTGTCTGTTCAGTTCCGTATAGACTATAATTTGGTTAGTGAATAACTGCTCTCTTGAATAGCGGTGCAGTTTTAGAAAATTAGTTTCTTCATAAATTCGTAATTCTTCATTAAAAGGGAATTTTTGCAACATACCACGATTCATAACATGTACAAAATCACCACCAACCTTGCCTCTTAACCAGTCAAAATAGGTTAGTACAGTTTGTTTTTGCTCTAATAGGTGATAGGTCTCATAGAAAGACATACGCCCATTTGTCGCAAACAAATAATGAAGATAAGAGGGAGATTCTTTTATAGTTGTTCGGATAAAAGCAATCGCATTTTCAGCAAGATAGTCATCGCTATCCACAAAAAGGATGTAGTCTCCGGTGCATTTTTGTATGGCGGCATTTCGTGCTGCTCCTACTCCGGCATTACATTCGTATGTTAATAAATGAATATGCGGATACTTATCGGCAAACTGTCGTACTATAGACAATGTAGCATCGGTGGAACCATCGTTCACAATCCAGTGTTCTACTCCTTCAGCCTGAATTGCTACACTCTCTATACATCTACTAATGCAGTCTTCCCTATTATATACCGGTGTAATAATACTAATTTTCATATTTGCATTTTATTTTTCTCAGTAGCAGGAGAGTACATCCCAACAGCATTACTGATTTAACAACTTCCATTGAAACATCTGCCACAGCATAACCATTCACACCTTTTTGCTCAATTAACCAATAGTACAAAACGCACGTAATTATGTTGCAGGGGATCATCAGAAATGTATATGTCTTTATTTTACGCATAACGAATAACATGCGTGTTGATACAGCAGTGATAATAGAAAATGGGATACTGATAATAAGTATGCCCAGTACTTCAATAAATACTTCAATATTTTCAGGTGTCATGGCTCCATTGCCAAAGCATATTTCTACAATAGGTCTGCGAAGAATAAAAAAGAAAATAGCGCCAATCAAACTTAAAAGTATTGACTTCCCTCCGATTTCTATATAAGTACGCTTCATTTCCCGTCCGAGATGTTTGGAATACAACTCACTCAGTTTTATTTGTAAAACTGCAAAAAGCTGAACTAACAAAATCATTGGTGCTTGTAATAGTTTGTTAGCATAAGTTATCACTGTAATAGTTCCCGGATAGAACATGGAAAGGAGGTACATCGGAAACATAGTTGTGAATGCCATTGTAGAATCATTTACAAGCTTGACACATATATCACTGAAACTATCTTTCAGATGTGTAAATGAAAAACATGAATAACTCCATGATAGATTACGTCTTATAAAAATGACCAGCCATAAAAAGTTTATTATAGTTGCAATACCAAAACCGACCGCCAATGAAAAAACGCCGAGTGAAGCATGAAATAAAACTATGAAAAGAATAATGAATATATTATTGATTACAGTAATGATTTGTGGAAAAATAAAATACTTATAAGATGCCAAAACTTCTACATATACAACATTGATTATATAAGGTATGGAGGCAGGTAGTAAAATATATAATAACGGCAAATGTATATCAATATCCTGTGCCGAAAAATTGGAAAGCAATAACAGGCATTCTTTTCCATTTATCAGTATAATGCCTATAATGATAATTGCTATCGAGAGAATGGTATATAAAAAAGCATTCAAATATGCGTTTTCAGTATGAAATGAGTCTTGATTCCTTAATAACATGGAGCGGGGAATCAGTATGGAAGAAGTGATGCTTTGAAGAATTTCACAAGCAGCTATCATGCCTCCGAACATATAAAAATAAATATCCGTCCCCGTCCCGGCTCCCAGATAATAAGCGATCAGGAAGTTCTGGAAAAAAGCGATGAATTTTACTACAACGCTTAATCCCGCAGAATATATAGCTCCACTTTTATATGACTCTATCTTGGCTTTCATATAGAAACAGACGACTTAACATTCCAGATTTCTTTATTCGCAAGTAAAACACATCCCAAAGCCAGTCCTAATAATAAAAGTCCATGTGGAATATTCAGACCGGCGAATCCTCCGACACCAAAAATAGAAATGCAAACAAGAGTTACAAGATACAAATTGCTATACTTATATTTTCGAAGGAAAAAGTAAATGGCAATATAGAATAAATGTTGCACACAAAAACCAATGAGTCCTGTATCAAGTATAGTCTGGACTTGTGTAACCTCTACTAAAGAGGCTACCTCTTCGGCTGCCGATTGATCAGAGTAATATTCATTATGGATGATGTAATCATCATTGGTTGTTAACTCGTTATGGAGAAACCCAAACCCAAGCATGAGCTTTTGTGTAGAAGTGAGCAATTCTATTTTAGGAATGATCTGTGCACCTCTGTCAGAACCGAATTCAGCCAGATTGTCCATGTCACTCATAGCATCTTCTACAGAACGATAAGATGCAAAGGAGGTAAACTGACCTACCAGATGTTGAACACGCAATGCTCCATTCATTTGTCCGTCTAATACATATCCGGCGGCCAACATCACAGATCCGATTACCAAATATATGATTTTCTTCTTCCATGTACCATAAAAGCAGAAGATGGTAATCAAGACTCCTCCTATGACACTGAATGTTTTCGTACAAATTAATCCCAGTGCTATGATCAATATATATTTTAAGGGAGTTTTATAGAGATAAAGCATAGGAAATAAAAGTAGTGCCACAAAATACATTCCCGGAGGATATATTCTGAGAAATTCACCAAACAGATTCATCTCTAAAGTCGTATAGGTCAGATCTCCCCATGTTGTACGCGGTACTAGGATATTACTACTGAATACTAAAGAATCCAGAATGTAGAAGCTACTGATAATTAGCACATAAATGAACAGCTTTTTGAAGAACTTATCGATTTCGAAATCGTGATTTCTGAAAACCAACAAAGGAAAAAGAAAATAAAGAATATGCATATATAATCTTAATCTTCTTATTTGTACAATCAAGGTTTCGTCACTCAGCATTGCAACGAAAATCAAGAACAATATATATGCTGAAATCAATATCAGCAGTTTACTGATGTTTTTCTTCTTCCAATAAATAAAGAATCCGGCTATATATACGATGAATAGCAAATCGTGCATCTTAATGGGAAAAGTCACATTTTCATCATAGAAACCAAATACTCCAAATAAGATCGTACTTTGTAACAGGAAATCATACTTGTTTACTATCAGTGAGAGATACAGGACGATGAAGACTAATATATATGCAAAAGGAAACTCCAGACCTAACAAGGACATGGATAATAAGAAAGAGGCCGGAAGAACAAAATCCTCCGGACATAATCCTAACTGTTCTTTTTGCAACATTTCCAAGCTCTTCTAATATCTAACTTTGATGTAACAACCTGCTCCTATAATTGCAATACTCATAGCAAAAGCCAACAGTCTCATAGGGCGTGGGCTGACAGGCGTCTGTAAAGTATAGGCTTTATCTACAATTTCAGCTTTAGGAGTAGTTACAGCCATAGACAATGCATTTTCTTCTTTTTTTTGCAACAGGAATACAAATAATTCCTGCTTGATCATCTGTTGGCGCTTGATATCAATAAACTCCCTTTCTTGTGTAGGCATGCCTTTTATACGAGCCATGAAATAATCTCCTTGTTCTTGCAAGTTTTCCTTAGCATGGCTGAAACCGGACTTCAAACTCCGGATAGTTGCCAACATATTGTCATGCATTGCATCTATCTGCTCGTTCATGATATCGAGGGTTGGAGTATTTCCCTGGGTTGTTTTCAATAATCTTAAACGTTCCAATAGCGCTTCGTTGTATTTTTGAAGTCCCTCTAAGACGGTACGGTCATTCAGTCCGATATTTAAAGGAACCAGTGAGAAACGGTTTTCTGGTTTCAGCAAAAAATCCTCCACTAACTCAATAACGGTATATTGAGTTTCTGCTTCAATCAACCGTTCTTTGAAATTAGTACTTTTATCCAGTATAATTTTAGCTTCCGCCTCAATGTCAGTCAGAGAATTTTCTTTCTTATAGCTTTCTATTTGTTTTTCTATTTCTACCAGTTCTTTTGATATAAGATTAATACGCTCATCCAGAAAGAGTACCATATTGCCTGCCAGAGCATTTCGGCGTTCTTTGCTGGAGGTATTATAAGAAGCAATCAATTCGTTCAGGACATCTTTTCCTTTCTTGATGTTTTTTTCTTTAAGTTGCATATTGATGATGTTGGCCTTTTTAGTCGCAAAATCCACCTCTACTTCTTTTTGTAGCATTTCGGTGGCATAATCATATCCGGAAAAACTGACTTTTACATTGATTTCTTTGTCAGGGTTATAGAACTGGGTTGTCTCTATCTTAAAATCTCCATAAGAAGTTTGCATAATGAAAGGTAACGAAAAAGTCTCCTCATGTAAGGTTTTAAATCCCTTGGACATTTTTACTTTTACATTTTTTCCTGAACTTTTGATTTTGAATTTTAAAGTCGCAGTGAGGGTGTCCGCAATATCATTTATAGGAGTAATAACCACAGGACTGTTCTTATAATAAGATATTGGAAATATCCATTCACCGGAACTATACTTTTCATTCAGATTTAAACTCTTAACTACACGGCGAAACATAGAGAAGGAACGAATCAGTTCTATTTCATTATGTATGCTGGAATTTCCTCCGAAAACGTCGGTTAAAGAAAATCCTTTCATCATCGACTGCATCTGATTCATTGGGCTACTTTCTTTTTCTTCCACAAGGATGTTTGCTGTTACCAAATAAACAGGTTTAGTTATATATATATACAATATAGCAATGCTGATACATACGATGAGACTGACTATGAATATTTTCCATCTTCTCAAATAGAATACTAAAATTTCTTTTAGTTTCCCGATATCATTCAATTGGTTTTGTTGAGACATAACAGTGATTTTATTTTACCAATAATGCGATTCCTAATGATGCCAAGACAGAGATGGCGCTGATTATAGTAGAAGCTAATGATATATTGAATTGTTGGTTTTGGCTATATTTGGCATTACCTTTTCGGGCCTTGTTAGGTTCTACATACAGCACATCATTTTGTTGTAAATAGTAATAAGGTGAATTCAGAGATTCTATAGAAGTGAGGTCAAAACGATGATATTCCTTTTTACCTCCGTTATCACGTATAAGTAATACATTTTTGCGATTACCATAAATGGTTAGATCTCCTGCCATACCAATAGCATCAAGGATAGATAGACGTTCATTGGGGACACTGACCGTACCAGGTTTAGTTACTTCGCCCAGAACCGAAACTTTAAAATTGCGTATTTGAACTGTTACAATCGGATCTTTTACATAAGTAGCCAGTTTATCAGTCATCAGATCCGTTAACTCACTACGAGTCATTCCTGCTACAGAGATTTTGCCAAGCACAGGGAAGTCGATTTTACCATGAGAATCTACCAAGTATGTATGTAGTACAGGTGTCATGGTTACATTGGTCTCACCGGGTGTCATATAGCTGGACAAAGGCATATTGAATACAGCCACAGCATTAGGATCCACTCCTGATATAGTAATAGACAATTCGTCATCAGGCACTATTTTAGGGGCATAATTAATACTATCTCTGGAATATGCAGCCAAATTATCTAGATCTTGGAAATATGCAATTGAGTCGTTCGTTGTTTTGCACGACATTAATATAAGAAGTGAAAGGGCAGGTATCAGCGTTTTAATCTTCATCGTATATTTTAATATTTTTATAGTTTGATTGGTTGCAAAAATAACTCTCTTATGCCAATAAACGTTAGTTTTTCCGGTTTATTGTTGAATTGTCTATTATTTATGCATCAGCATTTAAGAAAAATCGCGGTAAAATAGGCAGAATTCTTAGTAGATTTGTACTATTTGATATTCAGGATTTTATAAACAGTATTTTTCAAGCCTGTAAGAAGTTAACTCCTTATCGACAAACTCTTAACTTCTTATGGACAGGAAATTTGTATGTTTTCTATTATTTTACAAGTGGTTTAATCTTTTATATCTGGATAGAATTGGCTTACCTAATGATGACTATTTTGCTATATAAGCTATTTGCTATGCTTTCGTGTAGAAACTCTTTTGAGCAGAAAAAGTATAAGGTAAGTAGTATTGCTAAATAACACTGTTCTATATCTATCTTCTTTAACATTAAAATGGTTTTATATTTTACTTTGAATGTGACTACTAAAGCAGTACCTTGCGATGTTTTTCAATGTTAATTATTTAATTCAACTATTATGAAACAGAAAATTGATTTAACAAGTTCTTATGTGAGGACAAATGGTATAAAGTTAGCTTCTACTATTTATAAAATAGCGGAAGATGTCGACTTTAATGGACAGCAAATTCAAATGCCTGCAGACTGTGTACTTAGTTTTGAAGGTGGAAGTATTAGTAATGGTACATTAACAGGGCTAAATACTGTTATAAATGATAATCGACTCTATGGATTTATTAAATCTAATATGCAATTAGCTGGTAGTTTTAATATAGAAAAGGTTATCGCTAATTGGTTTGTAGAGGTTGAAGATTATAAAATGTTTCAACGTGCATTCGATTTTGCTTATGCTATTTCTGAAGCCCAAAAAACATATTTCTCTTCATCTTCTATTTTTGTAACTTGCTTTGCTATGTCATACAATATAAGCAGAGGTATGTATCTTCCTGTTGGCGTTTCTTTTAATGGTAATAATGCAAGTTTCTTTCCTAGCTCAAGTTGGAATACTAGTGAGTATATGTTTTACTTGAATATAAACAAGCAAAGTTTAAATTGGGAGATAGAATATCCAGGAAATATTGAAGAGGAATTTTGTCATATAAATTATTGTAACCCAGATAACAAGCTCTGTCATTTTATCTTAGGTGGCGATAGTCGATATATTCATGATATATATGCTTTTCGACCAGCTATATTCTATAAGCAGATTGATGCATACATAGATAACAAACATATCTGCAATGTTGTTATCAATGGAGATAATTCTTCTTTCCCACTTA
This sequence comes from Bacteroides sp. AF39-11AC, assembly GCF_003474285.1. Classification (NCBI taxonomy): domain Bacteria; kingdom Pseudomonadati; phylum Bacteroidota; class Bacteroidia; order Bacteroidales; family Bacteroidaceae; genus Bacteroides; species Bacteroides sp. AF39-11AC. The sequence continues at coordinate 231,785 of NZ_QROH01000005.1, read as the reverse complement.
ATAAACAAATTTCAGATACATATAGGATTCAATGGTATTTAGGAGATGCGTCTGAGATAAACCATATATCAGATGGTGTATCAATTTATATAGGAGGAGGTGCAAATGCTTCTATTCGAAACTCTATAAATGCAACAGTATATGTAAGTAGTTGCAGAAATATTCTTTTAGAAAGTTTTCATAATGAATTAGGAGCTATTATTGCTGAACGCTCATCGATAATAATGAAGAATGCATATTTCTATGCAAATCAAAATGGAAATATATTAATTACTGGACAGTATAATGTAGGAAGTGAATTGTTTCTTGAAAATGTGTTTTTCGGAAATTTAATTAGCTTGACTGATTTTAATTCATATTATCCTATTGTAAGCTTAAGTACTTTTGAGAATTCCAGAATTGTGCTGAAAAATGTATATGGCCTTATTAATAATGGTATGAATGGTCACAATAGCGGTAATGCTATTATGCTCAAATATAAAAATAAATATAACAATGAAACACATTATATTAATCCAAATGGAGAAATCATAAACGTTGGCCATGTTGTTAATAGTTTCAAGCATCTTGATTCGAACTCCGTGCTTCCTCTAACATGGTCTAATGAATCTGGCAGCAGAAAGGCATATATGAGAGTTCTTTATATTGTAGATGATGTTCGAAAATTAAAATTATTGGGAGGTTCACTGACTGATGGAGAAGTTCTTGTAAATTCAATAGATAGTACATTTGCATATCGTGCTACAATGTATAATAGTGGAAGTTCTATTCAACAACTAACTAATTTGCTGGTTCGAATCTTTGTTGGAACCACAAGTGGTCGTTATAACTCCTATTATGATTTCGGTGTGGTGATGCAGAATCAAGAGAACTTTATATTGAGAGAGAATGGAATAGATGGATTGGTACACAAAAGAACAGATAATATTGATGTAAATTATACTCCATGTATAAGCTATACCTGTGATGGATATAATGTCTCTGTGAAGTTATTGAATAATCAACTTCCAACTATAGGCAGTTGGTTGGTAGGAGATAAAATTTTCTTTCCGAATGGAAAAATCTATCAATATAATGGAACTGGTTGGCAGGAGTAATTGAAATTTCTAAATGTACGAATAAGAAATAGGCTAACTTAATCATAGGAAGTAAGTTGGCCTATTTGTTCTTCTCGAAATGGGCATTGTTGATAAGTTGTTGAAAAGAAAAATGCCCTGAAACTGGCTTATATCCGAGATTTGCGTTACTTTTGCATCATGATTGAATTGGCACAACATATAGAAGCTTTGTTATTGGAAAATGACTGCGTCATTGTTCCGGGTTTAGGAGGATTTGTTGCTCATTATGCTCCGGCTACGAGAGTGAAAGAAGAGAATATTTTCCTGCCTCCTACCCGTATCATCGGTTTTAATCCACAACTGAAGATGAATGACGGTTTGCTGGTTCAGTCTTATATGTCTGTATATGGAACCAATTTCTCTGATGCTACCAAGATGGTAGAACGTAAAGTGGGTGAATTGATTTCTGTTTTACACGAAGAAGGTAAGGTTGATCTGCCAAATGTTGGCGAAGTACGTTATACCATTCATAATACCTTCGACTTCGCGCCTTATGATAATAAGATCACAACCCCCTATTTATACGGGCTGGATGTATTTGAAATGCAGGAATTATCTGCTTTGGAAAAGCCACAGGCAGAAAAGGCTGTTTCTTATTCAATTCCTACTGTTGTTAAGAAAGAAAAGCGTACTTTCGCAATCAAAATTAATCGTGCATACCTAACAAATACTGCTGCAGTAGTAGCTGCTATAGTGCTTTCTTTCTTCTTTTCTACTCCGATAGAAAACACAGAAGTGATAGAGGAAAACTATGCAAAGTTACTTCCGGATGAATTATTTGAAAAAATAGAAAAACAATCTCTGGCCGTTACACCGATTGTTGTAAAGCAGAATACTCTTACACGCAAATCTGCAACAGGTAAACAAGCCGGAACTAAGAAAGTTGTAGCTCCTGTTGCTGTCAGAGAAGTTAAGGTTGGTAAAACACCAGCTGTTGCTTCTGAAACAAAAGTGAAGGAAGAAGCCTCCCATTCAGCTACAACGACTGAAGCTCCCAAGCAGAATGTACAGCCTGCTACAGCTAAACCGGTTGTTGCAACTCCTAAAAGACCTTATCATATTATCATTGCCAGCGTTGGAACTGAACAAGATGCAGAAACAATGGCTGCTCAGTTGATTTCTAAAGGTTTTAAAGGTGCAAAAGCGATTGTCGGTGATGGTAAAATGCGTGTTAGCATTGAATCTTGCGGGACGGAAGTAGAAGCCTATCAAGCATTGGCTAGAATTCGCCAGGATGAAACATATAAGAATGCTTGGGTTTTGAAGAAGTAGGAAGCATTTGCTTTGCTTTAATTTTTAATTCTTTAATTTGTAATTGTCATGAAGCGTATCCGTTGCCCTAAATGTGAGAACTATCTTTTATTTGATGAAACAAAATATAGCGAAGGCCAATCTTTGGTTTTCGTTTGTGAGCATTGTGGCAAGCAATTTAGTATTCGCCTGGGAAAAACAAAAATGCGTGCTCCTCAAAAAGAAGAACGTCCTGACGAAGAAGAATTCAAGGATGCTTTCGGTAGCATTACGGTGATTGAGAATGTATTCGGATTTAAGCAAGTGTTACCTTTGCAGGAGGGCGATAATGTGATTGGGCGTCGTTGTGTTGGTACTAATATCAATACTCCCATTGAAACCTCGGATATGAGTATGGATCGTTGTCACTGCATTATCAACGTGAAGCGCAATAAGCAAGGCGTGCTTGTTTATACTCTGCAGGATGCTCCCAGTCTGACCGGAACTTTCCTTAATAATGAAATACTGGGAGATAAAGATCGCATTCGCATTGAAGACGGAGCCATTGTTACCATTGGAGCTACGACGTTCATTTTGCGTACGGCGGAATAGTCGGCCCATTCATTCTGCGGCAGAAGCTTTGATGCTAATTGAATAGCAATCAGGCTTCACTTTACTTTACCCCATTGATTGCTTACCTTTGCAATAAGTCCGATAGGGTGTTGACCTTGGTTAACAGGCCTGTCAACCAAGGCTAACAGGCCCGTCAACCAAGGTTGACAGGCCTGTTGACCGAGGTTGACATCCGATTATTCCTAAGACTGAACAAGCTTTTACTTAGGGCAAAACCAGATAAGACCTCATGTAAAACCAATTAATCTCTCATAATTTAGTCAACCAACCAATGGCAAGCAGACTTTCTGGACGGTGTGTGGTATAAGGAAACTGACTGCAATGGGGAATATTCACCGTTTGCACGGGGAAAAAACTAAAAAAAACACGGATTGCAGGTGCTTTTGATATAGGCGTTTATCACAAGATATCAAATTGTAAAACAATAAGTTAAGCCACAAAAATGTAAATTCGGAGTGTGAGAGTAAGCCACCTACCCTCACGCTTTTATTTTACTCTCACCACACTTGATATTCTATTTATCAACTGTTTATTTTCAAAGTGAGAGTAGTGAGAGTAAACTGCTATGAACTTTTATTTGTGAGCGCTGCTGAAACGCAACTGCGTTACAACATTATCGTTTATGCATGATAGAACAATACAATTTAAAATGATGAATTTATACTTGTGTATCTCCACTTAATGTCACATAACCTTTTTCAGTGAGAATACCTGTATGATATCAATTAGAATCCCATTCATCAAAACTTTCTATATTCTTCAAATTCTCTTTTACTCCTCTTTTATAAAGATCATACAAATTATGTCCTAGACTATCCTTTACACCAAAAAGCCAATAGCTATCACCAAAAGGAATGGAATATTTTACATACTTTCCTTTTTCATTTTGAAAGTAAAAAGTTGAATCACGAAGCAAATTATATAATTTATACCATGATTCTTGTTGGGGTAGTGACTTAAAGAAAATAGGATTATTCATACTCTCAAAGAATAAACACTGCATTATTGTATCTGTAATGTTTAGTTTAAGCGTATCTTTTCCATTCAATACGGCGAAAAAAGGACTATGTATGCTATCTTTGTTTTCTGTAAAATATTCATCAAAAGGATTTGTATAATAGATATCCCCTTCAATATATTGAATATGATCGCGAAACGCCTCCTTTGGAGTGTATGAAGTATCTACAACCAAACTATACATACCTAATACAAAACGTGGTAAATTAACCTCATCATAACCATTGAATACATATTCCAAAAGTTTAGGAAAAGTATAGAAACGAGAGGTCAGATAAGTTATGTGCGTGGAAACTAACGATTGCTTTTTTCCATCTTTCGATACCCCTATATACCACATTTCATTACGTATAGGACCTATTGTATCATTTTGATAATTCGTCATTTTAAGCAATTTTTCTTTGGATATATCTGTTGAAGCCATAGGGCTTATTAAGCAGATATATTTATCCTTGTACTTTATCACTCTTTCTGGTCTTTCCAGACTCCATTCCACAAAGGGACTATCAGTTGATGTTATCTGATAAATAGAACCTATGTCATTTGATGTTACTTCATACATAATTACATACTTAGCGGGAAAAGAATCTTGTTCAATCATACACTCAACTTTCTGCAAAGCGGCAAAAAGAACAGGGGATTCTTTGCTGGGCTGACAGCCCGCCAGCAAAGAAAAGAATAATAATATTAAATATATTTTCTTCATACAATCAGTTATTTCATTTTAAAAAACGCTGCTATGAGGGCAGTATGTATAAAATACCAATCTATATATACCATTCTCTTCACAGAATTTCTTCAACATGATTTTTATTTTTTTGAAATAAGGTTCATTATTATCGATTCTTTCTTTATTGCAATAATTAAAGAGCCCATCATTTCTTATATAGTCAATTAAAATAGCTTTATCTTTATCCATCTTATATTTCTGAGAAATGGTCATTATCTCATTTAGAAGAACATTAGAGAGTTGTGTTTTCATTATAATAATTTTATTTTTTGCATTAAATGCTTTTGGTGTAGAATTAACTAACTGATTTATTATTGCAAATTTCTCCTCCGGATGTGGGAAACAGTCCAAATCGCAACATTTCTTACCTACATTATACAATAATATAGTACTATCCTTTTCTTGCATCCACAGTTGAAATTCACACTCATTTTCCCTAAAAAATAGATGTGCTTTATTTTCTTTCAGAGTTACAAGAGTTTGTTTTTTTAGTATATCATAATAATATAATTCTTCTGGATATGCAACATGCATACTATCAATAAACTCCTCCAATTCATCAAGGCTATCAGGCATTGCCAAGTAATAGACATAATAGAAGTCTAATATATCTGCTAAAAAGGGGAAGTGCGCAGTGATTGTATCTTTATTGTCAATTTCAAATTTTCCATCTTTAGAGTAAAAGGGGGATGATAATTCTTTATCTATCTCGTTGGTGAAAAAAATAAAGAATGGACATAATACAATGTATATACAAAAAAAGTTATTTGCTTTCATAAAAAAATAGTTTTTTGAATATAGAATAGGTGTTATTTTTTGCTTCTTTAGTAGTAAAAACGACTCGTGCACTCCAGTTATTGCTTGATCCGCCACTTCTCGGAAATCTTAAATTATATCCGGATTTCATACTACCAGTTCCCCTATTTGAATTATAAGTGAATCTATTTGTTGTTGTCCAGCTTTCAAAAGTTCCCTTATTCTGTTGCCCTCTACCTATCATATAATAATAGGCTATACCAGTATTTCCCTGTGCTCCATATTCAAAACTAAAATAGGTATCTTCTGTTAAACCAAGAGCGGATGTTCTTGCGTATGCCCCAATGTCAAAATCTGTTTGTCTTTGTTTTATTTCAGAATCAATTACACTCTCTTTTAGAAAATCAACATAGTTAATTATCGCAGCGTCCAATTTGCTCATAGCTTTACCCTCCTTTGTGTTTGCGTCTTCTGTTTGACCAAATAAACTATAATATGTATTATCAGACTTGTATGTTAGTCCTAAATATTCTGCTCCTTTTATCGTTTTATCCAATTCTTTTTGTGAATGAATTTCAGTACTCCATAGGTATGTCCATTCATTATTCTCATCTTTAACACGATACCAGTCTCTACCATCCGGATCAATGAGATTTGCAGGGTTATTCAGACAATATGTATAAGAACTAATCCAATAACATTTCTCTACTAATGGATCCATCGTCGTAAATCTTCCTAATGCCATATCATAATGTCTCGCCCCATAATCATACCAATCTAAACCATGCATTCGATCCAACTCCTTACTATTATACTTATAATTCTGATTACTTGTAGCTAGACCCTCTTCAAACAAGCCACCAAATGGATAATAATGATTAACTTGTTCAACCGTTGTTCCATTTTGATTCATGACTATGCGATTATTGCCTTGATGATCTTTCAGGTAGTAATGATAAATAGGAGCATCTCCACTTAACGTCACATAACCTTCTTCAGTGAGAATCATACTTAGAACTCCATTTTCATAGATCACATTACTACAATAGTCAGTAGTATTAGTTTGAGAAATCTGACTACTTGCCAATTCCTTTATCTGTCCCATTGGTACGGAAATATTGGCAATTGCTGTTTTATAGGTTACTCGTCGTTTCATACCATCAGCACCATATAAGTAATTCGTGCTATTACCATTTGCAAATTGTAGTGTACTTGGCAAATTTAAACTATTATATTGAATCTTAGCTATTTTCTTATTATAATCTTGTTCTAAATTACCATTAGCATCATATTTGTACTCCTGAATAGAAGTTTTATTGCCATCAACGAAGTTAAATGCACCATTATAAAGAGGATCTGTTGCGGCATCTGCCACATTATTAAGTTGATTGCCCACATACGTTAAGGACAAATTATCAATCTTTCCATAAGTACTTCCACTCACCTTACCATATCTTTGTAGACCGGTAATGTTCCCATTATAATCATAACCGATCACATTCTCTGAGAAGTTTTTTCCTGTAGGAGGAGTGATACTTGTTCCTTCGCCATAAATAGCATTTCGCATACGACTCATATTATCATAAGTAAACTTATAGCCACGTATACCGTCTTCCCCACTCTTCCAAGTCATACTTCCAATATTGCCATTATAACATTGACTTCCACTCCCTGTGTTATAATAAAGATTTTGTTCGAAAAGTGTTCCGCTGATTTGGGTCAACCAATTACGTATATTATATTCATAAGTCAGCTTATGTCCTGAAGCGTTATGATGAGTTTTTGTTTTTAATCTTCCTAACTTATCATAGGTATTGATAGCAAGCTTTACTTCACTATTCCCATTTAACTTATATTTTACTTCTTGCAAGCGTTCTGCATGATCATAAACATAAGTATATAATTCTGTTGTATTTATTGCTGTATGTGTATGACTTGTTGTTAATGGTTTATCAGTAAAAGAATAAGTAATGTTATCCACTTCATATTCATTCATATGATTGCTTGAGACCTTTTTTGTCATTCTGCCTTTGACATCGTAATAATTAGCGGAATATAGTTTCTTACCATCTTCCAAAACAGTAACGACATTACCGGTTAGATAGCCTTTGGCATTGCTGCCCATTGAAAAATGTGGTACACCGGAAAATCCTGTTAATGAACAAAACTTATAATCATCGTAATAATTCACAATATGTATTTCTTTGACCTTATCAATCGGTATAAATGTAGAATAATATCCACTTCCCCCTAAACCTGTATTGCTATTTTCTCTGTAGCAAGTTACTACTATATCGGGAATTAAATTTAGCCGATCTATTTCCATGCAAATGCCTTGTATTGTAAGACGATTCAATCTATCATACAAATAAAAAGTCCATTCGTTTTGTAGCCGTTGATTGCCATCTTGTGAAAATATGAGTCTGTCCAACTTATCATATACATATTTAATAGCTTCTGCTCCCGGCATCTTTTTCTCTATGCACAATTGCCTTCCCATATATTTATATTGAAAAGCATACATATTCAGATTGGTATTTGTCTGATACATAGGTTGAAGAACGTATCGTAAATTGTCAAGTCCATCGTACACATAATAGGTATCAAGATTTTGACTTCCTGAGATTTGTCGTGTCAATATAGTGTGTCCCGACTTATCTGTAAAGGTATACCCGACGTTATTATCTTCATCAGTACTTTTGGTTACATATAACTGTCCTGCGGCGTAATACTGATTGCTGGACACTAAAGTTCCGTTGTCATTAACCATGTAATTAAGACAGTTTAATGGAGAAGAAGTGGTGTTTGTCATATATTCAATGTGTACAGGGTGATTATTCCAATCTTCCCCTGCTCCATATTGATTGACTATTTTATTCAAAGGAGAAGCTGAGTATTCTGTCTTTGTATAAGGATGCGTATCTCCATAATCAGCTACAGCTTGAGCTTTAACAGAAGCAGATGACATAAATGTACTGGTAGCAGACTCAACTGGCAGCCATGTATATGTTTTCCTGTTTGCAGCATCATATTCTTGTAAAGTGATTAAATGAGTTTGGAATGGAGTTATTTTACATTCCACTGTCTGGTATGGACGCCCTAAACCATCATAATAACTATATACTTCCATATATTTGTTCCCTTCCTCATTCATCATAGTACGAGTTTTGAAGAAATTTTGTGATGTCCCATTATGGGATAACTGATATTGAAATGACATGATTGTTTTTCTGTTTAGATCTAATATCTCAGAAACTCTGCCTATAGCATCATACTCATAGAATGTTTTTAATCCATTGGGTGACCTCACTTCACTAACTCCGTATGATGGATTATAAAGCCATGTGGTAACTTCACAATCAGAAAATATATTTTGCAAATTATACAGCGAAGTACTATTAGGTATATTAGAGCTACATAGTGTATTCAATAAACTCTCTCCCAATCGGGACAGTACTTTGGCATATGTAATATTAGTAATTTTTGCAATAATCCGGGAATATTTATATCCCCATAAATAAACAACCGACGAACTGTCTTGATAGGTTACTTCGACAGGATTCCATTTACTATCATACTTATATGAAACAGTACGTCTTTTGGGCGATACATTGCTTGACTCCGTACTTGAAAGCAATGTAAATTTAGTAAATACATTTCCATACTTATTTTCTAAAATGGCAGTTGAGCTGCCTGATGTACGTTTATATCTCATTACTGCAGTAAGTACATTATGATCTAAGTGATCTTTATAGAAAGAAGAATCGGCAGCATATTTATATGTTTCCTGAATGTAGTCGGAGCGACTGGTACTTGTTTTACAGGTTGATATTTGATTACGTTGATTATATGTATAAAGTTTCTCTTTGCTTATTGGTACTGAATTGAGGTACTCAGTTTCTGTTTGTTGCGTTAATTGAATATCATAAGCAATGTATGGATATAAAGTTATAAAAAAACGTCCATTATATATGTATGGATTATAATAAGGATGTGCTTCAATTGAAAGGCAATGATTTACAGGACCAACATAATTGTCTATGACTTTTATATTGACTAATTCTTTAGCCTTATTGGCAATGGAGTATTTATTAATTTCTTCTTTTACGAGTTTATTATTTGCATCATATGCACTTTTCCTGATTAAACGTCCACTATAGTTCTCTGGAAAATAGCAAAGTGTAGCATCAATAACTTCACAACTTTCATTGGCAAAGACAAATACTTCTTTTCCTATATTGATTATTTCCTTTTGTTTAATCACACGACTATAACCGACTGGATTTCCATTGGAAGCATAAGCTGGAGGAGATAATGTTTGTGCATCATATCTGCGAAATTGATGGTCTACCATACTATGTATAGGACAATTATCCAGACCATGACGAATATTATGATCAGTCACAAAGTTAATAGGAATCATCAACAGACCGGAACTTTTATGATTATCCAATTCGTAAAGATATTTGGTTCTCTCTAAGATTTCTCCTGTGTTATTCCTTTGGGTAATAGTTTTTATTCTCACTCCGGCACCCATATGTTCCAAAGTATCTATATCTACATTGAATATTTGTGATTTGTAAGTTAAGGTTGCAGCGCTAACATTACGGGCTGTATAACCCTGATTGGGAACAATTGACGCTAAAGTGGATGACAGTACATAGTCCCCAGCTTCCAAGGTAAATGATTCAACAACATGATATGAGTGTTCATCAGTTGCATTTTGTGATGTTACTTTATATGATTTTATAATACCTCCTCCACTTGAACCAACCTGCCTGATAATTGTTCCTGAACCTTCGACTTGACTCGCTGAATAATCATCAAAACGAACTGTTACATTTATGGTTACAGTTTGTGCAAATGGAATATTGAAAGTTACAAATGGAGTGGAAAACTCTGCATTATTGTTATTCACCGTATTTAAATATGCCAATTTAGGAGCATACTTTTCTAAATCCTCTTTTGAAATAACTTTGGCATTAGCAAAAGTATGAGGTTCAAATTCGAACTCTACACTACCTCCTGTTGGGTATGTTATTTTCTTTAGCATATTAGCTGTTATATATTTACGACTCGCATTCCTGACAGCAGTTTGTGCTGGTAGCTCCTGTCCCTGAATTATAAGTGCATCTTGGTTAATTCCTAACCCTTCAATAGAGGGTATAAGTGTGTGGCGATAGCCGGTAAGTGAAGATATATTTTCTGCACCATTGTAAAATCCCCAATAATCCACAGCAAAGGATGTTTTATATGGCAATGGTTGTTCTTCATTATAAACGAATGAATATGTTTCTCCTTGCATGTTGTTATTTTGTTTAGAAAGAGAAAGTAGTTTGAGACGTTTACGTAAAGTTACTTCTGGATTTTGAGAAACATATCCTGCTGCTCCTATACAATCTTCACTACTTAATGTATTACCTCCAATTGCATTCGTAGCACACATAAAATAACTATAGTCAAAATTATATGAATATATAATTTCATTGTTTAACTTATTCTTTATTTCGATGGAAACTAATCTCCCTGTTGTTCCAGGAGAAAGATCTTCTCTGTTACTTAATGTAAATTTTATCTCTTCAGTATTAGACTCTATCTTTGATAGATAAGGAGCTTTATTGGTTGTTGAATTGAAGTTCCGTTTAGTAAAATCATTATGAAGAGGATAGCCAATTGTGTAATATTCTGAAATAACAGGAATAGAGTAACAGGTCGCATCAACATAAGAAAGTGATATAATATTACCTCTCGTATCTTTAATTGCAGTTAATAAATATGTCAATGGTGCATACTTGCCATTGAAGGTATAGGCTGTGAAAGTATATTGAATTCCAGAATTATCAGTTACCACTATATTTCCCGTAGAGTGTACTATTTTGTAATTATAACGTGGCCCGATAATGATAGGGATTTGATTTTTGGGATGTAATATGTATTTAAATGAACGCCCATTAGGAAGAGAAACTTCGAAAACATCTCTTTCCCCTTGTCCGAATAACCCTTGATTTAATACATCATCGGTAGTTGTACTTGTGTATTGATCATAGGATAAACATCCCCATTTGTGAAACTGATCTTCAATACCTGTTCGAATACTGGCTGTATCCCCAGCAACAACCTTCCATTGATATTTAATTTTTTCCCATTCTTCCCATGATGGATAATTTGTAGAACATGCATCTACATTACCAACAGCGTTCAGGGTAACACATCCTCCTGCAAGCAAATTCCATCCTAATCCCACCCATGTTGCTTCTTGCGCAACTTTTATACCACTTACATGATATGATAGAGTAATGGGCAATTCTATTTGACCACTTCTTAGTGTATATAAAGGAATAGAGATATCAGGAGTGCCTGTATATTCATTAACAGGGATATTTCCATATAAATTCATGCCGGCAGCTTCAGGTGTAGGTGGCGTATAATCCGATACATTTAAGAGGTTGTCATTCATGTCCGTATTACTTCGTTGCATGAATTTCTTTTCATATCTTTCATTTTGCTGTCTTCTGATCAAAGAATTTATGCTATCTGCGGAAAATCGTGACAATTCTATTGTATCATTGGACAATGAGCTGCAATGCACACAAAATATATTTGTAACTAAATATATTATAATCAAAATATGTTTTTTCATAACTATTGTCTTTAATGATAATTCATAATTATTTCTTTATGACCTTTTCGCCATATTTCTTATTTCCTACAACTATCTGTAATATATACTTCCCCTTAGGATATTCACCTATTTTAATAATTTCATTATAAACTCCTGAAGATTGGCTATATTTCTGAATGGCAGAAAGTTGTTCCCCCTGTATGTTATAAAGAATAATCGAAATATTACTCGATTCTTTTAACTCATAATAAACCTGTAGATCATTATTATATACTTGAATCTGATAATCAATTGGGATATTAGGGGGCTCTTTATTATCTCTTTCTTTTTTCCAGTCTTTTTCTTGTTGTTTGATTTCTCTTTGTCTTTGGTTTTCTGCATCATGTGGCAAATCATAATATTGTTCACTAGGCATATAGGCAAAAGAAGTAGTAAAATGCTCATAAGGAGTCCCTACTTTGTATGTGGTACTCTTTATTGTCTCAAATATAGGATAGCGATATCCACTAGCGTACCAGCGCCATATTTCCATTTCTATATGAACGGAATCATTGGCAATTAGATAGTCTATACTATCTTTATTGATAGTGAAAGGGATAGTATCTATGCATGACGAATTATCTGATTTTTTTTGAGGTTGCATTTGTTGATGGATATACTTGTGAGTATAAGTACGCAATACATTCTGTATCGTATCTCCGTCTGGTAATATTAATTTTCCAGAAGCGTCTGCTGTAATTGTTGTTTTGCCACGTAAATGTATATCTAAGTAATTACAATAATTTCCTTTACCTTCAAAATAATCATAGACGGTATGTCCTTGAGAGATAGGAAAGACAAGCAATAATTCAGGCTTTTGATAAATAATAAAAGTTGTTGGATTTTCATATCCAATACACAAGAGAGAGTCGCCGGATTTTTGATAGTAATACATTGTACGGTGTTCTGTAGCAATAATTGTGTCATTGCCCTGAGCTTCATATTTTAATTCATAATTCGCATCTTGGAGCTTAATATCTGTGAAATTCCAGACTTGTTGGTTACCACCTTTATTGGGTTGAATAGTGGTTATCTGACATTTCATTAGTTTATCTCCTGAACGAGGGAAATTATAAGATGTGTTCAAAGTTTGACAGTGGACACATAGAGGGAATAAGAGTCCCACGAGAACAGTACATAATGTCTTTCCCATAGTCATTTGATTTTTAAGAGTTAACGCTCTAAATATACCCAAAAGAAGTGACAAAGAGAATTTATTTGAGTATGAAATGCACAGTTCTGTTCTTTAACATAAAAAATAGGGCGAAGCCTCCGCCCCGCCCTATCTCCTTTGTGATACTTGTAGATTAATTAAAGAATTCCCTTTACTGTTTCCAGCATACCTTTTTCCTGGATAGAATCCAGATCAGCTTTCACAGCAGCGGTAAGTCCCGGGATATTATTCAAATCTTCGCCCCAGATAGAAGTTGCAGCAAGTACACCTTCGGTTACTTTCTGGGTATCGCCTGTTGCCCACAGGTCTTTCAGTAATTGCATGATTTCCGGAGCATCGTTCGGGGTGATCTCAGCACCGTCTTCACGAACACCGCCTTTATAATAAGTAATAATAGCGGCCAAACCGAGAACCAGTCCCTTAGGCAATTCACCTTTGCGTTGCAGATAAGTCTTCAAGCCAGGCAGGTCACGAGTTTCATATTTCGGGAAAGAGTTCAGCATAATGCTGGTAACGGCATGGTCAACAAACGGGTTGTTGAAACGCTCCAATACATCTTCCGCAAACTTCTTCAACTCATCTTTCGGCAAGTTCAATGTTTCCATCAACTCATCGAACATTACCTTATTGATGTACTGACCAATAACCGGATGTTGACAAGCATCACGCACAATGTTTACGCCCGACAAGTAAGCTACCGGAGAAAGAACAGTGTGAGGACCATTCAGCAACGTTACTTTTCTTTCGTGATACGGTGCTTCAGAAGGAACGAACAATACATTCAAACCAGCTTTGTCAGCAGGGAATTCTTTGGCAATCTCCTGCGGGGCTTCGATGACCCAGAGGTGGAAGATTTCAGCCTGTACCACCAAATTATCATCATACTGTAATTTTTCCTTAATTGCTGCAATATCTTTGCGCGGGAATCCCGGAACAATACGGTCAACAAGCGTAGCGTACACACCACATGCTTCTTCAAACCAAGTCTTGAATTCATCACCCAATTGCCATAATTCGATATATTGGTAGATGGTTTCTTTCAGTTTGTGACCGTTCAGGAAGATAAGTTCGCAAGGGAAGATAATCAGACCTTTGCTCTTATCACCGTTGAATGTTTTGAAACGATGATACAGTAGTTGGGTCAGTTTGCCTGGATAAGAAGAAGCCGGAGCGTCAGTCAGTTTGCAGGAGGGATCGAAAGCGATACCGGCTTCCGTTGTGTTGGAGATTACAAAACGCATTTCCGGTTGCTCAGCCAACTTCATGAATTCATTGTTCTGAGTGTAAGGATTCAGTGCACGGCTGATAACGTCGATCATTGTCAGACTATTGACAGTTTCTCCTTTATCCAATCCTTGCAGGTTTACGTGATAAAGATCATCCTGTGCATTCAGCATGTCTACCATACCTTTGTCGATGGGTTGAACTACTACAACACTGCTATTGAAATCAGTTTTTTCGTTCATGTTATAAATAATCCAGTCAATAAATGCACGTAAGAAGTTTCCTTCACCGAATTGAATGATACGTTCCGGGCGCTGAGCCTTGGGAGCGGTCTGTTTGTTTAATGCTTTCATGCTTAAAAATCGTTTTTAAAGTGATTGATATTATGATGTTTATTCAAATTCAAAATAGAAATTGATGTTTTCTTTCATCAGGATGTCGATAGGCATATACTTTACACCGGTCACCGGACGTTTGAATACGACATGGTCGCACAGAGCTTTTACACCGCAATATCCTTGCAGTCCCGGGCGTTGTCCGATGAGATAATTTACTTCGCCGGATTTCAGATAATCCACGTTCTTGGGCAGAAGGTCGTATCCAACTAGTCCTTCCAAATGGTGTCCTGTCTCCTGTAGATATCCTGCCACCTGGTAGACACGTGAGTTAAAAACGGCTCCTAATACTGCCTTGGGATGTGCGGCAAAGAAATCTTCCAATGTCCGGCGGTTGGCTTCATCATCTTCTTTATTCAGTACTACATCATGAACCACCAGATTCTCATGTTCCTGTGCAATAAAATTCATGAAACCGTCCATGCGTCGTTGCATCTGTATTTCTGCCGGACTATTCTTTTTATTATTAAGAAATAGTATCAGCTCCTGTCCTTCCTTATACTTGCGCATCAGAATTTTAGCAGCCATATACCCGCTTGTTTGGGAGTCTTGGCCGATGTAGCAGAGTGCATGGGTGTCTTCTATATTAAAGTCGACGAATACGTAAGGTATCTTTTTCCCTTCCAGATAAGATGTCAGCGACATTGTCTCTTCGCGGAAATTGGGTGCAATCAATACGGCATCCGCTATT
The DNA here is from genome assembly GCF_003474285.1 of Bacteroides sp. AF39-11AC. NCBI lineage: Bacteria > Pseudomonadati > Bacteroidota > Bacteroidia > Bacteroidales > Bacteroidaceae > Bacteroides > Bacteroides sp. AF39-11AC. Next base: position 216,156 of record NZ_QROH01000005.1, on the reverse strand, counting down.
TCTTTGCGAAGTCTCGCGCAGGCTTTTTCATAAGAAAGCCGGTCGGCATGACGGTAGCACAAATAGTCCACGCTTACATTAAAAGGGCGCAACTCTTGTGCAGCACGGTTGATGCCTTCAGCTACGGAATACCAATAATCATGTTCTACATAATAAGGTGTAATACACAGAACACGGTAGCGCTTCTTGGCTGCCAGACCAATGGCAAACATATTAGGATGATAGTCTATCTCATCAAGCACTTTTTGAACCTTCTCCCTGCTGGCAGCAGAAACATCTCCCCGATTGTGCAACACGCGGTCCACAGTTCCGGCAGAAACACCCGCCATGCGGGCAATGTCTTTAATGGTGTAGTTCTTGTTTTCCATATTCTTTGTCTCATTCGTTTTAAGGCACTAAAGGTTCAATGTCTAAAACTTAAATATTATAAATATTTGCGGCAAAGATACGAATTATTTTGTTTCTCCAAGTAATTTTTCTACTTTTGTGTTCGATAACGGTTAATAAAAGCAAAAACCAATATCTTGCCTATTAGCTTTACAATCAATACTATATAGGTATAGAAAAGAGAAAGTAATATTTTTATATACTTAAAACACAGTAGAATGAAAAAATTTATGGATGAAAACTTCCTGTTGCAGACAGAAACCGCACAGAAGTTGTATCATGAACATGCGGCCAAGATGCCGATTATCGATTATCACTGTCACTTAATCCCTAAAATGGTAGCAGACGACTATCAGTTTAAGTCATTGACTGAAATCTGGTTGGGCGGCGACCATTACAAATGGCGTGCTATGCGTACCAATGGTGTAGACGAACGTTTCTGCACAGGTAAGGATACTTCCGACTGGGAAAAATTTGAAAAGTGGGCTGAAACCGTTCCTTATACTTTCCGTAATCCTTTGTATCACTGGACACACCTGGAGTTGAAGACAGCGTTCGGTATCGATAAGATCCTGAGCCCGAAGACTGCCCGTGAGATTTATGACGAGTGTAATGAGAAGCTGGCTCAACCGGAATACTCTGCTCGTGGTATGATGCGCCGTTATCATGTAGAAGCAGTTTGTACAACGGATGATCCTATTGATTCTCTGGAATATCATATTCAGACACGCGAAAGTGGTTTTGAAATCAAAATGTTGCCGACATGGCGTCCTGACAAGGCAATGGCTGTAGAAGTTCCTGCTGACTTCCGTGCATACGTTGAGAAACTGGCTGAAGTAAGCGGTGTTGCTATCTCTAATTTCGATGATATGATAGCTGCCCTGCGCAAGCGTCATGACTTCTTTGCTGAACAAGGCTGTAAATTGTCTGACCACGGCATTGAAGAATTCTACGCAGAAGACTATACAGATGCTGAAATCAAAGCTATATTTAATAAGGTATATGGTGGAGCAGAACTGACTAAGGAAGAAATCCTGAAATTCAAATCAGCTATGCTAGTTATCTTCGGTGAAATGGACTGGGAAAAAGGCTGGACACAACAATTCCACTATGGCGCTATCCGTAACAATAACAGCAAGATGTTCAAGTTGCTCGGTGCTGATACCGGTTTCGATTCTATCGGTGAATTTACTACTGCTAAGGCAATGTCTAAATTCCTCGACCGCTTGAATTCCAAAGGCAAGTTGACGAAGACTATTCTTTATAACCTCAATCCGTGCGCTAATGAAGTTATTGCCACTATGTTGGGCAACTTCCAGGATGGCACGATTCCGGGTAAGATACAGTTTGGTTCCGGCTGGTGGTTCCTCGATCAGAAAGACGGTATGGAGAAACAGATGAATGCTCTTTCCGTACTGGGTCTGTTGAGCCGTTTCGTAGGTATGTTGACGGACTCTCGTTCATTCCTCTCCTATCCGCGTCATGAATATTTCCGCCGTACATTGTGTAATCTTGTTGGCCGTGATATTGAAAATGGTGAAATTCCGGCTTCTGAAATGGACCGCGTGAACCAGATGATTGAAGATATCAGCTACTATAACGCTAAGAATTTCTTCAAGTTCTAAAAGAAGAATTACTTTTTACCCATAGTAAGGAGTGCATCAAAGTTATATTGATGCGCTCCTTTTCTTTTATACGCATCCATCGCTTCGCTTCTTTTAAAGATAAAATGCGTCCAAATTGGATACCAATTTCCTTTTTACTATATTTGCATATAAATCCCATAAAACAGAAGATTATGATAATAATTAGCACAAGAGATTTCAGAGCCAATCAATCTAAATTCATGGATATGGCTAACAATGGAGAGGACATTATTTTGAAGTCCCGTAAAAACGGAAGTTTTAAACTTGTTCCGGTAAGTGAAAGTGATATGCTGATAAGCAAAGAATATATTCTTGAGCCAGATGCAGATCTTGATCGGGCTATAACAATGGATGAACTTCTTCAAGGTGTAAAAGCAGACATTCATGAATTGTTCGGGAATAAAAGGAAACAAGAATAATGAAAGTAATAGCATTACCAGAGGTGAGAGAATACCTCATGGAGCTGATTCTGATTCTCTATAAAAAAGAATATTTCGGATTTGAGGAAAATGCACAAAAGTACGTGGAAGAATTGATTTTCGATATAAAAAACAACCTTCCGCTAAAGCTAAACAAGCCGGCACCTCCCTATTTTGACAGGTACGGAAAGAAGATGTTATACGCTACGTTCCGGAAAAATAAGGCTACACAATGGTATGTATTTTTCAATGTCTATCAGAAAGACGGTGAAATGATTTTTATTATACGCTATATCAGCAATAACCATGTAACAGCGCAATATTTATAAAGCACTCTAAAACTATCGCATCACTCCTTCGACTTCTATCTACGGCAAAATGACATCGTTTCTTCTTATATCCCTGGCAGGGTTAATGGCTACATCATTGTTTCTATGGTTACTACTAAAACCAACACTTCTTCTTTTTGTCCTGGTCCGTGGAGATATTACCTTGCGTATAGATATCCCGGAAAGTTTTACGTTCTTTAATCATCTGATAGATGAGTCCCCAATCGGGCAATCCGCCCAGATTACGGTCATCAATGAATAGGTCTACTTTCAGTTTACGGGAGAATCCACAGTCCTGCTGCTTTTCTTCGGGATAATCACGATTGACAGCATAGAATTCCACTCCTCTTTCTTTGCACCAGGCGACGGCTTCTTCCAGAAGTTCACCTTCGCGCACACTCCACAAAATAAGCTTGTGCTGGTCTTGCTGCAACAGTTTTAAAGTGTCTGTTGCAAAAGGAATTTCTTTACCGATACGGGGATAGCGATGTTCTACTATAGTTCCGTCGAAGTCAACTGCTATTGTCATAGTTTTATGCTGAAAAATTACAGAACAAAGATACGAATCTTATTGAATAAACAAAGTGTTTTCTCCCTTTTACAATAGGCAAATATGAAAGAAATTTGCATATAATTTCATAAAAATGTATTTTTGCGCTTAATTTTTCACTAACAACATAATATTAGGATGACTCAATCACCCAAAAATGTATCTAAAGGGTTCACTAAAGCCTTTTGGGTAAGCAACACGGTCGAACTGTTCGAACGTATGGCGTATTATGCCGTTTTTATCGTTCTCACCATTTATCTTTCTTCTATTTTAGGCTTCAACGACCTTGAAGCGAGTATGATTTCCGGTTTATTTTCCGGTGGTCTTTATCTTTTGCCTATCTTCACAGGTGCTTATGCCGATAAGATAGGTTTCCGGAAATCCATGATTGTTGCTTTTTCGCTGCTGTCTGTCGGATATCTGGGTTTAGGAATTCTCCCTACCCTGCTGGAAGCTGCCGGTTTGGTGGAATATGGCAAAGCAACCCGTTTCACCGGACTGCCGGATAGCGATAGCCGCTGGATGATCGTTCCTGTGCTGTTTGTTATCATGGTGGGCGGATCGTTTATCAAATCCATTATTTCGGCTTCAGTGGCAAAAGAAACTACGGAAGCAAACCGCGCACGCGGTTATTCCATCTTTTATATGATGGTGAATATTGGTGCATTCACCGGAAAGACAGTGATTGATCCGTTGCGGAATATTATTGGAGATCAGGCTTATATCTATATCAACTATTTCTCTGCTACGATGACCATATTGGCATTGCTTTCCGTTATTCTGCTCTATAAATCTACCCATACGGCAGGCGAAGGAAAAAGTATGCGTGAAATCGGCCAGGGCTTCCTGCGCATCATTACGAACTGGCGTCTGCTGATCCTTATCCTGATTATAACGGGATTCTGGATGGTGCAGCAACAGTTATACGCTACGATGCCTAAATACGTAATCCGTATGGCGGGCGAAACTGCCAAGCCGGGTTGGATAGCCAATGTAAACCCGTTTGTTGTGGTTTGCTGCGTTAGTTTCGTGACGCGTTTGATGGCGAAACGTTCGGCTATTACTTCCATGAATATCGGTATGTTCCTTATTCCATTCTCGGCTCTGCTGATGGCATGCGGTAACCTGCTTGGAAATGACGTAATAAGCGGAATGAGCAATATCACATTAATGATGATAGCCGGTATTGTGATACAAGCTCTGGCAGAATGTTTCATTTCACCGCGTTATCTGGAGTACTTTTCCCTGCAAGCGCCTAAGGGTGAAGAAGGTATGTATCTTGGATTTAGCCATCTCCATTCCTTCCTTTCTTCCATTTTCGGTTTTGGTATCGCCGGAGTATTGCTGACAAAATACTGTCCCGATCCTGTCCTCTTTGAGACTCGTGAAGCATGGGAGGCTGCCAGCACCAATGCGCATTATATCTGGTACTATTTCGCCGCTATCGGTCTGATATCTGCACTGGCACTGTTGGTATTTGCCAAAATCACCGAATCCATCGACAAAAAGAAGAAAGCCAAGGTCTGAATATCTCATTTTTTATGTATATTTGCCGTCACTTTGCCATAAAAGTGGCGGCTTTTTCTAAATTGAGGAGAACATAATGAAAGTAAAATTTATAAGCCTTGCGAGCGGAAGTAGTGGCAACTGCTATTATATAGGCACTGAAAAATACGGAATACTTATTGACGCTGGTATAGCGGTACGTACAATTAAGAAATCATTAAAAGAGGTGGGTGTCGGCATGGAGACGATACGTGCTGTATTCGTCACACACGACCATGCGGACCATATTAAGGCGGTGGGCGGACTGGGTGAGAAGCTGCATATCCCTGTCTACACTACTGCACGCATCCACGAGGGAATCAATAAAAGTTATTGCATGACGGAGAAGCTGCACTCTTCCGTCCGCTATCTGGAGAAAGAAGAACCGATGGTATTGGAAGACTTTCACATTGAGTCTTTCGAAGTTCCCCATGACGGTACGGATAATGTGGGTTATTGCATTGAAATTGACGGAAAAGTATTTTCATTCCTTACCGACCTTGGTGAAATCACCCCTACTGCTGCCAAGTTTATCCGTAAAGCGAATTATCTGATACTGGAAGCTAACTATGATGATGAAATGCTACGTATGGGTACATACCCGCAGTATTTAAAGGAGCGAATTACCAGCCGTACGGGACACATGAGCAATATTGCAACTGCCGAGTTCCTGGCGGAAAATATCACGGAAGACTTGAAATATATCTGGCTTTGCCATTTGAGCAAAGACAATAATCATCCGGAGCTTGCTTACAAGACGGTGGAATGGAAATTAAAGAGTAAAGGTATATTGGTAGGTAAAGATGTGCAACTCTGCGCTTTAAAGCGTAGCACTCCCTCCGACCTGTACGAGTTTGATTAAAAAAAGCCGCTTTCATCGAAAAAAAGATTTTATTTTGCTTGGATGAATAAAATAAAAGGACTACTTTTGCACCCGCAAACAAGAAAAACGATGCACTCTTAGCTCAGCTGGTAGAGCAATTGACTCTTAATCAATGGGTCCAGGGTTCGAGTCCCTGAGGGTGTACAAAGATAAGGTTCTGAAAACAATTGAGTTTCAGAACCTTTTTTGTCGTTACTGAATATTACTATTATTACTAGACTTAAGAATATTGAAAATCTCCCCGTATGTAGATGCAACAACAGGAGGCATTTATCTGTTTTTCATTATATAGTTTCACTCTCATCATGAATAATTGGAAGAAAAAATTTATCATAATATGGAGCGGGCAACTATTTTCTATATTAAGTAGTTCCATCGCTCAGTTCTCTATCGTCTTATGGATTAGTCTCAAAACGGGTTCTGCGGAAGTTTTGTCCTTTGCCATGATTGCCGCCTTATTGCCGCAAGCTTTGTTAGGGGCATTTGCAGGCGTATATGTGGATCGCTGGAACCGGAAATGGACTATGATAGGTGCAGATAGTTTCGTTGCACTCTGTTCTGGTATTATCGCTTTGCTATTTTACCTGGATATCGTGGAATTGTGGCACATCTATATATTACTGGCGCTTCGTTCCATTGGTGGTTCTTTCCATTCACCGGCCATGAAATCATCTATTCCATTGTTGGCTCCGGAAAAGGAACTGACCCGTATTGCGGGGATTAACCAAGCTATCCAGTCTATTTGTAATATCGGCGGCCCTGCATTGGGAGCGGTTCTGCTTCTGGCATTCGATATGAGTGTAGTCATGTTATTGGATGTGGCAGGCGCAATCATTGCCTGCACTTCCCTACTGTTTGTTTACATTCCGAATCCGAAGAAGGAAAATATCTCAGCTAAGAGTGTATTGAACGATATGCGCGATGGTTTCCATGTGATTATGCGCAACCGAGGGGTTAGTTGGGTGATGGTTACAGAAATTTTGATTACTTTCTTTGTGTTGCCGATAGTCGCCCTGATGCCGCTGATGACTCTGCATACTTTTTCCGGAACAGCTTATCAGATTAGTTTGATAGAAACACTTTTCGGGGCGGGTATGTTGGCCGGAGGGGCTTTACTGGGAATCTGGAATCCTAAGATAAGGAAGATACTGATGATAGCGTTCTCTTATGCGATACTTGGTCTGGCATTGGCCGTATGTGGTATGTTACCCGGCAATGGGTATGTATTTTTTGCTATACTGACGGTGGTACAAGGACTCATCGTACCGTTTTTATCTGGTCCTTTTACCTCTTTGTTGCAGACGCAGTTCAAGCCGATTTATCTGGGGCGTGTATTCTCGCTTTTCGACAGCGTTAGTTTGTTCCCTTCCATCATCGGTTTGTTTGTCACAAGCTTCGTTGCCGATTCTCTGGGAATAGGCAACATATTTATCTACTGTGGTTTTGCCATTGTGCTGACTGCAATTCTGATGATGTGTATTCCTTCTGTGAGAAATCTGGAGAAAGAGGAGATCAGGAAGAAAAAGTAAATAGTATTATTGCGCGTCTATACCTCTTTTTTTCAGCATCTCAAAGTCTTCCTTTCCCATCCCTATATCATCCAGCGGACGCGGTTCATTATGATCGTTCAGATAAACTCTCGATTTTTCTGTATAGAGAGGGCTGGTGACAGATAGACTGTCATTGCGATACGGAGTTTCTATTCCGGCCAGTTCCATCATGGTCTGGAAGAAAGAAATACTGGAAGATATATTTTTCTGTCGGTTCATCGAAGCAGCTTTCTCTATTCCGGGATACTCTTCCCTATAACTGTCGGATGTCCACAGCAGGAAAGGTACGTGTAGCTGATAGTAAGACGGAACGGGGGATGCATGAAGAAACAGGTGTCGGCTGTCGTCGAAGATATCTTCCCCATGGTCGGACGTGTAAAGCATACCGGAATCTACTTGCTGCTCCTTCAATAGATGGATGATACGTGCCAGGAAATTATCCGTATACCGGACGGAATTGTCGTAGGCATTCATCAGGTTATCTTTGTATTTCACTTCTGCATCTACGGGGAAATCCGGCAAGAAGAAAGCAGCAGCTTTCGGATAACGTTCCCGGTAATTGAAGTGGGATCCATAGGTATGCAATACAATGAACTGTTTCCGATTTCCTTTCTCAAGTTCTTTTTCTACCAACATTAACAGGTCGTCATCTGAAGGGTTATATTGCGAATCCTGGGAATCTTCCTTGATAAAATCATAAGTATCCGCTTCCATTCCGAAGAAATCGATGAAAGAATGGTTATACCGCTGGTTTGAGAAGAAAGCTGTTTGGAAACCGGCTTCTTTGAAAGCAGTAATGATGCTCTTTCGATAGTAGATGGAATCGAAATTCTGTGCAGAAACAGAAGACAGCAGCATCGGTACACTCTTGTGCGTAGTATTCGATTCCGTCAGAACATGGCAGAAAGATACCACTCCTTCTATTTTAGAGAGTTCGGGATTCGTATTCCGGCCATAGTCGTAAAGGCTCCAGTTTAGGGCACGGGATGTTTCACCCACTACCATAATATAAATTTCCCGCCTGTCTTCCGGATGGGAAGGCTGGGCGTTAAAAGTGAAGTTCTCTGATGTGCGGTGATACGTCCTTGTTTGGGCATTGCGCTGGAATGCGAGTGCTACATTGTAACACACATTGGCCGGATATAAATCCGATTTCAACTCGTAACGTTTATCCAATCCATAAGCGGCGCCCAGTGAAATAAAACCGATGAACAAGGCAATCCATGCCTTTTTCCGTTCACGACGGATAAATTCCGGAGATAATTTCCGTTTCTTTATAATGGAGATTGCAGCCAGAATCAATGCCGGTATGTAAAGGATAATCACACTCACTAATGCCGGAACAAGATTATCCAGCAACTCCATGGCTTCACTCGAATTAGTCGTTACCAGATTCAGGAACATATCCACAGCAATAATGGACTGCCCGAAGAGATAAAGCAACACTATCTGGAAAGCCCCAAAGAAGATGAACACGAAAAGTATCCAGAACATTTTTCCACAGTTCCTCGACAGGGTCATCACCAGGTAGTAGAAAGCAAATGGCAACAGTATATTGCACACTTTCGCAACCACAGGCATCGGCTCTGTAAAGCAGAGAATGATATTGGGTACTATCAGGATCAGCAGGAACAGATAGAACAAATGCTCCTGATTTTCCAACCATTTCTTTATGTTTTTAAAAAGCTTCATTGATGTTGAATATAAATCCGGTCTGGCCTTTTCCAAACCCTAAATCTAACCTTACGTTTACTCTCTTTTTGAACTCCCACCGATAACCAAAACCATAATTAGGCAGAATATGTTTAACTTCGAAACTGGAAAATTTGGGAAACACGGTTCCCGCTCCTGCCCATACAGCTACACCATTTCGTTTCCAGACATGCTGACGTAGTTCTATCTGGGCATCCATGGCACATTTATCCCGGTAACGCCCTTCGTAATAACCACGCATAGAATAAGAACTTCCCAATGTTGCCATCAATCCCCAAGGCGGATTACCGTAATTCAGCAACGTATGGAATTGTCCTGCCAATACTCCCCCCTTCCATACTGGATGATAATAGCTGGTAGTCAGTTCTGTGCTACTGAATGCATATTTGTTGCCCAGAAATGCGGGGCTGAACCGTTGGTCTATTCTCAGGTAGTAACCGCTGTAGGCATTCGTGAGGAAATCCCGTGAATCATAGAGTAATGAAAATCCAAGGCTTGTATTGGTAGTCCGGGCTTTCATTCCTTCCCACAGTTCGGGCTTTTCAAAATCGTGGCCGTAGACATAATCAAAGACTGCCATCGGACCAATGTAGAAGTTCCGCGCTACACGAGTCATGAAGTCTACTTTTACTTGTGCCTGGAAGCGGTCATAATCACTTTCATTATCGTCATTAGAACCGTTCTCATATCCTTTTCCCCAATACAGACTGGGGAATGAATAAAAATAAAGATTGTAGTTCAGACGGTATTTGTCTTGTGGAAAGAGGTGGTTTCCACGTATACCCAACAAATAGAAACCTACCGTAGATACATCACCGTATAAAGATACATTAGATGGCGGAAGGATGGTATCATTCAGGTCTGTACGGTATAATCCGGCCGCTACCAGACCGATACCGAACTTAGTGTCACTGGAATAATGAGGCCCTCCGATAACGCTGAAGTCAAACTTCTTGTTTTTCTTCTCTTTATTGGCATCATTAAAATAGTCCAGGAATTTCTTGAAGAAACTTTTCTTTTGTGGTAAGGTGTCAGTTACAGAAACAGAAGATGCAACTGAAACATCTGCTCCTGTGTGGCCTTGTGCCCATATATCGGTTGCTATTAGTAATAACAGCACCGGCAATATCCATTTCGTTAGTTTAGCGTCCATGATTATACCTGTAGGAAACTACGTCGGCAAATTTAGTTTTATTTTTAATCATATAATAACAATAATCTGAAGTATTTTGTTCAAACTTCTTCCTTTAAGAAAAAAAGATGAAGAAATAAGAAATCCAGAACTTTATTCCCTATTTAGCGTTATTCTTTTAGAACGAATAACGAACTTCATTATGAAAACAAAAATGGATATTCCCGATAAAGAGGGACGAAAACGACTTGTGATTGTGGGTGGCGGCTTTGGTGGGTTGAAGTTGGCACGAAAATTGAGAAGCGATAAATTCCAGATAGTGTTATTGGACAAGAATAATCATCATATTTTCCAACCCCTACTCTATCAGGTAGCAACCGCCGGTATTGAACCGAGTGCAATTTCTTTTCCTTACCGCAAGATATTTAAAAAGAGAAAACATTTCCATATACGTATCTGTGAGGCACAACGGGTGATTCCCGAAGATAATGTTCTGGAGACTTCCATCGGGGCTCTTTCATACGACTATCTGGTCGTATCTACCGGATGCCGTACCAATTATTTTGGTAACGATGGGCTGTCTCAACGGACAATGGCCCTGAAGAATACTTCCGAGGCCCTGTTTAACCGCAACCAGATACTGGAAAGTTTTGAAAAAGCGCAGAATACCAGCAATCTGGAGAAAAGAAAACGCCTTATGACATTTGTCATCGTAGGTGGTGGTGCTACAGGTATAGAACTTTCCGGTGCATTGGCAGAAATGAAGAAATTTGTGCTTCCGCAAGACTATCCCGATCTTGATATGAACCTTATGCGCATTATCCTTGTGGATGGTGCCCCCCGTCTGCTTTCCGCTTTCTCTGAAAAATCTTCGGAAGAAGTGGCAAATTACTTGCTAAAACGTGATGTAGAAATCAGGACTAACGTACAGGTAACAAATTATGAAAACGGAATTATGACACTGAGTGATAACCGTACCTTGGAAACAACCAACGTCTTTTGGGTTGCAGGTGTACGTGCCAACAGCATAGAGGGACTTGCAAAAGAAGCCTATGGTCCCGGTAACCGCCTACTTGTTGATCTCTACAACTGTGTTCAGGGTTATAACAATATTTTTGCCATCGGTGATACTGCACTTATGATTTCCAAGGAATACCCGAAGGGACATCCACAAGTAGTTCAACCAGCCATTCAGCAAGCCCGTAATCTGATCCAGAATCTGGATAGAAAGGAACGGGGACTTGAAATGCAACCTTTTGTTTATCATAACAAAGGCTCCATGGCTACCATAGGACGCAATCACGCAGTGGTGGAACTGAAAAAACTTCGCTTCGGTGGTTTCCCCGCGTGGGCAGTATGGCTATTCATTCACTTAATGAGTATTGTCGGTGTAAAGAACCGTTTGTTTATCTTCGTAGACTGGATGTGGAGTTACTTTACATACGATCCTTCTTTGCGGGTAATTATAAAACCTTTGCGCAGAGATAAACCATAATGCCTTATTTTTCGTTATATTAAATATAAATGTTTAAAACGAACGACTATGCTTTACAAATTTTTATTCCCGTCTAAACCGGATGGAGCAGCAGCGTCTGCTATATTGTTAATAGTGAGAATTATATTTGGTCTGTTATTAATGAATCACGGCATCGAAAAGTGGTCTAATTATCAGGAGTTATCCGCTGTATTTCCCGACCCGCTGGGTGTGGGTAGTCCTCTTTCCTTAGGATTAGCCATATTCGGTGAATTGGCTTGTTCTATGGCATTTATCATTGGATTCCTTTACCGTCTGGCAATGCTGCCGATGATATTTACAATGGGGATGGCATTTTTTGTCATTCACGGAAACGATCCGTTTGCGGTCAAAGAACTGGCTTTTATATATCTGGTGGTATATGTACTGATGTATATTATCGGTCCCGGAAAGTTTGCCGTAGACCACTGGCTGGGTAAGGCTTTGACTCCCAAAAAGCCTTAATTTTACCGGGGCTGTTTAACTGAAAATTTGTTTTTGTCTCTTATTTAAGTGTATTTTTCACAAAAAGCACTTATATTTGCCCGAAGAAAAAGAGCAAAGAGTTAAATCAATAAACTCAGTAAAACAAAAGAAAGTAATTATGAAAAAGAGTAATTTGAATTTGGCTGCAACCGTGATGATTTGTGGCGCATTTCTTTTCAGTTCTTGTATCGGTTCTTTCGGCCTGCACAGTAAATTGGTGAATTGGAACCAAAATATCGGTACAAAGTTTGTTAATGAGCTTGTTTATCTGGCTTGCAACATTATCCCCGTATATCCTGTTTGCTATCTGGCAGATGCGTTGGTAATCAACTCCATTGAATTCTGGAGCGGTTCCAATCCGATGGCTAACGTGGGTGATGTGAAGAAAGTAAAAGGTGAAAACGGAAACTATCTCGTAAAAACATTGGAGAACGGTTACTCTATCACAAAAGAAGGTGAAACCACTGCTATGGAGTTGGTTTACGACAAAGAATTGAACACTTGGAATGTTGTTGCAGAAGGTGTTAGCACTGAATTGCTGCAAATGAACGGTGATGGTACCGCACAGATGTATCTGCCGAATGGTGAAGCAATGAATGTGACATTGGATGCACAAGGCGTAGCTGCTGCTCGTCAGGCAACGATGATCAACACTTATTACGCTGCACGCTAATTAAGAAAAGAATTTGAATATGCGGGCGGATGAGCAATCATTCGCCCGTTGCTTTTTATACCCCTCCCGATTTTTTTAGAATGGGTAACCTACTGCAAAGTGGAAAGCGAAGTCACGTCCGAAGTCAGGCTTCAGAATGGGATAACGATCCTTTCCCATTTCAGGATTAATAGCCTTCATACCACCATCAAAGCGAAGTACAAAAAAATCCAGATCCAGACGTAGTCCCAGACCGTAAGCTACGGCTATTTGCTTATAAAACTGGTCAAACTTGAATTTACCTCCCGGCTGATCCTGATACTCGCGAATCGTCCAGATATTTCCCGCATCTACAAACAAGGCACCTCTGAACTTCCAAAATAAACGTGTGCGGTATTCTATACTGGCATCCAGTTTAATATCACCCGACTGGTTCATGAAGTTACCTTTTTCATCAGAAAAACTACCGGGACCGAGACTACGTACCGACCATCCGCGTACACTGTTTGCTCCACCCGAGAAATAACGTTTCTCAAAAGGAATCATCTGCGCGTTTCCATAAGGAATAGCAATGCCTCCCCCAATATGAAATGCAATAGAATTACGGTTATCAATGACGATATTTTTGGCAAAGTCCAAGTCACCCTTTATATATTGCGCATACGGAATATTCAAGATAGTATATTCGTCCTGATCATTCTTCTTTAAATTGCTCATTTTAGAAAGCACATACAAAAGATTTCCCGCAGACTCAAAGTTGAAACGTATGCTATAAGAATTACCAATCACCGCATTGTTCATCAAAGCCTGCCCCGCACTGTTGTAGATGTAACTATATCCGGTACGGACAATCAAACGGTCTTTATAGTTATACTCCAATAAATAGTTCTTTTCATCGTTCAGGAATTTATCTTCAAATTCGGGCTCTATCCACGGCATATACAAATAGTTGATGTCCAGGAGATCTATACGGTGTTGCGAACGCTGGCGCTGCAAGCCCCATTTATAACTCCATGAACCGGATGCAACGATGCGTGTAAATTCCGGACGCATCTGATAATTATATTGCAGCCCGAATTCCGTAGTTGCCCTTATTTTCCGTTTGAAATCATTGGATATGAACGGGAACATAAAGCGGGGGAAGTTTATGCTGGTCTCCACACCAAGTTCCGTATAGTTGTCATTCTTATACCCTAAACCGGAAACAGCTTCATAGGCTCCGCGAAGCTTAACCAGGAAAGTTTCGGAACCTCTGAATACATTGCGATTCTGAAAGGATACAGATGCCGCGGCACCCAAATCACCCGCAGAGTTTGTTCCCTCCAGCTCGAAAGATACAGACTGATGTTTATTCTTCGTCAACATTACATAGGCATTCAGCTTTGCGCTATCACCTACCTGTGTTTCAAAGAAACGTACATTGGTATATTTCAATACCGGTAGGCGTCCGAAGTTGGAATAAGTGCGCTGCACATCCTGTTCATTGTAAAGATCTCCCGGAGTTATCCGCAGATTATCAGTCAATACTTTGGGGCGCAGGTACAATTTATCCTTATAATATATGGGAAACCCTTTATAGTGTATCGAATCATTGATTTCTACACTACTGAGAGCTGAAGATTGCAGCACGTTATAGTCCGCAATGAAATTCACTTTATTAATTGTATATTGTGGATGATCCTGCAACTCGGCACCGGAATGCTGTCTGTAACGTGCCAGATGCAAGGTCAGATCCACCTGATAAGTGCCACGTACCGTATCTGCCGTATAAGAAATATAATCTTTATTGAATTTGTAATAACCGTTGCGAAGCAGGTTGCTCGTGATCCGTTGGCGTTCACTGCCCAGTATGTTGGCATTGAAGTACATACCTTCGGATAAATAGGTCGATGCAGAATCTTTCTGCATATATTCCCAGATCTTTTCATCCTGAACATCATATTTCAGACTACGGACAATATACGGCTCTCCGGTGTTTACTTTATAAGCCAGTTTTACCTTTTTCTTCTTGATTTTTGGGATGCACTCTACGGTAGCACCCATGTACCCCATATTCTGAACGGCTTTCGTCATTTCCTCCCGGGAACGTTCAGTCTCTTCCTCACTATAGATTACGGGGGCATCTCCCAACCTGCGTAATGCTCTGTTCACCCAGCGGGTAGAATCACGTCCTGACCAGTTGTAAACATACAACTGGGTTTTAATCAGACTGAACCATTTGGAGTTCGGATTTTGCCGCACATATATGGACAAATTAGAAGGCTTCACATTTTTATTATCAGTATGTATGCGCACTTCATCCAGCAAGTATGAACCATCTGGCACATATTTGGTGGTCGAGCAGGAAGCTAATGTAAGTATGGCAGCAGTAAGTAGTGCGTAGTGGAAGCCTTTCTTCATACCAGAATTAATAAATTGCGCATAATTGACTACAAATATAAATCTATTTTTTCTTTTCCGAAATAAAAAACCGGATGAAGTGTGTTCCGTTTTTTGATTATATAGAAATAATCACGTACTTTTGCCAAACGATAACATTTAAGCTATGGCACTGAGCAAAAACCGTATCAAATATATCCACTCGTTGGAGCTGAAGAAGAATCGTAAAACAGAAAAAGTCTTTCTGGCAGAGGGTCCTAAACTGGTAGGCGATTTGTTAGGACATTTTCCCTGCCGCTTTCTGGCGGCTACGCCCGAATGGCTATCGCAACATCCCAAGCTTCCGGTAGAAGATGTTTCGGA
This sequence comes from Bacteroides sp. AF39-11AC, assembly GCF_003474285.1. Lineage (NCBI taxonomy): Bacteria > Pseudomonadati > Bacteroidota > Bacteroidia > Bacteroidales > Bacteroidaceae > Bacteroides > Bacteroides sp. AF39-11AC. Next base: position 200,609 of record NZ_QROH01000005.1, on the reverse strand, counting down.
AGTGTCTGACGAAGACCTCTCCCGCGCCAGCTCATTGAAAACTCCCCAGCAAGTGCTTGCCATATTCGAGCAGCCGGAATATGAAATGGATGCTTCCGTCATCAGCCATTCGCTTTGTCTGGCGCTGGACGATGTGCAAGATCCGGGAAATCTGGGCACCATCATTCGTCTGGCAGATTGGTTTGGAATAGAGCATATCTTCTGTTCTCCGAACACCGTAGATGTATATAATCCAAAGACGGTTCAAGCCACCATGGGAGGCATTGCCCGTGTGAAACTGCACTATACTCCCCTGCCCGACCTCATTCAAAGCCTAAAGGATATACCTGTTTATGGTACTTTCCTCGATGGAGAAAATATGTACACACAAAAATTATCATCCAACGGATTGATTGTGATGGGTAATGAAGGCAACGGGATCGGGAAAGAAGTGGAGCAACTCATTAACCGCAAACTTTATATTCCCAATTATCCCGCAGAGAGGGAAACGTCCGAGTCACTGAATGTGGCAATTGCTACCGCAGTAGTCTGTGCCGAGTTCCGTCGACAGGCAGCATCGTTGTAAAATCGAAAGGATAAAGCAGATAAGCACTCATTCCGGAAGGAAACGTTTCTTTGCAGAAAACTTCCGGAAGTTCATGTAATACTTCATTTGATTTCTGGAATATACCGGAGTAGTCTTTGGAAATATCTTCTTCATTATTCAATAAAGCAATGATTCCGGGAAACCATTCCACTCCTTCAATCTCCTCTGTCAAGGGAAAGGCGGACACGACTTGCCCTTCTTCCACCCCTACCACATATTGTTTGAGATAACCATGTCCGGGCAGAAAAATAAAGTGTGAAGCAAATCGTTTGATCATCAGGGGTTATCTTTACGGAATTGAACGTGTTCCGGTTTGTCCAACTTCTTCAGTGCAGGTTCCGAAGACGGACGTGGACGGGCAGCATCACGTCTGCGCGGATTGTCGTTTATCTTTTCTTCCACAGGTTTGAGTTCCTCTTTCTTGAGTTCCTGAGATTCTATTTTCTCTGTCTTAACAGAATCTTTCTGAATAGAATCATTCTTAGCAAACGACAGTGTATCCGTAGCATGATAACGCATCAGCGAAATGCGGTCGGTCAGCAATGTACGGGTAGCCTGTGCTGCGGGATAATAGATATACCCACGTATTTCCCGGATTTCTCCCAACGTATCGGCAAAGAGTGAAACCGTTTCCATACCCGATTTGTATACTTTCTGAATATCACTGATTATGCTGTCCTTATAGACAATCTGCATAGCCATGACGGGAGCATATAAGGAATCCGGCGCACCGTTGTGGAAGCGGAAACGAACGTTCCATCGCAAAGTATCGCGGTCTTTAAAGTTGGTATCTGAAGGTAAAACGAAAGTAATCTTGTTGTCCATCGGCATACCTGTCAGCTGGTAAATACGTTGCCATGCCCATACATCAATACTGTCACCCGGAAGACTTTCCTTCGGCTTATTGTCACGTATGGCAATTAAATGATTGACAGCATCCCGCTCCGCTTTCAGCCTTGCGTTTACTTTCTCATAAATCTTGGTGAGTACTTCCGGATTACGCGTGAACCAAACCATTGAAGAGTCAAATTCGGCTTGCGTAATGCCATGCTTTTTAAACACCGATTCAATGTACAACACCCTTTTATAGCCATCGGTATAAGGGACTTCTTCCCCCATAGCCTTTGCTATATGGTAGTCATAAAGCACATTTTCCATTTTAGCATCCGATATAACTACCTTGGGTCTTTTCACCTGACAGGCTGTCAAACAAGATGCTAACAGGAATATGCTAAACCATTGAATTCGACGCAGACCTTTCATGATTTCTTTATTGCATGATAAGAGTCATTCAAATATTTGCTGTAAAATAATAACAGGGCAATAATACCACAACTGATAGCGGCATCGGCAAGGTTGAATATCGGGCTGAAGAATATGAAATGATCCCCACCTACCAACGGCATCCATTGAGGCCAGTTCGTATCAATGATAGGAAAATAGAACATATCCACCACCTTTCCGTAGAACAAAGGAGCATATCCTCCGCCTTCCGGCAGGAATGTAGCTATCTGCGAATGTGTACTCTCATTGAACAACACACCGTAGAATACACTGTCGATAATGTTACCCAATGCTCCCGTAAGAATCAGAGATACGCACACGATATAACCTGTCTTCAAGCCCTGCTTAATAATTCTCGTCAAATACCACCCTATCGCTCCTACGGCAACAATACGGAACAAGGTAAGGAATAACTTACCGAATATCTCCATACCGAACGCCATACCGTTATTCTCGGTAAAGTAAATATAAAACCACGTAGGCGGTTCTGCATTTACCATGCCCAGTTTCTCATAAAGCCATTTAATAGCGTTTTCGCTCTGATGCCAATACATGTGGGTCTTGACATAGATCTTGATTATCTGGTCAGCAATTAGTACCGAGAAAATAACGAGCAGCGCAATGCGACCTTTCGTGAGGTATTTGTTCATCCTTACTTTTTCGTATTATTTTTCGCCTCAATGCTCAGCGTAGCATGAGGCACAGCGCGCAAACGTTCGGCAGGAATCAATTTACCTGTTTCACGACAAATGCCATACGTTTTATTCTCAATGCGTACCAATGCGGCCTGCAATCCCTGGATAAACTTCAACTGACGTTGAGCCAGGCGTGTAGTTTCTTCTTTGGACAAGGTGTTGGCACCTTCTTCCAAAACTTTGTACGTAGGAGACGTATCGTCGGTGTCATTACCGTCGGCTCCGGTTAAACTGGCTTTCAGCAATTCATAATCGCGTTGTGCCAATTCTAACTTCTCATTAATAATGGCGCGGAATTCTTCCAATTCAGCATCCGAGTATCTTGTTTTTTCTGCCATAACTTTACGTGTTTAATCGTTAGTATTTTATTCTTTTACAACGCTTACGTACAGGGAGAAATCGTCAAAGTTTAGTTCCGTGCCGTTTTCCACCTCATCGGTCAGCGTCAGTGAGGTTCCTAAAACCTGGTTACAAATATAGTCTTTATATTCGTTTACCGCATCATCTGTTTGCTGATTTTTTGATAATGTAATCTTTATTTTGTCCGTTATCTCCAAACCACTTGACTTACGGATATTCTGAATACGGTTAACCAGTTCACGGGCAACGCCTTCCCGGCGAAGCTCTTCTGTTACGGTTACATCCAGAGCAACAGTCAGTTTTCCTTCGTTGGCAACCAGCCATCCCGGAATATCTTCGCTAAAGATTTCGACATCAGCAGTTTCTACAACCACATCCGCACCATCCAGTTGCAAAGTATAAGAACCATTCTTTTCCAGTTCGGCGATAGCTTCCTGTGACATTTCTGCTACAGCGGCAGCTACGGCTTTCATCTGTTTGCCGAATTTCGGTCCCATCTTCTTGAAGTCACATTTCACTTTCTTCACCAGCACACCGGCAGCACCGTCTACGAACTTGATATCCTTCACGTTCACTTCGCTCATGATAAGTGCTTTTACGGCTTCGATGTGGGCACGTTGTTCCTCGTCCACTACCGGTATCATGATACATTGCAGCGGCTGGCGTACTTTGATGTTCACCTTACGGCGCAAAGCCAATACCATGGAAGTTACATCCTGTGCCATTTGCATGCGGGCTTCCAGTTCCTTGTCTATCATTTCCTCGTTATATTCGGGGAATTTAGCCAAGTGTACGGACACCACGTTGTCGCGTCCAGTTGCAGTAACCAAGTCCATATAGAGCTTGTCTGCATAGAACGGAGCAATGGGCGACATCAGTTTGGCAACGGTTTCCAAACAAGTGTACAAAGTCTGGTATGCAGATAACTTATCCTGCGTAAATTCACCACCCCAGAAACGTTTACGGTTCAGACGAACGTACCAGTTGGAGAGGTTGTCGTTTACGAAGTCGGATATCAGACGTCCGGCCTTTGTCGGCTCATATTCGCTATAGCAAGTATCCACTTCTTTTATCAGCGTATTCAGTACAGAGAGTATCCAACGGTCTATTTCAGGACGTTCAGCCATCGGCACGTCAGCTTCCTTGTATTCGAATCCGTCTACATTGGCGTAGAGGGAGAAGAAAGAATACGTATTATATAATGTACCGAAGAACTTGCGACGAACTTCTTCGATGCCGTCTACGTCGAATTTCAGGTTATCCCACGGAGAAGAGTTGGTGATCATGTACCAGCGCAAGGGGTCGGACCCGTATTTCTCGATAGTAGAGAAAGGATCTACGCCATTGCCCAGACGCTTGGACATCTTGTTACCATTCTTGTCAAGCACCAATCCGTTAGAGATAACAGCCTTGTAAGAGATGGTATCGAATACCATTGAAGCGATTGCATGGAGCGTAAAGAACCAACCGCGAGTCTGATCCACACCTTCTGCGATAAAGTCGGCAGGGTAAACCTGATGGCTATCCAGCAGTTCTTTATTCTCGAACGGATAGTGGATTTGTGCATACGGCATGGCACCGGAATCGAACCATACATCTATCAGGTCCGCTTCACGCTTCATGGGCTTGCCGTCTTTGGATACGAGGATGATATCATCCACATACGGACGGTGCAAGTCTATTTTATCATAATTTTCTCCATTGTACTCACCGGGTACGAAACCTTTATCCTTATAAGGATTGGACTTCATGAATCCGGCAGCTACGGATTTCTCTATTTCATTATAAAGCTCTTCGACAGAACCGATGCAGATTTCCTCGCTGTTGTCTTCCGTGCGCCAGATAGGCAGCGGAGTACCCCAGTAACGTGAACGGCTCAGGTTCCAGTCATTCAGATTTTCCAGCCACTTGCCAAAACGTCCCGTACCGGTGCTTTCCGGTTTCCAGTTGATCGTCTTGTTCAGCTCTATCATGCGGTCTTTGCAAGCGGTAGAGCGGATGAACCAGCTATCCAACGGATAATACAATACCGGTTTGTCCGTACGCCAGCAGTGCGGATAATTGTGCACATGCTTCTCTATCTTGAACGCCTGATTGTTGGCTTTCATCATCATGCAGAGACTTACGTCAAGACTTTCGTCCTGATCTGTCAGGTTCGGATCGTAAGCGTTCTTCACGAAACGGCCTGCATATTCTTTATATAAGTCTACGTTTACACGTTCTTTCACGAAGTTCTCGTCCAGCTCGTCCAGTTTATAGAACTTACCGGTCAGGTCCACCATCGGGCGGAGTTCACCTTTCTTATTGATGAGTTGCAACGGCGGAACACCGGCGGCTTTCGCTACCTGGGCATCGTCCGCACCGAATGTCGGAGCAATATGTACGATACCTGTACCGTCTTCTGTCGTCACATAGTCACCTGAGATTACACGGAATGCGCCTTCACCCGGATTCACCCAAGGTATCAGTTGCTCATATTCCATACCCACAAGTTCCGGACCTTTATATTCTCCTACAACTTTGAAGGGTATCAGCTTGTCTCCCGGTTTGTAATCTTCCAGGGCGATGTCTTCCGCTTTCTTGTTGAAGTGCGTGTAAAGCAAAGCTTTGGCAAGTACAACGGTGATTTTCTCTCCGGTGTATCCGTTGTAGCTTTGTACGGCTACATAATCTATCTTCGGGCCTACACAAAGCGCGGTATTCGAAGGCAATGTCCACGGAGTGGTAGTCCATGCTATGAAGTATGGGGTTCCCCACTCTGCCATTTCCGGCTTCGGGTTCTTCATCTTGAACTGTGCCACACAGGTCACATCCTTCACGTCGCGGTAGCAACCGGGCTGGTTCAGTTCGTGTGAGCTCAGTCCTGTTCCGGCAGCGGGAGAATATGGCTGTATGGTGTACCCTTTATAAAGATACCCTTTCGTATAGAGTTGCTTCAACAGCCACCACAAGGTTTCGATGTAGCGGTTGTCGTAGGTGATATAAGGATCGGTCATGTCTACCCAATACCCCATCTTGTGAGTCAGATCTTCCCATTCTTTGGTGAACTTCATCACATCTTTGCGGCAGGCAGCGTTATAGTCGGCTACGGAGATCGTTTTACCGATATCTTCCTTGGTGATGCCCATTGCTTTTTCCACACCCAGTTCCACGGGAAGTCCGTGTGTGTCCCAGCCGGCTTTACGTTTCACCAGGAAACCTTTCATGGTTTTGTAACGGCAGAAAATATCTTTGATGGAGCGAGCCATTACGTGGTGAATGCCCGGCATACCGTTGGCAGAGGGCGGTCCTTCATAAAAAACGAAAGAAGGACAGCCTTCACGTTCTGTCATACTCTTGGCGAAAACCTGGTTCTCGTCCCATTTCTTCAACACTTCCGCGTTTACCTTTGAGAGGTCGAACTGCGAATATTCGGCAAACTTCTTACCCATCTTATTTGCAATTTAACTATTTACAATTTAACGATTAAGGAGACACTTTGAAACATGCTAAAGCGACCCTCCTTATTTTAAGGGTGCAAAGTTACAAAAAAGTTAGAGAAAAGATATTATTGAATAGAAAAAAACATATCTAAATGGAATGAGACAAACAGAATACGAATACAATATGCTATTTTTGCAAAAAATAAAAGGCTGATATTTATGGAACAATTAGATGTATTCGACTGCTCAAACGTGCTTATAGCAAGTTACTTCACCGACGACCGGGGATGTGCTCACGAAAACAGGGAACATACGCTCATTTACCTCTGTTCCGGAGAACTGGAAATTGAAGAACGGGGAAAGAAAACCGTTTTGCACCCGGGAGATTGTGCCTTTATGCGGCGTGACAACCGGATGTGGTTACAGAAAAAAGTCGGGGACGATAAACCTTACCGTTCTGTCGTGCTGAAATTTTCGAGGGCTTTCTTGAGAGAATTTTATCAGACACTCAACCACCAGCAACTCCCTGTTGATTCCAAACGCGAAAAAGTAAGCCTCCGTGTACTGCCAAGCAACAGGCCGGATATCCGGTCGCTGTTTGAATCGGTTATCCCCTATTTCGATGCAGGCGAAAAGCCATCGGAAGAAGTGCTGAAACTAAAAATGATCGAAGGAGTCTATGTACTGCTCAACACTGACCGCAATCTCTATGCCTCACTGTTCGATTTCGTCGAGCCGTGGAAAATAGACATTCTTGACTATCTGAATGAAAATTATATGTGCGATCTCTCGATGAAGGAAATTGCAAGTTATACCGGACGCAGTTTGGCTACCTTCAAGCGGGACTTTGCCAAAGTAAGTGACCTTACGCCGCAGAAATGGATTATCAAACGACGCTTGGAAACAGCGCATGATTTAATTAAGTCGGGAAAAAAGAAAGTGACGGAGGCTTGTTTTGATGTAGGCTTCAAGAATTTGTCGCATTTTTCCAAAATATATAAGGAAAATTACGGAGTTGCACCATCTTGGTGAGATGAGCTTTATAACAAAGAATTTTGAGCCTCGCAGCAAAATTGTTGCGGGGCTCTCTTCGTAAATTTGCACCCGAACATTAAAACATCAGGATCATGGAAGAAATGAATAAAAAGAATCTCAGCCGTCGCGGGTTCCTTAAGACGGCGGCATTAGCGGGTGCAGCATTGGCCATGCCCGGCGGATTAGACAACGTTTTTGCGGCCGGAACGAAACAACAACCAGAAACATCCGGCAAAGATACCGATGCCGCACATATTACGGGCCATCGCGTATTGGGTACCGGCGAGGCGGTCTTCGAGGTCTCAGCCCTTGGCTTCGGTGTGATGGGCATGACCTATAACCGCAGCCAGCATCCGGACAAGAAGCAATGCATCCGGTTATTGCACGAAGCGGTGGATCGTGGGGTGACACTCTTCGATACAGCCATCATCTACGGGCCGCTGAATAATGAAGAACTGGCAGGGGAAGCCTTATCCGAGTTCAAAGGAAAGATCAATGTAACCACCAAATTCGGACATGAAGTCATCAATGGCAAGGGAACCGGTCGGCAAGACAGCCGTCCGCAGACTATCCGTCGTTATTGTGAAGAATCACTCCGTCGTCTCCGACTCGATTCGTTGCCGATGTTCTATCAGCATCGTGCCGATCCGAATGTATCGGCGGAAGAGGTGGCATCGACTATTGCCGATCTGATGAAAGAGGGCAAGGTACAACGCTGGGGAATGTGCGAGGTCAGCCCTGAAACTATTCGTAAAGCCCATGCAGTATGTCCGCTCACTGCCATTCAGAGCGAATATCACTTGATGCACCGTCTTGTGGAGGATAATGGAGTACTTGATACCTGCCGGGAATTGGGCATTGGCTTTGTTCCATACAGTCCGATTAATCGCGGTTTTTTGGGTGGCTGCATTAACGAATACACGGTTTTTGATTCGAACAACGACAACCGTCAGACTTTACCGCGTTTCCAACCGGAAGCGATGCGGGCGAATATGCGTATTGTAAATGCACTGCAAGCCTTCGGTCGCACGCGGGGCATGACTTCGGCACAGGTGGCACTCGGCTGGTTGTTGCAGAAAGCGCCGTGGATCGTACCGATTCCCGGAACGACGAAATTGTCGCACTTGGAAGAAAATCTGCGAACGTTGGAATTTGCCCTTTCGCCCGAAGAGTGGAAAGAACTGGAAGTGGCAGTTGCTACCATTCCGGTGGTGGGAGACCGTTATAATGCCGAACAGCAACGGCAGGTAGGACGTTGAGAAAAGATTCTGCTCACTTTATTTTGTCCGATTCTATCGTTTTTACGCAATTTATACTTATTTTTGCCTGTCGCAATTATTTATTCACCCAAACAAAACATCAAAAATAGTAGTATGGACAAAGATCTAAAAAAGGTTGTGGTACTTCTGGCACACCCCAACATGGAAAACTCACAAGCCAATAAAGCCCTGTTTGATGCCATAAAGGATATAGAAGATGTGGCTATATTTAATCTATACGAGATGTCAGAGCAAGATATTCTCAATATGGATGCATGGAGCCGGATTATATCTCATGCCAATGCGGTGATATACCAGTTCCCGTTTTATTGGATGTCGGCACCCTCTTTATTAAAGAAATGGCAGGACGGGATATTTACCTATTTGGCAAAAACTCCGGCAGTAGCCGGTAAACCTTTGTTGGTGGCTACCACTACCGGTTCTGAATTTGATGCGTACCGAAGTGGAGGAAGAAATCGCTTCACGGTGGATGAACTTTTGCGTCCTTATCAGGGTGGTGCTGTGCATGCAGGGATGGTATGGCAGACTCCTTTCGTGGTGTATGGTATGGGAACACCCGATGCGGAAAAGAATATTGCCCTGGCAGCGGATCTTTATAAAAAACGGGTGATGGCACTTATCGGGAAAGATAAATTAGAAGATAGCTGGTAAAATGTAAAGTATCAGTCGAAATACTTGATTTTGCCTTTCCGATGTTGTATCTTTGTAGAAACTTTAAGCTGAGTTTTATTATAAACCTAAACCCTTGGTAAAATGGCAATAGTTATTCTTTCTTTTTCGGAAACTTTTAAACGGTGCATTAATTTGACAGATGCTTCATTTAGAGCAAGCTGTTTGCCGGATAACTATGGGTGGTTTACTCGTTAGAAAATTAAATATTATAATTATTTCAGATATTCGGACATAATAATAAGCAAAAAAGAAGATAAGGTGGTATTTCCTCACAAGGATTTGCCACCTTTTTTGTTGACATATATTGAATCAGGAATTAAAGCTCATTTCTGTGCTGTTAATAAACGTTGGATACATTCTTAAAAAACATTCTGGTTATTCTTTAAAAACGTTGTTTGCGGTTATTAATAAGCTGTTTTAAATGTCACAAATTCAGAATTGTTTTATTTCATTAAAAAAGAAAATAATTCATTCTGAAATATATGATAACATAATATCTATGAAGAAATATTATCCAACAATCCGAGCAATCAGTAACCGTGATGCGCAGTGTTGGAGATAAATACTTATATTATAAGTCACTTCTTTTGTCTTTCAGGTCGCGTACTCTGCCATCATCTCAGGATGAAGTATTTCCCGTATGAACCCTAAATTACATTGACCGATTTTAATCAGATAGATGAGATTCTAAAGATTATCGATACGAAAGGCATCAACTACATGCGTATCGGGGAACTGAAAAACAAGGATATGCAAGTCTATCGGCAACAAAGCAAGATAGAGGCACTGAAAGCCGCAAAAAAGAAAGCAGAATATTTGGTGGAAGCATTAGGCAAACGCCTGGGAGATGTCATTCGCATTGTCGAACCGCAGGAAAGCGCAGGTTATCCCCGGTATTTTGCAGCTCAGAGCAATGTGAGTTCATCACAGGCAGAAGCTTACGATGCTTTCCGTACGATAAAACTGAATTACTCGATGCTGGTGAGGTTCGAGATAAAGTAGAATCGTACGGAAAGCAACGAAATGATTTATTTCTTCATCTTTACCTCATACAAGTCGTTTCTCCTGTCTTTCAGATTGCGCACACTGCCGTAAGTATGCAATTCATTCAATAAATCCAGATCCACATCAGATACCAGTATCATTTCTGTATTCGGTGTGGCTTCTGCACGCTTGCCATCCGTCGGGAATGCAAAGTCGCAGGGAGTAAATACACCTGACTGTGCATACTGAATATCCATATTGTGAACACGCGGAAGATTACCTACACTACCGGCAATGACAACGAAACATTCATTTTCAATGGCACGGGCATGGGCGCATACCTTTACGCGTGAGTAAGCATTTTGCGTATCCGTCAGGAAAGGAACGAATAAAATCTGCATACCCTGGTCTGCCATAATACGGGATAGTTCCGGGAATTCCACATCGTAGCAAATCAGTACGCCAATCTTAGCACAATCCGTATCGAATGTCTGTAAAGCCTTTCCACCGCTCAATCCCCAACTTTTTATCTCATCAGGTGTGACGTGCAACTTCTCATACATCTCAAAACTACCATCGCGGCGACAAAGGAAACCGACATTATACAAAAGTCCATCTTCTTTAATAAGCGGCATACTACCCGTAATGATATTGATGTTGTAACTGATAGCCAACTTTACAAATCGTTCTCTAATCTCCTCTGTATAAGCCGCCAATCCGCGAATGGCCTGTGACTCCCCTTCATTATTGAATCTTGCCATCAGCGGAGCATTGAAGTATTCGGGGAAAAGAATGAAATCACTCTTATAATCGGATACGGCATCCACAAAGAATTCTACCTGTTCAAACAGGTCATCCAGTGTCTGATAACTACGCATCTGCCACTGCACCAACCCTACGCGCACGGTGGTTTTCGGTGCAATATATTCTTCTGTAGGTTCCTGATAGTAAATATTATCCCACTGCAACAGGCAAGCATAATGCTTGGATTCCTCGTCATTCGGCAGGTAATTGCGCATCACCTTGCGTACATGGAAATCATTGGAAAGCTGAAAGGTCAATACAGGATCGAAAATTTCTTTCTGCTTTACCTTATCTATATACTCTTTCGGGCGAAGTTGATCCGAGTATTTATAATAGTTGGGTATACGCCCGCCAAACATAATAGCTTTCAGATTCAGAGTTTCGCAAAGCTCCTTGCGATATTCGTACATACGGCGTGCCAGGCGAAGCCCACGATATTGGGGATGAATAAAGACTTCAATACCATATAATATATTGCCTTTAGGGTTATGGGTGTTGAAGGTTTCTTTACCCGTCACCTGTGCATAAGTATGATCGTTCTTCACATCATCGTAATTCACAATGATGGAAAGTGCGCAGCCGACAATCTTTTCATCTACCACGGTTACAATCTGTCCTTCGGGGAAAATTCGGATGAGTTTTTCAATTTGTTTGTGTGTCCAAAACACATCGCTGCCATCCGTATATACACGGGTGAATGATTGCGCCAGTTGCTCATAGTCTTCTATCTGTAAATTACGCAACTGTACTTTGTTGATTTTCAATGAGTCCATAATGTCTCTTTTTTTACCAGAAGTTAAATCCGCTGCAAAGGTACGGTTTAAACTTATACATTGTCTCTCGGAGTGCACATTTTTGCGAAAGACGGATTTTGCAATAAAAAAGAAATGAGGATTTAACACTTTAGGAATAAGAGTATTTTGCTTTTTTTATACTTTTGTGGCGTTTTCTACAACTTTCAGTTTATTCCTTACTTAAATTTTAAAAATTATGGCTAAAAAGATGCTATTCCTATTTGTGCTTTTGCTTTCCCTTACAGGAATGCTCAAAGCACAGGTAACTACTGCCGGAATGAGTGGTAAAGTGACGGCTGACGAAGAGTCTGTCATCGGCGCTACGGTTGTAGCCGTACACGAACCTTCCGGAACCAGTTACGGTACTGTTACCAATGTAGACGGGCGTTTCAGTCTGCAAGGTATGCGCTCCGGTGGTCCTTACAAGGTGACGGTATCTTATATCGGTTATCAGACGGCAATCTATACAGGCATCCAGCTGCAACTGGGTGAAACTTATTCATTGAATGTAACCCTGCACGAAGCTTCGGAATTATTGGGAGAAATCACCATTACGGCCAGCAGGTCAAAGTTCAGTGCTGAAAAGACAGGAGCCACTACCAATATTTCTTCTGAACAACTCACCACATTGCCCAGTATTAACCGCAGTATCAGCGACTTTACCCGCATCTCCCCGTATGCGTCAGGAAACAGTTTTGGAGGCCGTGACGGACGCTCAAATACGTTCACGGTAGATGGTGCGAACTTGAATAATAACTTCGGTCTGTCGTCTGGTTTGCCAGGCGGTGGAAATCCTATTTCGCTGGATGCCATTGATGAAGTACAGGTGGTGATTGCCCCGTACGATGTACGTCAGGCAAACTTTATCGGTGCAGGCATCAATGCCATTACGAAGTCGGGTACAAACGCTTACAGTGGTAGCGCATATATGTACTTCAACAATGAAGTGATGCGCGGTAACAAAATTGGTGATACTGATTTCGGCGCACGTGCCGAAGAGTCTAAGACTGTTTACGGTGCTACATTTGGCGGTCCTATCATTAAAGACAAGCTGTTCTTCTTTGCAAATGTAGAATATGAAAAAAGTCCGCAGCAAGTGATTACATGGCGTGCGGCAAAAGAAGGAGAAACTCCGAATAACTCTACGATTTCACGAACAACAGAAGCTGATCTGGCGGAATTTTCCCAGATTCTGAAAGACAAATACGGATACAATACCGGTTCGTTCACAGATTTTCCTGCCGATGTCACCAACCTGAAATTATTGGGGCGTATTGACTGGAATATTAATCAGGGAAACAAGTTGAGCGTACGTTATAACTTTACTAATAACAAAACTTGGGACGCACCCAATGGAAGTTCGGGAAATACCGGGTATCGTTTGGCATACAATCGTGTTTCGGCTTACTCCATGTCTTATGCAAACTCTTGCTATTCTTTGCAGAACGTTGTAAATTCGGCTACTGCTGAATTGAACAGCCGTTTCTCTTCCAATGTTTCCAATCAGCTGTTGTTTACATACAGTGACATGAAGGATGAACGCGGAACGAACTCCAGCCCCTTCCCTTTCATTGATATTATGGCCGGACACTACGAAAACGGTAATCAGATATTAGAGCCTTACATGACCGCCGGTTACGAGTTGTTTACCTATAACAACCTGGTGAAGAATACGGTTATGACTATTGTGGATAACTTCACCTATTACCTGGGAGCGCATAAACTGACGGCAGGTATCAGTTACGAACGTCAGAAAGCCGGAAACTCATACATGCGCAACGGAACCGGATATTATCGCTATTCCAGCTTCGAAGATTTCAAGAATGGAGCTGCACCTGAGTCATTTGCCTTGGCTTATGGGTACAATGGCAATACAAAACCTTCTGCGGATGTGAAATTCGGTCAGCTAGGTGTTTATCTGCAAGACGAATGGAACATACGCGATAACTTTAAATTGACTGCCGGTATACGTATGGACAATCTCAGCTTCCTGAATGATATTATGCGCAATCAGGCTATCTACGATCTGAACTTCAACGGTATGCATATTGATACCGGTGCATGGCCCGATAGCAAACTGCAATTTTCTCCACGTGTAGGGTTCACCTGGGATGTGTTCAATGATAAGACGTTAAAAGTGCGTGGTGGATCAGGATTCTTCACCGGGCGTATTCCTCTGGTGTTCTTTACAAATATGCCTACCAACTCGGGTATGATTCAAAATCTGGTAAGCATTACCACCAGATATAAGGATGGTGTTGTAACCAGTCGTGATCCCCGCCTGGAATTGCTGAAAGGTAATATGATAACGGACGTAAACCAGATGATTTCGACACTGGGACTTCCTACTACTATCAGTCCGGAAGAAGGTGTGTTGCCAAGCTCTGTAGTGGGTATAGATTCTGACTTCAAGATGCCACAGGTCTGGAAGACGTCGTTGGCTTTGGATTACCAACTGCCTGTTTCTTTCCCTCTGACAGTTACATTGGAAGGAATGTTCTCTAAGGATATCAATGCGGTACGCCAATACAACTACAATGTACAGGCTCCGGATAAAGATAAATGGTCGCGTTTTAACGGACCGGATGATCGTTACATCTATCCCGAAAACTTTCTGCAACACACGAATATTAGTAGCGCGAACGTATTAACAAATACCTCCAAAGGCTGGGGATGGACAGGTAACATTACCGTAATGGCAGAGCCCGCCAAGAATGTGAATATTATGGCAGCCTATACTCATACCGAATCAAAGGAAATCAGTGGTATGCCCGGTTCGGATGCTAATTCCGCTTGGACAAACGTTCCATCCATCAACGGACCGAACAGCTCAGGACTCATGCGTTCGCAATATGTCACTCCCAACCGTGTAGTTGCTTCCATTAACTGGCGCGTACATTTGAATAAGAAAACATCTTCAAATTTCAGCCTCTTTTATAGCGGATATTCATCCAGTGGCTATAGCTTTATGTACTCTAATGATATGAATGGTGATGGCGTAACCAATGACCTTATATACATTCCGAAGACTAAAGATGAAATCAAGTTCACAAGTGCCGAAGATGCAGATGCTTTCTGGAAATTCGTAAATCAAGATCCTTATCTGAAGAAGCATAAAGGCGAATATGCCGAAGCTTATTCGGCACGTGCTCCCTGGGTACACCGCTTTGATTTCCGTTGGAGTCGCGACTTCTTCGTGAAGATTGGCAAAACTAAGAATACGCTGCAACTCAGCCTGGATATCCTAAATATAGGTAACTTGCTGAACAGCAAATGGGGTGTAACGAAAAACATGTCCAGCGCTAATGGTGGACGAATTCTGACCTATAAGGGTAAGGATGAGAGCAACACTCCTATTTTCTCTATGTACAAAGACAGTGACGGTAATTATCCTACCGAAAGCTTCACCCGAAACTTGAATTACAGCGAATGTTGGAAGCTTCAGATCGGTCTGCGATACGTATTCAATTAAAGATTCCGAACTTATATTTATCAAAAAAGAAAAGGTGCAACCGAAACATACCGATTGCACCTTTTTACATTTATAAGATATTAAAGGAGAGAGAATTTTATTTGTTTTTTCTCCAGAGTTTACTCATGTCTTCCAGAGTCTTGCCCTTCGTTTCGGGTACCCAACGCCAAACAAAGAAGGCGGCTGCAACGCAGATGATGCCATACAAACTGTATGCGAACATCGGACTGAAGTCGTACAGTGCTGGGAACGTGGACGATACAATATAATTGAATATCCATTGGAAAGCTACCGCAATGGCCACAGCTTTACCACGAATGGTGTTCGGGAAGATTTCTGAAATCAATACCCAGCAAATCGGTCCCCATGACATCATGAAGAATGCTGCGTATACAATTACGGAAAATACCGGAAGAATACCCTTGATTCCCATGCTGTCGCACATTGCCACTGCAAATGCACCTACCGCCATACCGATAGAACCGATAATCAGCAACGGCTTGCGTCCGAAACGGTCTACAGTAAAGATAGCTACAAGCGTAAATACAATGTTTACAATACCCATGATAACAGTTTGCATCATGCCACCGCCTTCAGCACCTGCACTTTCGAAAATACGCGGAGCATAGTATAATACTGCATTAATACCAATAGCCTGCTGGAATACGGAAAGCATGATACCGATAACAATAACTGCCACACCATAAGAGAACAACTTCTCGGTCTTTTCCTTGGAAGTAGCCTTGATTTCTGCCAGAATTTCTTTTGCTTTGTTTGCACCATTCACCTTCTCCAGGATAGAATATGCCTTTTCGTCCTGATGTACCAACACCAGATAACGCGGAGTCTTCGGTACGAAGAAAAGAAGGAAGCCGAATAATGCAGCCGGGAATGCTTCCGAACCGAACATATAACGCCATCCGGTTTGCACGCTCCACATATCCGAAGTGGCATTCACTGACAATATACCTTCAGCGCTTTTATCGATAATAGGATTCGTGTGGTCGCCCATGATCAGGAAGTTGACGAAGTAAACCACCAACATACCGAAGATAATGGCAAACTGGTTACAAGATACCAGCGTTCCACGAATATTAGAGGGTGCAATTTCTGCGATGTACATCGGACATACGGCAGAGGCAAGACCTACACCGATACCGCCCAATACGCGATACAAATTGAATGCGATGAGCAATTCCATGTTTGGCTCACCGTAGTTGAAGAATAAAAATTCGGGATAGTAAGAACCCAATGCAGACAGGAAGAACAGCACGGATGCCAATCTCAACGAATTGCGTCGTCCCAGGCGGGAAGCGAAGAAACCGGAAAGAGCACCACCGATCACACAGCCGATAAGTGCGCTGGAAGAAGTGATACCGTGCATCACCTTGTCATATTGGAAATCCGTAGCCATCAGGAAGAAAGCTTCCAAGCCCTTCTCCGCACCCGAGATTACCGCCGTATCGTAACCGAACAGCAGGCCTCCCAAAATGGCAACGGTTGTAATAGAATACAGGTAGAGTTTACTACCATTGTTAGCATCATTCATGATAAAAAAGATTAGGTTGATAAATGAGAAAGGATAGTGGTTAACGGGATAGTGATTAGTGATAAGCAACACTGCTAATCACTAATCACTCACCGCTAATCATTAGCAATACATATTCACGATTGCTTCATACAATTCTTGTTTACCGCTGGTTTGTTTCGGTTCGCCGTTAGCTTTCGCATAAGCTACAACATCTTCCAAAGACAATTTGCCTTCTTCGAATTCCTTACCCTTGCCACCGTCGAATGATGCGTAACGGTCAGCCAACATCTTCTTGTAAGGAGATTCTTCCAGTAATTTAGCTGCACTTTCCAGAGCACGTGCCATAGCATCCATACCTGCAATGTGAGCGATGAAGATATCTTCCAGGTCGGTAGAGTTACGACGGGTCTTAGCGTCGAAGTTAGTACCGCCATTGCCCAAACCACCGTTGCGGATGATCTGCATCATAGCCTGAGTCAGTTCGTAGTTATCGATAGGGAATTGGTCAGTATCCCAACCGTTCTGGTAGTCACCACGGTTAGCATCGATAGAACCCAACATGCCGTTGTCAACAGCTACAGCCAATTCGTGTTCGAAAGTATGGCCAGCCAGAGTTGCGTGGTTAACCTCGATATTTACTTTGAAATCCTTATCCAAACCGTGAGCTTTCAGGAAGCCGATAACTGTCTCAGTATCTACGTCATACTGATGTTTTGTCGGTTCCATCGGTTTCGGTTCAATCAGGAAAGTACCTTTGAAGCCACGAGCACGTGCATAGTCACGAGCGATAGTCAACATCTTTGCAAGGTGTTCTTTTTCACGCTTCTGGTCAGTGTTCAGCAAAGACATGTAACCTTCGCGACCGCCCCAGAATACATAGTTTGAACCACCCAGTTCGATAGTAGCGTCAATAGCGTTCTTAATCTGAACAGCAGCGCGTGCTACAACGTCGAAATCAGGATTGGTAGCAGCACCGTTCATATAGCGTGCATGACCGAATACGTTAGCAGTACCCCACAACAGCTTGATACCAGTTTCAGCTTGTTTTTCTTTTGCATAAGCTACGATAGCTTTCAGATTAGCTTCATATTCTTCGATGCTGGCACCTTCAGAAATCAGGTCTACATCGTGGAAGCAATAGTATTCGATACCCATCTTCTGCATGAATTCGAAACCTGCATCCATTTTATTTTTAGCCGCTTGCAAAGCGTCAGAGTCACCATTCCAAGGGAATTGTTTCGTTCCGCCACCGAATTGATCACCACCTTCTGCGCAGAGAGTGTGCCACCAAGCCATAGCAAACTTCAACCAATCTTTCATCTTCTTACCCATGATTACCTTCTCAGCATCGTAGTAACGATATGCCATCGGGTTCATACTCTCTTTACCTTCGAATTTAATCTTTCCTATTCCGGGAAAATACTCTTTTGTTGCCATAATTTTAATTGATTTTTAAAGGGTTAATTATGTTTTGATTGTAACTGTATTACTCTAATTCCCCTCGTTTTCAGAGGAGAGTCAAGTTAGCATTATTTTGCCATTGATTTTTCCAAACGATATTTCCAGCGTGCATAAGCATCTGCATATTCCTGGCGTTTAGCCTGATTAGGCTCGATAACATCCAGCTTTTCCAGCGTTGCGAATGCCTCGTTATTATCTTTATAGATACCTGCGCCGATACCCGCTCCCTTGGCTGCGCCTACCGAACCATCCGTATCGTACAGTTCGATCACAGCTCCCGTCACACCTGCCAGCGTATCGCGGAAGATGGAGCTAAGGAACATATTTGCATGGCCTGCATGGATTTTCTGTACAGGAATACCCATACCTTCCATAATATCTATACCATATTTGAATGAGAATACGATGCCTTCCTGAGCTGCACGCACAATGTGTTGTTTGCCATGCAGATTGAAGTTCAAGCCACGGATGGAGCAGTTGATTTCTTTGTTTTCGAGCATGCGTTCCGCACCGTTACCGAAGGGCAGAATACTGATACCTGCACTGCCGATAGGAGCTTGTGATGCCAATACATTCATTTCATTGTAAGAGATGCCTTCGGGAGCAATCGTACGTTTCACCCAAGAATTAAGAATACCCGTACCATTGATGCAAAGCAACACACCCAGACGGGTTTGTTCGTCCGTATGGTTTACGTGAGCGAATGTATTTACGCGTGATTTCGGATCATAGTTCACTTCACCGTTCACACCATATACAACACCCGAAGTGCCTGCTGTAGAGGCGATTTCTCCCGGATTGAATACATTCAGTGAAAGAGCGTTATTCGGTTGGTCACCTGCACGATATGTGATCGGTGTACCTTCCTTTAATCCCAATTCTTTTGCTGCGGCAGCATTCACACGACCTTGTTCGGAGAATGTGGGTTTGATATCCGCAATCAGAGAGCTATCGAAATCATAATAATCCATCAGGAAGTCAGCTACACGATTGTTTTTGAAATCCCAGAACATACCTTCCGAAAGTCCGGAAACAGTGGTACAGATTTCACCGCTCAACTTCATAGCGATGTAATCACCCGGCAGCATAATCTTATAAATCCGTTCGTAGATGGCCGGTTCGTTTTCCTTTATCCATGCCAGTTTAGAGGCAGTGAAGTTACCCGGAGAGTTCAACAGATGTGAGAGACATTTCTCTTCTCCCAGCGTTTCGAAAGCCTTCTGTCCGTAAGGCACAGCACGCGAGTCACACCAGATTATGGAAGGACGCAGCACATTCTGGTCCTTGTCTACACATACCAATCCATGCATCTGATAAGAGATACCGATTGCCTTGATTTCACCTGCGTTTGCACCCGATTCATTCATGACAGCCTGTGTGGCAAGTTTCAGATTCTCCCACCAGCTTTCGGGATTTTGTTCTGCCCAACCCGGTTTAACTGCAATGATTGCCGCCTCTGTCTTCGGGAAGAAAGCAGAAGATACACATTTGCCGGTTTCGGCGTTTACCAGGCTCGCTTTTACGGACGAGCTTCCAATGTCATAGCCTAATAAATACATGCTTTTAATTTATGATTTTTGATTTATTTTGTTTGAAATTTATGCCCCTTGAACTATGATTTATTCCGCTTATGATGGATCATAAATCTCTTCACCTTCTTACCTTATTATATATCTTCTTATCGAATCGATAATAGCGTGCGGCACGGTGGGCAACTCCCTGTTGTTTTTCCTCCAATGGAACAACGTATTCCATCATCGCTATTTTCTTGTGGAAGTTCCGCACATCAATAGGCTTGCCATATATCAATTCATATAAAGTACGCAGTTGTGATGCCGTAAACTTACGAGGAAGCAGATCGAACAAGGCCGACGGATTAATCTCCACGTACTGGCGGATATATACCAATGCTTCTTTAATAATCAGATTATGGTCGAAAGCCAATGCCTTAATATCTTGCAGTGCCACCCAATATGCTTCGAAATCAGCCAGATTCCGACTCAGCGCCCGGTCTATCTTCACCAATGACAGGTAAGCAATTGTAACGATACGCTCCACCTTCGATTCCATGGCCCGTTCCAGCCAATGAATGTCTTTCGGGTCCTTCGTCCGGTTTTTGGAGCCGAATGCCTTGAACTGCATCAGGTTGACGTTCTTCAATCCTGTCAGTTCATTCAACACACGCTGGGCAGCTTCATCCAAGTCTTCATCCATATAGATCAGGCTTCCGGGAAGCTTCATATCGTGAAAAATTTCACCTTGCTCCTCACCTACACGTTTTATCAACAGAACTTTTAATTGTTCTCCGTCAAAGCCAATCACTACACAGTCCACTGAGATATGATTGTTCGCTAATGGGGTTTTATGTTCCATGTTTTGCATAATATCCATGTTTAAGCGCTGCAAATATAAATAGGTTTTTTGAATATACAAGCAATAGAAACTTAAAAATTACTATGTTGTAAAGCACTATTTTTCAATATGATACATATCGTACTTATTACAATATCAAAATATGGTCTTATCGTTGAAAGTACAATATGTATTGTTGATAAACAGTGAAGGTGCCTAATCGTAGGAAATACAATAAGAGCGAAGTGCTTTATTTTTAAGGATTTTAGTATGTTGGAGGGATGAAAGGGACAAGTGCCTCTTATTGTATTTTATTTGAAGTTGCTAAAAATATATTTGATAATGCTTAAAGAATAATTCGGTAGTTTCAATCACACCGTCAGTCAGCTTTCATGTTCCCGCCTTATAAAGTCTTCATAAGGAGAGTTTGCTTGCCCTACTTGGTCTGAAAGCAAATCCACCGTTAGACTAACGTTTAGTCTAACGGTGGATGTTTGTTAACGGTTTTCCCGTTTTATTAATAAAAGATAAAAGGGGCCCTTTATCCCAACGGATTTTCATCAAGACCGCCATCGCCTCCACTTTCACCGCCACTGCTCGGGGCGCTACCTATGTAAATGCTTTGCCATAATAATTAATTAGCTTTTGAAGAGTTAATAAAATAGTTGCTTTGTTTGCTCCGGCATCAAAGTGATGGTAATATTACCACATGAAGTGGAACCATCTGATGATGTGTCGTGATGCTATGTGTTTCTTCGTACCTCTGGAGATGCGAGTCTGCGATAGATCATTTTGGGGACGTATCAAAGGTCTAAATAATTTATGTAAAACAATACTTTTTCTTCTCTATCTTATTACAATATCAGTCCTCCCATCCTTCATCTTCATCTTCGTCATACTCTTCTTCTTTTTCTGCCACTTCCCCAATATAATGACAGAAGCCGCGTTCATCCGTCACATAAAAAGCCTCCGATATCATACCGTATACCCTCTTCCTTTCATCTATTATTTTTCTAAACGCCATGTAATCAGCCATCCCTTCTTCATTATCCGTATCAAGTCCGAACTTTGTATTTATAAAGTGCCAATTCTCTTTTTGCGTATAAAGCTCAGCTACAAGGCTCTGAATATATTTTTCTCTTTGCTCTGCCGTAAAAAGACGAAAATCCTTAGGAACTATGTCTATCGTCGTTATTCGATGCAAGATAAGAGACTTATCATCATAATCTTCAATTTTATAATTACCTCCCAAGTCACTCCCTTTAAAAAGTTCCCTAAAGTGCCAATCTTGAACTACCTTATCAATGATTGATTCCCAAAGGCGTGGGCCTAAATTATCAAACAGCCCTCTCAGCCGAACACCTATTATTTCAGATATTGGGAGAACGATTCTTTCCTTTGCTTCCTTCATTTGGGATAAGATGCCCTGCATTAACTCTTCCGCCAATTCATCAATTGATTTTAGTTCTATAAAAATATAATCCAAAAAAGGTTTATCTTCTTCCTCTGCTATTTCGAAATATTGGGATAAGAATTCATCTTTCTTCAACGCCTGTATTGCTTTTTGATAACTATAACCGGCTCTTTTATAATACAGTCCCATTAAGTCTTTAGAAATGGAACGCCGTAATTTTTGTATATCTGCCATTTTGTTTACTCTATTTAAAATGTTTATATGTTATTATGCCCACAAAAGTAAGTCTATATTTTTATCTTTTACTTAAATTTACTGTAATAATATTCATGTATTTGCACAAAATGACTGTGTTTGTGCGGTCAATATCAGAAAAAGCTATACCTTTGCACCACTTTTTTAATTAACTACTAAAACAAGAACAGTATGAAAGCATTTGTATTTCCGGGTCAAGGTGCCCAATTCGTAGGAATGGGAAAAGACTTGTATGAAAACTCCGCTTTAGCAAAAGAATTGTTTGAAAAAGCCAATGATATCCTGGGATATCGCATTACGGATATTATGTTCAACGGTACGGACGAAGACCTGCGTCAGACGAAGGTAACTCAGCCTGCTGTATTCCTCCACTCCGTTATCTCCGCACTTTGTATGGGTGATGATTTTAAACCTGAAATGACTGCCGGTCACTCATTGGGCGAATTCTCTGCTCTGGTTGCTGCCGGTGCATTGAGCTTCGAAGATGGATTGAAACTGGTTTATGCCCGTGCCATGGCTATGCAGAAAGCTTGCGAAGCACGGCCCTCTACAATGGCGGCTATCATTGCCCTCTCCGATGAAAAAGTAGAAGAAATCTGCGAGCAAGTAACCGCTGGAGGTGAAGTTTGCGTTGCAGCCAACTATAACTGCCCGGGGCAGATCGTAATTTCCGGTTCTATCGAAGGTATCAACAAGGCATGCGAACTGATGAAAGCTGCCGGAGCAAAGCGTGCTTTACCTTTGAAGGTAGGTGGTGCTTTCCACTCTCCGCTGATGAATCCTGCAAAAGTTGAGTTGGAAGCAGCCATCAATGCTACTGAAATCCACGCTCCCAAATGTCCGGTTTATCAGAATGTAGATGCATTGCCTCACACTGATCCGGAAGAGATCAAGAAGAACCTCGTTGCTCAGCTGACAGCTTCTGTACGCTGGACACAGACTGTTAAGAATATGGTTGCAGACGGTGCTACCGACTTCACAGAATGTGGCCCGGGTGCTGTACTGCAAGGTCTGATTAAGAAGATTGCACCGGAGGTATCTGCTCATGGTATTGCATAATCCCTGAATACATATATTTTGTAAGGGCTGTCTTTTGTAACAAAAAGGCAGCCTTTTATTTTATAATCATACTACCCTCTTTCAGAACTTCCTTATATCTGAAAAAGACAAGCATCATCTCAGCAACACTTTTTCACGCAAGTATGAAAGTTTTGCATTCTACTTGCATTATCTTTGCAAAAACAATGCATGATATGGAGAAAATCGACGAATACAGAAATACCCTTGCAATGCCTCTTTGCAAGTTATCAATAGATAAACTGGTGCAGGAAATATGCCTGCATCCGGAATATCTTAAAGATATATACCAGTTGATTTCCGATGATAAAATCGTCGTTTCATGGCGGGCTATATGGGCATGTGAGAAAGTAAGTGAGAAGCATCCCGGCTGGTTCGTTCCATTGCTGGATGATATTATTCAGCGATTATTGGTCTGCCAACATGATGGTTCCAAACGATTACTGCTATCTATATTATATAATGTACCCGTATCCGATTCTGTCTCTGTCGATTTGCTAAATTATTGCCTGGATCATATGTTGGCCCCGCAAGAAAGTATCGGTGTGCAGGCATTATCCATCAG
Organism: Bacteroides sp. AF39-11AC; assembly: GCF_003474285.1. Lineage (NCBI taxonomy): Bacteria > Pseudomonadati > Bacteroidota > Bacteroidia > Bacteroidales > Bacteroidaceae > Bacteroides > Bacteroides sp. AF39-11AC. The sequence continues at coordinate 176,566 of NZ_QROH01000005.1, read as the reverse complement.
AATGGCATACCAGCTTTGCAAGTCTGAGCCGGAACTTTTGAAAGAGCTGCAACTCATATTAGAGAATGCAGATACCGAATATTACTCCACAGGCGTTAAGACTACCATACGGAATATCCTGAAAAAGATAAATAAATAAGTTCCCGTTTCTACATCCCTTTTTTCACTCCTAATTTGATGAGCAGTGCATTCATTGGATATGCACATACAAATCCTATCAGCATGGCTATCTGCATCATGAACCAGAAAGCCCATGTATCTTTTACCAACGGAATATCTTTGAAGATCACAAAATATACGATTGCCATCCACCCATACATACCCACTTGCCAGGAAAGTAATGAGAAGAAGTCCGCCTTGAATGCCCGCATGAGTCCTGCGGAGACAGATATTTTTTCCATCTCCCTTATAGCATAGAATTGAAAATATATCCCGATAGTCAGTGCCAGAATAAAGTCGAATACCCAGTTGCCGAGAATCATGCTGCCACCTATACTGATTGGAAAATAACATGTAAACCATTCACCGATGATATCTGCCAAAGTACAACCAGCACCGCAATGCAAAGCCGACAAAGCAATAGATTGCCAGTGCGGGCGATCCATATTTCCCATAGGCATATCCATCGGCATATCTTTCATGCTCATATTCATTTTCATGTCAGCCCCCATAGTCATATCCTTACCGTCTTCCTTTTGTGCAGTCTCCATCCCGAACTTAAAATAAGCCCAGAGAGCGAGATAACTTGCCCAAAGTGCGGTAAGCACCCACACAACATTCATGATTTTCATGGATTGCTTATTCTGTACCAAATCATTGGCGATAATCAGGGCTATGACGAAACCCGAACAGATGAAAAACAATGAAATTGTTGTAAGCATAACTACGAGGTTTTAAAGTGAATAGCAGAGAAACAGCTTACAACAGAAAAGGTTGATATATAGAATGAAAAAACACTTAAAGCGGCAACTTTTTCACGCTAAATGATGAAGAACGGTGCTCTCTAAATTATTTTTCTGTAATCCCCATCGCTTTTCTTCTTAAACCCATTGCTTAACAGCACCTTTATTAAAGCCGTGTTTTCTTCGGAAGGAGTCCGCCACAATTTCACGTCTGCCCGATTCAATGATCTTCTCTTCAATTTCACCCTTATCGATCATAAGCTTATTAAAGTCATTTTCCATATTCATTCAGCCCGATTTCCTTTCACATCTATAAAGAATGTTTCGCCGTTCAGCTTCACCTTTGCTTTGCCATTTTTATTAAAATAGCGGGCGTCCTCATATACAAAAGGAATAACCTCCTTCCCCGTTTTATCCACATAACCCCACCAACCATTCTGCCTAACTAATGCCAATTCTACAGAAAAAAACATGGGCATAGTCATAAATAAACGGTACGACTTCTTCGCCTGTCGCAGCATCTAAAAAGCCCCATTTACCATTGTATTCCGTTGGTACTAATTTTTGCGTTTTCGTTTTTTGAGTATTCATAATTGCTGTAATCCGATAACCATTGAATTGGCAAATAGAAAATAGTCCAAGGGATGAACCTATCCATATTGCGGAACATTCAGAATCAGCATGAGTATGCTCAGTGACAAATATAAAGATAAGAAGCGAGAATAAAACATCGGTTAAGAAGAAGGCTTGCGAAATGAAGCGCAATCAGAAAGAAAAAACAGATTTCAAAAGAATAATTCTCCGCTTTATGCTACTTTTGCAGAAAGCGCTTAAAATATGTTCTTATGGATTATAAAATAAATGCCCCGACCGATGGAGATGAGATGATATTCAGGCATGCGGATATATTTTTCAGTTGTTTCTACAATGACGAAAATCATTGTGTACATAAATCCCGCGAGCACGCCATGAACTATGTTTATTCAGGCGAAATGCTCATTGATGACGGGAAGAAAATCACCCATGTCCGGAAAGGTGAATGTGTATTTATCCGGCGCGACCACCGGGTTACGCTGACTAAGAAACCCCTCGAAGGCGAACAGTATTGCGGTATTTTTCTGATGTTTACACGGCGTTTCCTGCGGGAGATGTTTCAACGACTTCCCTCGGATAAAACGCTGGACAATGTGCCCAAAGTCGGCTCAAGCGTGATTAAATTGCCTGTCAGTATGGAAATAGACAGTCTGTTTACTTCGATGATTCCTTATTTCAACCAGAAACTCAGGGCACAGGATGATTTCATGAACCTGAAATTGCAGGAAGGACTCCTGGCATTGCTTCATATCGACGAACGCTTTTATCCTACACTTTTTGATTTCAACGAGCCCTGGAAAATCGACATTCTGGAATTCATGGAACAAAATTACATGTACGATTTCAGTATGGAAGATTTAGCTACGTTTACGGGACGCAGTTTGGCTACATTCAAACGGGATTTCAAGAAGATTAGCACCCTTACTCCGCAAAAATGGCTGATTCACAAACGCCTCGAAGCGGCCTACGAGAAAATGAAAACCGGCACACGGAAAGTACAGGACGTTTATCTGGAAGTAGGATTCAAGAATCCATCCCACTTTGCTACGGCTTTTAAAAAGCAATTCGGCGTCTCTCCCACCGCTATCTCCCAATAAATTTCCGTGAGTTGCGATTGATATAGCAAAATGAGCTTCTGAGAAAGATTCTTTGAGCCTCGCAGCAAATCCGCTGCGGGGCTTTTGCGTTAACTTTGCATTGTAGAATTAAAAGACAAAAAACAATGAAAAAAGTAATAATGCTAATCATGCCTCTGATGCTGACAGTTGTTGGCGTTCAGGCACAAAATCAAAAAGAAATGAGAGGAAGTAATATTAAAACACAGGAATTGGTTCTCACTCAGGAATGGGACAAGACTTTCCCACAGTCCAACAAAGTGAATCACCGTAAAGTGACATTTGTCAACCGCTATGGAATTACGTTGGCGGCAGATCTTTATGAACCGAAAGATGCGAAAGGCGCATTAGCGGCCATTGCAGTAAGCGGTCCTTTTGGTGCTGTGAAAGAGCAGTCCAGCGGATTATATGCGCAAACAATGGCTGAGCGGGGTTTCCTTACTATTGCCTTCGATCCCTCATTTACAGGTGAGAGCGGTGGCGAACCCCGCCGGGTTGCTTCACCGGACATCAATACGGAAGATTTTCAGGCCGCCATCGATTTTCTATCCACTCAACCCAATGTTGACCCGGAACGTATCGGTATTATAGGCATTTGCGGATGGGGCGGTCTGGCACTTAATGCAGCTGCTATCGACACACGCGTCAAGGCTACTGTTGCCTCTACAATGTACAACATGAACCGCGTAAATGCAAATGGCTATTTTGATGCCGACAACAATGAAAACGCCCGTTACGAGAAACGCAGGCAACTCAACACACAGCGCACCAAAGAGTATGCCCAAGGCTATTACGAACAAGGTGGTGGCGTGGTCGATCCGTTGCCTGCCGATGCACCTCAGTTCGTGAAGGACTATTACGATTATTATAAAACACAGCGCGGCTACCACAAGCGTTCGGGCAATTCCAACGATGGATGGACTGTCACCGGTCCAATGTCATTCCTGAATCAGCCCATTCTTGCCTATAGCAAAGAAATCCGCTCTGCCGTACTGATTATACATGGCGAAAAAGCACACTCCCGCTATTTCAGTGAAGACGCTTACCGCGATATGACCTCTTACACCAACTATCGTGACAACAAGGAACTTCTTATCATTCCAGATGCTTCACACACCGACCTTTACGACGGTGGAGGAAAAAATGCTATTCCGTTCGATAAATTGGAGGTATTCTTCAAAAAGAATCTGAAATAAAAAAATCCGGGGAAAGTGGAAAATAATTTCCATAGTAAATAGTTTATTGAAATTTGGCACGACGCTGTGAATCAACTATATTTGTACATTTATTATAAATACTATAATTATGCAAGATTTAGTAAACGGGCGCTGCGGTTGGTGCGGAACTGACGAACTGTATGTGAAATACCATGATCAAGAGTGGGGAAATTTAGTGACCGACGACAAGACACTGTTCGAGTTTCTTGTGCTGGAGAGTGCCCAGGCTGGATTGAGTTGGATAACCATTCTCAAAAAGCGTGAGGGATATCGCAAAGCCTTTTGTGATTTCGATGCCGGGCAGGTAGCGCAAATGACTGACGAAGATGTCGAACGGCTGATGCACTTTGATGGCATTGTAAAGAACCGCCTGAAAATCAAATCGACTATCACAAATGCAAGGTTATTCCTCGCCATACAAAAGGAGTCCGGTAGTTTTTATGAATATACACTCTCGTTCTTTCCCGATAGAAAGCCGATTATCAATACCTTTCAGTCATTGAGTGAGATTCCGGTATCATCCCCCGAATCCGATGCCATGAGCAAGGACATGAAAAAACGGGGATTCAAGTTCTTCGGATCTACGATTTGCTACGCCCACTTGCAGGCAGCGGGCTTCATCAACGATCATCTGGCTGACTGTATCTGTAGGAAAGGATAAATTACAGTACAACTTCATACAAAGTAAAAGGCGGTATTTCCTCGCATGGATTTACCGCCTTTTCGTTGAAATATATTAAGTTTAGTTTTTGAGTTCGCTTATAGAGTCAAGTATCAGTTCACTTCTTTATTCCCAAAATATTTCTTGCTTTCTCTTCACTGGAGATAAAGTCGAGTGCATTGATTATCTCGTCATAATTCTCCCGGTCGGAGATATTCGGAGCTAAGATTTTCAGGACTTCCAGTTTGTCATCATCAAACCGGTATATCGACATCATCCGCACACACTGTTTGCAACTCACCCCTCTGTTACCGATTCCGGCTTCCAGCAAATCCAGTTGGTCGTCCTTGAAAGGTTTACCCTTCACTTTGTTGTAAAGTGACTGGAAATCCCTTTCGTTCATCCCCCTTCCACCAGTAACGTGCGGATGGGAAGGTACTTCTCCACCAATTTCCACAGACGGATAAACTGCTACACGAGGATTGGTATACTTTTCATAAGAATCCATATAAGTCAATTTTCCATCCACAAATCCAAGATCAATGACTGTTATGCCGGGAGCTCCGGTAATACTTTTCTCATACGTCCATCCTTCCACTTCGTGATCGAAGCTCCGGCGCATCGGCTGCCCCAATATGGATGTAATCTCCTCTTTAGTCATCCCTTTCTGAATCTTCATCAGGGTATTACTGTCAATCCCTAAAATCATGGCACAGCTACTCATACAGACTGCAAATGCCAATAGTGCCAATGTCAGTTTTATTGTTTTCATTGTATATATTGTTTTTAGTTTTTATGTTACTGCAAATATAGGCGGATAAAAACATATAATATTATCTTTTTCCCTATTATTTAGGGAGATTTCCCTATATAAAATAAATTGCATTCTCTTTTTTCTCAATTTATTATATGTAAAGCCCTATATATCACGCGAAAATATATATTAAAAAAGCATTGCTGTGTGTTGCTCAATCTCGGTTTATTATTTAATTTTGTATTCTAAGAAATAGCGATTTAAGCCTATTGGAGGACTTAATGGACTAACTTAATGTTGTACATAAAATGATTTTAAATAAGTTAGCGAAATATGATAAAACATAGTAGTTTATATGGTTCCTTTCTACTGGCCTGTCGCTTATGCGGATGTAGGAGTATTAACGAAAAGCAAAATATTGTGTATGGGAATGGTGTGCTGATTTGGATACAAGTGATTCTTGCCGGATAATACGCGGTGGTGGTTGGGATAACTATGCAAAACGCTGCTTAACAGTAAACCGTATGGGTTTTATGCCTGTGGAGCGGGATGCAGGGGTTGGTTTTAGAGTGGTAGAAGATAAATAGAATCTTATTCGATTTTTTCAGATGAATTCCGTATCTTCGCAAAAACATCTATTACTATGACACAGACAATCAAGCTTCTTTTCTGTATTTCGCTGTCTTTTTTATTTTGTACAGTCGGACACGCACAGCAACAAGATTCAGTAACTATTTGTGGACGGGTGACGGATTTCAACGGGCAACCGATAGATAGTTGTTCCGTATGTTGGTACACTCCCCGATTCAATCCTGTATCAGAAGGTATCACTAATAAAGATGGCTACTACACTGCCAGAGTACCTAAAGGAAAATATCAAAGTGTATATGCTATCTACTATCCTACTTATGCACACGCAGCCCTCAAACTTGGATTACCCAAAGCGGAACACCGTTTAGAGTTTTGGGCATGGGATTTTATTGCCGATCGCGACACTACGTTAAACATACGATATCACCGTATGGAAGCTTATGGAATACGTGTTTTCCGCATCCCCGGCGCTATGCCTGCTTATCAGATATATGTCCGCCCCATGAGCCTGACACGCTTTTACGAATGGATGAAGACCTCCGAACCGACTTCTATTGTACGCAATGAAGACCTTAGCAATAAGAAACAGCAAGCCCAAAGCAAGGAAGCCAAAGCGGCTCAATGGGCTCCACCAATCGATCAACTGAAAGTTGTTGTCTGGATAGATGGCGAAGAAGTTCCCATTCTGATGAAGCAGGAAATAAAAGAATACTACGATGCCGATGAATATGGAAGCGCCTATCTGCTGACAGTAGATCTCCCTAAGAATTTGCAGAATGACCTCCCTTATCGTGTATTCAAATTAGAACTGACCGACTTGGAGAATGGTGATCGTGGTGAAGGTCTTTATTATATGGAAAAAGAGAACTATATAAATAAATGAACATTATCTTATATTCCCATATCTGAAGCCTTGATAGGGCTCAACTGGATATTGCGCCCTGTCAAGGTTTGGAAGGAAAGATTTACTTCAATGCCTTGCCATCCGAAAAAGCCTTACCCACCTTTTCGCCCACCTTCAGATAGTCGTTGTTGAACGGATCGAAGATGATGGGAGCTACTTTGGAAGCATCTACTTTTCCGTTTTCATCAAGTACACGCTCGTCCACACTTACATTTACAATCTCTCCACGCAAAATGCAGGTTTCGGGATTGTAATCCTTCAGTTTACACTCCACCGCTACGGACAGTTCGTCAATCAGCGGGGCATCCACGAACTCCGAACGGGTGGCATGGAAGCCTGCACGAACAAACTTGTCGGCTACCTTATTGCCGGAAACGATACCTACGTAATCGCAGGCAACAACCTGCCCCACTTCCGCCATACTTACTGTAAATGCTTTGCGCTTCAGGATATTCGCAGTGGTCTTGTGTCCTTCGCTGATGCAAATGCTGATCTCTTTCATTTCACTGATACCGCCCCAAGCCGCATTCATAGCGTTTGGGAGTCCATTTTCATCATAAGCAGCGATGATAAACACCGGCTGCGGATAGGAAAAGGGTTTTGCTCCGTAATTCTTTCTCATACTGATTTATTTTTTAGTCCATTGTTTAATGTCTTCCTTGGTTGCACCGTTCAGCAGTTTGCCTTTCTGCCACTTCAGGTTGGAATAAGTCTTCTGCAACTCTTTTTCGGAATTGGAGATACTGCTTCCGCCCGATGTGGCAAACAGAATAACCGTCTTACCAGAAAAATCACCACTTTCTATAAAAGTATTAATGATTCTCGGAGCTAAATTCCACCAGATGGGAAAACCGATATAAACAGTATCATAGTCCGCCAGGTTCGCCGCTTTGGAGCTTAAGGCAGGACGTGATTTGGCATCCGCCATCTCCACACTGCTGCGTGAGGACTTGTCGTGCCAATCCAGATCGGCAGAAGTGTACTTCTTCGCAGGCTGTATTTCGTAAAGAGTGCCACCTGTGACTTCAGCAACTGCCTTGGCTGCTTTTTCCGTTGTTCCCGTTGCCGAGAAATAGGCAACCAATGTCTTAGAACTTTGTTTCTGTGCGATTGCCGTCAAACATAACGCCATAATCGCTACCATAAAGAATGTAAGTCTTTTCATACGATATATTATTTAGTTCAAACATAGATTACTTTTCCGTAGCAAACGCTTCGATTCGGGAAGCATATTGCAATGATACAAAATTACGGAGTATTATCCAGTATGCAGGTATATAAATTACGGAATATATAACCAATATTACGGATGTATCTCCTTTTGACATACTTTATACCCCCTATTATTGGATTGTAACTATTTTGTAGTTACATTTGAAGAAATGGAACGCTTGTTGTCGATATTTGGTTATGAAAAATCGAATAAAGGTAAAACTTCCGGTTCGAGAGTTATCTTTAAGAATGGAGATAAACGCCCTATAATGATTCACAAACCTCATCCCGGCAACCTTATCAAAGGGTATGCAATGAAACAAGTATTAAATGATTTGATGGATGCAGGTTTTATAAAATGAAGAAAGGAGTATTATTATGAATACATTAAGGTACAAAGGTTTCATTGGGTCTGTCAACTTCAGTGATCACTATAAAACTCCACTGAGTGTAAAGCATATATCTGGTATTGCAGAGATTATCCAATAAAAAGAATAGTCTCTGCATTTTTTATGTTAAAAACACAAATGCCTGTCACAATCCTCTTCGGGCCATGTCTAAATATATAAAACAGAAATCATGGAAATAGAAATCTATCATGTGGACCAAGCGATAAATGGCTCTAAAGAGGCATTAGGAGCAATCATTGAAAATATTGAAGGCCCGGTGTTTAATTTGTCATTGCGCATGCTCGGGCGGATTGAAGATGCTGAAGACGCAAAGCAAGACATTCTGATAAAGGTCATCACAAGCCTTTCTTCTTATAAAGGAAAAAGTTTATTTTCGACATGGGTATATAAAATAGCCGTAAACCATTTAATCAATGAGAAGAATAAAAAAAGAAAAAAAGAAAAGTCGGAAAAAACAACCCAAATGCTTGACTTCGCCTTTCTGATGTAGTATCTTTGTAGAGCTTTAAAAAAACTGAATTTTAATATTAAACCTAAAACCTTAGCAAATGGCAAAACTGATTCTTTCTTTCTCCGAATTGGCCGGTATGTATTTTCCCGGTTGTTCCACTCCGAAAAATGCGGTAAGATCTTTACAACGAAGCATTAAAAGGTGTACAAAACTGGCGACTGCTTTAGGTGAAACGGGCTATCAACCTTATAATCATCGCTGGCTCTCTCCCAAGCAATACGAGCTAATAATAGAGAATTTGGGTGATCCATTCCCGGAATAATATTAGACAATAAATAGAAAAGGCGGTGATTCTTATGAAGAATTACCGCCTTTTTTGTTGACATTTATCAAATCTGGGCTTAAAAGAGGCTTTTTACGTTTTTAATAAACGTTGATCACGTTCTTAAAAAACGTTCCCGTTATTCTTTAAAAACGAATAACAGGAAGCTGAACAAGGCAGAAAAACGCCTATAATTTGTTTATATTTAAGACTGTGACATATCTTGTTTCACTTAGCAAAAACGAACTTCGCATTTCCATAATACCTGACACATGGCATGAGTCGATAATCAAAAAACGACTTTAGATTCTACGATAGACTTCATTAAATGGTACTCTGCACCGTTCTCCCCAGATTCCTTTATTACCGTCCCGTATTCCACAGGGAATAACCATATTTATCTCAGCGCCATGAGGCAATTTCAGTATCCTTTTTAACCGACGGCTATCCAAACCTTCCAGAGGACAAGTATCATACCCTTCGTTTGCCATAGCAATCATAAACGTTTGGGCAGCAAGTGCACAAGATTTATGGGCAGTTACGCGCATATCATTTTCGGAGACTTCGAGCATCATCGGTCGGAAAATGCTGATGATGTTGACCAGCAGTTTTCTGAACAATCCCAAGATTCCGAAGAAACGGGCATAAACAAATGGCATCAATTTGCCATAGTATAATTCCCGGTCTTTGATGCGTTTGGCCTGACGCTCTTTCGGGCTGTAACGCCTGATATTCTCCCGTTCGAAATCGAGTACAAACTGTGCATGCTTCCTGTACCAATCACGCCGCACCACGAAAACAACTATTTGTGAGGCTGTGGAAGTAGCTTTCTGATCGAGACAGGCTCTTGAAACCTTTGCCAGCAATTCGGGCTGAGTGATATGATAAAACTCCCACAGTTGCATATCCGAACTGTTGGGAGCTAATGTTGCCAATTCCAGACAATGTTTTATTCGTTCCGGATCTATCAGTTTTGTTTTATCGTACGCTCGCACAGAGCGACGATAATGGAGGACTTCGTCTAAATACATAATGCTATAAATGTTATGATACTGCTATATTTTATAATAAAACAGCCCCATAAGCTAATTGTTCCTCATCAGACTAAATAAACCACCGAAGCATATTTCGAATTTTTATCGGTTTGATATAACCGATTGAGGAATGACTTTATAGCGGAGTATCTAAAGAAACATCAGTAACGAATTGGCAACCGTACGAATTTCAGCGATTTGCAGTGCTATACTGTCAAATAATCCTCTCTTTGAGGTGTGAACACATCAACAACCTCACCACCTTCTATCACTTCAAAAGAATGAGGTGTATTGCTTGGTATCGCATAACTGTCGCCAGTATGGAGCAATACATCGATGTCCCCCTCCGGCATTTCCACTTTCAGGCGATATTCGCCGGATATGACATAGCCACATTGTTCATGCGGATGCTCGTGGGTGGTGGCGAAATTACCTTTTACATAGTTCATTTTCGTTACCATCGACTTCGCGCCAACAGCGAGAGAATCCAACGAAACACCTTTGAATACTTTTTTCAAGGCGTCTTCCTTCCGTACTATAACTTTTGTTTCCATTCACTAACACTTTATTTATTATCAATCAGTTATCTTTAATTCCATCTGAATGTTCCCACGTTCATATGCAGGATGATATTCCGCAAGTTCCTTAAATCCCAATTTTCTGTATGTGTGGATGGCAGGTTTAAGCAGGGTATTACTTTCGAGAAATAGGACTTTCGCTCCCATTGCCTTCGCTTTTTCTATGACGGCATTGCAAAGTATCGTTCCGATGCCTTTGCCCTGTGCTTCGGAACTAACGGCAAGTTTTGCCAGTTCATAGTCGTATATCGGGTCATCCATTTTACAGAGGGCGCACACTCCAACGGGCTTCTCCTTGTAAATTGCCACAAAGATGAAACCGCCTTTGTCTATGATGTATTCCTGTGGATGATCGAGATAGTCCAAATCGTGCGGCTCTATTTCCCAATGTTGTGTAATCCAATTTTCATTTAGAGATTTGAATAATTCTTTGTGGCACGGTTCGTAAGGAATTATCTCTATTTCCCCCTTTTCTCGCATTTTCCGAGTTTCTTTCACTCGTTGCAGTAAGCTTTTCTCTGCGAGCAGATATTCCCATTCGCCAATAGCTTTCCATAAGTCGTGAGGGGTTTCTTTGGAAATCCCTTCCACCGCAACCTCCACGTCCTTACAAAGTTCCGTCAACATTGCAGCAACTTTTTTTCCACGTGACGATAAGGTTATGACAGTACGCCTTTTGTCCGCTTTGTCTTCAACCCATTTCACCAATCCTTTTGCAGTCATCTCCTTTACGATGTTGCTTACGGACGGGTGGCTGTGTCTAATCTCTCTGGCTATACCTGTTATAGTCCTATTTTCTCCATCAGTTAATATAAAAAGCAGTGGAAACCATTTCGGTTTGATGTCAATGCCATATAATTCATAAATTCGGCTTGCATCAGCCGTTACCGTGTCTGTCAGCATGCGTAGTCTGCTGCCGATAGCCATCTTACCTGTTTTATCAAAGAAATCCATATTTATGTATGTTACTTAAAACGTAATTAATTACGCAAACCTATAAAAAATCTGTTATATCACAAAATTATTTGCGTTTTTTATAGCGAGTATTCCTATAATTTCATGGTCCTACCTTTCCTTATGCTGCTGTACGGGGTGATGTATGCTCTGCTTTAGTTTGCCGAACTGCTCCTTAAGCCATTCCCCTAATCGTTTTTTGTTGATACAAAAGAGTAATTTCGTCTCGCCCATTGGGGCTTTCACTACTTGAAAGCCAACCTTTTCGGTTGAGAATTTCCCCTTGTGTTCCTCCGAATAGAGCTCCCCTACATACTCCAACGGCTTGCCCTTGATGAGCGTTGCGGTCTGTATTTCTTTTTTCGCCCGATTAAGTTCCTTCCATACCGTTTCTTTCTGTTCCTTCAATCCCACTACTTCCGCTTTCAGGTCATCGGCGAGTTTCTTCAAATCACGGTAATACTGCTGTGTGGACTTGTGCCGTGCTTCCCTAACCCTTAATACCTCTTTACAACCCGTATTTCGACATCACTACGGCGTAGGTGTCTGGGTAAGATTTCAACCGTAACCGTGTCATAATATCGTCGGCGCATAGCTACTGTAAAAGAATCGTTTAGTAAGAAACCAGCGCCCGTTACAAGAGTAATGAAGTGGTAACTGAACTCTTGCACTGTTTGGCTTCGGGATGGCTTTTCGTTGGCTCTACGACATAGAAAAACAATGCGTAACGAACGCTTTTTCAGCTAATTCGCTACGCATTGCTTAAATTTGCTTTTCCGCTATGTGTTTATTTTGAATTTGATAAACGTCCTTACTTTATAAAGAATGAGTCAGATATTTCAGCCGGTAATAGTTATAAATCAGATTTATCCGCGCATCCACTAATTTTAATTCTGCCGACAGCTTGATGTTCGATGCATCCAACATATCTGTAATAAGCGCCACCCCGTCATCATAGCGATTGTTCACTACACGATAGTTCTCCGTGGCAAGTTCTACGCTCTTTTCCTGTGTCCTTAACTCTGTGAAAGAAGTGTTAAAGTCGGTATGTGCAGCCTGTATTCCTACATTTACATGCTCCTTGGCAAGTTCATATTCCTCACCGGCTTTCCGGAATTGCTGTTTGGCTTTGCGTATGCCATGGTTGTTCTTGAACAAGGCAGAAAGGTCGTACTGAATGCCAATGCCCACGCACCAATAGTTCAAATTTTTGTTTATCGGTGGAACTTCAACGGTGATAGGTCCCATGAGCGAGTTTTCGGCAAACAGAGACAGGTGCGGCAGCGATACGGAGCGGGCGAGGTTGATATTTCTCTCCGATATCCGCTTGGCAAGTGCAGCCTGTTGCAAACCGATATTTTCACTGGTAGCCAGCTGCTGCCAATACAACTCGTCCATCACCCGCAGTTCCGTATGAAGAACTGCCGTATCCGGGCGCACGAACACCCCTTCATCTAATCCAATATGGGTACACAATTGATGATTCAGAATCTTGCAGGCATCTTTTACCTTGGCTTGTTGCAGGCAGAGCATCTCCAATTGCAATTCATAACGGGTAATGTCGTTCTTCAAAGCCGTGCCTTGTTTAAAACGGTTTTTCATATTTTGCAAGACCTTCTCGGTCAGGTCGATATTCTGTTCCAGCACTTCTAAGGTGTTCAGCAACTTGTAGATGTCCAGGTACTGACCGGTAATCAGGAAGCGCACCTCCTGACGATTCTTCTGCCTGTCGAGTTCCACCATTTCCTTTTTCATCTCCCCCAACTTGGTGGTACTGGTAATAGCACCACCGGCATAAATGACCTGACTCACTTTCAAGGCGAAGTTGTTGCCGTATTCAGGAATATAGACATTCATCAAATTAGAGAAATTACGGTCTGTGAGGATGCCGCGCCCATTGTAGCTGAACGACAGTCTCGTCTCAATGTCAGGCAACCGCTGCGAGCGTGCCAACGCTGCATTTTCATCCGCTACTGCCTTGGCAGCATTGTAAACCCGAATACTTTTATTGTTCTTATCCGCAAGGTCATACAACTCTTGCAGCGTGTAGACTTGTCCTTGTGCATGGAGTGTTTCCGTGAATGTGAAAGCCATTCCGATGACGAACAGCCAGAATAGGATAAGTCCCTTTTGAAATCTTTTTTTCATATCTGTTCTTTGTTTTCTTTTTCTGTTTTATTATTGCTTGTCTGCCATAGCCTTGACAGGATGGCATAACTCTGCCGGAGTGTAGGGTACGGATTTCGCAACCGCTCGAAATGGGAACATAGTATCGCTATAAGCAACACTACCCCGAAGATAACAGCCCAACCGTAAAGCTCGCGTAAGGAACAGAGAAGAGCCTCGGTGGAAATCATATCCGCAAGGCTTCCGAACGCTTGTCCACCACTGAAATTTGCTGCCGAACCGATAGCTGCCAGATATACCCGCATACAGCCGTCGAGAGCGTGGCTCCAGATTGACACGCCAATAGTGTCGCCAATGCCGGTACGGATGAAGCCCAACAAGCAAAGTACTTGAAAATAGTACTTGAAGTTACAGTATGCCTGCGCATAAACCGTCAGGGCAATGAATACACCGACATGCCCGAAGCCAAGCAAGAAGACTGGCCACCAGAGTTTGCCGATGTTGATATCAGGCGACAGGATGCCAATCATACATACATTGTAGAGCACCACGGCAGACATACTGATGAAGGTCAGCCATTTGAGGTGCCATCCCAACTTTGTCCGCACATACCAGCAAAACAATGCGGATGCCGCCCCGCCGAGAAATTCAGGCCATTTAAGTTGTGCTGCCGTAATTTGCGAATACCCCATGATGCCACCCGTAAACATGTTTTGTAATACATTCTGTGTACCCAACAGAATATCAAGGCCAAGAAACAGCACCAGTAGGTTGAGCAGGTTCGGACAACTGAACGTCCCCTTGTCTATAAACGGGTGACGGATGTGAAACATACGCAGGATGCAAGCTGCCAGAACGATCATGCACGTACCGATACCTATGCGGATGCGTCGGTCGGCCGTCCAACCGTATTGCTCACCGTACTGCACCACGTAAATCGCCGTCAGGATAAAGATGCTCCACATTACCATCCCCAATCCATCTATACCATACAGAGGCATGCGGGGCATGGGCCGGAAATGCCGCATGGTAATGTTCACCACGACAATGGTCGAAAGGCACAAAGCAACGGAGAGCAAATGGATATACGTCCAGCCGTAATAATAGATGAACTGGATGGCCACCCAGTCGAACACATGGATGCAGCCTAACACCACGAAGAACACGAAAGAAAGGAACACCGCATAATTATAGGTAGGCGTAATCTTCGGTAGCAGGTTAGAGAAACACTCGAATGTGCCGTACAGGCGGAAAAAACCTCCGGCATAGCACAATAGCAGTAACAGTGGATAAGAGTGTACGAACGGGAACACAGCATTGATAAGTGCCAGTCCTGTCGCCGCCACGGTCAGCGAGGTGCGATTGGTGAAACGGAACTTCAGACGGAAAGCCAGCGGGAAATAAAATGTCAGTCCGATGAGTACTGCCTGTCCGAACATGTGGGCGTCGTTCATGGTCACATTCCGTTCGCCGACTACCTGTGCCATCGTTGTGAAATAGAATCCGTTGGAAAACTGGAACACTGCCAAAAAACAAATATAGAGCCAGAATCGTGCGGAATCCGGCACCCACTCGCGGAAGTTCATCAGCCTTACCGGTTCTTGGTTTCCCCAGTCGCTCATGGTTTCATCACTTTACATTCCACATTCATGCCTGCCGTGAGCTGTTCCAATAGCTCGTGGTCGTTATTCTCCGTAAAGACAATCTTCACCGGGATGCGTTGCTCCACCTTCACGAAGTTACCGGTAGAGTTGTCGGGAGCCACAGGCGAATAGCGTGCACCAGTGGCAGTGCTTATGCTCTCTACCCTGCCTTCAAAGATATTTCCACGAAAGGCATCAACCGTAATTTCCACTCTGCTGCCCACGGCGATGCCACCGCGTTGCGTCTCGCGGAAGTTAGCAATGATCCATCTTTTTTGTTCGTCAACAATGGAAACAAGCCGCATACCCGGCTGTACGAGTTCACCCTCCTGCACCGTTTTGCGCGAGGTATAGCCGTCGCAAGGGGCAAGCACCGTGCAATAGCCGAGGTTTAGCCGGGCGAGGTCTAACGCTGCACGTGCCACCTCGATGGCCGCCTCTTGCTGACTGAGACGGATGGTGTGCTCGTCGCGTGCAATTCCTGTACCGGTGCGTTGCCTGCGCATGGTTTCCACTTTCGCTTTCAGCGACTCATAGCGGGTACGCACATCATCATATTGCTGCCGGGTGACAGATTCCTGCTCATACAGTTTCCGGTAACGCAGAAAATCAGTCTCGGCATTTTTCAAAAGGACATTCACCTCGTTGATTCCCGCTTCGGTCACCGAAATGTTGTTTGTCATTCCGATCACTCCCTTTTCTGTAGCGGCTTTTCCGGCAAGTGTATTCTGTAGTCCGGCTTCCGCCTGTGCCATATGCAACCTGAATTCGCTGTCTTCGATGGTCATAAGCGTGTCGCCCTTGTTCACATGCTGGTACTCGTCCACATAGATACGTCCTATGAATCCCTGGATACGCGAATGCACGTTCACAATATCCTGTTCCACTTGTGCATTGTCCGTGTATTCGCCTCCCACATGGATGAAAATACTTGCAATCCATCCAATACCACATGCCATCAATGTGATGATAACCACATTGGCAATCGTCTTTTTTGTTCTTTTGTTCATTTTCGTTGTGATTTATATTTAATTAATCTGATGACCGTTTTCTACCGCCTCACATCCGTAGATGAGCAGCGAGGACGGGTACAATAATCCCAACCTTCGTCCATGCATTTGCTGGCAAACGGGTACGAAGAATGCATGTCACAAGGATTGCGACATACAAATAGTAATTATAAAAGTGCTAAATGATTTGATTGAAAGGATATTCACTACCCCACAGAAATGTTTTGGGGGCAGAGGTTTTGTAGATGGCCGTAACAGTAGAAACTTTTTCCATAATCCTTTCTATGTGACATTTTTTACACGGCAAAGGTATAAATAATTCGTTTTTTGAACAAAAAAAAGAATTATTTTTCACTGCAAAAAAATCTGTTTACAGAATTTTGGCACCTTTATTGCCACACAAACGATGAGTAGTATTCTGTATCAGCCCGCTCCTTGCATGAATATCCGCCATACAGGAAAGAACGTTCTAAAATGGGATAATTAGTAAGAGCCGTTTCAATTCATACTATATTCTATCAGAAAATTAATTGGATGTCCTGTATTCATTCGGTGAACATCCTATGATACGCTTAAATGCTTTACTGAAATATTGCGGATATTGATATCCCAAAGTGTAGGCAACATCGCTGACTGATTTGTTCGGGTCGGCAAGCAATTCTTTTGCCGCATCCATTGTTTTTGTCAGAATATATTCTTGTGCAGAAGAACCTGTCTCCTTTTTAATCAGATCTCCAAAATAATTTGCAGACAAATGCAGTTGGTCTGCACAATAAGCCACGGTTGGCGTACCGAATTTAGAGGGTTTGTCCGACGTGAAATAGTCGTTCAGCAATGCTTCGAAAGAACTAAGTGCATCTTTGTTCTCCTTTTTACGGGTTATGAACTGCCGGTCATAGAAACGGATGCAGTAGTTTAACAGCAATTCAATGGCCGAAGCGATAATCAGCTTGCTGTGCTTGTCCGTTGCTCCCTTGATCTCCTCGTCGATTTTCATCATACAATCTATCACGGTCTGCCGTTCCTGTTTAGAGAGATGCAAAGCTTCATTAACGGCATAGGAAAAGAACGTGTAATCCTGCATGTGGCGGCCAAGCGGTGTACCGTGTAACAATTCGGGCTGAAATGTCAGCCACCAACCTTTGGGCTGGAATGACTCTCCTGTATCGTCATTGCCAATGATCTGTCCCGGAGCGGCGAATACCAGTGTCTCTTCCTGAAAATCATAGAATTTACGGCCATACTTTATCACATCGGCGCACTTGATGTCCTTCAAATAAATGACATAGAAGCCAATGTTTTTACAGACATGGTGCAACGGTTTGATTTTGGAAGCGTCGATTACGCTTACCAACGGATGGGGAGTTTCTATACCCAGAAAATCATTGTAATCCTTGATTGTATTCAGCTTTATAATCTTCTCCATAACAGTGGATTTCATTGTTTTTACGCAAATATATAAAATATCTTCGGGCGATCAATTTCAACCTGTAATAATTATACGTGAAACCGTAATTTATACCCTATGGAACTTTCGGATAGCCCGTAATTTTGCATCATGGAAAAATAAATAGAAAAAAAGAACAGTGATACAAATGAATAATTCCGTACTTATGACTATTGATATGTTCAATAAATTGACGGGACATGAAACGCTGCATCCGCAGATTTGCATGATTGATCTGTCAAAAACAAATTTGAGTGAGGATATTCGGATAATGTGTGATTTTTACGGGTTGCTATATTACAACTCTCCCAAGCAGAGCAAAGCGTCGGAAAAGGAATGGTTACGACTGATTTATCCCGGTGAGGTGGTCGAGATACCCTCGAAGCAACACTGGCATGCCGACCACTATTCGGGCGTGCTTTTCCATCCTGACCTGTTGTGCGACACATCGCTTGAAAACCGTATCGAAACCTATCCGAAACGCTGCCGTTGCCGGGGTGCACTGACAGAGCACGAACAACAAATTATAACCGATAACCTGCGGGAGATCGGCGAAGAGTTGCACCATGCCATCGACCGTTATAGTGCATCGATCATCGCCTCACACATCGAACTGCTACTTAACTACTGCGTACGCTTTTGCAGTCAATAAAATAAAGAAAATGCAGCAAATCCGTAAAAATTATCCTTTAAACCGTAATTCATGACCGGTCGAAGCGAAAATTCCAGCCTAATTTTGCATCAGATAAAAACAGGAAAATAAAATGATAGAGATTATGAAAATAAAAACAAGAATTAGGATGACGCTGATCTGTATCCTTTTCGGATATGGAATCGCAGCCGCCCAAAACCCCAAAATGGAACAAGTTATGAACAGTAAACGGAAACACATTGCAGAGGTCGCCGCCCTTACGGGTAAGGGAGACCTCGATAAACTGAAACCTGTCCTTATCGACGGATTAAATGACGGAATGACCGTGGGTGAACTCAAGGAAGTGATGGTACACGCCTACGCCTATTGCGGTTTCCCGCGTGCCTTGCGCGGACTACAAACCCTTGTTGCGGTACTCGATGAACGGAAAGCGAAAGGTATCGAGGATAACCGGGGGCGTGAAGCGTCGCCGATAACTGATACCCGCAGCAAGTACGAACGCGGACGTGATATTCTCGCTGAAATTTCGGGTGTTCCGGCAGATGCACCAAAAGCTAATTATGCAGTATTGGCTCCGGAAATCGAAGTATTCCTCAAAGAACACCTCTTTGCTGACCTTTTTGAGCGAGATGTCCTGACATACGCCGAACGGGAACTGGCGACCGTTGCCGTGATCGCCTCTTTGGGCAAAGGCGTAGAGCCGATGCTAAAAGGGCACATGGGTATCGCACTGAATGTGGGCGTAACACCGGATGAATTACGTGGTGTGCTGGCCATCATCGAAAAAAATATCGGTCGCAGTGAGGCTGATGCCGGCAAACTAATATTGAACGAATTGCTACAAAGCAAAGGATTAATCGCTGATTCCCAAGCCCCGGCCATGGCAGTGGAGAATGGCGTGAAGAAGCAGAAGGTAACGTTCCACAACCGTTTCCTGATTGATGTGGTTGGCGATCTTTATTTCCCTGCAAACTACGACCCTGCAAAGAAATATGCTGCCATCATCGTCGGTCATCCTTTCGGTGGTGTCAAGGAACAGACTTCGGGACTACATGCCCGTAAGTTGGCAGAATTCGGTTATGTGACATTGGCTTTTGATGCTTCCTATTATGGTGAGAGCGGCGGTTATCCGCGTCGTATCGAGTCGCCCGAGGTGCGGGTGGAAGATTTCAGTGCAGCGGTTGACTTCCTCACGAACCATCCGGCTGTTGATGCCGATAAGATTGGTGTCATTGGTATCTGTGGCGGAGGATGCTATTCCGTCAGCGCAGCGCAGATAGACCATCGCATCAAGACGTTGGCAACGATCAGTATGTACGACATGGGACGTGCCCGCCGTCAGGGTGTGGGCGATTCCCAGACGTATGAACAACGTATGGCAATTCTCGATGAGATCGGTCGCCAGCGCACGGCGGAATATGGCGGAGCTGCACGTAAGGATATCCGTGCGCTACCCGAAAAAGTAGATGAAAACACACCGAAGTTTGCCATTGACTTCCTCGATTACTATGACAATCCGGAGCGTGGCCAGCATCCCAATTCTACGGGCTATTACTCCTACACGAGTCTTGCACCGATGATGAACTTCTTCCCGTTCGCACAGATCGAGACCATATCGCCACGACCGGTACTCTTCATCGTGGGAGAAAACGCTGTATCAGCTTACTTCTCGGAAGACGCATACGCAAAAGCAGTCGAACCGAAAGAGCTGTTTGTCGTACCCGGAGCAACACACGTAGATTTGTACGACCAGCCGGAGTATCTGAAAATCACGCTGCCCAAACTAGACACATTCTTTAAACAACATCTTAAATAACCATTTGAATATGAGAAAATTATTTTTTATCCCATTTTTGTTCCTTCCGCTGACGACTATGGCAGCTTGTTCTTCAGATGACACTCTTGCATCGCAGACGGAACAGTCGACAACTCCCGATGATCCTGACAATCCGTCCGGTAACAGTAAAACTCTCGTAGCCTACTTTTCCGCACAGAGGCACACGCAAGCCGTAGCCAAACGAATTGTGGAACTTACCGGTGCTGACATATATCGCATTGAGGCGGCCGATCCGTATGCCGAAAATCCATACGATGACAGCGACCGTATTCAGAATGAGGCTTACAACGACCTGCGTCCCGGAGTGGCAAACCTGCCCGATAAGGAAATTATCGCGCAATATGATACGATTTTCGTTGGCTCACCTTGCTGGTGGCATCAGCCTGCTATGGTGGTTTGCACATTCCTCGAAGCATACGATCTGAAAGATAAGGTTGTTATCCCGTTCTTCACTTACGGAGCTACAACTTATTTGAACGAATCAATGCAGAAGATTTATAAGGTAACCCCTGAGTCAAAGCATATTCCAAAAACGCTTCCTGAAGACCTCAATCCGGATGACATTACTACTCCCGGCCCGCCCGACGATGCAGGTATTGATATGCCAGGCAGTGCTAATGGCACGGAGGCTTGGCTTCGGAGAATCGGAATCATCAAATAAAAAACATAAAATAAGGAAAAGATGAAAAAAAGAAAATCTTCATGTACGGACTCCGGTTTTGATATCCTAAGAATACAGAAAATAAAATCTAAAGAGGGTATCAAAATAAAGCTTAGAACACAAATTACACGAATTACGCAAATAATTCATTTTTTATACTTCTGATAATCAAAGCTTATCTGATTTATTATTTACGTAATTCGTAGAAGTGACTTTCTGATCGAGTTCCGAATCTAGCTCCAAATAGTTTATTGTCTCGTTATGAATTTGGTTATTTTTCACCATTGTGCGAATGGCCGAAACAGACTATTTTTGCAAAAAATAATCATTCATAATCTATTAAGCAATGAAAAGTAATACTATTTGTCAAGTAATTCTTGCAGGAAGCATCATATTGGCTTCTTGCCAATCTAACAATTCTGCTAAGCAAGATGAGTCTCAACAAACAATGAACGAAACAGTTATGAACAAAGTTACAGATTGCAAAATCAGTGCGGGAAACATCACTTTCACTAATGCCATCAATGGAGCTGAAAATTGCGTGAAACTGCTTGATGATGGCGCATTGGAATTCCATTGTACCGAAGGACTGGATTTCTTCAG
Organism: Bacteroides sp. AF39-11AC; assembly: GCF_003474285.1. Taxonomy (NCBI): domain Bacteria; kingdom Pseudomonadati; phylum Bacteroidota; class Bacteroidia; order Bacteroidales; family Bacteroidaceae; genus Bacteroides; species Bacteroides sp. AF39-11AC. The sequence goes on along the minus strand of NZ_QROH01000005.1, from coordinate 154,887 downwards.
TGACCCGAATGGAAAACTGTCAAATACAACGCTTCCTATTCTGCTTGTCCCCGTTGAGAACACGAAACCTTTTACGTTAATAGCCAAGGTTACTCCGGAGTTTACAACAGAGGGATTGTATAATGCAGCCGACCTTTTTGTCTATTCTTGTGATTCACTTTGGCAGAAACTGGCATTTGAACAGGATGAACATGGTAACCACCGTATTGTTACAGTAAGAACACAAGGAACATCCGATGATAATAATCATGATAAATTAAATGTTTCATCTGTTTACCTGAAGATTTCATCTGATACAAAAACCATTGCCAGCTATTATTCCATCGACAAGAAAAGATGGAACATGGTTCGTCTATACAAGAATTGTTATCCAAAGAACATCTATTTGGGCATCAGTAGCCAGTGTCCTCAAAAAGGCAGCTGCACAAGTCGTTTTGAAGAAATTTCTTTGTCTCACGATAATGTTAGCGATTTCCGCTTGGGAGAATAAGCCATTTATATTGAAGGTGTAATTCTTAAAATGGCATGACAAAAGCCGCAGAATATTTCTACTTTCTGAAAAAGCTTATGATTTAAGTATAGTTTTGGAATCAATTGATAACAAAGAAAAGAATCTTGCTCTTATCTTTAAAAGTTATAAGAAAGAGCAAGTTCTATCGATTTTTACAAAGCACTTTAAATCATCCATTTACAACTTTTCTCAGAAAAAACCACTCCAAGGTGTCAAAAGAGCACAATACTTCCCGCACTACATCCTATCTTTGCAATGTCATCAGGAATAAATGATGGCAAGTGAACCCTATTTTTTTTAACCAATTAAACTTTAATTATTATGGCTTTAGAGTATGTAGTGACCAAAAGAGTGTTTGGCTTTGACGACACAAAGACAGAGAAGTATGTAGCGAAATCTGTACGTTCGGGACAGATGAGTTTTAGTAAAACGTGTGCAAAGGTTAGTCGACTTTGCGGAATCCACCGAAAGGTAGTAGATTTAGTAGTCAGCGTTCTGGTTGATATGATGGCGGAGGATATTGATGACGGAAAAAGTGTTCAATTAGGGGAATTTGGCATCTTCCGCCCCACCATTAAGGCTAAAAGTGCGGATACAGCGGAAGGTGTAACGGCAAGTAATATAGTGCGCAAGCGTATTGTATTTACTCCGGGAAAGATTTTCCAACGTACTTTGGGAGAAATGAGCGTGACACGTTCTATTCCCGTTGATACAGATTATACGGACGGAAGCAGTTCCGGTGGTAACGGCAGTGGCGGAAATCAAGGCGGTGGCAACCAAGGTGGTGACGGTGGTTTAGATGAGAATCCGTTAGGATAATTTCCTTGTCGGAGTGAAAAAGTGAGTAGTGAAGTTCTTTTGCTACTCACTTTTCTGCTACTATAAAAATTTCACTGCTCGACGTAAAATCATTCTTGCCGAGTAGTTCTTTATAAATAGATATTTTACGGAATCCTACCTTTCTCAATATACTTGTTATTTCTTCCTCCGAATAATATCTTTCCCAAATGATGAAATGTTTGGCTGTGTCTTCAAGTATCAGGTTATATTGATATGCAAAAACTTTGTTCTCCGGATAATGGAATGTTTGACTTAGAAGTAAATATTCACTTTCATCCCAGAACCCACCGCAAGGGGCATATTCCCAATCCCGGCTTTCCTGTCTGTCATCAATAATCCCTTCCGAGAAAACATCAAAAATGAGAATACCTCCATCAGTCAGCGAAAGATATATATTGTCCAGCAATCGGTCGCGATCACTATCCGGATGGGTTCCCATATCACAATAGATCATGGTGATTGTATCATACTTACCCATAGGATAATTATTGATGTAGTCACCCCAAATATAGTTGATTTCCTCCCGTTTTCCAATGGCATATTCTATAGAAGCTTTATTAAAATCAATGCCCGTCACCATATAATCCTTATCTGCTAAAAGCGATGTGTACAGTCCCGGACCGCAACCTAAATCAAGCAAATGACTTTGGGGCTTTGTGTGCTGGAGTATGAAATCCACTATCTTCAGAACTGATTCCCGCTTCCGGCTTGCACCATCAGATTGCGGATCAAGGTGATCTTTTAATATCTGCTGCTGAATATACGGGTCGGTCCAAATGTTATGAGCGGACTTTTCAAATAAAACAGGTTTATGATCTATGATTCTCATGCTTTCTTGTAGATAGTTCTTTCATATTATTTATTAATAGCTCATTGGCAAACAAATATCTGTTTTTCCGAATGATTACAAAATACTTTTTCTTCAAAACTGCCAAACTTATGAAGAATTTCAAAACCGTTCCATTCCAGGTATGAATCTAACTCTTGAGGAAAGAATAGCCTCATATCCAAATTTTGAACCGAATCAAACTCACCATTAATGAAATAGTGCCATTCTATGCGATTCATCTGAGTTTTGCTCTCGTATCGCATAATCTGCTTTATCAATACTTCTCTCCCATCTTTGGTGGTATATTCAGCAATTTCTATGGGCTCTTTTTCATGTTCTACAATGTATTGGATATTGGGATTAAAACAATCTAACAAAAATATGCCTCCTTCTTTGAGATGATTTTTAACCACACGTAATGCTTTAAACAAATCTTCATTTTGATATAAATGATGGATCGAATTGAAAGGAATAAAGACAAGGTCGTATTTCTTCTGTAAATCGAGAGTTCTGATGTCAGCCTCAATAAATTCTATTTCTAATCCTGCTCCGGCAGCTTTTATTTTCGCTTGTTCAAGCATAGAAGCAGTGTAGTCTACCCCGCTGATATCATATCCTTCCTGTGCTATCGGAATAGTAAGTCTACCTGTACCGCAACAAAGTTCAAGTATACAGGCATCCTTGTTTTTAGGCAGCCATCGCTTGTAAAATAGCAAATCATCTATGTGGGTATTCATTCCATCATAAATATTCGCATCATAAATTAAATCCCCAACTTTATAATTGCTATTCATCTGATTCTTCAATATCTGGTGAGTACTAATATTTACTTAACCATACAAAGGTAGTACTATTTGCTTTCATAACGAACACTATTTCAACTAATTCACTCTACTCTGTCTGGATTTGATCGTTAGCCGAAAAAATTATTTTTATATTTTTCTCAAAATTATTTGTTTAAAGGTACCGAAAGGGGACAATCTCTCTTGTACCGTATAGTACCTTTGCAAAGTCATCTGAAACAAATGACAACAGTAAACCTTATTTTTTTTAACCTATTAAACTTTAATTATTATGGCTTTAGAGTATGTAGTGACCAAGAGAGTGTTTGGCTTTGACGACACAAAAACTGAGAAGTATGTAGCAAAATCTGTACGTTCGGGACAGATGAGTTTTAGTAAAACGTGTGCAAAGGTCAGTCGACTTTGCGGAGTCCATCGAAAAGTGGTAGACTTGGTAGTCAGCGGTCTGGTTGATATGATGGTGGAGGATATTGATGACGGAAAAAGTGTTCTATTGGGAGAGTTCGGCATCTTTCGCCCCACCATTAAGGCCAAAAGTGCAGATACCGCAGAAGGCGTTACGGCAAGCAATATAGTACGTAAGCGTATTGTATTCACTCCGGGGAAGATTTTCCAACGTACTTTGGGAGAAATGAGCGTAACCCGCGCCATTCCCATCGATACAGATTATACGGACGGAAGCAGTTCCGGTGGTAACGGTAGCGGCGGCAGCCAAGGAGGTGACGGTGGCATAGAGGATGATCCGTTAGGATAATGCCAAATTAAAGTAGCGAAAGAACTTCGCTACTTTTTTTGTTCCCATACCTATTTATATGGATAATATCTCTTATTTTTGCACATATTATAACTATAAATAGGTAATATGGAAACATCAAAAGTCTACTACACAGACCTGCGTACCTCTCCTACTTCCAATCTTCTGGATAAGATGGAGCGCCTGGTAAAGCGGGCAGGTATTGAACAGCTACCCTTAAAAGACAGTTTTGTCGCTATCAAGATTCACTTCGGTGAGCCGGGAAACCTTGCTTATCTTCGGCCGAACTACGCGGCTCGCATGGCAAACCTATTGCGCAACAATGGTGCAAAACCTTTCTTGACGGACTGTAACACACTATATTCAGGCCGTCGTGCCAATGCCGTCGATCACCTGCAAAGCGCAATGGAAAACGGTTATAATCCTATATCCGCCCAATGCCAGGTCATCATCGGAGATGGATTAAAAGGTACGGATTGCCGGGAAATTCCCTTGAACGGTGAGTACTGTGCCGCCCCTAAGATTGGTACTGCCATAGCCGATGCGGATATTATCATCAGCATGAATCACTTTAAGGGACACGAACAAGCCGGCTTTGGCGGAGCTTTAAAGAATTTGGGCATGGGTTGTGCCAGCGTAGCCGGAAAACTGGAACTGCATTCGGCCTCTCAACCCAAAATAGATACGGAAAGTTGCATCGGCTGCAATATCTGCGTGAAGCACTGTGCACACGACGCCGTACACCTGAATGCAGGACGCAAAGCAGAAATAGATTACGCTAAATGCGTAGGTTGCGGACAGTGTGTCGCCTTGTGCCAGTATGACGGCGCCATTATGGGCGATGAAGATACGTCCGAGCGCTTAAACTATAAGATTGCCGAATATTCACTGGCTGTAGTGAAAGATAAGCCCAACTTCCACATCAGTTTTATAATGAACGTATCTCCGGAATGTGACTGTTGGAATCATAATGATGCTGCCATTGTTCCCGACCTCGGTATTCTGGCTTCTACAGACCCGGTGGCTCTGGATAAAGCATGCGCGGATATGGTCATCCAGGCTCCTATACTGCACACGGGTAACCGCCTTTCTGCTGGGCATGAGCACGATGATTTGTGCGGCCATGACAAGTTCCACATGATGCACCCGGATACAGACTGGCTGGCTGGATTGCGCCATGCGGAAAAGATCGGATTGGGCAATATGCAATATGAATTGGTGAAGATTTAAACCTTTTCCGTCCGAAAGAGTCATAATATAAATGTACTGATACAAAACCTGTAAGGATTGAGACAAATCTTCAAACAAAATGAACGCTCATCTCCTACTTTTGTATCTTGAAGAAACATAATAATAACAAATTAAAATCTAATCATTGAATAATGGAAACATCCGCTAAACTCTACTCTTTGTCGTTCAGTAACGTGAAGACCTATTTGTTTGCATTCTTATTTGTTGCAGGAAACATAGCATTGCCGCAGCTTTGCCATCTGGTTCCCATGGGCGGACCGACTTTGCTGCCTATCTATTTCTTTACACTAATTGCCGCCTATAAATTCGGTTTCCGTGTAGGACTGCTTACAGCTTTACTTTCTCCGGTAATTAATCATTTACTGTTTGGCATGCCTGCCGCCGCCGCATTGCCTGTGTTGCTGATAAAATCCGGTTTGCTTGCAGGAGCCGCTGCATTTGCCGCACGATATACAAAGAAAATATCCTTAGTTGCATTGCTTGGTGTGATTCTTGCATATCAGGTGATTGGCACTGCTTTTGAATGGGCTATATGTGGTAACTTCTTCCTAGCCGTACAAGATTTCCGTATCGGTATTCCGGGCATGCTGATCCAATGGTTCGGTGGTTACGCTCTGCTGAAAGCAATTTCCAAACTTTAATAACAGACTATCTCCCATAACAATATGGCAAAAACAATGGAAGAAGTGCTGGAACGCTTCCGCACAATTGAATTCCACGATGATTTTGATATGATCGTGGCTATTGCTAATGGCGGTATCGTTCCGGCAGGTATCATCAACCAGCGATTGCAAAAAGAAGTGCATCTGCTACGTATCAATTTGCGGGATGAATACCAGCATCCGAAGTACGATGCTCCCCAGTTGCTCGCTCCGGTTGACTTTGATTTTAAAGGTAAGAGCATCTTATTGGTAGATGACCGTATTAAGACAGGGTCTACCATTCGTCTGGCGTGCGAATTACTGAAAGAGGCACGTCTGATAAAAACATTCGCAGTCAATGGTACGGCAGATTATGCTTTGTTTGACGAGACGTGTTTTAAGTTCCCGTGGATACTATGAATAATTGATAATTAATAGATTAACAATCTAAAGGGCCTATGAATAGAAGGGATTTCTTAAAGACTCTGGCGGTGACGGGTGCGGTGATGACCGTGCAACGTTCCGAAGCAATGGACATACTGGCGCAAAAGCTGACAAATGCTGGCGGTGGTAAGGTGGATCTGGTAGCTGTGATGGGTGGAGAACCGGAAGTGATGTTCCGGCGTGCTATTACAGAAATGGGGGGCATGAAACAGTTTATCAAACCGGGACAAAAGGTAGTGGTTAAACCGAATATCGGTTGGGATAAAGTACCCGAACTGGCCGGTAATACAAATCCGAAGCTGGTTGCGGAAATTGTGAAGCAGTGTCTTGCCGCAGGTGCCAAGGAGGTTACGGTTTTTGATCATACTTGCGATGACTGGCAGAAGTGCTACAAGAACAGCGGCATTGAAGAAGCTGCCAAAGCTGCGGGTGCCAAGGTTATGCCGGCTCATCTGGAAAGCTACTATAAACCAGTCTCATTGCCCAAAGGTGTACGCATGAAAAGTGCCAAGGTGCACGAAGCTATTCTGAACAGTGATGTATGGATCAATGTGCCCATCCTGAAAAACCATGGAGGCGCCAACCTGACGATTTCCATGAAGAACCACATGGGTATTGTCTGGGATCGTGGTTTCTTCCATTCCAACGACTTGCAGCAATGTATTGCCGATATCTGCACAATGGACAAGAAAGCTGTGCTGAATGTGGTGGATGCCTATCGCGTTTTGAAAACGAATGGTCCGCGCGGACGTTCTGCTTCGGATGTGGTATTGACCAAAGGACTATTTATTTCACAGGATATTGTGGCCGTAGATACGGCTGCCACCAAATTCTTTAACCAGGTTCGCGAAATGCCGCTTGAAAGCGTAGCTCACCTTGCTAACGGGCAGGCATTGAAGATTGGAACGATGGATTTGGATAAGCTGAATGTAAAGCGCATCAGGCTTTAATTCAAGCTATAAAAGTATACACACTTATGTTGAGAAAAGCACGTATTATACTGTCCGTTGTCATTTTCGGGCTGATAACTTTTTATTTTTTGGATTTTGCGGAAATATTGCCAAATAGTTTCCACAGACTGGCGCATATACAGTTTGTACCGGCATTGATGTCACTCAGTTTTATCATCCTGACAGTGCTGATACTGATTACCTTGTTATTGGGACGTATCTATTGCTCTACAATTTGCCCGATGGGTATCTTTCAGGATATAGTGACCTGGATTTCTAAAAAGACAGCTAAAAAAAAGAAACGTTTCCGCTACTCGCCTGCCAAGAATATACTCCGCTGGGGAGTATTGGGGGTGACGGCTATAGCTTTCCTTTTTGGATTTACGGTCATTTTAGGTCTGCTCGATCCTTACAGCGCTTTCGGACGTATGACGGTCAATGTGTTTAAACCTGTGTATATGTTAGGGAACAATTTGCTGGAAAGCATATTTTCAAGTTTCAATAACTATACTTTCTATCAGGTGGACGCTTCTCTTCTGAGTATCTCGTCCTTTATTATCGGACTGTTGACGTTCTTGGTGATTGGCTTTCTGGCATGGAAATACGGACGTATCTGGTGTAACACAATATGCCCGGTAGGTACGTTGCTTGGCTTTCTGAGCCGCTTCTCACTGTTTAAAGTACGTATCGATACAGAAAAATGCAATCATTGCGGACTGTGTGCTACTAAATGCAAAGCCTCATGTATTAATAGCCCGGAACAGATTATTGACTACAGTCGTTGCGTAGATTGTTTCGATTGCTTGGGTGAATGTCGCCAGAATGCACTTAGTTATACCACTCCCCTCAAAACAAAGAAACAGGTGACTGACGCTTCCAAACGCCGTTTTTTACTTGCCGGGCTGACAACTGCCGCCGCAACTCCCACAGTAATGGCACAAGCCCAGAATGTAGCGGCTGTGGCAGCCGGAATGAAAAGTGATAAACGTCAGACGCCTATAACGCCGCCGGGATCTATCAGTCTGGAGCATTTTCAGGCACATTGCACCTCGTGCCACCTGTGTGTCAGCAAATGTCCCTCTCATGTACTGAAGCCTGCTTTTATGGAGTATGGTTTAGGGGGAATGATGCAGCCGACCGTTTTCTTTGAAAAGGGTTTCTGTAATTTTGATTGTACCGTATGCGGGGATGTTTGTCCGGATGGAGCTATCCTGCCACTGACGAAAGAGCAGAAACACCTGACACAGATGGGTAAAGTTGTCTTCATCGAGGAGAACTGCATCGTCTACCGCGACGGAACCAGTTGTGGGGCTTGTTCGGAACATTGTCCTACGCAAGCTCTGTCGATGATTCCTTTCAAGGACGGATTGACAATTCCTCATATAGATACGGAAATTTGTGTAGGTTGTGGCGGTTGTGAATACGTCTGCCCTGCCCGCCCCTTCCGCGCCGTATATATCGAAGGAAATGCCGTACAGCAAGAGGCTAAACCCTTCACCGATAATCATCAGGAAGAAATTCAGGTGGATGATTTCGGCTTTTGATTAAATATTTTCCCGATTCCCACTGACGCCTGTCTTCGATTGTATAAATTGGGGGCAGGCGTTGCTTTTTCTCTATACTTAGCACATTTTTCTCCCTTTTTACTTTCAACCTACGATAAAATCACTAATTTCGTGGCGAACAAATATATGGTAGATTTTTTACATGGAGGCAACATCAAATAATTGGTTTACGAACAAATATCCTATAGGATATGCTTTGAGCGGTGGTTTTATCAAGGGTTTCGCACATCTGGGCGTGATGCAGTCATTGTTGGAACATGACATCAAACCTAATATCCTTTCGGGAGTAAGCGCAGGGGCTTTGGCAGGCGTGTTTTATGCAGACGGTAACGAACCGCATAAAGTGCTGGATTACTTCTCCGGGCATAAGTTCCAGGATCTGACCAAATTAGTCATCCCGAAAGTGGGATTGTTCGAGTTAGGCGAATTTATTGATTTCCTGAAAACCAATCTGAAAGCAAAGACGATGGAAGAATTGCAAATACCTCTCATCATCACTGCAACCGACCTCGATCACGGACGTGTGGTGCATTTCCACAAAGGGAATATTGCCGAACGTGTGGCAGCTTCCTGCTGTATGCCTGTCCTCTTCTCTCCTGTAAAAATAGAAGGAACGCATTATGTAGATGGTGGGGTGTTTATGAACTTACCTGTATCTACCATCCGACGTGTCTGCAGCAAAGTGGTGGCAGTAAATGTTAGTCCGCTACTGGCGAACAAATATAAGATGAATATTGTAAGTATTGCCATGCGTTCCTACCACTTCATGTTCCGTGCCAATACGTTCCCCGAACGGGAAAAAGCGGATTTATTAATAGAACCGTATAACCTGGATGGATACAGTAATACCGAACTGGAAAAAGCAGAAGAAATATTTATGCAGGGATACAATGCCGCTAACGCTCTTCTGGATCAATTGAAAGCGGATCAGGGAACCATCTGGAAAGATGAAAGTAATTATCAAATCATAAAATAAAAATAGAATGGGGAAAGATGAAAAAATGATTATCTATCAAGTGTTTACACGCTTGTTTGGTAACAATCATAATCACTGCATCAATAACGGAAACATAACGGAAAACGGATGCGGTAAAATGGCGGACTTTACAGCCAAGGCACTCAATGAAATAAAGAAGTTGGGAGCCACCCATATTTGGTATACCGGTATCATAGAGCATGCCACGCAAACGGATTATCGCCGTTACAACATACGCCCCGATCATCCGGCTATTGTTAAGGGGAAAGCAGGTTCTCCTTATGCCATCAAGGATTATTATGACGTGGACCCGGACTTGGCAAATGATGTACAGGAACGTATGAAGGAATTTGAAAATCTGGTACAACGTACTCATCGCAGCGGTCTGAAAGTCATTATCGATTTTGTTCCGAATCACGTTGCCCGCCAATATCATTCGGATGCACAACCTGACGGAACTTCACAGTTGGGTGCAAATGATGATCCTAATTACGCTTTCAGCCCATATAATAATTTTTACTATATTCCTCAATCCGAATTGCATGGTCAGTTTGATATGAAAGGATCGGCTGCGGAACCTTATAAAGAATGTCCTGCCAAGGCTACGGGAAACAATCGTTTCGATGCTTATCCCAATATCACCGACTGGTACGAAACCGTGAAGCTGAATTATGGAGTGGACTATCAGAATGGTGGAACCTGTCACTTCAATCCCACTCCGGACACCTGGACAAAGATGCTGGATATCCTTCTTTTCTGGGCAGACAAGAATATCGACGGCTTTCGTTGTGACATGGCGGAAATGGTTCCGGTTGAGTTCTGGGAATGGGTGATTCCGCAAGTGAAAGAGAAATATCCCGACCTGTTATTCATTGCAGAGGTTTATAATCCGGCAGAATATCAGAATTACTTATTCCGAGGAAAATTTGATTATCTATATGACAAGGTAGGGCTTTATGATACACTTCGCAATGTGATTTGCGGCTATGATTCGGCTACGGCCATTACCCGTTCCTGGCAAAGTCTGGGTGGCATCGAGAAGCGGATGCTGAATTTCCTGGAGAACCATGACGAACAGCGCATTGCTTCTGATTTCTTTGCCGGAAATCCACGTAAAGCAGTTCCGGGACTGATTGTTTCAGCTTGTATGAATACCAATCCGATGATGATTTATTTCGGGCAAGAATTCGGTGAGCTAGGCATGGATAGCGAAGGTTTCAGCGGCAGAGACGGACGTACCACTATTTTTGATTATTGGAGTGTAGATACCATTCGTCGCTGGCGGAATGGCGGAAAGTTCGATGGCAAGATGTTGACGGAAGACCAAAAACACATCTATAGTATCTACCAACGCATCCTGACGCTTTGCAACAAAGAAAAAGCAATCACTGAAGGAGAATTCTTCGATCTGATGTATGCCAACGCAAATGGCTGGCGCTTCAATGAGCATAAACAATACACATTCTTACGCAAAGCCGGAAAAGAGTTATTGTTCATTATCGTAAACTTTGACCACATTTCAGTAGATGTAGCTATCAATGTGCCTTCTCACGCCTTCGATTTCCTGCAAATACCGCAAATGGATGTTTACCCGGCAGTAGATTTGCTAACCGGAAAGACGGAAAGTATTAGTTTGCTGCCTTATAAGGCTACGGAAGTTGCTGTAGAAGGATATAGTGGAAAGATATTGAAAATCAAACTATAATAGGATTTCCGCCACAGAGCAGCACAGAGTTCCACAGAGTAATAAGGATTCTTTCGAATAAAGATAACTCTGTGGAACTCTGTGTTACTCAGTAGTACTTTCTCCTTCCAGTTTTTCCTTCAGCCTGTACAGACGCGTAATGGCCGGATTGTAAAACTCATCCGGATAATGCGCTTTGATATCGTTTATATTTGCCACCACATATTGTCTAAGATTCACAATATTTTCGGCCTCACTTAACTGTAACTCTTTGGGTAACTGCGCGTTATCAGCCCATTCCATCAGGGCATTCACACTTTCTTCATCATACTTATATTCCATCTGTTCGTATAATTTTTCTACAAAGATATAAACAAATGATAAAAACACACATACCCCTTCGAACTTTTTCTGTGGAGGCGTGTTATATTATTGTGTTTTTCATAGTATTAGATATAAGATTAATTAAAGGAGACGTACCCGCTTGTGATAAGTAAGTACATCAAAAACAGAAGCGTCTGTTTGATTGATAAATGTGTAAGGAGCATCGGTTTACCAGAGCCGATGCTTTTTTTATCCCTCTTTGTAGCATGTTAGGAAAATTATGCGTAATTTTGTCAGATAATAAGGAAAATACCAATATGAACATCCCTGTTATTTTTCAATTCTTAAAAGAAGTGTCCGCTAACAATAACCGCGAATGGTTCAATGCTCATAAGGACTTGTATGAAGAAGCCCGTGGGGAATTTGAGAACCTGTTATCGGCTATAATTACCCGTATCTCGCTTTTCGATGAAAGTATTCGTGGCGTTCAAGTCAAAGACTGTACTTACCGAATTTATCGTGATACGCGCTTTTCGCAGGACAAGACCCCGTATAAAACTCATTTGGGCGGATACATCAACGCCCGCGGTAAGAAATCAGACCACTGCGGTTACTACGTTCACATCGAACCGGGCAACTGCCTGTTGGCAGGCGGCAGCTATTGCCTGCCTCCTAAAACGCTGAAAGCCGTGCGACAGGCAGTGTATGATAACATAGACGAATTTCGCGGTATAGTTGAGAATCCGGCTTTCAAGCAATACTTTCCGGTGATAGGCGAAGACTTCCTAAAAACAGCTCCAAAAGGGTTTCCGAAGGATTTTGAATATATACAATATCTGAAGTGCAAGGAATATACCTGTTACTGCAATCAACCGGACAGCTTCTTTCTGGCATCCGATTGCGTGGATCGTACGGCGGAAATCTTTAAGCAAATGAAACCTTTTGCTGATTTCCTGAACTACACAATTGACGACTTTGAATAAAATTTGATAATAATATAACTAACTTAAAACATTAAAGCTATGGTAGTAGATAGATTAGAAAATTTAGAAAAATATGCATCGTTGAACCCCTTGTTTGCCCAAGCTATTGAATTCTTGCAATCACATGACTTGAACGCAATGGAAGTTGGCAAAACCGAACTGAAAGGTAAAGACCTGGTTGTAAACGTAGCTCAAACTACGCCTAAAGCTAAAGAACAAGCCAAACTGGAAACACACAATGAATTTATAGATATCCAGATTCCTCTCTCCGGTGCGGAAGTAATGGGCTATACTGCAGGAAAAGATTGCGTACCGGCTGATGCTCCGTACAATGCAGAGAAAGACATTACTTTCTTTGAAGGACTGGCTGAAACTTATATCACTGTAAAACCTGGAATGTTTGCTATATTCTTCCCGCAAGACGGACATGCCCCCGGCATTTCTCCCGATGGTGTGAAGAAAGTCATTGTAAAAGTGAAAGCATAATAATCCAATCAATCAAAAACTCATCCTTTATGGAAACATTGAATTTGATCAAGAACGACCCTTGGCTGGAACCTTTCGAAGATGCCATCAAAGGCCGTCATCAGCATGCATTAGACAAAGAAGCTGAACTGACGAACAAAGGGAAACAGACTTTGTCTGATTTTGCCTCGGGATATTTATATTTCGGACTTCACCGTACTGCTGATGGCTGGATTTTCCGTGAATGGGCACCCAACGCCACAGAAATATTTATTGTGGGCACATTCAATGAATGGAAAGAACTGAAGAAGTACAGTCTGAAACGTAAGGATTATGGCGTTTGGGAAATCAAACTCCCGGCAGATGCCATGAGACACGGAGACTTATACAAACTCATTGTACATTGGGAAGGCGGTTGTGGAGAACGTATTCCTGCCTGGGCAACACGGGTGGTACAAGATGAACAAACCAAAATTTTCAGTGCGCAGGTCTGGGCACCGGAAAAGCCATATAAAGTAAAGAAGCGTACATTTAAACCTAATACGGACCCTTTGCTTATATACGAATGCCATATCGGTATGGCGCAGCAGGAAGAAAAAGTAGGAACCTATAATGAGTTCCGTGAAAAAACTCTTCCACGCATTGCCAAAGCCGGATACAATTGCATTCAAATCATGGCAATTCAGGAACATCCCTACTACGGTAGTTTCGGTTACCATGTATCCAGTTTCTTTGCCGCTTCTTCCCGTTTCGGTACTCCGGAAGAGCTTAAGGAGTTGATCGATACTGCACACGGATTGGGCATTGCAGTGATTATGGACATCGTTCATTCTCATGCAGTAAAGAATGAAGTGGAAGGGTTGGGCAATTTTGCTGGTGACCCTAATCAGTATTTCTATCCCGGCGCACGCCGTGAACATCCGGCTTGGGACTCGCTTTGTTTTGACTATGGAAAGAATGAGGTTATCCATTTCCTTCTCTCCAACTGTAAGTACTGGCTTGAAGAATACGGATTCGACGGTTTCCGCTTTGATGGTGTAACATCTATGCTCTATTACAGTCACGGACTGGGTGAAGCCTTCTGTAACTATGGAGACTATTTCAATGGTTATCAGGATGACAATGCCATCTGTTACCTGACTCTTGCCAACAAACTTATCCACGAAGTAAATTCCAAGGCTATAACGATCGCCGAAGAAGTATCGGGAATGCCCGGCTTGGCCGCTAAAGTTGAAGACGGTGGCTATGGTTTCGACTACCGTATGGCAATGAATATCCCTGATTATTGGATCAAGACCATCAAGGAAAAAATAGACGAAGACTGGAAACCGTCCAGCATGTTCTGGGAAGTAACCAATCGTCGTAAAGATGAAAAGACTATATCTTATGCCGAAAGCCATGACCAGGCATTAGTGGGCGATAAGACGATTATCTTCCGTCTGATAGATGCCGATATGTACTGGCATATGCAGAAGGGCGATGAAAACTATACAGTGAATCGTGGCATTGCCCTCCACAAGATGATATGCCTGCTGACTTCAAGTACGATCAATGGTGGTTACCTTAACTTTATGGGCAACGAATTCGGTCATCCCGAATGGATTGACTTTCCACGCGAAGGTAATGGATGGTCATGCAAGTACGCCCGCCGCCAGTGGGATCTGGTAGATAACAAGAATCTTACCTATCACTATATGGCAGACTTTGATGCTGATATGCTCAAAATGATTAAAAGCGTAAAAGCTTTCCAGGCAACACCTGTTCAGGAAATCTGGCACAATGATGGCGATCAGGTATTGGCATACATGCGAAAAGATTATATCTTTGTGTTCAACTTCAATCCGAAACAGTCATTTACCGATTATGGCTTCCTGGTTTCTCCGGGAACGTATGAAGTAGTATTGAATACGGATAATCCGGCCTATGGCGGTAATGGATTTGCTGATGACACCGTGAAACATTTCACTATTGCCGATCCTCTTTATGAAAAAGAGAAGAAGGAATGGTTAAAGTTATATATTCCTGCCCGTACAGCAGTAGTATTGAAGAGAACGAAATAAGTGATATATTATAAAAAAAAGCCGTGTCGGGAAATTCCGACACGGCTTTTTTTATTCATTTTCTGATAGTTTACTTCAATTGTGCTTCAATTTGCGGCAATAATTTCTTAATATTATCTATCATACTTTTTTCACGAGGTTTGTCTGCCGAGAGTAAAGGGAGTGCAGTTTCCAGATACGTTTTAGCATTCTGGAAGTTTTTGTCAGCGATTTCTTTCTGTGCATCATACTTAGCTTTATCAGAATTAGCTAATGGTGCTGCATTCTTCAGAACTAAAGCTGCCTTATTATAAGAAAGCGTACCCAAACTGTACAATGCGTTGGTGTTCTTTTCATCGTCAGCCAATACTTGTTTGAATGCTTCTTCAGCATCATCCAGTTTATTAGCCTTTTGTGCCTTGATACCGGCATTCAGATAATAATTAGCATGAAGTCTTTTCAGTGTCTTGTTTTCCGGAGCTGCTTCTATACCCTCTTTCAGGGTAGCAAGATACTCACTGTCTTTTTTCAAATCTTTCAATGCACCGGCTTTACCTACATATGCATTTCCCAGATTGTATTTCTTTTGAATAGCAATATCAAAGTACTTGAGAGCTTCATCCGGTTTTTTGATTTTATCGGCACAAACGCCGCAGTTGTAAGCGATAACAGAGTCCTGATTGTTTGTCTGTGTCAGGTAGGTACTGAATTTTGTAAATGCTTCCTGGTAATTTTTGGCTTCGAGTGCTGCCTTTCCTTCGTTAATTAGATTTCCAGGTTCCGTTGTTTGTGCAAAAAAGTTAGTTGCTGCACAACAAAGTGCAATGGATAACAAAAATTTTTTCATGTGCTTTAATTTTTAAAAGTTGATATCCCAAAATTAGTGTTCATAGCTATAGAAGCAAAACCATTTTAACTTTTTTGTAGTTTTTAGGACAGCTGTAACAAATGTTATTTTACGTAAATTTCAAGAGGAACTGAATGTTAAACACTGTCATTTCAGGCTGTACTATACACCACCGGTTACTCTTCAGATAAATATTTTTAAAGAATTAACTCGAAACTATCTACAATTTAATTGCTTTTATCCAATAAACTAAATACCTTTACTGCATAAATGAAATAGGATGTTTATAAACAGCTGATAGGTTGGTAACAAACAACTTATTGGCTGATTATAAGCATTCAATAAGTCTGATATAATCAACTGACTACATTTATTAATAAAAAGGAATTGGTTATCGCGCTGTATGAAGTTAATTTATGTACCATCCTAATTTAATTTCACCAGTAAAAGAATATCTAAATAAAGCAACTCATGGCATTTTATGATCTGAAAAAGAAACCCGCCCTCACAACAAAAGAGGGTGAAAAGGAAACACTCTACCCGAGCATAGTATATAGCGGCACACTCTCTGCACGCAAATTACTGGAAAGGGCCTCGTATGGAACCGGCTACACTGTAGGTGAATTGGAGGGAGCACTAAGTATAATTATGGATACAACTGCACGCTACATCGGTGAAGGATACCGTGTAGAACTTGGTGAATTCGGTTACTTTGCCGGAAAAATTAAGGCATCACGCATGGTAGCTAAGAAAACAGATATCCGTGCTGCTTCCATTCGTTTCAATGGGGTAAGCTTCAGAGCTTCAAAACAATTCAAAATGAAGTCGGCAGGCGAATTAGAACGTGTACCTGAACGTGCTTTTCGCACTTCCAGCCAGTTAAATATAGAAGAACTGGAAAGGCGAATGATGATGCATCTGGAACAAAATGGTTTTATCACACGATCCATCTATACAAGTTTAACCGGACGCCTGAAGTGGAAGGCCACAGAGGACTTGAAAATATTCGTGGAAAAAGGATTAATACGAAAGATGGGCAGAGGGAATCAGATGTATTATGTGAAGGTAGAAGGCAGTTGTACAAACAATCTACCTTGAATTGGGCTATGGCTCATAGCCTTCATAATAATAAGATTGAGTAATCCCTTTGAATATTACTTCCCGGTCATCTACCTGATCGGTGAGTGCTTGATACAGTAAAGTACGCAGTTCCAAGTCATTAATCGGGCTTCGATCCATCGCTTGCAAATACAGATACTTATCCACATTCCGCCAATCAACAACTCTTTTAAGATTCTTTTTTAATATCATATCGAGCCAAATGCGCATAGTCCTTCCATTTCCCTCCATAAAAGGATGGGCTATGTTCATTTCAACATATTTTGCGATTATTTCATCGAATGTCGTTTCGGGCATTTTTTCTATTACAGGTAATATGACATCAAGATACATGCAGTTGGCAAAACGAAAGTTTCCCTTTGCTATATTTAGAGTACGCACCTTTCCAGAGAATTCATACAAACCGTCAAACAAATAGCAGTGTATATCGCATAATCCTTTTACCGTCCCTATTTCGATACGACTTATATCACCAGTATCAAACAGAGCATGGGCTTTTACGAGGCTCAACTTATCTATTTCGTTAGTATTCATACGCCGGGCATTGAAATTATGACGTACGCAGTATGAAGAACTGATTACGTTTAAAACAAAAAAACCGCAAAAGCCCTATTATAAACTATTTGCGGTTTTATTATGTGATTCCGTTGCGATTCGAACGCAAGACCCACGCCTTAGAAGGGCGTTGCTCTATCCAGCTGAGCTACGGAACCATCCTTAATTGCGGTGCAAAGGTACGCTTTTCTGTGAAATTTGCAAAGATTTTACGCAGAAAATATTTTGTAAATAGCTGCTTTTATATCCGAGTAGATGTTATAATCCTAATGGTAAACCAGTTACATACCATAAAATAAATAACAAAGTCCAGGCTAATAATATATATAGAGAGTATCTCCATGTATATTTCAGCAACGAACCATAGGTCGCTTGCTTATCATATTGCTGCATGTAAGTAAGGATAAGAGGCATGTAGAACATAAAAGGAGTGATGGCATTGGTGGCACTGTCACCAATACGAAAGGCGCATTGTACCATATCCGGAGAAATCCCCATATTGGCAAAGAATGGAACAAAGATGAAGGACATGAAAGTCCACTTGGCAGTGGCAGAGACCATAATAAGGTTCACAAGTGCTGTAAAGAGAATAAATAGAATGAGTATCCATAAACTCCCAAGATGAATAGACGAAAGCATGTCCGCTCCCATAATGGCTATACATTTATCCAAATGAGAATACTCGAAACACGCAAACATCTGAGCAGCAAAGAAAGCGATGACAAAGTAAACACCCAACAATTTCATAGGTTGAGTAAGCCCCTCAATCACATCTCCATCTGTACGATAACGACCGGAAGCAAAGCCGTAAACCATCCCCATAAGTCCGATACCAAAAGAAAGCAAAAACAGAATGCCCTCTATAAAAGGAGAACGGATCAGACCACCATTCACACTACGCAAAATACCCCATGAAGAGAAAGTAGCCCAAAGAATCACGGTTGTATAAATCACCCCGATAGATACTGCACCTATCATAGCACGACGCTCTTTGCGGGATAATTGCTTATAACCATTGAAACGAATATGACCAACATATTCGCCCAAAGCTGGTAGAAGATTGCGGCGGGTTACCTGATAAATAATAAAAGCAAGCAAGAAAGTGGATGCAAACAAGAAATAGTAATTGCATAACGGTCCTGTATTTCCAGGTGATACATTTGCCATATCCGCAGCTTCCTGGGTACTGGCAGCAAGCATAGGGTCCAAGGTACTCAGCATCAGGTTAGCGCTATACCCGCACGAAACAGAAACGTATGCCGTGATAATGCCTGCAACCGGATGCAGCCCAACCGAATGGAACAAGGTCGCTGCTATTGGCAATAGGATTATGTACCCTGCATCCCCTACTACATTAGAAAGTAATCCCAAGAAGATAACCAGTATCACCATGCGCCATGGATTATGCTTACGACGTGCCCCACCGCGGATGCAAGCATCTATAAAACCCGAGTGTTGTGCCACCCCGATACCAAACATAGCCACAATCACTAATCCCAGCGGAGCAAACCCCGTGAAATTAGTAACCACATGCCGCAACAGCCAACGAATACCTTCCGGACTAAGCAAACTTTGTACCCGTATCTCCTCTCCTGTTTGCGGTTGAAACACGCTCAGGCCGTAAATGTCAAATATCCATGATAGGACAATGACAGCCAGCGTCAACAAGAGAAACATTGTTGCCGGATGCGGTAAACGCCATTTGCTATTCATCATCTGCTTCCAGATTATCTATATCAAGAATACGGAGTTCCAGAGCACGCACAACCAGGCGGGTTGCATTCACTCCTACCCGCTCTCCTTGTGGAAACAGACGGTTTACCAAATCATTCTGACGCTTTTCCAGGGATTTGACTCCAAAAGGCATACCTTTCAGGTTGGCAATCATATCTTTGGTATACCCCAGTGCCAGATGACGTAGGAAACGTTCGTCATACTCATCGATATCATAACTGATAACCGCTTCCTGACGTTTGGCATCATTCGCAACAGATTGTTTGAAACGGTCTACAATCTTTTCCAGAATGGGGTAATTGAAAACCAGTTTCTTTCCATCCATTACTGCCTGTACATCTGTTTTCGTAAGCAACTCACCTGTTTTCAAAATAATGCCGTCAGCACCCGCATTCATAACATCCACCCAAAGCTTTTCATTCAGAATTTCCCCGGTAAATATGAGTACGTGTACTCCCGGATAGCGCTTAAAGATATTCCGGCAGATATCCACACCAATGGTAGTAGAACCACCCAAGCCTAAATCCAGCAATACCAAGTCGGGGACTCCGGCTTCCATCAATGTCCAGAATTCGCTTTCGGTCATGGCCGTACCGATAACTTCTGCATTGGGTATTTCATGGCGGAAGATTTCTTCCGTTCCTTTCAGTTCAAGCTTGACGTCTTCTACAATAATTACTTTGAATTTCTTGTCTTCCATATTCTTTAATTTTATTTTCTTCTCGGTATCGTGAAATAAACAGTAAATCCACCATTCTCAGCCGGTTCAGCATTGATGCGACAGCCACGTTTTCCGGCAAACTCGTCATGGTCGCGAATAATCTGCTTGCAGACGAGATACTCCGTACCTCGCAACTCTCCTTTCTCTCCTGTTGCCGTCATACGTTCCAGGTTTGGATAGAAAAGTTGATTTAACTCCTCACGGGTTTTCGTCCTTCGCATATCCGTAAAAAGGAAACGAATATATTCTCCGTCTACTGCTGCTGCCAAATGTATTTTTCCATCCAGAGGGACGGACAAAGCTTCGTCTATCAGATTCTCCAATAAGAAGCGAAGTTGGATAAAATCTCCGACCACTCTTTCATCAATAGCTCTTGTAGAGAAAGATACAGCAAACCCTTTTCCCTTATTCGCTTTACGGAAATACTTTTCTGCTAAAACAAACAACTCCGGTACGGAAATCATCCCGCGACGGAATGTAACTTCTTCCAACTGGCGCGATGCACACGAACTCAATATGGTAAATATACCTTTATAATATTCTATCAATTCGCTGATAGCTGAAACCGTCTCTTTTTCTTCCGTTTCAGAGAGAATACCTGAACGGAGTTTACCAATGAGTTGCTTGATTTTGTTCGGATAATAAATCGTCTCATGCTTGATGGTGGAAAGACAATTATCAAGCACCATATTCTGCACATGCAACATACCGTCCTCCCATGACGCCCGGTGTGCTTCTTCATGCGCCGCTTCAATGTCGCGGTATTTTGTAGCCAGTTTCACAACTGCATTGAAGACCACAATCGCTATATACCGCGCAATCAATTCCAACAATAAATGAGCCGTCTCCTGATCGGCACTCTCCTGCCGCTCAAGATATAACACACCTACACAACGCGAATCACCCGCAGCATCCACCACCAAAGGTAAGGCTTCAAATCCCGGTGCGGACAGTTGAGTGTGCTCCTCAAAACAACGCTGAACTACTTCCTTCCAAAGTTCATCTTCTGCCGTAGATAATCCACTATCTCCCGCAGAGGACAACTCATTTTCTATAGAATTTGATGCATATTCCAGTTGATGCGTCGTTTCATTATAAACGGCAATTCCCAACCGATCAATGCTTAGCAACTCATTTACAGCATCGAAACCTTCGTCAACAATACGTTGAGGAATAGCTTTCAGGGTGTCTTCTTCCCGTTGCAAAGCCTCTTCTGTTTCGGGAACTTGTATCAGGGAGGCAGCAAATATCTGTCTATTGATTTCCAAAACCTGTTCCAGATTCCAACGGTTTACAAGGCGTTTACGAATATACAGGATGTAATAACCTAAGAGCAACATAGCTATAAGTCCGATAAACAAGATAACACCCACCATCTTATTATTGGTAGAACGTTCCAGTCGACGACAATATTCCTCCAAAGACTGGTCTTCACCCAGCAATTTGTACAAGGTTGTATAGGCGGCATTATTATAACTGTACGCATCCCATTGTTTCAATGCCAAAAAAGCGACAGCCGCTTCATTCCGAATATCCAGTATGACATGAAAGTCCGAATTGAAAAGTTCATTCCACCAGGATAATTCACCCGGTTCTCCCTCTCCTCTCAATGACATATAGCGCTGCGGATCCTGAGCGTACCTTTTATAATGCGCATTCAGGCAAGACATGGCAGAATCGGCATATTCCAAAGCCTGTTCAAAATCACCCTCCACATTACTATAATAGGCATTATTGGCATAGTCGGACGCCTCGTTCAGCAGGGCTTCAAACTCATTTTCCGCAGCTAACGACAAAGAGTCCTGAGTGGTTTGCGCGTAGATTTCATCCGGTTGCATCACCGCTTCCTCCACTGCTTTATTGCACGAACTCATGCCTATAGAAAAGAATATGCACAGAAATACCATCAAAGTTTTACGCACTCCTGTAGGCAGGCGGAAATAGAAACGGCTACCCTTCCCTAAAGTACTTTCTACATTGAATAAACAGACTTTGAAGACTTCGTTCGTCTTCCGGTATTTCTCAATGATACCTTTACAATTCATCAGGCCGAAGCCGCTTCCTTTGTTTTTCAACAGTTCTTCCCGGTCAGCAGCATCCAGTATGCCTATTTCCTGTGAATTATACAATTTCTCACCGACAATACGTGTCACATCTTCTTCTGAAAGGCCATAACCGGTATCCTCTACTGATATTTCCACATATTCTTCTGTCAGATTTGCATAGACTTTTACCTTACCTCCCTTTGGAGTATATTTACGGGCATTTTCCGCAAGCGTGTTTATCATGAACAGTGTCAATGCCTTGTCAGCTTTCACATAGGTATCCGTTGGCGTCACTTCCAGTTGTTGCTGTTTCATTTCGAAGGCACGGCTTCCTTTCCGTATCAGATCGAAAAGCTCGTTCAATCCGAATGTCTCTACATTCAAGCTCAGGCTACCCTGTTTCATTTTAATCCATAAAGCAAGGATATCATTGTATTCATTGATGGTTGTCACCAATTCGTCCATATATTGATACTTCTCGGCTTTGATGCGTTCGTCATGGATAAAACCTTTTTCCGTCAGTTTATGCACTTCATTTATGATACGGTCTATATACGGATGAATACCGTTAACAATGGCCATACACGCTTTCTTTATGAGATTCTGACGTTTATTTCCGGCTATATGCTGTTCGTACACGTACCGTTCTTTCTCCAACCGGCGGCGTTCATCACCCAGCGAAATGGAAGTCATACCATTATCAAGCGCCCATGTAATATAAGGAGCAATCACATGTAATATTGCCTTCTCATCCTTCGTTAGACGTTTGGGTAATACCAACTGCCCATCTTCTATCCGAATGTCTTTTACACTGAAAAGTTCCTCTATATCTGTCTGCACAGCAGAAAGAATAGCATCTACAATTTCTTCTTCCGTCTGCGCGTCCGTGGGAATAGAAGCGGTTATTTTCTGACAAATGTCCAACATCTGCCTCAAACGGTGCAAATGAACATGATTACGTTCTTTAGACCGCTTATTGAATATCCAAAAGAATAAAACCACCAGTATGAAACCGACAATCACAAAGAAGAGTAAAATATTGAGTTGCCGGGCTTCACTTTCCAAGGCTTGGTAGCGGCTTTCCAACTCCTTATCCTGACGGGTATCTTCCAAAATGTCCAGATAGATATTACGATTATAATCGGAGTGTTGCTTCATTTCCAATCCGGCATACGTAACGCTCAATTGTTCGCGGATGCGTGAAATCCATTCCGGAACGGTCCGTAACTTACGCTCTATCCATGCTTTTTCTGAAGAAATGGTATCCCGTATATCATAGGTTTTCAGCCAGTCCAAGCTATCGTGGCAATCATAAAAACGGCGATGATGGTTGTTCACGCACTCCAAGGCAAGCGTCAATGTATCCAATGCTTCGGCGTAGTTATCATGCGCATTCAGATACTTACCGATAGAAACATAGGCACCGGCAATCTGATACACATCATTATATTGCTTGAATTTCTTCAAAGCCAATTGTCCTAAACGCATGGGTAATAAAGAATCCACGGGTACATCAAACTGTTTCAACGCATGAGAACGCCTGACCTGAAAAAAGTCATAATTATCGGGAGATGCCATCAGGTTAGCAAGCCCCTGCACTCCATTACCTTCAAAATATAAATATCCACCGCGGGACGCCATTTTCCAGGTTGTATACAACTCGTCGAATTCACGCAAACGACGTTCGTCCGCCGTTTCGCCATCACAAAGTGCCGCCGATCCCTTTATATAATGATAATACAATAACTGGTTCGTATCTGCCGCAAGTTCTTCCTGCGGATATATTTCGTTGATGGAAGCCACCGCTTCCGGGCGTTGTTGCAGATAGTAATAATACACAGCTGAAACAATATAAAATTCGGAACGTGCATAGTTCAGTCTCAACCGTTCGTGCTTATCTACGAAGAGCTTGTTATCTTCATCTATTCGTTTCATGCGACGGAGGGCACTGTTCCGATAGTCATAAAATTCTTTGTTCATGGCTGTCCGCTGATAGATTTTCATCAATCCGATATCAGCAACCAGCAGTTCCAGTTCATTTTTCGTCAGACTATACACATCTTTATGAAACTTCTCCGCTTTCTCAAAATCCATGCGCATAAAAGCACAAAAACCCAGATTGTTGGATGCTTCCGCCTTCCCCTGGCTATACAAATTTACTTTTCCATAAGCTTGTGTGGCAGCATGACAAGAAGAGTCCAGGTCTTTATATCGATAAGAATAAGCTACTTGGTTGAGCGAATCGATAAGATGTACTTCCTTGGTGGGAGCAGTACCCACACAAGAAATCATTACTATGCAAAAACACAGTAAGCCCACCAATCGTATATGAGGAAACCGTTTCACTTAGCAAAGCTACAAATAAATCCGGGAAAGAAAAAAGATTTTTCTACAATAAGTCTTGTAGAATGTAGCGGGAAATTCATAACTTTGCAGCCGTATTAAACAAATAGGTAACATCTATTACAAAATGAGCGAAAAAGCACCCGTAATGGTATTCTCCGGAACTAACTCGAGATACCTTGCAGAGAAAATCTGCGCAAGCCTTGATTGCCCTCTGGGAAAGATGAACATCACCCACTTTGCTGATGGTGAGTTTGCAGTTTCCTATGAAGAGTCAATTCGTGGCGCACATGTATTCCTGGTTCAATCCACTTTCCCTAATTCCGACAATTTAATGGAGCTTCTGCTGATGATCGACGCTGCTAAAAGAGCATCTGCTAAAAGCGTTGTTGCAGTTATTCCATATTTCGGTTGGGCACGACAGGACAGAAAAGACAAACCTCGTGTTTCTATTGGCGCAAAGTTAGTAGCCGATTTACTTTCAGTAGCAGGTATCGATCGTTTGATTACGATGGATCTCCATGCTGATCAAATCCAAGGTTTCTTCAACATTCCGGTAGATCACTTATATGCTTCGGCAGTGTTCCTCCCCTATATTGAATCCTTGAAATTGAAAGATCTTGTAATCGCTACGCCGGATGTGGGTGGTTCCAAACGTGCCAGCACATTCTCAAAGTATTTGGGAGTTCCCCTGGTATTGTGCAACAAATCACGTGAGAAAGCAAATGAAGTTGCATCCATGCAGATTATCGGTGATGTAACCGGTAAGAATGTGGTATTGGTAGATGACATCGTAGATACAGCCGGTACTATCACCAAAGCTGCTAACATTATGTTAGAAGCCGGTGCTCAATCTGTACGCGCCATTGCCAGTCACTGTGTAATGTCTGATCCGGCTTCTTTCCGTGTACAGGAATCCAGTCTGACTGAAATCGTATTTACCGATAGTATTCCCTACTCTAAGAAATGTGCAAAAGTTAAACAGCTCAGTATTGCTGATATGTTTGCAGAAACTATCAAGAGAGTGGTGAATAATGAATCTATCAGTTCACAGTATATTATCTAAATTGCTCGCATATTAGAAATTAAAAATTAAAAGGCTGCGCGATGTTACATCATCTGCGCAGCCTTTTAATTTTTAATTATTATCTTTTTAATTCTACTCCAGTCTTCCCATTTTGTACGTGCCTTTTTTTATTACTTTCCCATTTTTATCCGTTTCGACAAAAGGACCGTGCTTTTTGCCTTGCTTGAAGAAGCCTTCGTAACGATTACCATTCTTGTCTTCCTGTATACCGTTACCCTCTTCCATACCATTCACAAAACCACCTTTATATTTTGTTCCGTCTGTCATAATCAGAGTTCCCTGACCATTGAACTGGTTGTTTTTCCATTCGCCTTCGTATGAATCACCGACATTCCATTTATAGGTTCCGCGACCGTCACGCTGGTTATCTTTCCATTCGCCGTCATAGACTGCACCATTTGCCCAAGTAAATACACCTTTTCCATGCTGCATGCCATCCTTGAAGTTTCCTACATATTTGTTACCGTTGGCGTAATAATAAATACCTGCTCCGGTACGCTCGCCCTGCACATACGAACCTTCATAACGGTCACCCGTGTGGAAGAAGTAAATTCCCTTGCCATGTTGCATATCATCTTTCCAGTCGCCTACATATTTATCTCCGTTGGCATATTCGAAAGTTCCTTTGCCATCACGCACATCGTTCTTCCAGTCACCTTCGTATTTACAACCGTCATTCCAGACAAAAGTACCTTCCCCCTCTTTCTTATCATTCTTCCAGGAACCTTCATATTTGGAACCGTTTTTCCAAGTGTATGTGCCTTGACCTTCACGTTTATCATTTACCCAGTCTCCTTCGTAAATGTCACCGGTGTAATAGTACATTGTACCTTTGCCTTGCTGGTAATCCTGGAACCACATGCCGTCATAGCGGTTGTTGTTCATGAAGTAGTAGATACCCTTACCGTGTTGCTGGTCCTGAAACCATTGCCCTTCGTACTTTTCGCCATCAGGAAATGTATAAGTACCATATCCTTCACGTTTTCCTTTCACATATTCACCTTCATAGACATTGCCATTCTTGAAAACCGTCTTACCCTTTCCGTTGGGTTTACGTCCTTTCATTTCACCCGTATATACGGAGCCATCTTTGAAGGTATGAGTTCCTATTTTTATTTCAGAAGAGAAAGTTGTTTTTACTTTGTCGAAGAAACCGGATTTCTTTTCTTGGGCCGTCGCCCCGCCTTGGGACATGAATACCAGAATGAGTGCAGTATATAGATATTTCATTGAAAATTATAAATTAGCGATTTTAATAATAAGACGTGTAAATGCAGCAACTTGTTACACGTCCTATATAGTATTTGCACAAAGATACAATTAATCTGCTAAAAGGAAGGGGTATCACACTTTTTTTATGACATTTTTTTGCCGGATACGATTTCTTTTAATGTCTCTTTGCACAAATAGCGTGAGGCAAGTTCGCGTATCTCGACAGGAGTAATTGTCTTCACAGCTTCTACAGCATCCCTCACATACGAGTCCGGGAGACCGGAAGTATGAATAAATATCCAGGCATCCGCCAGTGAGAAGGCAGACTCATAGCTGCGACACATATCACCCAACATATAGTTCCTCACCATGGCAAGTTCTTCGACAGGTACGAGGTCATTTTGCAGGCGGTCTATTTCATGGTAAACTTCTTTGATAAGAGGTTCTACAAATTCATTGGCAGTCTCTGCATTGACAACCAACAGTCCACTATCGGGATAAGGCATAATGCCGGCAGATATACCATACGTATATCCTTTATCTTCACGAATATTAGACATCAAACGGCTACCGAAATACCCTCCGAACAAGGTAACCAGAACGCGGACTTTCAAATAGTCAGGATGGCGTCGATCCAAAGAAAGCATTCCCATGCGAACAGCGCTTTGCATTGCATCGGCACGCTCAATAAAAATACGTTTTTCAGGAGAAGTTACCGGAACATAGGACAGTTTTTCCGGTTTGCGGAAATCTTTGCCGAAAGGTTCACTTCCAAAAAGAGTTTCAATACGACGGATAGCGTCTTCGCTGACCTTCCCCGCAAGATAGATACTGCAATTTCCAGAATGATAATATCGGTCGTAAAACGATTGCAAGACAGAAGGATTGATCAAATGATAATCTTCCTTCTGCACTAATTGCCCGCATGGATGCGTATCGCCATATACGGCATTTATCAAAGTGCGATGGGCCAGAAAATCCACCTTGGAGCTGTTTACAAGAAATTGTTGGATATTGCTGTCGACAATCACTCCCAGCTCTTTTTCAGGGAAAAGAGGCTCTTTCACGATAGATTCAAAAACATCTAACGTTTCGGGCAGATATTTATTTAAAGAATAGAGAGTGATATAAGCATACTCGGATGAACTTGAAAGTTCCAACCAGGCACCGTAGTAATCCAACTTTTCGGCAATGGCTGCGGCTGAATAACGCCGGGTACCTTCGCGCAGCATCCGGTTGGTAAACAAAGCCTGCAATCGTTGGTTCTGTTGCCAGCGTCCACCTTCTACCAACAGGTCAATTCGGACCACTTCATTATCCCCGGCATTGAGTATATATAAAGGTATACCGTTTTTCATCACCCGACATTCGGGAGATGGTACTGCCAGTTGTTCCGGCTCACAAATAAGGGGCTGGATAGTTCTGTCTAACATATTTTCAAAAATTCTTCAGCCTTTTCCAAATCCTGGGGAGTATCAATGCCGATGGTCTCTACTTCGGTAATGCCGGCTTTAATGGTATAGCCATTCTCCAGCCAACGAAGTTGTTCCAGCGATTCTGCCAGTTCCAGCGAAGATTGCGGCAACGAAGTGATCTCTTTTAAAACTTCAGCACGATAAGCGTATAGTCCTATGTGCTTATAATAAGTATGATTTCTCAGCCAATCCTGTTTTTCTGCATTCCGCTGATAAGGAATAATGGATCGGCTGAAATAGAGTGCATTCATATTCTTATTCAGCACTACTTTCGGAGAATTGATATTTTCCAAAGCTTCAAATCCATTCTCTGGAGTGAAAGGTTTCACCAGTGTAGCAATCTGGGTAGTAATATCATCGAAGCAAGCTTTTACAGTTTCCAATTGGGAGGGTTGAATAAAAGGTTCGTCACCCTGAATGTTGACAATGACATCAAAGTCTCCCCCTATTTTGGTATATGCTTCATAGCAACGATCCGTGCCGCTTTTATGATTCACAGAAGTCATCACTACTTTACCTCCGAAAGCTTTTACAGCTTCTTCGATCCGTTCGTCATCTGTGGCCACATAAGCATCGTCCAGAATACCTGCCACTTGTTCATATACTCGCTGTATTACAGTTTTACCTCCCAGCATAGCCAACGGTTTTGCAGGAAAACGCGTGGATGCGTAACGGGCCGGAATGATTCCTAAAAACTTCAACATATTTATATTTACTATTTTATAGATACGCGGACGTCCGCTTTATCCGCGTCGTCCGCGTACCCATTTTAAATTACTCTATCTCTTTCAATCCCCGGCAAATATAATCCCTTTTTAAATCGTCGGGTTTATAGACCGTATCATCACATGATAATAAATCCAGATCCAACCGGACTATTTCTTGCTTTTTCTCTTCAGGCATCCGCCCCGCTTCCCGTTCAATAGCTTTCAAACAAGAAGTTATTTCCGCCGCATCGCTACTGGAAATAAAACGTGCCACCTGATTGGAAAATAAAGATGAGCGCTGGAAATAAAGCGGTTTAGTCTCCTCTTCCGTAGAAAAACGAATACCGGGAAACAGTTCTTTCAACCGCTTACGCGCCAACGAAAGATTCTCTTTCTGTTGCTCGTTACTGCCGATGCTGATTGTATAAACCACGTTCGAAATCAATAATTTAGACCGACACCTGAATTTTAATCAAAGAAGTCATCCAAGCCACTTTCTTGTGCTGGTTCAAAATCAACATCCCCGTTGTCTTTACAAGGATCAAAACCTTCAGGCAATTGGAATGTTTCATTTTCATCATAGCCCAGTGTCTTGTCTCCAAGTACTTTCACCATATATTTAGACCAGATGGGTAATGCCATAGAAGCACCTTGCCCATGCAACATGGTGTCAAAATGAATATCACGCTCTTCTCCACCAACCCAGCATCCGGATACCAGTGAAGGAGTAAAGCCCATAAACCAACCATCTGCATTATAGTTAGTTGTTCCGGTCTTACCACCCATATCAGCTTTCACACCTAACCGGCGAACACGTCCACCGGTTCCTTCGTTAATAACGGCACGAAGCATAACCAACATCTTATAAGCGCTGGAAACACTGATGACTTCTTCCATTTCCGGAGAGAAAGTAGCCAGTACATTGCCATCACTATCTTCTATACGGGTTACAAACATAGGTGCTACACGAATTCCTTTATTGGGAAATGCCGTATATGCACTTACCATTTCTCCTACCGATATCTCGCAAGGGCCAAGACAAAGAGCAATAGAAGGCACAATCTCGCGATTGCGCACACCGAAACTATGCAACAATCGTTTTAACTCATACGGGTTTAATTTACTCATCAATCGTGCCGTAATCCAGTTGTCCGAATTAGCTAAGCCCCATTTCAAAGTCACCATTTCTCCGTAGCGTTTAGTATTTGCATTACGGGGCGCCCAAGGGCTACCATTCTCATCGAAGCCCTGAAATTCCACGTGCCGCATCTCATCGCAAGGAGAAAATCCATTCTCCATAGCCAGTGAATATACATAAGGTTTCATAGTAGAACCAATCTGACGGCGTCCTACCATTGCCATATCATATTGGAAATAGTTATAATTAGGTCCACCCACATACGCTTTTACATGTCCGTTGTGCGGGTTCATTGACATGAAACCGGCACGAAGGAAGTGCTTGTAATAGCGGATAGAATCCATTGGCGTCATGATAGTATCTTTTTCACCATTCCAGGTAAATACCGACATCTCTTCAGGTGTATTGAAAGCCTTTTCTATTTGAGCATCCGATGCACCGGCTTTCTTCATGGTCCGATAACGATCGGACTGTTTCATGGTGCGGGCAAGAATTTCATCTACCTGCTCTTGTGTAATCCTGTTACTGTAAGGCGCCTTTTTGCGTCCCTTCTTTTCTTTAAAGAAATAGCCTTGCAGTTCTTTCAGATGTTCTTCCACTGCTTCTTCTGCATATTGCTGCATACGGGAGTCGATAGTCGTATAGATTTTCAGACCATCCGTATAAAGGTTGTACTTTGAACCATCTTTCTTTGTATTCTTTTCACACCAGCCGAACAGAGGATTATTCTCCCAATCAAGAGAATCTTCATAGAATTTCTGCATCTGCCAACCCCGATAATCACCCTTCACAGGCTTCTTAGCATTCAATACTCCACGCAGATATTCACGGAAATAGGTTGCCATACCTTCTTTATGGTCAACACGGGTATATTTCAAGGTCAGTGGAAGTGCTTGCAGTGAATCACATTCTTCGGCAGTGATATATCCTGCTTTACGCATTTGATCGAGCACTACATTACGACGTCCGCGTGAACGCTCGTTGAAACGGACGGGATTATAAAGAGCCGGATTTTTACACATACCAACTAAAGTGGCAGCTTCTTCTATTTTTAAATCTTTAGGTTCACAGCCAAAGTAAGTGTTGGCTGCAGTTTTGATACCGACTGCATTGTTTAAAAAGTCAAATTTATTAAGATACATCGTAAGTATCTCTTCCTTGGTATAGTAACGCTCCAATTTCACAGCAATTACCCACTCAATGGGTTTCTGAAACAAACGTTCCATTACATTGTCCGCACTGGGCGAATAGAGTTGTTTCGATAATTGTTGGGTAATCGTACTACCTCCACCTGCATTCTTCTGGAATAACAAGCCACGCTTCACAATGGCACGAAACAACGCAATCGCATCAATTCCGGAATGCTCGGCAAAACGCACGTCTTCTGTTGCAATCAACGCGTTAATGACATTGGGGGATAAATCATTATAGCCCACATACACACGGTTCTCTTTGCTAAACGAATAAGTACCAAGTACCTTCCCGTCTTCCGAGAAAACTTGTGTAGCAAACTTATAATTAGGGTTTTCCAGATCTTCAACAGGAGGCATATAGCCTATCCAACCTTTAGCAATGGAGAAGAAAACAGTGACACAAGCCAATACTATGACGGCTAAGAATATCCAAAGGATTTTTATGATGTTCTTTATCATGTTTATTACTGTAAATTCACTAAATCAATAAAACAGATTACCTGTAAAAATAACAAGGCAAAGGTACGGAATTATATTGGAACACCCTTATAAATTCTATAGAAAACTCTTAAAACGCCACACTTTATCATCCAAAATGCTACATCTTAACGGGTAAAACGCCACACTTCAGCAAGCACAAAGTGTGGCATTTCGGAGAATGAAATGTGGCGTTTCCGATGATAAAGTGTGGCGTTTGAGGGGATAGAATATGGCATTTTGGTGACCAAAAAGTGGGGGAATTGATCATTTTAGAGGCATTTTTTGCTTAGGAATCGGCCGATTCCAAGCTGTTTTTTGCCGAAAAATGCACTTTTTTGCTTAGGAACAAAGTGGAGTTTTGAACACTAAAACGCTATCTTTCAACGTTTTCAACAAAACAAGCAGTACATTTTTCTTTCTTATTATATTCTTTATATAACAACAACAGCAGAAAAGAAAAAGAAAAGCTGCTGCTGATGCTGGTAATGATCCAAACAAATTCCGGCATCCATCTCACCGTATGAGCAGCTTCATCCCATGAGATTATTTTTTTTGTCTCACGAAATATTTTTTTTCATCCCATGAGGCAAAACTTTTTGTCCCATGAGCTGAAGATCGTCGGCTATGGAGACAAAAAAACTTCTAAATTTTCTCCCGTCTTTCTTCCGTACTCCGCATCTTTTCCGTACCTTTGAACTCTCGAAAAGAAACAAAATAACGAACGATATGGAAAACAGAAGTTTAGTCACCATTGCCGAACATAGCAAGGAAAAAATCCTCTACATGATCGAGATGGCGAAGCAGTTTGAAGCCCGTCCCAACCGTAGGCTACTGGAAGGGAAAGTGGTTGCAACCCTCTTTTTCGAGCCGTCTACCCGTACAAGACTCAGTTTTGAAACAGCAGCCAACCGCTTAGGGGCCCGTGTAATCGGGTTCAGTGACCCCAAAGCAACGAGTTCTTCGAAAGGCGAGACCCTGAAAGACACCATCAAAATGGTGAGCAACTATGCCGATATCATCGTGATGCGGCATCATCTGGAAGGAGCCGCCCGCTATGCCAGCGAAGTAACCACAGTGCCTATCGTCAATGCCGGAGACGGAGCCAACCAGCATCCTTCACAAACGATGCTCGACCTCTACTCCATCTACAAAACCCAGGGTACACTGGAGAACCTGAATATTTTCCTCGTTGGCGACCTTAAATACGGCCGCACCGTACATTCACTACTGATGGCAATGCGCCACTTCAACCCGACTTTCCACTTCATCTCTCCCGATGAGTTGAGAATGCCCGAAGAATACAAAATTTACTGCCGCGATCATGGCATCAAGTACGTGGAACATACGGACTTTACGGAAGAGACCATAGCAGATGCCGACATCCTCTACATGACTCGTGTGCAGCGTGAGCGCTTCACTGACCTCATGGAGTACGAACGGGTGAAGAACGTCTACATCCTGCGCAACAAGATGCTGGAACATACCCGCCCCAATCTGTGCATTCTGCATCCCCTGCCCCGCGTCAATGAAATCGCTTATGACGTAGACGATAATCCGAAAGCTTACTACTTCCAGCAAGCTCAAAACGGTCTGTATGCTCGTGAGGCTATCCTCTGCGATGTATTAGGCATTACACTGGATGAGGTGAAAGCCTAAATTGTACTTTGTAAATTGCTAAATTGTAAATTGAAAGATGAGCGAAAAAAAACAAGAATTACAGGTTGCCGCATTAGAAAACGGTACCGTTATCGACCATATCCCCTCTGAAAATCTATTCACTGTAGTCTCTTTACTGGGACTTGAACACATGAATAACAATATCACCATTGGCTTTAATCTCAAAAGCGGAAAGCTGGGCACTAAAGGCATTATTAAAATTGCGGATAAATTTTTCTGCGATGACGAAATTAATCGCATCGCTGTGGTAGCACCTAATGTGAAGTTGAATATTATCCGGGATTATGAAGTGGTGGAAAAGCGTGAAGTTAGCCTTCCAGAAGAACTTCGCGGCATTGTAAAGTGTGCTAACCCCAAATGTATCACGAACAACGAGCCCATGGCGACGTTGTTCCATGTCGTGGACAAGGAAAATTGCGTGATCCGATGCCATTACTGTGAGAAAGAGCAAAACAGGAATGAAATTGAAATAATATAAGAGTTACAAGCTACAAAAGCTACAAGCTACAAGTGCTGCGCAATGTTCGCTTTATAGTTTGCAGCTCTCATCCGAAAGGCACTCGTAGCTCGTAGCTCATAACTCCTTCGCCTATGAAACAAGACTGGAAGCCCGGAACAATGATTTACCCGCTTCCCGCCGTATTGGTAAGCTGCGGAAGCACTCCGGAAGAATATAACATACTAACAATTGCGTGGACGGGAACGATTTGTACGAACCCGCCCATGTGCTATATTTCTGTACGTCCCGAACGCCACTCATACGAAATCCTGAAACGGAATATGGAGTTTGTCATTAATCTCACGACCAAAGATATGGCTCGTGCAACGGATTGGTGTGGTGTACGTTCCGGGAAAGATTACAATAAGTTTGAAGAAATGCATCTGACACCGGGAAGAAGTACTGTGGTCAATGCTCCTCTTATTGAAGAATCCCCCTTGTGTATAGAATGCCGTGTAAAGGAAATCATGTCACTTGGCTCCCATGATATGTTTATTGCCGATGTGGTAAACGTACGTGCTGACGACCGGAATCTGAACCCGGAAACCGGAAAACTGGAGCTGGCGGAAGCCAATCCGCTGGTTTATGTTCATGGAGGGTACTATGAATTGGGTGAAAAGATCGGTAAATTTGGATGGTCTGTTGAGAAGAAAAAATAGTGATTAACCGTTAGTGATAAGTGATGAACAAAGTCTTGAAAATATTTATCCTGTGGTTTTTGATTTTCCCCGCTACGATGTGGGGACAGTCTCATCTTGTGCCCGGAACGGCGGTTGAAGAACCCCTGAAGAAACATCACCATGATCGTCCGGTGAACTTCGGTATTAAAGGCGGCTTTACCTCTTCCCTCTTCCTTGTGTCCAATCTTACATTAAACGGCATCACTATAGATGAGGTACAGAATAACTACAAGATAGGCTATTTCGGCTCTGTCTTTATGCGCATCAACTTTGAGCGCCACTTCCTGCAACCGGAAATATCCTACAACATCAACCGCTGCAACATTACTTTTGAAAAACCCGCCGCAGAAGATGCTCCTTTGGAAATGGCATCTATTACTTCATCCATTCACAGCATAGATATCCCTGTAATTTATGGATATAATGTCATTAAAGAAGGTCCCTATAGCCTGGCAGTATTCGGCGGTCCCAAGTTCCGTTATATCTGGAATAAAAAGAGCGAAGTTACTTTTGAGAACTTTGACCAACAGGGAATCAGTGAAAGATTACGTCCTTTGAACCTAAGTTTTACTCTTGGAGTGGCCGTTACCATCTCCCGTATTTTTTTCGACTTCCGTTATGATATAGGATTACATAATATATCCCGTAAAGTGACTTATGATGACGGTGTCGTCGAAGGTGATCCACCTGCTGACGAAATACGTTTCCATCGGCGAGACAATGTGCTCAGCTTTTCCTTTGGAGTATTCTTTTAGAAAGTAAATTTCTGTCTTTTCTGACAGTTTATTCATTTTTTTACCGTAAATTTGTGCGCTTAATAAGAGAACACAGATTTATCAAACTTATCTAAGTAAGCAAAATGAAAAGAGACGATTTAATTTTCGATATCATCGAAAAAGAACATCAACGTCAGCTCAAAGGTATTGAACTGATTGCATCAGAGAATTTTGTAAGTGACCAAGTAATGGAGGCAATGGGCTCCTGTCTCACTAACAAGTATGCAGAAGGTTATCCCGGCAAACGCTACTACGGAGGCTGCGAAGTAGTAGACCAGAGCGAACAAATTGCTATCGACCGCATAAAGGAAATCTTTGGTGCAGAATGGGCTAACGTGCAACCCCACTCAGGCGCGCAGGCTAATGCAGCTGTATTCCTCGCTGTATTGAATCCGGGTGACAAATTCATGGGATTGAATCTGGCTCATGGCGGTCACCTCTCACACGGTTCTTTAGTAAATACTTCCGGTATCATTTATACTCCCTGTGAATATAATCTGAATAAGGAAACCGGTCGCGTAGACTATGACCAGATGGAAGAAGTTGCTTTGCGCGAAAAACCCAAAATGATCATCGGTGGCGGTTCGGCATATTCCCGCGAATGGGACTACAAGCGTATGCGCGAAATCGCAGACAAAGTAGGTGCTATCCTGATGATCGATATGGCTCACCCTGCCGGACTGATTGCAGCCGGATTGCTGGAAAACCCTGTGAAGTATGCTCATATCGTTACTTCTACCACACATAAGACTTTGCGTGGTCCTCGCGGTGGTATCATCCTGATAGGCAAAGACTTCCCTAATCCTTGGGGCAAAACAACGCCGAAGGGTGAAATCAAGAAGATGTCTCAGTTGATTGACTCGGCCGTATTCCCGGGAATCCAGGGTGGTCCGTTGGAACACGTCATTGCAGCAAAGGCTGTTGCATTCGGTGAAATCCTGCAACCTGAATTCAAAGAATATGCTGCTCAGGTGAAGAAAAATGCAGCCGTACTGGCACAAGCATTGATCGACCGTGGCTTTACAATCGTTTCAGGTGGTACGGATAATCACTCTATGCTGGTTGACCTGCGTAGCAAATATCCTGATCTCACAGGTAAAGTTGCCGAAAAAGCATTGGTATCTGCCGATATCACTGTAAACAAGAATATGGTTCCGTTCGATAGCCGCTCTGCATTCCAGACTTCCGGTATCCGTCTGGGTACTCCTGCCATCACTACTCGTGGTGCTAAAGAAGATCTGATGCTGGAAATTGCAGAAATGATTGAAACGGTTCTGTCTAATGTAGAAAATGAAGCGGTTATTGCCGAAGTTCGCGCACGCGTGAATAAGACTATGGAAAAATATCCGCTGTTTGCATATTAAGAAATTTGTTTTTACGAGTCAGTCGGTTTTGTTTTTTCCGGCTGACAGGTATATATGTTTTTGAGAAAAAATGTATATATAGATAATTAAATATATAGTTAAAATGTAAAATGGTCCGTAGCCCTTGCGATAAGGGTTACGGACCTCTTTTTTACACATTTGGTCAAAGAACCGAAAGCTATATTGGATGATCTGAAATAATAGTTAACTCAATCCTTCTATATTTCCATCTACAATGTCAATATGCATGGCTTGCGGTTCCTTGGGAAGCCCCGGCATACGCAAAATTTCTCCGGCGATAGCAACAATCATTTCCGCACCATTATTGATTACAATATCCTTGATATGGAATTCAAAGTTGTTCACCGCACCGTATATCTTTGGATCGGCAGAGAAAGAATATTGTGTTTTGGCAATGCAAACGGGATAATGACCGATACCCATCTTCTCTATTAATTTGATAATTTTACGTGAATGGATACTGTAAGTCACCACACTGGCACCGTAAAGGTTACAAGCTATCTTCTCTATCTTTTGTTCTACACTGTCATTTTCACTATAACTGAAGTTCAAGGGTTCAGAGGGTTTCTTTTCAATGGTATTCACTACCAGATTAGCAAGCTCCACAGCTCCCTCTCCCCCTTCTGCAAAGGCATTATTGACAGCGAAACTTACCCCTAACTTCTCTTCGCAATGACGGCGGATTGCTTCCACTTCCTCATCCGTATCGCTGGCAAAACGATTGAAGGCAACCAGTACCGTCTGGCCGAATGAACGCAGATTGCGTATATGTTTATCGAGATTTCCAAAGCCCTGTTGCAGTCCTTCCATATTGGGCTCTTTAATACGATCGAGGCTGACACCTCCATGCATCTTCAAACCTTGGGCAGTAGCCACAATCACTGTCAGTTTAGGCTGTAATCCACTTTTGCGACACTTGATATTATAAAATTTCTCTGCACCGAGGTCGGCACCAAAACCGGCTTCCGTTACAACATAATCCCCAAAAGTCATAGCCATTTTCGTTGCAAGAATAGAGTTACAACCATGCGCAATGTTTGCGAATGGACCGCCATGAACAAAAGCAGCCGATCCTTCGGTTGTCTGGACCAAGTTCGGATTGATAGCATCTTTCAGCAGGACAGTGATGGCTCCTGCTACTCCTAACTCCTTCACTGTGAACGGGCAACCATCAAAACGAAAACCAAGGATGATATTCTCAATCCGTCGTTTCAGGTCGTCTATGTCCTTTGCCAGGCAGAGAATAGCCATAATTTCGGATGCAGGGGTAATATCGAAGCCGGATTCTTCGGTAATACCGTTCGTACTGGGACCTAAACCGGTGACAATGCTACGCAAAGAACGGTCGTTCACATCGAGCACGCGCTGCCAGATGATTTCTTTCAGCCCGAATCCGTCCGCCTGATGCTGATAAAGATAATTATCGAGCAATGCGGATATCATATTGTGCGCCGAAGTGATGGCATGAAAATCTCCTGTAAAGTGCAAATTTATCTTTTCCATAGGGAGCACCTGAGCATAACCGCCACCTGCTGCCCCACCCTTCATGCCGAAACAAGGTCCTAATGAAGGTTCACGCAAAGCAACGATGGCTTTCTTGCCGATCTTATTCAACCCCAATGCCAGACCGATGGACACCGTAGTCTTGCCGATACCTGCTTTGGTAGCGGTAATAGCAGTTACCAAAATCAAGTTACTTTTCTTCACTTTTTCTTCATCAATCAGATGTGTAGGGATCTTAGCAATATACCGTCCATAGTTTTCTACTTCTTCACGTGGAATACCTACATTCTCGGCTACCTGCTTAATCTTCTTCAGCTCTATGCTGCGGGCTATTTCAATGTCTGATTTCATACAGAATATTTCTTTAAATAACAACTTTCTTTTTGAAAGCTACAAAAGTACGAAAAAGAGTGCAGATAGCAAGATTTTAGGATAAGAAAGCCTCTGTTATCTTATTCAAGTGTCAAAGCGATACCTTCTACACGGTCTGGATTCGGACCAATATTCTGGTATATAACAGGCACAAGTCCACAGAATCGCAACGATATCTATCATCCGTATGATTTTTCTGCTTCACGGGCTTCTCTTCGGAGTACGTTACCATAAGAATAGTTTGATAAGTGATTAGGGGTTAGTGATAAGTGATTAGTGCTGCGCTATAATGCCGCAAGGAGACTAATCACTTATCACTAACCCCTAATCACTTATCACAACGCTTTTTTGTATAAATCCAGAATAATCTCCTTCGTCACCTCGCGAGGATTACCCGGTGTACAAACATCGGCAATAGCAGCCGTAGCCAGCTTGTCGAGATCGCTTTCCTTGATACCCAATTCAGAAAGGTGTTGCGGAATACCTACTCTTACTGACAGTGCTCTCACTGCATCTACGGCAGCACGTGCAGCCTCTTCCTGGCTCATTCCTTCTTTATAGACTTTCATCGCCTTAGCAATTTCCACATACTTATCAAGCGCAGCAGGAGCATTGAATTCCATAACAATAGGCAGCAACAATGCATTAGCCACACCATGAGGTATATCAAATATAGCACCCAACGGATGTGCCATGCCGTGAACAACACCCAA
Source organism: Bacteroides sp. AF39-11AC (assembly GCF_003474285.1). Lineage (NCBI taxonomy): Bacteria > Pseudomonadati > Bacteroidota > Bacteroidia > Bacteroidales > Bacteroidaceae > Bacteroides > Bacteroides sp. AF39-11AC. Next base: position 115,567 of record NZ_QROH01000005.1, on the reverse strand, counting down.
ACCTACATTAGAGAATGCCATGCCTGCAATATATTGCGCTACCGCCATACCATTACGCGCCTCTGCATTTGTCGGCTCAAACACGGCTGTTTCCAGATAACGGGTAATCATTTCGATAGCTTTAATCTCGAACATATCGCTCATTTCCCAAGCTCCCTTAGTTATCAGGCCTTCAATAGCATGTGTCAATGCATCCAGTCCCGTAGAAGCGGTCAGCCCTTTAGGCAAAGTGTACATCAATTCGGCATCTACAATAGCGATGGCAGGAATATCATTCGGATCTACACATACCATCTTCTTTTCATTCACTTCGTCGGTAATCACATAGTTGATAGTTACCTCAGCAGCCGTTCCCGCTGTAGTAGGCAAAGCAATGATAGGCACGGATTTCTTCTTAGTAGGCGCCACTCCTTCCAGAGAAACCACATCACTGAATTCCGGATTATTAGTGATGATACCGATAGCTTTTGATGTATCGATGGAAGAACCGCCTCCAATAGCCAGAATAAAATCGGCACCGGATTCTGCAAACGCCTTCACACCTGCATTTACATTACTAACCGTAGGATTTGGTTTAATATCGCTGAATACAACATAGGGTATGCCTGCCTTGTCCAGTACAGACAGCACCTTGTCGGCCACACCAAATTTAATCAGATCTTTGTCGGTAGATACAAAGGCCTTTTTCAAGCCGAGACGTTTAATTTCCTGTGGGAGCACTTCGCGGGCACCCGGTCCGAAGTAAGATACTTCGTTTAAGACGAATCTGTTAATCATAATACGATAATTTAGGTTCCGCAGTGTCATTTTGAGATTGAATGTGCGGAAGGTTGATACTTCATTTTGTTCCGACAAAATTAAGAAATATAGAGGAGGAAAGGGCAAAAGATTCTGATTTTTTTAATGTGTATTATGCTGGTGAAAGTACTTTTCTTTTGTCTTGAGACAAAAGAAAAGATACCAAAAGAAAAATTACAGAAAGCCCTTACGTTCGGCATCCTCAAGCAAGCTTGCGGCTGCTCTCACTAAAACGGGCTTTTCAAGGCTGCACTTCCGGGGCTACTCCGGTACTGCCATTCGCAGACGGGGCTCGAACTCGCTTCGCTCAAACAGATCGCCCCTTACCTGCGCCTGACAGCACCTACGCTCACGCCCCTACAGTGAGGCCGGGGGACCATGCGGCATATAGTGGGATGGAGTTGATTGTTTTTTGATGGGGGGGTGAGGTAAATACGAATTTTAGAAACGCTATTCTAATAAATTGGTTATATTTGCATCTTGATTATAAGAAACAGATTACAAACCATTAATCAGTAAACAATGAGATTCAGCAACGTAAGATTATTAGTAAAAGACTTCGCCAAATGCTTCAAGTTCTATACTGAACAACTCGGTTTAGAACCAGCCTGGGGAGATGAAACGAGCGGATACGCCTATTTTAAAGTGGCCGACGGAATAGAGGGTCTCGCCCTTTTTGTATCTGACTGGATGGCACCTTCAGTAGGCAATGCAGATAAGCAGCAGCCCGTTGCGATGCGTGAAAAATCAATGCTCTCATTCTGTGTAGATAATGTAGACGAAACCTTTGCTGCCCTAAAAGCCAAAGGTGTAAAGTTTATCAATGAACCTACGGATATGCCCGATTGGGGTATGCGTAGCCTATACCTGCGTGATCCCGAAGAAAATCTTATAGAACTCTCTACCCCTCTGCCACCGGAACAGTTTAGCCAGGAACTCCTCGAAGAGGACAAGAAATTTCAATAAGAGATATTGCTAAAAACACACTCATACAATCCCCCACGTCTATAGCGCAGCGCCCCCACCGCGCAGCTCTCCGGCATAGGCGTAGGTGCGTAAGCGTAGGCATTGTCAGGCGCAGGTAAGGGGCGATCTGTCTGAGCGAAGCGAGTTCGAGCCCCGTCTGCGAATGGCAGTGCCGGAGTAGCACCGGAGACGTAGCCGGGGTCCCTTTCTTTTTGGTATCTTTTTCTTTCGGGACAAGCCGAAAGAAAAAGTACACACACACACAACGTTACTTAAACCTCGACCTATCCACCTCTTCCCTCTTCTTCTCCCTATATCCTCCGAACTTATACGTAAACGACACCCCGATTTCCCTGAAACAAGCATAATCATTCGTCACGTTCTGCGTACCAAAGCGGATGCGTGGTTTTATCTGTCCTGTCTCAAAGATATCATTGCAATAAAGATTCAGAATAGCCTTTCCTTTGGCAAAGCCATACCGCAAAGCAGCATTTACATACCCTGAAGACGGTAAATCATAAATTCCCTGAGTCGCTTTACTACGAGCCATTCCCGTCAGTGTCAGCTTCAGATCAGGCTTCTTAGAGAGAGTGAAAGTATTTGTCAGTACAGCAATACCATAACAAATATTCCGGTTAAAAGGAATATCCCAGAAATCATCATCCTTCTCATGATGCCATACCCCAATCAGAGTCAAACGAGAATTTAACCATTGCTTTATATCAAACGGTATAGAAGCCTGTATTCCTGCTTGTTGTTTGAAATTAAAATTCAAATACTTATAGATTTCCACCAGACGTTCAGAAGATTGATAAAGAGTCTGGGTAGAGTAATCTTTCGTATGGGCAAACCACGCAGTGAAGATGTATTTACTCTTCAAAATATGTGTCAACTGAAGTTGATATTCCTGAGCCGGTTTCAGGAACGGGTTCCCATGTATTTCAGAATATCCGCCGCCCATATAAGAGATGGCATTCTGCACAGCCCAATAATCAGGATAGTCCTTATCACTACTCAAAGCCAATTGCCAGACATAGCCGGGGGCAGGCATATAACTCAGGTTAATGGTAGGATACCAATCCCACTGATTCCATACCGGCGTCTTATAATGTTCCACGGCAAGCGAAGCATCCAGGGAAAGTTTATCACCGAAACTTTTATTGAAACCCGCATAGAAGTTCAAAGTTTGTTCGCGACGGCGGGATTGCATATTATCGGGAATACCTGTGCTCGCACCTGCCTTTGTTCCCGCATCCTTCTCCGTATCATAATAATACTGATAACTGTGGTCGATACTGGTAGTATAAACGGCACCATAATTCAATCCCCATCCACGACCCAGATTATGCTCCTGCGCAAGGAAGAATTTCCAGCGATTGATGCGCTGACAGTCTTCGGTATAAAAAGCAAGCTCTTCATCTTGCATGCTACTATGCAACAACTGATCGGACGGAGAACGGTAATAAGTCAGTTCAGCACCGGCTTTCAATCCGAAAGGTGTACGATAGTCCAGACGCCCGTTGTGCAGCCAGTCGGTACTGTTGCTACGAGTGTTGGACTGCTGCGTACCGTAAATATCCATCAGGCTATGATGAGTCGAATAACTTCCATTATAAACAAAGCTCAGCTGATGGTTCTTGGCAATATTATAATCCGTTCCTATCCGGAAACTATGGGTATGCGAACGGCTTCGGCCCATCTCATCGGTTGTGATATGATGAACCGAACCGTCCGCCAGAGAGTGCATAGCTTCTTTATCGGTTAAAGAATATCCCCGTCCGTGGTTGTGTGAGTAAAGAAAATCTGCTGAGAATTTATTTCCGTTATAGATCAGGCTGGCACGTTCGTCGAAGCCCTCGTAATGTTTCTGATTATATTTGCCATAAAGCTCTCCCTGCCAGGAAGACGGGCCTCCGGCGCTTTGTTTCAGTGTGATATTGATAAGTGCACCCCTCACCTGATAGCGTGCCGGAGCATTGTACATCACTTCCGCCTTCTCAATGCGACTGGACGGGATGCTTTTCAATAAAGAATAAAGCTGTTCGGTACTCATGGTGGTAACTTTGCCATCCAATATCACGGTTACCCCCTGTCCTGCCAACATCAACCCGCCATTCATCTCGGTTACGCCCGGCAGTTCCTTCACAGCGTCATAAGCATTATCTACGGGTAGATTACCGATAAGGCGCGGAAGATCGTACACCAGTTTACCTTGCTCCGCTTTCACGATGGGACGTTGTCCGGTAATCATTACTTCAGGAAGAGATTGGTAAAGACTGTCCAGCTGCTTGTCTTGTGTTATAATACTGTCCGCACTGAGCGTCCGTTCGCTCTCTGCATCCGTACTCTTTGTTATTTCCTGAGCGGAAACTCCTGCACTCAATGCACATAGCATCAGGGAAAGATAGTAATAAGACTTCATGTTCATTTGTTTTAGATACGACATAAATGTGTTCAGACTTAGAGATGATTGGGTGTCAACCTTGGTTGACAGGTCGATTAAGCTTGGTTGACAGATCCGTTAACCTTGGTTGACAGGCCGGTTGACCAAGGTTGACACCCAATTATGTAAGGGACTGCACAGGATTCTCCCTATACCTTTTGCAAAAGATGCCGTGTGCAAACCCGAATCATCCCTTAAGCTCTTGCACTGCAAAGTACGGTGAAATCTTCCGGACTTTGTGTTATCCGGAACTTACGTAGTCTTATCTAGTGTTATCTGAAGTGTTATTTAGTCTTACCGTACATACATGTACCGGTTATCTTTCCTATCTTTGTCCATATAAATACAAGAGCTACATGAAACTGCCATTCAAACCTATTGCCATATTGGTCATAATTTCTCTGCTGGGTATCTTTATTTATCAGGCATACTGGATCACGGGGCTATACAAAACGATGAAGCACGAACTGGAACAAAGCATCGTAGAAGCCATGCGCATGAGCGATTATAATGAAATGCTGCTGCGTGTAAAGGAGATGCAAAAAGAAAATAAAGCCCACGGTTCGGTAGAGGTTTCAGCAGGATACAATTCCGATTCCGGAAAATCATTTGTCCGCAGCAGTACAACTGTTGACCAAACAGACAGTGCCGGAAGTCGTTCACTTATAAAAGACGGTATCCCTATGAAGTATGACAGCGTCTCAGTGAGCTACCCGAATGACTCGACAAGAGATATCCTTTTCACACGGGGGCAGGAAGGCACAAATATTTCAGTCTGGGCAGAAAGAGATTCAATAAAAGAGGTCCTGGAAGATACAGTGATTAATGAGAATGAACCTCAGGCTTCTTTAAGGGCCGAAGGTGGAATAGATATGATGCTGCGTGAGCAAAGCAGTATGGTGGAACTTGCCACTTTCATCCAGCGTGGAATGCACTCGGGACTGGATATTTTTATAGAACCTGATATAGCCGTTTATGACAGTCTGCTGAATACCTATCTGCAAGAACGGGGACTTAAACTTCCCTACCGATTGGAGCGTCTTCATTCCGGTACCGATCCGGACTCAACGCTGGTTTACACTGATACGCTCGCCATTGTCGGGACTCCCGGATACATGCCCAGTGAAAAAGCGAAACAATATAATTATGCTTTCGACATTCACTCCAATCAAAGTTACCGCCTCACGATAGAACCTATTTATAAGATTGTATTGCAGCAGATGAGCGGCATTCTTACCACATCATTCGTTATCCTTATTATATTAGGCTTCTCCTTCTGGTTTCTTATCCGCACCATTTTGCGGCAGAAAACACTGGAAGAGATGAAGAGCGACTTTACCAACAACATCACCCACGAGCTGAAAACACCTATTGCCGTAGCGTATGCCGCCAACGATGCTTTGCTTAATTTCAATCTGGCAGAAGACAAGCAACAACGGGATAAGTATCTGGGCATCTGCCAGGAACAGTTACAGCGATTGAGCGGACTGGTGGAACAAATTCTCTCCATGAGTATGGAACGCCGTAAAACCTTCCGCCTGCATCCGGAGACGCTCAGCTTGCACGATCTGTTCCCGGCACTCATCGAACAGCATAAACTGAAAGCGGGCAAGCCTGTAGAAATCAATCTCGACATTGCACCGGAAGACCTGACAATCATTGCCGACCGTACACACTTCAGTAATATTCTGAGTAACCTGATAGATAATGCCATCAAATATTCTCCGGATAAAGCCGACATAACGATCTGTTGCCGAAAAAAGGAAACGGAACAAGTGGAAATCTCGGTTACAGACCATGGCATTGGTATCCCTACGGATAAACAGCCTCACATTTTCGATAAATTCTACCGGGTTCCGACAGGAAATATCCACAATACCAAAGGCTACGGGCTGGGGCTTTTCTATGTAAAGACAATGATAGAAAAGCACGGTGGTATTGTAACCGTACGAAGTGAAGCGGGAAAAGGAAGTACATTTACAATAAGAATCTGAATAACATTGCTTGTTATGGTGTACAACATTGCTTGTTACAACACATTACATTGCTTGTTATGATGCATTACATTGCTTGTTATGAAAATGAATCAAGATATGGACAAAATTAAGGTACTGCTGGTTGAGGATGAACAAACCCTCGCCATGATTATCAAAGATACGCTGGAAGGTCAGAACTTCATCATCCATACTGCTGCCGACGGCGAGGAAGGTCTGCGTATGTTCTTCGACTTACGCCCTGATGTACTGGTAGCAGATGTTATGATGCCTCGCATGGATGGTTTTGAAATGGTGCGCCACATCCGTCAAACCGACAAACGAACTCCGGTACTTTTTCTCACTGCCCGTTCTTCCATCAATGATGTGGTAGAAGGCTTTGAACTCGGGGCCAACGACTATCTGAAAAAGCCTTTCGGCATGCAGGAACTTATCGTACGCATTAAAGCGCTGGTGGGCAAGGCATTTACATTCAGAGAGGAACCGAAGAAGGAAGAAACCTGTTTCGAGATAGGCGATTACCATTTCAACTCTGTCACACAGATATTGTCCCATACCGGAATAGAACAGGAACTCTCCCACCGCGAGGCCGAAATTCTGAAACGCCTGTGCGAAAACCGTAATCAGGTAGTGAATACCCAGAATATCCTGCTCGATCTTTGGGGAGACGACAGTTTCTTCAATTCGCGCAGCCTGCACGTGTTCATCACTAAATTACGACATAAGCTTTCCAAAGATGAACGTATCCGCATTGTCAATGTCCGAGGCATCGGATACAAACTTATCATCAACTGAAACTTCCGTTAACACATAACGACTTATGAAAAAACTATTCATCATTCTGTTCCTTCTCACTGTTTCCTTTCGCATTGCTGCACAAAACGAGCAAGCAAAGGACAGCACATTATTGAATCGTTTTCCCACGGAAATGGGAAAAGAACCGTTGTCTCCTCCACCCGGAACAGCTGCCGCTCCTAATCGGGATATGCCGGTAAAGACTTCTCTCAGCATGGATAGCACGGACTTACACATCACTCTTCCGACTTACTATCCCAACTTTCCGTGGATGGATATCAGAATGGGAAAGATGGTCAGCAGTTACGATCCTTTCGTGATGGATTACGAGCATTACGGTGCTTTTCAGCTTTCACCCAATAGTATACTGAGCACATTCAGCACCTACAATACCTACCCTACTATGGGAACAATTATCCAGTCAGGTGCCGATTTTATATATCGCCCTAATGAACGCTGGGAATTGACAGGGGGCATGTATACCGCCAAATACACCATCCCTTCGCGCATGCATGGTTCTCAATTCGACATTGGCTTGGATGCCTCTGCCGCCTATCGTATCAACAATTTCCTTCGTATCCGCTTCTTCGGGCAATATTCAGGCTTTGGCAAACAAAACTCTCTGAACGGATATATGAATCCTATGTATCCACAAAGCCACTACGGTGTAGTCATGGAAGTGAAAATCAATGATTATCTGGAAATACAGGGAGGTGTGGAACGAGCGTACAATGCTTCGAAAATGAAGTGGGAAACAGTACCGATACTTGCTCCGGTGATTCATCTCAATAGAAAAAAGAAATAGAAAACGGGCTGCATTTCCACACGAGATACAGCCCGTTCATTTACTGGTTAGAGAGGAACAAATAGATTGCTTATAAAACCAATTCAATTATTTACGCTCCAAAGATAACAACAATACTCAAACATCAGCGTACAATATACAAGTTTTATTTTAATAAATGCTATATATTTCCATAATTCATACTTATTTCTTATATTCGCCATTAAATAAAGACCATTAAGTGATGAAATATATAGGACTAATCATACTTTTCTGTCTTCTTTCTTTCAGGGTAAATGCCCAGAATGAAGTACCCGCTGACAGTGTTCGCAGTATGAATATGCCGGCAACAAAGAATTTTGATGGATTCCTTTTGGATATGAACCTGATGAAAATGGCAACTCCCCAAATGCCCAAAATGACTTTAGACATCCCCGATGCCAGCAAAGATTACAGTTTTCTGTTTCGCTTGGACCCGAATGTGACCTACTCACAAGGCTACTCACACTTGTTTAGCTTGGGTAGCTCCACCATATACAGTATGAATCCTTTCGGACTGACAGGTTTCGGATCATCTCCCCAAAACCTGCAAATGGGAAGTTTCCGGCTGAAGAATGGAATGCGCATCAATACTTATGGAGAGTATGACAAGGACGGATGGAAAGTCCCTAATCCTTCTGCCCTGCCATGGGAACGGAATAACTTCAAAGGCGCTTTTGAACTGAAGTCGGCAAACGGATCGTTCGGAATTAGAATCGAAGTACAACAAGGAAGGAATGGACCTTACTAAAAAAGACAACAGCCAAGGGATTAATACTGAAATAATATGAATATGAAGAAAAAAGTATTGGTAATAGGTGCCAATGGCTTCACAGGACGCCGGATATTGAATGATTTGTCACGCAATGACGAGTATATAGTAACAGGTTGTTCTCTGCATGACGACATTGCTCCCGATTCCGGAAATTATCGCTTTATCAGTGCAGACATCTGCCAGATGGGAGAACAAAGCGCATTGTTCCGGGAAGTACGCCCGAATATAGTGATCAACACGTCCGCATTATCCGTTCCTGATTATTGCGAAGCACACCGTGAGGAGGCAGACAGTATCAATGTCAATGCTGTGGGACAGTTGGCATTCCGATGCGAAGCATCCGCTGCACGCTTTATACATCTATCCACTGACTTTGTATTTAATGGAGATACAGGGCAGCTTTATACGGAAGAAGATACTCCTGATCCGGTCAACTACTATGGTGTAACCAAACTGAAAGGAGAAAAACGGGTAGCCGAGCTTTGTAGCAATTATGCCATCGCACGTGTGGTAGTGGTTTATGGTGCTGCCTTGCCGGGACAACACGGAAATATTCTGCAATTGGTAGCCAACCGTTTGAGAAATAATGAAGAAATACGGGTGGTTTCCGACCAGTGGCGCACGCCAACCTATGTAGGAGATGTTTCTCAAGGAATAGAAAAACTGATAAACCATCCCAATAATGGTATCTATCACATCTGTGGTCCGGAATGTCTGACCATAGCCGATATTGCTTATCGCGTAGCAGATACTTTGAATCTGGATTATTCATTAATTCTGCCAGTCACCACCAAGCAAATGGGAGAAACAACTCCCCGTCCCCGTTTCAGCGGATTAAGCATTGAAAAAGCACGCAGAGAACTGGGATACCAGCCGCACACTCTGGAAGCAGGAATAAGACTAATGTTCAATCTTTAAATAAGTGATTAGTGGTGAGTGATGAGTGATTAGTAGTTGGAATGTTATACAACTTGATTAATCACTTATCACTCATCACTCACCACTAATCACTAAACAACGTTTCTGCAATTCCACTCTCCTTCTTATACACCCGCACCATCTCCAACAACTCATCCCCATACTTTTCCACACCTTTTTTACCAAAATAAGGAATCCGGAGAAGAGCGGATTTATCTTCCGGTAATAAATTGGTGATACCCAAAATAGCTTTCTGCTGGATCACAGTATATACCGGTAATCCTAATTGAGACGCTTCCGCATTGCGCCATACTATCAGACGCCTGTATAATTCGGGATGCAGGATATCCGAAGGTACTTCCACTGCCGCCGTTTTTTTCCGTGCAGGGGTACTTCCACTTTCTTCGGCTCCGTCTTTTCGTTTTCTTCTTTCGGAAGAATTGCCGGAACGCTTTTCTCCTTTGCCCTTAGCCGATGCCGTATCGTCAATGGAAAGTACCGCCTTTTGTTTCAGGTACTCTCCCACATGAAAGCCCTTACTGATAACAAATTCCAATAAGTCTACTTTTAACAGAAGCAGATCATCCAATTCCTCACTGGCAGTCTTCAACTGTTTCTTTAGTTCTTTATTATCTGTTTCCACAATGCTGCTACTTCTGATAGCATCCAAAGGCTCTAACTGTTCTTTAAAATACTCAGCCCCCAAATGAATACGTTCCTGCAAGCTTTTATCCGTTGCATAATCTTCGGCACTATCGACCAGGCGTGTGTATTGGAGGCTAAACTTCTGGGCAACTTTCGTCACCTTCTCATGGAAGCGTTCCGTCTCTGACTTATATTCAGTCAATAGTTTGGGATAGAGCTTATACAAATGTTCATCCACCAATCTCACAAAGCGCTTCAATGCCAACTCTAACGGTAAGAAATCAAACAATCCGGATAGCAATTCCAGAAAGTACGCTTGCTGCAATCTCCGATAACGCGATTCATCAGGTTCGTTTCTGCGTGCATCTTCCGTAAAAGTATCTACAGCACTGTCACTGATGACTGCTCTTGCAGATAATGGAGCACTCAAGACCAGACCTTCCAACGTTTTGCAACGACTTAATGCCACATAAGTCTGTCCATGTGCAAAAGAGGCACTGGCATCGATTATAGCGCGTTCAAATGTCAGTCCCTGACTTTTATGGATAGTAATAGCCCATGCCAGCTTCAGAGGGAATTGCTTGAAGACTCCTTCTATATCTTCGGTGATTTCCTTAGTCTCTTCATCCAACACGTATTTTGCATTCGTCCATTCTTCTTCTTGCAGCATAAACGCATCCTCACTTCCTTTACTGCGTACCTCGATGCCCAAAGCTGATACGTTCACCACTTCACCGATCATACCATTGTAATAACGGTGCTCACCGGATGAATCGTTCTTGACAAACATGATTTGGGCACCACGCTTCAATTCAAGCACTTCATCTGTGGGATAAGAATATTCAGGAAATTTTCCATCTACTTGGGCGCGAAAGGTAAAGGAACGGCCGGGTAATTGTGCCAGTTCATATTCATTGATACGTTGCGCCTGATAATTATGGGTAGTCAGTTGGATGTAGCCTTCCTCTTTCGAAGGATTGAAATTCGGAATGTATCTACGGTTCAGTTCATCCAGCAAAGTTTTGTCACAGCGGTTCTCCCGAATGCGGTTCAGCATATCCAAAAAGTGAGTATCGCTCTGACGATACACTGTTTTCAGTTCAATCGTACAGTATTCCGACTGTCTCAGTGCACGACTGGAAAAGAAATAAGGAGTATCATAGTAACTGTTCAGCATCTGCCACTCTTCATCTTTTATCACCGGGGCAAGTTGCTGCAAATCGCCAATCATCAGCAATTGCACACCACCGAAAGGTTTGCTGCGATCACGAAAACGTCTCAACACATCGTCTATCGCATCCAGAAGATCAGCACGTACCATACTGATTTCATCAATCACCAGCAGGTCTATACTACGCATGATGTTGAGTTTATCTTTTCCGAAACGGAAACGATATTGTGCTTTGCCATCCGCACTGAATGAGGTATCGGGTACGTAAGGGGCAAAAGGTAACTGGAAGAAAGAATGAATGGTTACGCCACCTGCATTGATAGCCGCAATGCCTGTTGGGGCAAGGACAACCATACGCTTTGGACTTCCGGACTTCAACCGCCGCAGGAATGTAGTTTTTCCGGTCCCTGCTTTACCGGTCAGAAAGAGATGTGTGCCTGTATTTTCTATAAATTGCCATGCTAATGCCAATTCTGGATTCTGTTCCATTATTTCATCAATGTTGGTTGGAGGTGTAAAGGTAACACAAATAAAAGAGTTAAAGCCTCCATTGGCACATCTTTTTGCAAAAAAAGGGAAAAGCTATAAGAGTGACAAGCTACGAGCTACAAGTGCTTTTCGGGACATAGCACAGCCACTCCCAACTTGTAGCTCGTAGCTTTTAGCTTTATCACTTCAGACTTCCTGCAATGATATCCAACAATTCGTTTGTAATCGCCTGTTGCCTGCTCTTGTTATATTGCTTCGTCAAGTCCTGTATAAGTTCATTCGCATTATCTGTTGCAGTCTGCATGGCAAGTGTACGCGCAGCATGTTCAGAAGCATTGGAATCCTGAAGCACAGTAAATAATTTCTGACTCAGCACCTTCGGTAATAAATCAGCAATCAACTGTCCGACAGATGGTTCTACAATATAATCATTCTGGAAGCCACGTTTTCCCGATCCTTCTGTTGCAGCAGTTGCTGCCACCTTGCTCAAATCAATAGGAAGATATTCTTCACGCATCAAAATCTGCGAACCCATTGATTTGAAATGATGATAAATCAGCTCCACACGATCGATTTGCTTTTCCATAAACTCTTGCATCAACAATGCAGCAAGTTCATACGCTTGCATGTATGATGGTTTATCCGCCATCCCCTGATAACTTCCCTGCGATGTATAGCCCAACTTTTTCACAGCCTGCTCTACTTTCTTTCCTACAGGATATATCAGAACATTCTCTTTACCAAGTGATTTATATTCTTCCAGCGTTTCTCCAAGCTTTTTTACCACATTCGCGTTGAAAGCTCCGCACAGCGAACTGTTGGATGAGAAAACCACAACCGCTACCCGCGTTACGGGACGTACTTCGGTATAAGGTGACTCAAACGTAGCATCTGTAGACAAGAAGTTAGTCAGAATTTCATTCAGCTTCTGTTGGTAAGGCAGCATATTCTCAATCCGTGTCTGTGCCTTGTGCAACTTAGCGGATGCCACCATCTTCATCGCCGATGTTATCTGACGCGTACTCTTGACGGAGTTTATTCTGTTTTTTACTTCTTTTAAAGAACCCATAGCATTTTTTTTAGTGGTAAGTGATTAATGATTAGTGATAAGCGGTAAATGAGCGCATGCCACTAATCACTTGTCACTAAACGTTAATCACTAATCCAAGTATTGTTTCGACATCAGATCTGCAGTTTTCTCTATCTTTTTGCAGATATCATCGTCAATGACACCGCTCTTCAGTACATCAAGCACATCAGCACGATGATTCATTTCAAGTGCTTCAAGGAAACTCCTTTCAAAATCAGTTACTTTATCCAACGGAACATTACGCAGCAAACCATGTGTACCACAATACAGAATGGCAATCTGCTTTTCTACCGGCATCGGGCTGTATTGCGGCTGAACCAACAAACGGGTATTCTTTTGTCCCTTATCAATGGTCAGTGCAGTAACAGGGTCCATATCGCCGCTGAACTTTGTAAATGCTTCCAATTCACGATACTGCGCTTGGTCTATCTTCAATGTACCGGCCACTTTCTTCATCGCCTTAATCTGGGCGTTACCACCCACACGACTCACTGATATACCTACATTGATAGCCGGACGATTACCTTGGTTAAACAAGTCTGTATCAAGGAATATCTGTCCGTCAGTAATAGAAATCACATTCGTCGGGATGTATGCTGATACGTCTCCAGCCTGCGTCTCGATAATAGGCAGTGCGGTCAGCGAACCACCGCCTTTTACTTTGCCTTTCAGACTTTCCGGCAAGTCATTCATTTCACGTGCCACTTCTTCTTGGTTGATGATACGTGCTGCACGCTCCAGCAAACGGGAATGCAAATAGAAGATATCTCCCGGATAAGCTTCACGCCCCGAAGGACGACGCAAGATCAGTGATACCTCACGATAAGCCACCGCCTGCTTAGAAAGGTCATCATAAACCACCAGTGCATGGCGGCCGGTATCGCGGAAGTATTCACCAATGGCGGCTCCTGCAAACGGGGCATAATACTGCAACGCTGCGGGATCACCTGCAGTGGCGGCAACCACAATCGTATAATCCATTGCGCCATTCTCACGCAAGGTGTTCACAATAGTAGCTACTGTGGAACCTTTCTGACCAATGGCTACATAGATGCAATATACAGGATCGCCTGCCTCATAATTGGCACGCTGGTTGATGATCGTATCGATGGCAATAGCTGTCTTTCCCGTCTGACGGTCACCGATGATCAACTCACGTTGTCCGCGACCGATAGGTATCATGGCATCCACGGCCTTTAGTCCGGTCTGTAACGGCTGGTTCACAGGCTGACGAAAGATAACACCCGGCGCTTTACGTTCCAAAGGCATTTCGCACAGTTCTCCACCAATGAGTCCCTTACCATCCAACGGCACCCCCAACGGGTCGATAACACGTCCCAGCATTCCCTCTCCCACCATAATGGAAGCGATTCGCTTGGTACGCTTTACGACGTAGCCTTCTTTGATTTTATCTGTAGGCCCCAGCAAAACAGCACCTACGTTGTCCTCTTCCAGATTCATCACAATTGCCTTGATACCGTTGTCAAACTCCAACAGTTCGTTTGCTTCGGCATTGCGCAGTCCATAGATACGTGCCACACCGTCACTGACTTGCAGCACCGTACCGATTTCATCCAACTGCACACGGGTATCAATTCCCTCTAACTGGTGACGGAGAATATCGGAGACCTCGCTTACTTTTATATTTTCAGACATGATTCTATTTACGATTTAGTTATTACGATTTACGATTGAAATTACCGTACTTAAGTCCGATTCACTACTTACAATATAGAGTAACTCTAATCGTAAATCATACAATTCTTCTGTTCTTATCAATGAACTGTTGTTTCACTCTCTTAAGTTGTGTGGAGATACTGGCATCCAGCCGGAAATCGTTGATGTCAAATATGAAGCCCCCTTCAATCGAAGGATCAACTTCTGTTTGCAACTCCATCTCTGCATGTAGCAAAGTAGAAGCACTATCCCGAATGCGTTCCCAAACTTCCCGGCTCACAGGTACAGCCGTAATCAGCTTTCCTACACCGATATGCTTCAACTTCCTGTATAAATCGAGATAAGTCAAACAGATATACTGCAAGTAATACTCCCGTCGATTTCTCAGTACAAGGGCGATAAAGCGGGAGAATTCCCGGCTCACTTCTCCATTACCTACGGCAGCGGTACAAATCAGAGCTAACTTCTCCTTGGTCTTCAAAATGGGATTATCCAACGCTTCCCGTAAATCAGGATGCTTACGGAAGCTACGTTCCAGCATACGCAATTCACGGTATACGCGGTCTTCAGTCCCCGTACCTTTCGCGTATTCTATCAACGCTTTGGCATATCGCATCGAAACAATTCCTATATCCATTTCCTTTAATTATTAGTGATTAGCGACTCATGACCAGCACATTGCACTCATCACTCATCACTAATCGCTGATCGCTACTTAATTGCTTCTTGAGGCTGCCAGCACTTCGTCCAGCATCCGGTCTATCATCTCCATTTGCTCATGCTCTTCATCCAGATTCTTACGGATTACTTTCTCCGCAATATCCACAGAAAGCACGGCAACCTGACGACGAATATCGCGTATTGCCTCTTCCTTTTCTTGCTGTATCTGCTTCTTCACATCGTCCAGCTCTTTCTGCGCGGCGACTTCCGCCTGCTTGCGTGCTTCAACGATAATCTTATCACGCTCGTGCATCGCCTCCCGCAGGATGCGTCCTTGCTCCTTGTTGGCAGCAGCAACCAATGCTTCACTCTCAGCTTTCAGCCTTTGGAGTTGCGCATTAGCTTCTTTTGCCACTTCCAGCGATTGGTCGATGTAGGTTCTACGACCCTCTACCATCTTGGTAATGACAGGGAAGCCATACTTCGCCAACACCACAAACACCACACCGAATGACAAAAGCATCCAGAACAGCAGACCACTATCGGGTAATAACAATGACATAATTTTATCTACATTTTAATTATAAGAAGAACACTAACAGACACACAACTACTGCCAACAGAGCTACACCTTCAATCAATGCAGCAGCGATAATCATGTTCATACGAATGTCTCCCGATGCTTCCGGCTGGCGGGCAATAGCCTCCATAGCTGAACCACCAATTTTACCAATACCCAAACCTGCGCCGATAACGGCAAGTCCGGCGCCGATTGCTGCACCTAATTTACTAATTCCGGCTGCAGCCACAGTAGCTTGCAATAATACAGATAGTAACATAATCTTTTGTTTTTAAATGGTTTATTATTAATTGTTATTTTCTTTCACTTTTACTTCTTTATGCTCTTCCTGAGCCAGTCCGATGAACACGGCAGACAGCATAGTGAATACGTATGCCTGGATAAATGCCACCAACAGCTCCAATGCATTCATAAAGATATTGAACAGCACAGATGCCACGGTAAGCGTACCGTTAAGCGCAGGTCCCATACTGGCGGAAATAAAGATCAGACATGTTAACACCAACATTGCCATGTGTCCTGCCAACATATTGGCAAAAAGACGGATCATTAAGGCAAATGGTTTGGTGAAGATACCGAAGAATTCAATAAAAGGCATCATCGGTACAGGAACCTTCAGCCACCAAGGTACATCCGGCCAGAAAATATCTTTCCAATAGGTTTTCGTTCCAAACAGGTTGACGGCAACAAATGTAAAGAGTGCCAACACCATCGTAATAGCGATATTACCCGTCACATTGGCTCCACCCGGAAAAATGGGAATCAACCCCATGATATTATTTATAAAGATGAAAAAGAACGCTGTCAGCAGGTAAGGTGCAAACTTCCGATATTTCGGCCCTACACAACTCTTGATGATATCGTCGTTCACCATCATAATAAACATCTCCATAAAGCCGATAAAACCACCCGGAGCTGCACTGCCTTGCGGATGTTTACGATACCACTGGGCAACAGCCAGAATAATGACAAGCAGCAACACACTGTTAATCAGCAATGACAGTGTCACTTTTGTGATAGAAATATCCCAGGGACGTATTTCGTTTCCGGCTGCATCATGTTCTACCAGCTTACCTTCATACTTGCTACCGACCGGAGCTATGAAGAATCCTTCATAAGATCCCCCATTTTCTTCCAACCGTGAAGAAAGGAAAGCGTGCCAACCAGTCTGAGAGCTATATACAATGACAGGTAATGGGATAGTGACGTGCGTTTTTCCCCATGTGGTAATATGCCACTCGTAAGCATCGCCAATGTGTCCGAAGACGATCTCTTTCACGTCTACCGTGTTTTCTTTCTGTTCGGCAGAGGTGACATCATCCCGTTTGGCTACGCTGTCAAGCTCCGCTTCAATCCCCTGTGCCGCAACTGGCAAGGTGGTAAGCAGCATTCCCAGCATCAGGAATATTCCGGTCAATAGATTACGCATTTGTTTCATTTTTCTTTTCTTTTTTTCTGTTTCTTTCCTACTTCATAAGTAAAAAAGAACCAAGTCTCGTATATCAGATAGACTATGTAGTAAAGGATGAATGTCAGCAGGAATAACTTTGCTTCTTCCCGCACTGCAAAACAGTATACCACCAAAAGTATCACAGAGAGCAGCATCTTCATCACCTTCATTGCCATATAAAGCAACAACATCTTTTGCGGGGCATGCTTACGACAAGCATCAAACATAGATATTTCAAAAAGCCCGAACAAGAAGAAATATACCAGAATAAAAGGGTATCCTCCAAAATAATGTCCGGGCAATAGATAATGTAAAATCCCTGCGCCTGCCCATCCTGCTATTAACGTCAACAGGGTGATCTGATATAAAAAATTGCGCTTTGTCAAGCTGATACTCATAGTACTAAATTAAAAATTAGAAATAAAGAATAATCCGGAAAGGAAACATTAGTCAACGCAAGCAGAAACCACTCCACCACTTAACTCTATGAAACCACCCTCTATGTCAAGGATCTGTTCTTCTCCTCCTGTCGGTACATATATCACCTTACCTTCACGAAGCGAAGACACAATGGGTGCATGTTGCGGCAGAATGGTAAACGTTCCTATTGTACCAGGTAACGTTACACTTTCCACTTCTCCATTATAAATTTCCTTTTCAGGAGACACTATGTTCAAATACAACTTTTTCATAGCCTCTTTCCTTCTTCTATTTTTTAATTATTTACCTGTTCCAGCAGCTTCTTACCTTTCTCTATCGCTTCTTCAATCGTACCTACATTCAAGAAAGCAGATTCGGGCAAATAATCCACCTCACCATCCAGAATCATCTTAAAGCCTTTGATAGTATCTTCTATGGGCACCATTGTTCCCGGTACACCCGTAAATTGTTCGGCAACGGCAAAAGGCTGTGACAAGAAACGCTGCACGCGACGTGCACGGTTCACCAGTGTACGGTCAGCATCCGAAAGTTCTTCCATACCAAGAATAGAAATAATATCCTGTAACTCCTTATTACGTTGCAGAATTTGTTTCACCCGTTGCGCCACTTCATAATGCTCTTCTCCCACAACATGCGGGTCGAGGATACGTGAAGTAGACTCCAGCGGATCAACGGCAGGATAAATCCCTAATTCAGTAATCTTACGGCTCAATACCGTTGTGGCATCCAAGTGCGTAAAGGTAGTAGCTGGTGCCGGGTCAGTCAAGTCATCGGCAGGTACATATACGGCCTGTACAGAGGTGATAGATCCATTTCGGGTAGAAGTAATACGCTCCTGCATGGCACCCATTTCAGTAGCCAGCGTCGGTTGGTAACCTACTGCCGAAGGCATACGTCCCAACAAAGCTGATACTTCGGAACCGGCTTGTGTGAAACGGAAAATATTATCGATAAAGAATAGGATATCACGTGAACCGCCAGTCTCAGCACCTTGGTCACGGAAGGACTCCGCTACCGTCAATCCGGACAACGCTACCGATTGACGCGCGCCGGGAGGTTCGTTCATCTGACCAAATATCAAAGATACCTGTGATTTCTCCACTTCACTGTAATCTACCTTAGATAAATCCCAGTTTCCTTCTTCCATACTTTTCTTGAACTCTTCACCATAACGGATAACACCGGATTCAATCATTTCACGCAACAAGTCGTTACCTTCACGGGTACGTTCTCCTACTCCTGCAAACACAGAAAAACCATGTTGTTTCTTGGCAATGTTATTAATGAGTTCCTGGATAAGTACCGTTTTACCTACACCGGCACCACCGAACAAACCAATCTTACCACCCTTACTGTAGGGTTCCAGTAAGTCGATAACTTTGATACCTGTATAGAGTACCTCTTGTACGGTAGTCAAATCTTCAAACTTAGGAGGATCACGGTGGATGGGATAAGCACCGGCACGGTCTAACTCTTTCATACCGTCAATGGAATCACCCACTACATTCATCAACCGACCTTTAATCTGGTTGCCCACCGGCATAGTAATAGGACCGCCTGTGGGATGTACTTTCATACCTCTTTGCAAACCGTCCGTACTATCCATGGCTACGGTCCGCACCGTATTCTCGCCAATGTGTTGCTGCACTTCTACGATTAATGTTTTTCCATTTGATCTTTTTATCTCCAGTGCGTCGTGGATGCTTGGAAGCATTAATTCGGCATCCGTACCCTCGAAATAGACGTCTACTACCGGTCCGATGACCTGAGAGATATGTCCGATAATTTGTGACATAAGCAATCTTTTTATATAATTTCTCTTTTTCTAAATTCTACAAGTCGCGTTCTTGTCATTCCGCTGCTATGAGCTTAACACCTATTGAATCGTTTTTGTTCAAAGCTTCAAATCTTAATTTTAACGGAATAGTTACATAAGCAACTTTGCAAATGTAAACACAAAAACTTTCAAGTTGTACTCTACAGAAACGTTTTTTCTATAAATTATACCCTTTTGAACTATTATTACTACAATAAGAACAAAAAAGCGACATCTATTTAACGTTGCTTAAACATTCATCAACAAATAGTAAGAAGGAATTCTACTATTATTGTATGAACAAAACAGCATTTAGCAAGTTATATGTTTAAGTATAAATTTAATGAAAGGAAAAAGTATGAATTCACATCAAAATCCATTCGAAGGAAACACCCCACAGGATGTAACCGAAAGACAAGGCGAAAATGCCATTTTCATTGTTTACGGCTTAAATCAATCTCCCGATGCTATTGACAAAGTGAAAGATGTATGTGCCAATTTTTCTGCGCTAATACGCAGTATGCGTAATCGTTTTCCGGATGCACAGTTCAGCAGTACAATTAGTTTTGGCGCTGACGCATGGAACCGTATTTTCCCAGGTAAAGGCAAGCCTAAGGAACTGGAAACTTTCAAAGAAATCAAGGGAGGCAAACAAACAGCTGTATCTACTCCCGGTGATATATTATTCCATATCCGCGCTAAGCAAATGGGGCTATGTTACGAATTTGCTTCTATCATTGATGAAAAACTGAAGGGGGCCGTCGAAGCTATTGATGAAACTCACGGTTTCAGATATATGGATGGCAAGGCAATCATTGGTTTCGTAGATGGAACAGAATCTCCGGCTGTAGACGAGAATCCTTATCACTTTGCCGTAGTTGGCGAAGAAGATCCGGATTTTGCGGGTGGAAGTTATGTATTTGTACAGAAGTATATTCACGATATGAAAGCTTGGAATGCGCTTCCGGTAGAAGAGCAGGAAAAAGTGATAGGACGAAGAAAGTTCAATGACGTGGAATTGTCGGATGAAGAAAAGCCTGCAAATGCACATAATGCTGTGACCAATATTGGAGATGATTTGAAGATAGTACGTGCCAATATGCCATTTGCCAATACTTCAAAAGGGGAATATGGTACTTATTTCATCGGATATGCAAGTACATTCAATACTACACGTCGGATGCTGGAAAATATGTTTATCGGGAATCCGGTAGGTAACACCGACCGCTTGCTTGATTTTAGTACTGCGGTTACCGGAACCCTGTTCTTTGCACCGTCGTATGATTTTCTTGGAGAAGATTAGCAGTTTGCCCAGTGTATGGGCGAACATAAAAAAAGGCTATCTATCCCAGACAGCCAATCTTTTGTTAACCTTAAATCTAATACTATGAAAAACACATTGCAAAGGTACGGCTTTTCCTGACTTCTCCAAATTTCAAAGCCTATTCAGAGCATTTTACAACAAGGTTTAATAGTTCTATTGACCTTGTTAACAATTTAGCAAAGAAAAAGAGTATTATGCAGTGTTTTTTAAACAGGTATTAAGAATAATGTAAAAGATCTATTCGACTATAGTGGATTTCTGCATACAATACGCAGAAGCCCCGTCATGATAATAGTCCTCTTTAATGGAAGTATGTTTAAATCCATTCTTTTCATATAAATGAATAGCAGGGAAATTTGAAACATTCACCTCCAAAGTAATTCTCTTCAACCCTTCTCTTTGAGCAATAACAGCTATCTGATCTATCAATAATTGCCCCACTTTCTTGCCACGAAAATCAGGATGAACAGCTATCGAATAAATACGGAGACTGCAGGCACGTTTATTGATCAATACACTAAAATATCCCCCTACCCTTTGCCGATATTCTGCTATACAAAAGTGTCCTTTTGCTTGAGAAATAAGATAAACGAACTGACGTTTCGAAAAGCTATCCTTATTAAAACAAATTTGTTCTATTTCCATAATTGACGGGATATCATCAATTTCAGCCGAACGAAGTATAAATTCCTGTTCCATGCAAATTAGAAACGTTTGATATCCAACATACGCCAAAAGTTATTCAGCAATCGATAGTAAAGTTCATCTCCTAAAATGGCATCCTCCAATCCATGGTCAATGCTGGGGTTATCATTTATCTCAATAACAATAGCACGGTCATTTACCATTTTCAAGTCTACTCCATACAGACCTTTCCCAATAAAAGAAGCCGCACGCAACGCTGTATCCAGTACCTTACGCGGCACTTGATATATAGGAATAGTCTCCACCAGTCCACAACGGCTTCGTCCGGAAGCGTAGTGGCAATAGATTTGCCAATGCCCCTTAGCCATATAATACTTACACGCATAGAGAGGCTCTCCATTCAGAATGCCGATACGCCAGTCAAAATCTGTTGGAGTGAATTCCTGAGCCAGCAGTATTGACGACTTATCAAACAACACCTTCAACGCTTCATCCAATTCGGTCCTATTATTGACTTTCTTCATGCCGATAGAGAAAGAACCATCCGGGATTTTCAAAATAAAAGGACTGCCAAGCTGTTCCGTTATCTCCTCATAAGAGTTGACATTCGATTTGAACAGTAACATGGAAAGCGGTGCCGGAATCTTTTCCTTCTCAAACAATTCTTTCAGATAGACCTTATTGGTACAGCGGATAATAGATTGAGGATCATCTATAACAGCCAATCCATTTTGTGTGGCCAATTGTGAAAGCCGGAACGTATAATGATTTAACGAAGTAGTGGTACGAATAAATAAGGCATCAAACTCCATCAATCGTGTAGCGTCTTCTTCAGTTAGCAATTCGGCATGGATATCCATCTTCTTAGCCAGTTCAAGTAGTTTGTGAAGCGCCTTTTTATCACTTGGCGGAAATTTCTCATCCGGGTCATACAGTATAGCCAGGTTGTATCTCGCCGATTTCGAAGCCTGAGGATTGCGCCATACTTTTCTGTTGAACAAGTCCAAAGCATTAGCGAAATAATCCTCTTCCTCATTATTCAGTGAACTCAAAGGTAAAAACTGAATATTTTCTATCTGATTCTTATGTCGCGTATTTAATGTAACCCGCAATAAAGGAGCCGGATAATTCTCAAAGATAAAACGGGCTATACGCTCCAATCCTTTTTCTTTGCAAGTGCCAAAGTATACATTCAGAGACCAAAGATCATCGGTTATTTCATTTTTCTGAATCCATTGATAACAAAGCTTTTGAAGACTGCTATCCATACGGATACCTGCACCTGCTTCCACCTTATTAATTATATCTACTCCGGGAATAACTTTATGCCCCCTCGTCTGGGCTAATAACGAGCAATAATAGCCTTCGGAGTTATAGCTATAATCATTACTCAGGTTGATTACTAATTTACGATCCTTTCCCGGTGATTTATACTTCAGGTAGTCAGATACTGTTAAAATGCTGTTTGTTTTGGAATATGGTTTCCAATCATCCAAGCTGTCTACAAGGATCAATACGTTGTTCATTTCGTCTTTTTAAAAAAGTGCCCGAAAGTAGTGAATTAAAGAATACAAAATATCGCAGATTCAATAATTATTTTCAAGAGATGAAAACAACTCTTTTTTTGCTCAAAAATAATAGGAGGAAATCTAAAATTAGTCTGCATATTCTCTTAAATTTGCGCTTCAAATTTAGAGTAAATAACACCTATGAATACAACAATCGCAATCATTTTCGGTGGACAATCTGCCGAACATGAAGTTTCTTTAAAATCAGCTACTAATATATTCAATGCAATAGACAGAAGCAAGTTTAATCCCTTATTGATAGGCATTGACAGAGCAGGAAATTGGTTTTATAACCCAGAATATAAAATGCAGAATATCAATCTGGCAAAAGATGATTATTTTGCAGACGCCACCAGTGTTTATATGGCTCATTCTTCTGAAAAGATTGAGATTATAAGTAAAAATACAAATATGATTATGGCGAATGTCGATGTAGCATTTCCCATTGTGCACGGAACGTTTGGAGAGGACGGAACTTTACAGGGCTTTCTAAAATCAATGAGCATCCCCTTCGTTGGTCCGGATGTATTAGGTTCTGCCATAGCAATGGATAAGGATGTAACTAAACGTTTACTGAAAGCTGCCAATATTCCAGTTGCCAACTCTTATACATTATATAAATATAATCCTTCTGAATATTTATATAGTGAGATTGTGTCTACATTGGGACTTCCTCTCTTCGTAAAACCGGCCAATGCGGGTTCATCTGTGGGTGTAAGCAAAGTTACAAATGAAGACGAATTTATAATAGCTTTATCTACTGCATTTCAATATGATAATAAAATTCTGGTAGAAGAAGCCATCATAGGAAAAGAAATCGAATGTGCCGTATTAGGCAATGAACATATACGCGCATCCGTAGTGGGAGAAATTGTAGCAACCAAAGATTTTTATTCTTACGATGCTAAATATATAAGTTCAACCGGAGCAAAATTGCAGATTCCAGCTGAAATAAATGCTGAGATATCCGGACAGATCAGAGAATGTGCAGTAAAGGCATTTAAGACCATTTGTTGTGAAGGTATGGCACGCGTTGATTTCTTTCTGACTAAGGATAATAGATTTGTGTTGAATGAGGTCAATACCTTACCAGGTTTTACGGAAATCAGCATGTATCCTAAACTTTGGGAACAAACAGGCATTCCATATAAAGACCTGATAACCGAATTAATATCCTTGTCTCTGCAAAGACATAAGCGCGACTCAAAGTTATCCATAAAAATATGATCTTTTTAAATGTCTCTATCGGCAACAAACAAAAGCCTCCCAGGATTGTTCCTAATAGCAAATAAAAACAGACCTTGATTATGAAAAAGTTTAATTTCAGTTTATTGGCAGGCTTGTTGTTGCTGATATCCACTTCCGTATGCGCAGAAAATACTCCGGAAAAGGTACAGGAAGCTTTCAAAAAGATGTATCCCAAAGTGACGCCCGTGGAATGGACGCATAAAGGTGATTACCACATTGCCGGATTCATTTCAGATAATCACGAAATGAACGCCTGGTTTGGAAACAATGCCCGGTGGATAATGACAGAGACAAACGTCGAAAGCCTGGAAGATGTCCCTGCTCCCGTAGCTAAAGCATTTATGCAGACAGAGACCCCTCCTATACAAATCAGATATATAAAGATAATTACCTTCCCCAAAATGCCTACTGTAGTAATCATCGATATAGAAGAGTATAACTCTGACAGAGAAATTCAGCTATTCTATGCTCCTGACGGTAAATTACTACAGAGTCTTGATGCATCCGGTGGTGATGGAGAAATCTATCCCGAGCTATTCGGATAATACATAATTCTTACCAAATAGAAGAACAATTGAGCAAAGCAGAGTGTTACCTATAAAAATAACTTTAAATAGCAAGACTTATGAGTAGACGTTCACAGCTGGAGCATGAAGTATCATTAGCTCAAAAGCGTATTAAGGAAGCTCCCAAGGAGACGCCGGCAAACATCAGAAAAATTTGGGAACAAGAGTTGGTTGAACTTGAAGTAGAACTGAACAACCTGACTGACGAAGAAGAAGATAATAACGATTAGCAACCTCTGACAATGAAATGGGATAATCAACTGATAAATCATTTACAATGGTCGAATGCGATCATTAATCGTAAGGGCAAAGAAATTGTAGCACAGGAAATTGCAGCAATGGCGAAAGATGGTGATGTGATCGGAGCCGGCTCCGGTTCTACCGTTTATCTGACGCTATTCGCATTAGCGGAACGTATTCGCAAAGAATCTCTACATATAGAAGTTATACCAGCCTCTGCTGAAATTTTCATGACCTGTATACAATTGGGTATACCACAAACTACTCTTTGGAACAAGCGTCCAGACTGGTCTTTTGATGGTGCTGATGAAGTAGACCCGGAGAAAAGTCTGATTAAGGGACGCGGTGGAGCCATGTTTAAAGAAAAACTTCTGATAAAAAGCAGTAGTAAAAGTTTCATTATCATTGATGAGACAAAACTGGTAGATCATTTAGGAAGCCGTTTTCCAATACCTGTAGAAGTATTTCCAAGTGCATTAACTTTTGTAGAAAACGAGATGCAACGGTTAGGAGCCTCTGACGTGAAGTTACGTCTTGCTGGTGGAAAAGACGGGCCTGTACTTACTGAAAACGGTAACTTCATTTTTGATACCCGCTTCAACTATGTTGACCCTTCTTTGGAACAAAACCTAAAAGCAATTACCGGAGTAATTGAGAGCGGGCTTTTTATCGGATATGATGTTGAAATAATAGTTGCGAAATAAAAAAGCAGTTGCCGCTCAATCTGTGACAACTGCTTTTCTTTTATCTATGATAAGTAAGCTTTAATACACCTCAACCTTTTCTGCTATTCGCTTAGCTTTATTTCTCAATGTATCCATATCTGAGTTTAACGGTGCATAGCATAACACCACTCCCATACGCCGGTTGACGCGCGTTGTTGGCTTACCGAAAATACGGAGATAAGTATCTTCTTCTTTCGTCACCTCTTCAATACCGCGATAATCAGGACGTTCCTGGCTGGCAATAGCTGAAAGAATCACAGCACTGGCACCAATACGCTCCTGCTTGATGTTTGGAATAGGCAAACCTAGTACAGCACGCAAATGAAGTTCAAATTCATTCAGATTTTGTGTTCCTGCCAATGTCACCATACCCGTATCATGCGGACGTGGAGAAAGTTCCGAGAAGTAAACTCCATTTTCATGGCTCAAGAAGAATTCGACTCCCCATAGGCCGGCACCGGTCAGAGCCCGTGTCACTTTCTCAGCCATTTCCTGCGCTTCTTTCAAATGAGCAGGATCAATGTGCGCCGGCTGAAAACTTTCACGATAATCTCCCCCTTTCTGCACATGCCCGATGGGCGGACAGAATAATGTAGGACCATTCTTCTGCGTCACCGTAAGCAAAGTTATCTCACTGTCAAACTTGATAAATTCTTCAATAATCAACTCTTTTATATCACCACGGCTACCATTGCAGCCATATTCCCAAGCATGCTCCAATTCATCCGCACTCTTCACAAGAGACTGTCCCTTGCCCGAAGAAGACATCAACGGCTTCACTACGCAAGGAAAACCGATCTTTTCAGAAGCAGCTTTCAACTCATCCAGAGTTTTTGCATAAAAATATCTAGCAGTTTTCAGTCCCAACTCTTGTGCAGCCAGATCACGGATAGCCTTACGGTTCATGGTAAAGTTTACAGCACGGGCACTGGGAACCACCTGAATACCTTCCTTCTCAAAATCATAAAGACGTTCTGTACGTATGGCTTCAATTTCCGGTACAATAATATCCGGCTGATGCTTGCGTACTACACGTTCCAATGCATCGCCATCAAGCATACTGAATACCTCACATTCGTCAGCCACTTGCATGGCAGGTGCTCCGGCATACGAGTCACAGGCAATGATATATTGACCTTTGCGTTGGGCAGAAATAACGAACTCTTTACCCAGTTCACCGGAACCTAACAATAAAATCTTCTTCATTTTTGCTATGTGTTTATATTAAGAAGCACAAATGTACATAAAAAAATAAGTAGCTACTGCTTTAAATAATTGAAAAAACGAATGGATAGCTCATTTTTATCTGTATCTTTGTACCATAAACAATAGGGTTTATTCTGAAATCTTCTTTGTGCATGTTTGCTTTTGCGGTATTCCGCAAATTATTCCATCCCCAAAATGACCTCATAATCAGCTCCTTTGTTCATTACAAGATTTAATTGTTGTATGAATCCCATACGGATTAGGTGCAGCTATTAGTCCAGAAAAAACTAAATGCAGTATATTTAAACTGCATAATATATAATAATTAAAGAATGGCAGTAAAAAGAGTAACATCAAGTAAAAGAGACAGAGAAAAAGCGAAACAGAGTAAGCGAGAAGAAAAACAAAAGAGAAAAGAAGAACGCTTGAGCAGTGGTAGCCGTAGCTTCGAAGAGATGCTGGCTTATGTGGACGAAAACGGTATTCTTCATTCCACACCAGAAGGTGTAAAGCCTAAAGAAGAAATAGATGCTTCTGAAATAGAAATATCAATTCCTAAAAAGGGCGAAGCAGAAGAAGTTCTGCCATTAAGTGGACGCATTGAACATTTTAATGTGTCCAGAGGTTATGGTTTTATAAAAGATTCAGGAAGTGGTGAGAAATATTTTTTCCACATTACTTCTGCTCCCGAAGGGATAACCGAAGGAGATAACGTAACATTTGAAATTGAACGTGGTACGCGAGGTATGAACGCCGTGCGGATCTCAATCATTAATAAATAACAATTTTAACTTACAAAAAGAAATGAACATTTATGTTGCAAACTTAAGCTGGAACACAAACAGTGACAGCTTACAGGAATTATTTTCACAGTATGGCGAAGTAACTTCAGCCTACATTATTAACGACAGAGAGACGGGACGTTCACGCGGTTTCGGCTTCGTAGAAATGCCGAATGATGAAGAAGGTCAGAAGGCTATTGACGCTCTTAACGAAACAGAATTCGAAGGCAAGAACATCGCTATTAGCGTAGCTCGCCCCAGAACAGAAAGACCTGCAGGCGGCAACCGTGGTGGTGGCTATGGCGGCGGTAACCGTGGTGGCGGTTACGGCGGCGGCAACCGTGGCGGTGGTTACGGCGGCGGCAATCGTGGCGGTGGCTATGGCGGCGACCGCGGTGGAAGATATTAATCTTACAACTAAACAAAACGAGAACTGTTCGGGATGATTTCCGAACAGTTTTTTTATACCCTTGTTCCGTCTATTATATATCAATAATATCTATATTTGCATATATGGTAACAAGCAAACATATTCTACTGACACTTTCACTGCTACTGTGCAATGTTTGTATCTACGCTGCTGCGGTCAACTACTCCGTGCGCGGAAAAGTCATTGATAAACAATCTCGGCAACCGGTGGCATATGCCAACGTAGTGGTTACAGGTATCCCTGGAAAAGGAGCATCCACAGATTCACTGGGTATGTTCCATATAGAACAAGTTCCACCTGGAATTTACCGTTTCGAAGCAACGCTGATAGGATATAGAAGTGCTGTAACTTCCGAATATCTGGTTTCTGCTTCTACACCTTTCATCGAAATAGAGATGGAAGAAGATGAAAATATGCTGGCTGCAATTGTGGTAACCCCCTCTCCTTTTAGGAAAACGGTGGAGAGTCCGGTAAGTATGCGTATTATTGGGCTACAAGAGATAGAAAAAAGTCCGGGAGGAAACCGCGATATCTCACGCATCGTGCGAGCCTATCCGGGTGTCTCTTTCTCTCCCATCGGTTATAGAAACGACTTGATTGTACGGGGTGGATCACCTTCCGAGAATCGCTTCTATATGGATGGAATAGAAATCCCGAATATCAACCACTTTGCTACACAGGGAGCATCAGGTGGCCCTGTCAGTATCGTCAATGCAGATTTGATACGGGAAATCAGTTTCTATACAGGAGCATTTCCTGCGGACCGTTCCGGAGCAATGAGTTCTGTATTAGATTTCCGTTTAAGAGACGGTAGTCCAGATAGACAGACTTATAAAGCTACCTTGGGAGCTTCCGAAGTATCCTTCAGTGGTAACGGACACCTGAGCGATAAAACGACGTACCTGTTCTCTATCCGACAATCGTATCTTCAATTATTGTTCAAGGCATTGGGCCTACCTTTCCTGCCCAATTTCATTGACGGGCAATTCAAACTAAAGACAAAATTATCAGCCCATGATGAACTAACTATACTGGGTTTGGTAGGAATTGATAAAATGAAACTGAATACGGACGAGAAAGGAGAAGATGCGGAATATATATTAAGTTATCTTCCTACCATTCATCAGGAAACATTCACCGTAGGAGCATCTTATCGCCATTATGCTAGAAAACACGTACAGACACTCACGCTAAGTCATAATTATCTGAATAACCGTAATGTAAAATATCTGAATAACGATGATTCTTCCGAAGATAATCTAACCCTCCGTCTGCGATCTGTAGAGCAAAAGACCACCCTTCGTTTCGAAAATCGAACAAGACTGGGACAATGGACTTTGAAAGAAGGTACCGAAGTGAATTATTCTAATTATACCAACCGTACAAAACAACGGATACTCAGTTCCAGTTCTATTTACCACACGAATTTGAACATATTCAGTTGGGGTGGCTTCTTCTCCACAGACTATATCAGCACCAATAAACGATTCTCTGCTTCAGCAGGTATACGGACAGATGGCAATAATTACAATCAGGAAATGAAAGAGTTATGGAAGCAACTTTCTCCCCGTTTTTCATTATCCTATGATCTCACCAAGCAATGGGCATTAAGTGGAAGTGCAGGTTTGTATTATCAACTCCCCCCATATACAGCTTTGGGATTTAAAGACAATAACGGTATTTATATAAATAAGAACCTTAAATACATGCAGGTTATGGAAACCAGTCTTGGGCTTGACTGGCATTTGGAAGACAGGTTGATGATCTCGGCGGAAGGATTCTTCAAACGATATGGACGCATGCCCCTTTCCGTACGGGATAATATCCCATTGGCATGTAAAGGAGATGATTATGGTACTGTAGGTAATGAAGTACTAATTCCTACAGAGCACGGACGAGCTTATGGCATAGAAACCATGTTGCGTTGGCAAGTACCGGGACAATTTAATTTTGTATCTTCACTCACATTATTTCGTAGTGAATTCCGTGATATCCCCTCTGCGTGGGACAATCGTTTTATCCTCAACGTCAGTGGCACCTACAATCTGCCCCGCCGTTGGAGCATTGGAGGCAAACTCAGTTATATCGGTGGTGCTCCTTATACTCCTTATGATAAAGATAAGTCTTCATTGGTTGAAGCATGGAATGCGCAAGGACGTCCCTATTATGATTATTCAAAGTATAATACGGAACGCCTTCCTAACTTTGCCCAATTCGATGTTCGTATAGATAAGTCTTTCTATTTCCATCGTTGCATGGTAGGATTTTATATTGATATACAGAATATAACAGGAAGCAAACTGAAACAGCAGGATGTGATTATGAGTACAGGAGTTATTGAAAATCCTTCTGCTCCCATTGGAGAACAAAGATATAAAATGAAAAATTTAAAGCAGGAAAGTGGAACAGTTTTACCGTCGATTGGACTTACGGTGGAGTTCTAATAAAGACACTTGCGGCTGCGTTGCCCCTCACTTGTACAAGTGTAAGCTTACACAGTCGCAAGTGTTGACCTACGCAGCCGCAAGTATCATTATTGATGTTGATCTCTCAGCAAATCATTCACCGTCTTCACCGGATTGAATGTACTTAGAGGCACCTCTACAAATACTGTATTCCAGTCACTCATTGCACCGTTCCACAAACCGGGAAGTTCCAGTGCTTTAAGATCCTTACCATTCTTCGATTTGTAAGAAATAAAACCGGTAGCTTTATCTACGAAGTTCACAAGGTCAAACTTATGGCCTTTATAATCACGTACGGCACAAACCAGATCTACAGGATTAAAGTGCGTTCCTTTCTCAAACATTTCTTTCTTCTCCGGATCATCCATATCAATTTGGGAGCTTTCTAGAATTTGCAAAGAAATAGTTCCGTCACTGTTATATGCCAGGAACGGACCACCACCCGGTTCGCCTACATTCTTCACCATACCGCACACACGCATCGGACGATTCAGCTTCTCTTTCAGATAAAGCACAAGTTCGGCATCCTCCAGATTCTTGGTTTCAGGGTTCTTACAGAAGAGTTTCTTTTGCAGGAATTGCAGGATCTCAATCACCTGTTCGTGAGTATATCTGCCACTGTCCAAAAGTTCCAGATAAGCAAATGCCTTTTGTTGCAAAGCAACCAATACTCCGGCAATCAACTTCTTGTAAAGTACAGTATCACCTTTCAGCTTATCGGGCACCACATTATCGATATTCTTAATAAAGATCACATCCGCATCCAAGTCATTCAGATTTTCGATCAATGCACCATGGCCACCCGGACGGAATAGCAACTTACCATTATCACGGAAAGGTTGATTATCCATATCGGCAGCAATCGTATCCGTACTCGGTTTCTGCTCAGAGAAAGTTACATTATAATCGACTCCGTATTTCTTTGCATAAACAGCCGCTTTATCTGCCACCAATGCTTCAAACAAACGACGGTGTTCGGGAGAAACAGTAAAATGCACATTTACTTTACCATTCTTATTGGCTGCATAGAGCGCACCCTCTACAAGATGTTCTTCCAGCGGTGTACGGTTACCATCTTCATATCTGTGGAATTTCAGTAGACCTTTCGGCAATGCACCATAATTCAATCCTGCTGCTTCAAGCAGTGCAGCAACTACGGCTTTACAGTTTCCTTCAGACACCAACGCAGGAATATCTTTTCCAAACATCTTCTCACAGGCAGCATTCAAATCATCATAGAAAGCGAATTTTTCAATCTGTTCAAAGAATGTCTTTTCAAATTTAGTTTCGGGGGCATTATAATCAGCTCCGAGAAATTCGAACAAATTCTTGAACATACGGCTCGCTGCACCTGATGCAGGAACAAATTTCACTACTACCTTATCTGTCCGAGTATAAGCGTCCCATGCATCGAGATAGAGCTTTTGCTCATCTGCTGCAGGAGCCAGAATGCCTTTTTCCAGAGAAGCGGCAGCAGCCAGCTTCAGATATGGAAAACCTTTCTCGAAACAAGCCAATTGTTCGGCTATCTGTTCTTCTGAGATACCTTTTTGCGTAAGCAACTCTTTGTCTTGCGGTGTTATCATATTATCTATTTTTATTAATTGATTGCCAAAAATACAAAAAAACTGCAAGCCCTATCAAGAAAAAGAAGAAAAAAACTACCTTTACACCACAAAAATGGACGATTATGGAAAGAGATGAATTTTTCACTACTGAAGAGAAGAAATTGCTCTTCTCTCTCTACCGAAAATTATTACAGTTGACTGGTGAGACATTACAGAAGGGTGACTGCAGAAAACTGAAAACACATCTTATCAACTCTATAAAGGATAACCGGGTTCAACGCGACACTTTCGGATTGAATCCACTGGTTAAGGATATGCAGACCGCCGTTATCGTTGCCGAAGAAATAGGAATGAAGCGGGCGTCAATTCTGGGTATTATGTTGCACGAAAGTGTGAGAAACGGAGCTTGTACTCCCGAAGAAGTGCAGGCTGCTTTCGGTGAAGACGTGGCCGGTATTATCCGTGGACTGATACGCGTAAATGAACTTTATTCCAAAAGTCCGACTATCGAATCGGAAAACTTTCGCAATCTGTTGCTCTCCTTTGCGGAAGATATGCGCGTAATTCTGATAATGATTGCTGACCGTGTGAACATTATGCGGCAGATTAAAGATAGCAAGAACGACGAAGCCCGTCGGCAAGTGGCCAACGAGGCTGCATATCTCTATGCTCCCCTCGCTCATAAATTGGGCTTATATAAGCTGAAATCGGAACTGGAAGACCTCTCTCTGAAATATACGGAAAAAGAGGTCTATTACCATATTAAGGATAAACTGAACGAAACAAAAGCATCCCGCGATAAGTATATTGCAGCTTTTATCACCCCTATGCAGAAAAAACTGGAAGATGCCGGACTACATTTCCACATCAAAGGACGTACAAAGTCCATCCACTCCATCTATCAAAAAATGAAGAAGCAGAAATGCCCTTTCGAAGGAGTGTATGACCTTTTTGCCATCCGTATCATTCTAGACTCACCTGTAGACAAGGAAAAGCAGGAATGCTGGCAAGCATATTCCATTGTAACAGATATGTATCAACCCAATCCCAAACGTCTGCGCGACTGGTTATCCGTGCCCAAAAGTAATGGTTACGAATCATTGCACATCACTGTGATGGGCCCTGAAGGCAAATGGGTAGAAGTACAGATACGTACTGAACGCATGGACGATATTGCCGAACGAGGCTTGGCCGCCCACTGGCGCTATAAAGGTGTGAAGGGAGAAACGGGATTGGATGAATGGTTGACTACGGTACGTGAGGCTTTGGAAAATTCAGATAGTAATGGATTGGAAGCTATGGACCAGTTCAAACTGGATTTGTATGAGGACGAAGTCTTCGTGTTCACCCCGAAAGGTGATCTGTTTAAGTTAGGTAAAGGCGCCACAGTGCTGGATTTTGCTTTTCATATCCATAGTAAATTGGGATGCAAGTGTATCGGTGCAAAAGTTAATGGCAAGAATGCACAACTTCGTCAGGTACTGAACAGCGGTGACCAGGTGGAGATTATGACTTCGAATACCCAGACACCGAAGCAGGACTGGCTGAACATCGTGACTACCTCCAAAGCACGTACCAAGATACGCCAAGCTTTGAAAGAGATGGTTGCCCGGCAGCATGCCTTTGCCAAAGAAACTATTGAAAGGAAATTCAAAAACCGGAAAATAGAGTATGATGAAGCTGTCATGATGCGCCTCATTAAACGCCTCGGTTTCAAGACTGTGACTGATTTCTATCAAAACATTGCCGATGAAACGTTGGATGTTAACGAAATCATCGACAAATACTTAGAACAACAGAGACGGGAAAATGATACGCATGACGACATCATATACCGTAGTGCTGAGGGATATAATCTGCAACAGACGCAGAACGACGAAATCACCCGTTCAAAAGAAGATGTACTGGTAATCGATCAAGATCTGAAAGGGTTAGACTTCAAGTTAGCACGCTGCTGTAACCCGATTTATGGAGATGATGTATTTGGCTTTGTGAGTGTGACCGGTGGTATTAAGATACATCGCAGCGATTGTCCCAATGCCACTCAACTACGCGAACGATTCGGATACCGGATTGTAAAAGCACGTTGGGCAGGTAAGTCACAAGGTACACAATATCCTATAACGCTTCGTGTAGTAGGCCATGATGATATTGGTATTGTAACTAACATCACCTCGATCATATCTAAAGAAAATGATATTTCTCTACGCTCCATCGGCATAGACTCTCATGACGGACTATTCTCCGGCACTATGACAATTATGGTAGGTGATACGGGACGTCTGGAAACACTTATAAAGAAACTGAGAACAGTAAAAGGAGTGAAACAAGTTTCAAGAAACTGAGTAAGCTACGAGCTACAAGTGACTAGTACTTTTTCAGTATGACTTCACAACCCTACTTGTAGCTTGTAACTTGTAACTATTTAGCATGAAATACGATTTTAAGAAACAAATCCGAAGCTTTGGATACGCTTGGAAAGGCATCCGGCAATGTATTGGGAAAGAACAGAATCTTAGTTTCCACCTGATTACTACAACAATCGTGATAGGTGCAGGTTTTCTTTTCGACATTACACGTACGGAATGGATAATCATTATCCTTTGTATTGGTGTGGTCGTAGCTGCGGAGCTCTTCAATACGGCAATTGAAAGATTGGTGGATCTGGTATCACCGGAGCGTCATCCCATTGCAGGACAAGTAAAAGATATTGCCGCCGGTGCAGTGCTGGTATGTGCTGTTGCGGCGGCAATTATTGGAGGGATTATTTTTATCCCATATTTGTTTTGACACGGGTTTATCTCACTCGTCTTCTCTTATAATAGGGACGTGTCAGCAGGAAATAAAACAGTAGTGCTACAATGATTCCCACACCTATAATTTTATAGATCAATTGAAAATCTACATAAAAGTGTGGTTTTTCAATGCTTGAACCATCTTCAAACATAGAATACAGTTCTATGTTGTTTGACAGGAAGCAGCAAACTGCAATACCTATTAAAATTCCCGTTTCCATAGCCAAATGGCAAGTTGTATTTGCTGTTCCACGCTGGCAATGCTGCGAAAGCTTAACGAATATCTTCGTAAGAGGTACTGTAAGTATCACCAAAACAACCAGGAAGAAGGTCGCACTGTAATCCCCATCCTTTATTATAGGTATTACTACTCCCGGTACAAAAGCTATCAGTACTACATTGAGGGCAGGCAACCAGGCCCGTGACAGCAAAAAACGGTCGATATTGCAACGCCCCACACCTATAGGTGCACGGAAAGCAACATACACCCGCAATGCAAACAGTATACTAAATATACCACACAATGCAGAGAGATACACTACCATGCTGAAACCTTTGAGATGGAACATCCATATTCCGACTCCCACTCCTACCAACATACCCAGACGAGCCGCCAAAGCATATGTCATATTCCCTGCGCTACGGCGCGGAGAATTTGTAATATCAATAGCAACTGTAATTCCCGCTGTGGCCGCTAATCCGAAAGCTCCTCCCTGCACAGCGGCAAGTAACAGCAATTTCGTAAAAGTATCAGCAAATAGATAACCCATCGTCGCTGCCAACATTACAAATGTGGAGTAGACAAGCACGTGCTTTCGCTTATATGCATCTCCCAGATATGCGTGAAATGGTCCTACAAGGAACATACCTACCGCAAACACTAAAAACATACTACCCACCTGTACAGTAGAAATGCCTAAGCGTGACACCATCACCGCAGGTAGTACCGGGAATAGTATATATAAGGATGCAAAAAGCAGGAAATTAGCCATGCATATCCGCATAAATCCCAGCGACCAAAGATTATCAATATTGCTCTTTCTCATTCGGGAAGTCTAAGTTCTTCACATCAGATATATAACGGCTTATAGCGTCAGTCATGATCGTATGCAAATCGGCATAACGACGTAAGAAACGAGGACGGAAACCATTATTCATACCCAGCATATCCTGAATTACCAGCACCTGTCCGTCTACTCCACCGCCAGCACCAATACCGATAATAGGAATAGTAAGTTCACTTGCCACACGTTCTGCCAATTCCGCCGGGATTTTCTCTAACACAATGGCAAAGCATCCTGCCTCTTCCAACAGATGGGCATCACGCACCAGTTTCTCAGCTTCGGTATCATCCTTGGCACGAACTGTGTAAGTACCATACTTATTGATAGATTGCGGCATCAGTCCCAGATGTCCCATAATAGGAATACCTGCACTCAGAATGCGCTTTACAGTACCTATTATTTCTTCGCCACCTTCCAGTTTCAAAGCATCTGCATGACTCTCTTTCATAATGCGGATGGCAGAAGCAAGCCCTTCCATCTCATTGCCCTGGTAAGAGCCGAAAGGCATATCCACTACAACCATAGCACGTTTTACTCCACGAACTACGGACTTAGCATGATAGATCATCTGATCAAGGGTGATCGGAAGTGTCGTCACATTACCAGCCATTACATTACTGGCAGAATCACCCACAAGGATTACATCCATACCTGCACCATCCACAATCTGTGCCATAGTATAATCATAGGATGTCAACATAGAAATCTTTTCGCCTCTTTGCTTCATTTCAACAAGGCGATGAGTGGTCACTTTACGAGTGTCATCTGAAATATATCCAGCCATAGTTTCATTTACAATTTTATCATTTACAATGTACAATTTTGACTGTGTACAGATACACGTTGCAAATCATATATCGTAAATTGTAGTTCGTACTTTTATTTATCGCCGCAAAGGTAATCCTTTTTCCCTTTACTTGTGCAATTCTGTTAATTTATCGTAAGTGAATCCCTGGAAATCATCCAGAACATAGTGACACAACGGAGTAATTTCTTCCCGTGAATTAGTGGTAGCCAAACCAATAACTGTAGCACCGGAAGCCATTCCGGCTTTCAGACCATTAAAGGAATCCTCAAAAACATAAGTTGTTTCCGGAGTAGTGTCAAATACTTCCATACCAAGCAGAAAACAATCGGGTGCAGGTTTAGAGGCAGTGAACATTTCTGCTGTGAGAATACGGTCGAACATACTTTTAATTTCAGGTTTAGCACGGTATACAGCTTCCATTTTCTTATCATTGGAGCTGGTAACTACAGCCATTTTCACACCATTACGGTGAAGATCGGCAATAAATTCCTCCACCCCGGGAACAAAATCGTATGACATATTCTGTTCGAAGCGGTCAAGACCTACAGTGATTTCCTCCCTCTCTTTTGTCATACCGGGAAAGAAGGTATCGTAGATGTACATCAGGGTCTGCCCCTTTACACGACTTTCCAGATCTTCCATACCTAAGTAATCTACTCCCATTTTATGCCAAAAAACGCTGTACTGCGTCTCTGTGTCGACAACGACACCGTCGAAATCGAAGAGAACGGCGATGTTTTTAGTTTCAGCCATATAAACTTTCTTTTACCTTATAATGTTAATACCTTATCTATTACGATACAAAGGTCAGAATAATCCTTGAACCGAGCAAATAAATGAGTAACTTTGCAGCGAATACAGAGACGCGGACGACACAGACCGGAGCAGACGAACGCGGACTCATCACTTTCTTTAGATAAATAGTTATGGATAATAACCCTCACATATTAGGTACCGAGAGCATCGGAAAACTGCTGTTACAGTATTCCATACCCGCTATTATCGGCATGACAATAACTTCTCTGTACAACATTATCGACAGCATTTTCATAGGTCATGGTGTAGGTGCAATGGGTATTGCCGGATTAGCTATTACATTCCCTTTGATGAACCTTGTGGTAGCATTCTGTACGCTGGTATCGGCAGGCGGTTCTACCATTTCATCCATCCGTCTGGGGCAGAAAGATTTAGACGGAGCAACTGAGGTATTGGGAAACACACTGATGTTTTGTCTGATTAATGCAGTAGTATTCGGCGGACTTGCTTTTCTGTTTCTGGATGATATATTGAGATTCTTCGGTGCCAGTTCCGAAACATTACCTTATGCACGTGACTTCATGCAAATTATCCTGGCAGGAACCCCAATTACTTATACAATGATCGGGCTAAACAATATTATGCGTGCCACAGGATATCCTAAAAAGGCGATGTTGACTTCCATGGTAACAGTGGTCTGCAACATCATCCTTGCTCCTATCTTCATTTTCCATTTTGACTGGGGAATTCGCGGAGCAGCTACGGCAACCGTTATTTCACAGTTCATCGGTATGGTATGGGTTGTGAAGCATTTTCTTAATAAGGATAGTTTCGTCCGTTTCCGCCCGGACTTCTGGAAATTGAAAAAGCGCATCATCAGTAGTATCTTTTCAATCGGTATGTCTCCTTTCCTGATGAATGTTTGTGCCTGTGCCATTGTGATTATCATTAATAATTCGTTGCAACGTCACGGGGGTGATATGGCTATCGGAGCTTATGGTATCATCAATCGCCTGCTCACTCTCTATATAATGATTGTGTTAGGATTGACTATGGGTATGCAGCCCATCGTAGGATATAACTTCGGTGCACAAAAGCACGACCGTGTGAAACAAACACTGAAACTGAGTATTCTGACCGGTGTGTGTATCACAAGCAGCGGTTTCCTTATTTGCGAACTTTTCCCTCATGCAGTATCCGCTATCTTCACAAATGATCAGGAACTGATTGACATTGCTTCCCGCGGTGTCCGCATTTGTGTGCTGATGTTCCCATTGGTGGGTGCACAGATTGTGATCGGTAATTTCTTCCAGAGTATTGGAAAAGCTAAAATCAGTATATTCCTTTCGCTCACCCGGCAACTTTTATATCTGCTTCCCGGCTTGATCTTCTTTCCCCGTTTTTTAGGACTGGACGGGATCTGGACCAGTATGCCTGTTGCCGATTTCTTTGCTTTCCAGACAGCACTTGTGGTGCTATGGATATATATCCGAAAGAAAAATAAAGAGAGTATC
The DNA here is from genome assembly GCF_003474285.1 of Bacteroides sp. AF39-11AC. Classification (NCBI taxonomy): domain Bacteria; kingdom Pseudomonadati; phylum Bacteroidota; class Bacteroidia; order Bacteroidales; family Bacteroidaceae; genus Bacteroides; species Bacteroides sp. AF39-11AC. The sequence continues at coordinate 76,332 of NZ_QROH01000005.1, read as the reverse complement.
GCGTAAGCAATTCGCACCATTAAGTCTTAAAAACACGTCTACTCGCTCTGAATGCTTTGTACGGGATTCTCATTAGCAATGTACCATGCCTTAATCACAACGCACATGATAATAAACATAAGCAGAGCCACAGCAACACCCATATACCCCATTACAGGCAAGGAAATAGCATCCCTAAACTGACTGATCCAAACTTCACCGGCTTTGAATGCTCCGATTGTACCAATCGTTACAGCCGGAATTGCCAACCACAAGACATCACGCGTCAGTAGACGCAGTACACCGCTCACTTCTGCCCCATTCACCTTACGAATAGCAATTTCCTTAGAGCGCAAACGAATTTCATCATTTACATAACCAATGAGCCCCATAAGAATGATAAACAAGATTGTAACAGATGCCAATAAAGTGACATCACGGAATATGCGAACGGATTCCGAATAACTTCGCATCTCTTTTTCCATTGAACGAAACAGTAACTCATTCTGCGGATACACATGCTGCATCTCTTCATTCAGCCGGATAAGATTATCGTCAAAAGGCTTCTTCAAGCGCACATGTAGAATGCTTTCTATGCCTTCCGTCCAAGCTATCATAACCGGATCGCTATCATCCGGTGCAAGAGGAAAACTGAACGAATCCAAAATGCCTACTACTGTACCCAGATCATTTACGTGTTCACCTATACCGGTACCCTCCCATTTCATCTTTTCTACAAAAGTACGGTTTACAAGCAATTGTCCACTACCCGATAAGTTTTTCCCTGCTTTAAGTCGTAAGCCGATAAAGTCCAGGTAATCCGTATCGAATATAGAAAAGCGAGGAGAAAAAAGCCGGTTTCCTTGATTATCAGTCACCATGTAAGGAGCATAAAAACCCAGTAACGATGCACTGGCAGAAGCCACAGACTCTACATAGGGTAATCCTAAAAGAACACTACGCAAATTATCCGGATTTTCTAATCGTTGGTAAACGTATGCAACGCGTTCAGGACGGAAACCACGATCACGCCCGGTTGCATAATTATATTGTATAAATACCACCAGCATCATGCCCAGTATGAATGCCGCACCTCCAAACTGTATGAATAATAGTACCCGCTTCCAACCACGACGTCCGGAAGTATAGCGATGGAACACTTGCGTCACCGGTATACGCGAAAACAAAATACCAGGTAAACATCCTCCCAACAGAAATAAGAGAGCAACTACAGACAAAGGTGCCCACAAGTTCTGCCAGGCAAAGAGAACACTCAACGGAATAGATGCCAGTTCTTCCATTTTTTCATGGAAAACATACACCAACACTCCTATCAATAATAGTGCCAGTAGAATCACTACCGCTGTCTCCATCAGAAACATGGAGAAAATGCTACGTTCGGATGCTCCACTACACTTGTGTACACCAATAGATTTTGCACGTTGCGTCAGTGAAGCTATCGATATCAATACATAATTTAGTGTTGTTATAAAAAGTAGCACTACTCCAAGCAATGCCATGATCCAAATCATTTTCCGTACCGTCGGCTTGGCAAGGTGCAGACTACGCATAGGTTCCACAGTAACTTTCAATTCCAACCCGCTCTCTTCCGGAATATGACGGGCAATAGCAACTGAAAGATGCTTATTCAATTTATTAGCATCAACAGGATTTCGTAAACGTACGTATCCGTCGTAATTACCGCCACTGTTCCAGCCTAAAGACCAACGGGTATGCCGTTCGATGCTGGGAAAAGAGACAATAGCTTCAGGACGAGTATATAATTCTGTATTCAGTGGCACATCAGCATAGACACCTTTTACGAGCATAGGTACCATAGTACCACCAATTGAGTAATTCAATGTCTTCCCTAATGGTGACTCACTGCCGAAAATAGTGCGTGCCGATGTATGAGACAAGAATATTGCATCCGGATTTGCCAATTCCTGTGGATTTCCCTCCAATACTTCGATACCTAGGGTGGCAAAATAAAGAGTATCTGCCATCACTGTAGGTAACATGAACTTATGTTCTCCCAAGCGATACTCCTTACCAAAAAGAGAACAGCTGGTAGTAGCACTCTGTACCTCATCAGGAAATTCCTCTGCAATGGTAGCAGGAATGGTTTGGATGGTATTATACCCCTCTCCACCACTCAACACTCCCTTATTCATCCAACCGGTCTTGACAATGTAAAGATTCTCCGGTTCATAATAGAAATTATCAAAACTCAACTCGAAAGCAATACGTGCAAAAAGGAAAACAGACATCAGTAGCCCTAATGACAAAGAAATAACTTTAATGATATTTGATCCGCGTCCGCGAAGCAAAGTTTGCAGGGTATAATAAAGGTGTCTCATAATGATAACTTTTATCTATTATAATAATTTATTCGCTTTTAATACTCTTCACCGGATTTTCATTCGCTATCCGCCATGACTTCCAGATGACGCAAGCAACAATAAGTAACAGGATAACCAATGCTATCAGCACATATACCGGCCACGAAAGCGGCACCTGTGCAGCAAACTGGTCCATCCACATCTCGTTGACGTATGCCGAGGCAATAATACCGATAATGACAGCCGGTCCCGCTACATAAAGGACATCTTTTGAAAGTAACTCCAATATCCCCGAAGATTCCGCCCCATTCACTTTACGAATGGCAATTTCTTTGGAACGACGGCGCACTTCATCCGTAGTATAACCTATCAGGCCCATCAGCATGACAAAGAACATGGTTACCGCCGCCAATATCGTAGCATTGCTAAAGACACGAACCGGATTATACCGTTCCAATATTCGTTGTTCCAATCCGGCAAAGTCAATCGTTTTGTCCGGATAAGCTTCGTTTACGTCTTTGTTCAGACGCCGTAAATTCTCAGCAAAAGGTTCTTTGAGACGCACATGGACAGTATTACCGAAAGTACGGGTATATCCGAACATTATGACATCCTGTGGCTGGTAATAGGAACCGATATGAAAATCTTTCAATATACCTACTACTTTAAAATTTTTGCCTTCTGTACGTAACGGGTGGTTCAAAGCCTTGTCTCCCCAACGCATCCTCTCCGCAAAAGCCTCATTCACTACTATTTCATCTGCTGCACGCGGAGCACGACCTTCCTTCATTGTCATACCCATCATTTTAAAGTAATCTTCAAGAGCAAAACTGTAGCGTGTTGAGAAGAGGGACTGTCCACTTTCTCCTTCAATCATTGAGCCACTATAGCTCCAGATAGGGGTACTGACCGCAGAAGAAACTTCTTCTACATAAGGCAGACCACGGAAAAACTGCAATGCCGGTCCACTCTCCTCCTCACTACCAAAATAAGCATTCCCCACCGCTACACGCTGCGGATTATATCCCATATCTTTATCTTTCACATAATTGTACTGCGCCATCACCACATACATCAGTCCACAGATAAAGGCCACACCTGCGAATTGGATAAAAAGTAATGGACGTTTCCACCCCTTCTTACCTTCCGTATAACGACGAAAAACCTGCGACACCGGTATCCGCGCAAATAATCTGCCTGGCAATACTCCCCCCACAACAAAAAGAACCAACACTACAGCGAGCGGTACCCAAATACGATCGGGTGCAAAAAGTACACTCAGTTTAGCTGCGGTAGTATCTTCTATAAACTCCTGAAAATTAAGCAATATCAGTCCCATTAGCACCAGAGCCAGTACAATGATAATACCTGTCTCCAGAAGAAACATTGAGAATACAGTACCTCCGCTTGCACCACTACACTTATGTACTCCCACCGCTTTTGCGCGGTAAGTAAGCGAGGAGATGGATATCAATACATAGTTTAGTGCTGCAATAAAAAGAATTGCAAAAGCCAGGATACTCATAATGCTATCCATTCGTTTCACCTGGTCTTCGTTTCGATATACATCACGGATGGGTTTGACAAAAGCTGTATAGCCATAAGCTTTCTTATCCTCTTCCGGACGATATTTCTGTATCATGTCATCCAGTCGGGCATTGATAATCTCTTTATCAGCTCCCGGACGGAAACGGATATATTCGTAGTAACTGTCTCCCCCACGCCAGGAATAGTTACCCCAACTGCGACTCCAGGCTGTGGGCATAGATACAACTCCCTCGGGACGCATCGTAGTATTTTCCGGTAAAGCAGCATAAGTCCCCTTCACTGTAAATGTTATTTCTTTATTGTAGCTCAGCACTTTTCCAATAGGGTTTTCGCCGCCGAAGATTTTCTGTGCCAAGCGGTCGCTCAGAAAAATAACATCCGGTTGTACCAGTTCATTCTCCGGATTTCCGCTCAGTACCTCAATACCCATAGTTCGGAAAAAGAGTGAGTCTGCCAACAGGATCTCGTCATCGAAACGGACACTACCATTATACAATGGACCACCGAGAAAATAGGCGATACTGGTGGCTGCTTCCACTTCTTTCGGGAAGTTTTCCAATATGGCACCTGCCACGGGACCGCAGTTTTGCTTTTGAGGCTCAAACTGTTCACCATCAGCTGAAAAAATAGAAAATATCTGATATAAATTGTCATAGTCTTTGTAGAAGGTGTCGTAACTTTGCTCAAAAGCCACACGAGAAAACAGCAAAATACTCATCGTCAACCCCAATCCAAGAGAAATGACTTTGATAATATTCGAACCGCGCCCACGTAATAAGGTCCTTATGACATAATAGATTTGTTTCATACTTTAATCTTGTAATAATCGTAACTTACATTTCCTGTGCTGCAACACTTGCCACTATACTGCCATCGAACAAATGAATCGTACGATGGGCGAAAGAAGCATCGTGCTGGGAATGTGTCACCATGATAATGGTAGTTCCTTCCCGGTTCAACTCCGTCAGCAAGTTCATTACTTCTGCACCGTTCTTAGAATCCAGGTTACCGGTCGGCTCATCGGCAAGTATCAGCTTAGGATTAGTAACCACAGCACGGGCAATGGCTACACGTTGCTGCTGACCACCGGAAAGCTGTTGTGGAAAGTGTTTGGCACGATGACTGATATTCATACGTTTCAGTATATCTTCCACCATCCGGCGACGTTCGGAAGCTTTGATGCCAAGATAAGTCAAAGGCAATTCCACATTTTCATATACATTCAGTTCGTCTATCAGATTGAAGCTTTGGAATACAAAACCCAGTTTACCTTTACGAACGCGTGTACGCTCTTTTTCTTTCAGGTTCCCTACTTCCTGTCCCAGAAGTTTATATGATCCTTCCGTCGGATTATCCAGTAATCCCAGAATATTCAACAGGGTTGATTTTCCGCAACCTGACGGTCCCATAATAGCTGCAAACTCCCCCTCTTTCACTTCAAGGTTCACGTGGTTCAATGCTACTGTTTCCACTTCCGATGTACGGAATACTTTACTGATGTCATTAATTTCAATCATGATGTTCTTTAAATTATGAGTTATTAGTTATTTCTTTTAATCTACTCTTTAGCATATAAGATTAATGTACGCAATACTTTAACTATATAAATGCAGAAAGCGTGCCAAAACTTAAAATCCATTTATTATCAAGAAATTAGCTTTCTAATCCCAGCCATCAAGTGTCTAATAATTAGACACCTCCGTCTAAAAAATAGACAATCACCAGATAATCAGTGTAGCATGAAAGGACAGAAAAAAGGAATATAAGACAATCATTAATCAAAAAGAAAACTCTATCTTTGCATCCAGTTTTCAATATAGAGATTACATATACTATTAATATCATTACACATGAAATTATCTAAACTCCTATTCATTCCGCTCATTGGTCTGTTTATGGGCGGTTGCGACATGATAGATTACCATCCTTATGATGTGCGTATCAGTGGTCCGACGGATATAAACAATCGCAATATAGAAAAGATAGAAGCCAATTGTAAAGGCAAGACGACAATCCGTTTTGTTACCATGGGCGATTCACAACGTTGGTATGATGAAACTCTGGATTTTGTCAATCACCTCAATAAACGAGATGACATTGATTTTGTCATCCATGGCGGAGATTTCAGCGATTTTGGTGTCACTGACGAATTCTTGTGGCAACGTGATATCATGAATAAACTGAGAGTTCCTTATGTTGGTCTCATAGGTAACCATGACTGTCTTGGTACAGGTGAAGAAACTTATCGCGCCATTTTCGGTGATTCGAATTTCTCATTTATTGCCGGCCGCATCAAATTCGTTTGTCTGAATACCAATGCTCTCGAGTTCGATTACTCCCGTCCTATTCCTGACTTTGACTTCATCAATGCTCAGCTGGATGACCGCCGTGAGGAATATGACCGTACCATCTTCTCCATGCATATACGTCCATTCTGCTTCGAGTTCAATAATAATGTAGCCCAGGTTTTCCAATATAGCATTAAGAAATTTCCCGGTTTATTATTCTGCACGGCAGCTCACGAACATCATGTATTCGAAGAGGATCTTTTTGATGATGGCGTGATGTACTACATGAGTGATTGCATGAAAAACCGTTGCTACTATATATTCACTGTAACTCCTGACGGATATGAGCGCGAAGTGGTCTATTATTAAAGCATTGATATGCTTCCTTCTTGTCTATTCGTCAACCGGCCATGCACAGGAAGTGAAAACAATAAATACAGAGCCGGCCCAAGTGTTCAGGGATACTATTATTATTGTGAAATATGATACGGTATGGTTGGAAAAAGAGGAAACTAAAATAGATAGCGCCGATATTAGTGAGAAACGTTCCAGCCGTTATGATAAGCGTGTCCATCGTTATCGGAAACACTGGGAAAGTCTGATACCGACTCATACCAAACTGCAATTTGCCGGTAATATGGGATTGCTGTCATTGGGTACCGGATGGGATTATGGTAAACGAAATCAGTGGGAAACGGATATCCTCTTTGGTATCCTGCCTAAATATGATTCCAAACGTACCAAAATCACCATGACCTTGAAACAGAACTATATGCCTTGGAGCATCTCACTTGGACAAGATTTTGCAGTTGAGCCTCTCGCATGCGGTATGTATCTAAATACCGTATTCGGAGGTGAATTCTGGGCACATGAGCCCGACCGTTATCCGAAAGGTTACTATGGCTTCTCATCCAAAATACGTATCCATGTTTTCCTGGGGCAACGGTTGACTTACAACATACCTCCACGCTGGCGCCTGGGGGCAAGAGCTGTCACTTTCTTCTATGAGATAAGTACATGCGATCTGTACGTGGTAAGTGCATTCCTTAACAAATATCTGAAACCGAAAGACTACCTCAGTTTATCATTCGGCCTGAAAACACAATTGTTCTAACTTCTTCCCTATAAGAAAAAAGAGGGCTGCATCCTCCTATACGGAAGTGCAGCCCTCTCCTATTATCTTTATGATATCTTATTAATATGAACGGGCAAACAAAGCACGGCAAACCGACGGTTTACCGGTCACCATACAGATACCCGGTTCTTTATCATCATCCAGGAAAGTTTCAAAAGGAATACAGCGGATAGTAGCCTTTGTATCTTCCTTGATCTTCTCCTCAGTTTCGGTAGTACCATCCCAGTGAGCAAGGATAAAGCCACCTTCTTCAATCTTTTCCTTGAATTCATCGTAACTATCTACTTTCGTGATGTGAGAGTTACGATAGTTGAGAGCCTTCTGGTAAATATTTGCTTGAATTTCTTCCAACAGATCTTTTACGTATTCCTCGATACCATCGCAAGAACGGGTTTCTTTTTCCAGCGTATCGCGGCGCATTACTTCCATTGTATTGTTTTCCAGATCACGACCACCCATCACAAGGCGTACAGGTACACCTTTCAATTCATAGTCTGCAAACTTGAAGCCCGGACGTTTGTTATCAGCATTATCATACTTCACCGAAATACCCATAGATTTCAGTTTAGCAACAATACCGGCTACCTTCTCATCAATCTTCTGCAGCATCTCTGCATTCTTATAGATAGGCACGATAACCACTTGTATCGGAGCCAGATGAGGAGGCAGTACAAGTCCGTTATCATCAGAGTGAGTCATGATCAGTGCTCCCATCAAACGGGTAGATACCCCCCATGAAGTAGCCCAAACATATTCCATTTTATTTTCCTTGTTCACGAACTGCACATCAAATGCCTTGGCAAAATTCTGTCCAAGGAAGTGAGACGTACCACTTTGCAGAGCCTTTCCGTCCTGCATCATGGCTTCGATAGTGTAAGTGTCCAGTGCACCGGCAAAACGTTCATTGGCAGATTTCACACCTTTCACTACAGGAACAGCCATATATTTTTCGGCAAATTCCGCATATACGTTCAGCATACGTACTGCTTCTTCTTCAGCTTCTTCACGAGTGGCGTGTGCTGTATGTCCCTCCTGCCACAGGAATTCTGCAGTACGCAGGAAGAGGCGGGTACGCATTTCCCAACGCATCACGTTCGCCCATTGATTACACAAAATAGGCAGATCGCGATAAGAATTAATCCAGTTCTTATAAGTATTCCAGATGATGGTTTCAGAAGTAGGACGGATAATCAGTTCTTCTTCCAGTTTAGCTTCCGGGTCTACAATTACTCCGCTACCGTCAGGAGCATTTTTCAGACGATGGTGTGTTACTACTGCACACTCCTTTGCAAAACCTTCCACATGTTCCGCTTCACGGCTGAGGAAAGACTTCGGAATCAGCAAAGGGAAATAGGCATTCACGTGTCCTGTTTCCTTAAACATATCGTCCAGCTGACGCTGCATTTTCTCCCAGATAGCGTATCCGTAAGGTTTGATCACCATACAGCCACGCACAGCCGATTGTTCTGCCAGATCGGCCTTCACCACCAACTCATTATACCACTGCGAATAATTCTCGCTGCGTTTAGTCAGGTCTTTTAATTCTACTGCCATTTTATTTCGTTTTTTAAAGTTTTTTCGGATGTGTCTATTAAACAGTCGGCAAAAGTACAAAAAATTGCGTGAATAGTGCGTTTGATAAACGCACTATTTTAAAAAAGCCGCTATCCGGATGATTTCGGGATAGCGGCTTTCAGTTTATGTTGTTACTATACATTTACTCTATTCTCCAATAACAATAGCGTAATAATCTTCTATATCTTCATGAAGGAGAGCAGAACAGCCTAATGAAGAAGTTAATGCGTCAAACTCCATGACAGTAATTATCTGGCAAGAACCGACTTCTTTCACAATCAATAAATCTTTATCCCCAGTTATCAGATAATCAGCTCTTGACACTAATGCAAGTTCTAATAAATAATCATCCTTAGGATCCCGACAACGGGAAGAAATATTACCTATTTCGTAATACAATGTCTCTTGATCCAAAAAATCCCATAGCATATCTAAATGCTCTTTGGAGAAATATTTCACAAATTTAGGACGTGAAGCAACGCTTTCAATCTCATCTAAAAGTTCTTTAGAAACTACAAGTTCTACATTTCCGTTAGATATGAGTTCCAACAAGCAAGACAGCTTCTTGCCTATAAGAAAGCTAATCCAAAGATTTGTATCAATAATTATTCTCATTTCGCAATCGCTTTTCATACGCCTCTTGCCTAACAGCTTCCACTTCTGCATCTATCTCCTTTTGGGAAATTTCATCTGTTTTAAAAGCTTCCAACAACCGTCTCAACTTAATGCCTCTCGTTTCAGCAGTAAGTGCACGGCTCAATTCCAACTTATCATCATCAGAAAGTTGTTGAGTTAACTCTAATATCTGATTATAATTCAGACGTATTTTCAATGATACTGTTGCCATACGATTATACATTGATATTACCCATAAACAAAAGTACGACTATTTGTGCAACAATCAAACAAAGAAGTGATTATTTTTCTAAAGATTGACATCCTCTCTTATTTATCGTTAACATTCTATTTTGACGTGTCACCTTGCGATGCTTACGTACACAGAACCGAAAAATACACAATGAGCGAATACCAAACGCAGACAAATCTGTTACTTACTTTTTAAGATATAATTTCTTCACAAACTTCATATCATGCGTCACCATTATCCTCACAAGTTCAGAAAAACTTGTTTTCGTTGGATTCCAACCCAATACAGTTTTTGCCTTAGTAGGGTCACCCAATAATTGCTCAACCTCGCAAGGACGAAAATATTTAGGATCAACCTCAACAAGCACTTTACCGGTACTTACATCAATGCCCTTTTCATCAACACCCTCACCTTCCCAACGAATTTCAATGCCAGCCTCTCGAAATGCTAAAGTAGTAAATTCACGAACGGTATGCATCTCGCCTGTAGCTATCACGAAGTCTTCCGGCGTATCATATTGAAGAATAAGCCACATACACTCTACGTAATCCTTCGCATATCCCCAGTCACGACGAGCATCCAGATTACCTAAATATAACTTATCTTGAAAACCTTGTACAATACGAGAAACAGCAAGAGTTATCTTTCGAGTTACAAAAGTCTCTCCTCGACGTTCGCTTTCATGATTGAACAGAATACCATTCACAGCAAACATTCCATAACTCTCACGGTAATTCTTGGTTATCCAGAAACCGTATTGCTTAGCTACTCCGTATGGACTACGCGGATAGAAAGGAGTGGTCTCCTTTTGAGGAATTTCCTGTACCTTACCATAAAGTTCTGAAGTAGAAGCCTGATAAATTCTTGTCTTCTCCTCTAAACCAAGAATACGGACAGCTTCAAGCATACGCAGTGTGCCCACCGCATCAGCTTCGGCCGTATATTCAGGAACATCAAAAGACACCTTTACATGACTTTGAGCAGCAAGGTTATAGATCTCATCGGGCTGCACTTGTTGAATAATACGAATCAATGAACTACTATCCGTCATATCCCCATAATGGAGATTTACTAATCGTTGTTGTTTCATATCACGCACCCATTCATCCAAATAAAGATGCTCAATACGTCCTGTATTAAATGAAGAAGAACGACGAAGAATTCCGTGAACTTCATACCCCTTTTCTATTAAAAACTCAGCAAGAAATGAACCATCCTGACCAGTGATTCCAGTTAGTAATGCTACTTTTTTCATACAATTATTCTACAGCGAAGATTTATCTTAATATTTTTATGAATTATTTCAAACCCAAGAATGATACCTGCCCAATTTCGGTCTATACCCTCTTGATCATATTCACTACCTTTTCAACGTCTTCTTCTGTCAACATTGGTCCGGAAGGCAAGCAAAGACCAATGTCAAACAGACGTTCACTCGTACCATTGCCATAAAATGGAGCATCCACAAATACAGGCTGCAGGTGCATCGGCTTCCATAACGGACGTGTTTCAATATTTTCAGCATTCAATTTCAGACGAATGTCCTCTCTTGTCTTTCCGGCTATTTTCGGATCAACCAAGATACAGGTCAGCCAAAAGTTTGACTGAAAACGATCATTCGGATTCTGCATCACTGTTATTCCGGGTACATCTTTCAACAAATTCGTATAAAGTGCCTGATGGGCACGACGCCGAGCAATGTGTTCTTCCAACACAAACATTTGTCCTCTCCCAATACCAGCACAGATATTACTCATACGATAATTATAACCGATGTGTGTATGCTGGTAGTGTGGAGCGGCATCCCGGGCTTGGGTTGCATAAAATTTAGTCTGCTTCGCTTCCTCTTCCGTACGACAAATCAGTGCACCACCACCTGAAGTCGTTATCATCTTGTTTCCATTGAACGAAAGAGCAGCCAATTCTCCAAATACTCCACACATCTGTCCGTTTAATTTAGAGCCGAGAGCCTCCGCAGCATCTTCCAGCACCGGAATATCATACCGATGTGCAATCTCCATAATTTCGTCCATCTTGGCCGGCATACCATATAGATGTACCGGAATGATTGCTTTTGGCAATTTCTCGGTTTTACGCAAACGGTCTTTGATAGCCTCTTCCAGCAATACCGGATCCATATTCCACGTATCTTTTTCACTGTCCACAAACACTGGTTTAGCTTCCAGATAAGAGATTGGATTTGCCGATGCCGCGAATGTAAAGCTCTGGCAAATCACTTCATCACCCGGTTTAACACCTAGTAAAATTAGTCCTAAATGTAAAGCAGCTGTCCCAGCGCTCAGTGCCACCACCTGACGATCGTCTTGTAAATAGTCAGCCAATGCTTTTTCAAAAGCATCTACATTCGGGCCTAAAGGTACCACCCAGTTTGTGTCAAATGCCTCTTTTATAAAGTCTTGCTCACGGCCACCCATGTGAGCAAGCGAAAGCCAAATTCGTTTGTTCATAACGAAAATTATCTATGTTTATTTGATCTTCTTACGTAGTAAGGGATAAAAAGGAAAGAAATAAGACGCAACAATTGTATCCAATATTTACGCATACACAATATCTCCATGCCCAGGATAAAGACTACATCCTACAGAAAGTTCCTTTATTCTCTCCAACGATTTAAAAGCCTGCTCTTTATTACTTTTAGGAAAATTTGTGATTAAGTCGTATTGTGGTAAATAAGAGTCACCTGTAAAAACAGCATCTCCCACTTTAAAGCAGAGTGCACTCCAATCATGACCAGGAGTTTCAAAAGCCATCAACCGTACATTCTCCCACAACTGCACTTCTTGCCCTTCCTGTAATATTTCCACATTGTCAGACCGAAAGACAAATGGTCGCAAATTATAGCGAGACATATTTAGTTTATCAGACCCTAGTCCCTCCTTTCCACGGTATGATGTGTAAACCATTAATTCAGGAAATACATTAGCCAAACGATTTAATCCATAAATGTGATCAAAATGAGTATGAGTCAATAACACACCTTTAAGTTTTTTGCTATTTAAAGCCAAATAATTACAAATAGGGTCTACGTCACCTGCGTCTATCAACCACACTTCAGGCGAATCGTCACTATACAGCAAGTAACTATTAGAGCTGAAGATACTATTTACAATTCTCTTAATTTCAAGCATATTATAACACAATGCACTCTCGAGATAAGGTTTGTATCAAGTTGTAACCATCCCAAGTAAAAGAGAAACTTGTAGTTTCTCCCAATGGCACAATCCGATCGATGCCCACCAACCGATTATCCACCACAAACCGATCCAGTTCCTCTCTATTCAGCCCATAATAAGCCAATGTCTGATATCTATTTTTCACGATAGCCGCCATTTCATCCAAAGAAGATGCCACATATTCGGAGAAATAACCACCTGCACATCTGAACTCGTCAATCACAGGCGAAAGTTGTTTTAGTTTCACACGTACAAGCGTATTATCTTCTATCGGCTCTTTTTGAATATCCATCGCTATGGCCTGCCGATAGAAAGCAGTCAACTTGTCTACCGCCAATACAGCCTGAAACTCATATTTCCTTTTCACTTCATCCTGAACGGCAGTCCAGAATATTTCTTGTGCTTTCTCCATGTTCTCTAACTTTCCCAACCAGACGATGAGGTGGGGGGCAGAGCAGGCATTCTGATCAAACAAATACGTGTCGTTATAGAAACTTTCGGCTACTTTCCTCATATTCCTCTCATTCACCAGCTCATCCGCATTTATGACAGCCATAGAGTAACGATCGGCAAATGTCACATCGAACGACCGCGCAGGTATCTGGCTCTTACGGATTTGGTTAATCGTATCATCGCCTCCCCAAATAACTCTTACATGACAAAAAGAAGAGAAAAAAGCAGTAGCATCACTGCTTCGGTCGTATTTAACCAAAGCAATTCTGTCGAACACTTCCCTGTAATCCTGACTCTCAGCCATCTCAATCAGATGCCTCACTATCAAATCGACCTGTGGGAACTCCTTCGACGAAACACGCACCACATTATGGTTGCCGCTTAATAAGCCAGCAATCAATGAGTATCCAAAATTAATAGGTACATTAGAGGGCGCCACATGAAAAAGTACCCCCCTTCCCAACCGAATAGATCCACCGGAGATTTCATTATCTGCACCTACATATTGTTTCTTTTGTGCCAATAGATTTGCCTTTCTGCAAAAGAAAGCAAATGTAATTACATCCGGATATATCCGACTTTGTTTATCTTTCAGCAAAGAGGCAGAAAGCGCATTCAAACAATCTATTACCTTCTCCGAAAAAAGCACATCAGGCTTTGCACAAGCCCACTGTTCCCAATCCAATTTCAATGGAAACAAAAGCTTAATATTCAAATTATCAGAATTTAGCAGCATACGTATCACTACATCCGCGGATCTCCGCATTTTTAATTCGACCCATTATTTTAAAATATTTGCCTTTCCTTCCGCAAGGACAATCATCTTCGCCAAGAATCATCCCTTCATCCTCCGTAAGAAGCACATGCCCGGGATAACTTTCCGGAAGTACAGATACCACTTCAATAATTCCTTTTTCTCCATAAGGAGCCAATGAAAAATCGTTGGCACGCCGTATAAGGATGTCCGAAAACACTGGGGCATGCAAATGCCCACATTCACATTCCATATAAATGCTGCCCGTTTGCTCCACCATTCCATAGTAATCGTGTACATTATTTGTATCGATACCGCAGGCGTCGGAAAGCCTCTTTTTGAACTCTTCGGGAGACACAGATTCGTATATCAGTTTTTTCCATCCTCCTCCATGAATCAAAATGCCTTTCGACAAATCGGGCTTATATTCCGTCGCCAAGAGTTGTTTGTAGAAGTGCTGCCAGATCATAAAAGTAAATCCGAACATAAAAATAGGCTCTCCCTCATGCTCCTCCAGAAATTCTCTAAGCAATGGAATATTCAATTGCATCTCTTCATCCAACGCATATATCTTTTTTGAGCCAAACATCGAAAAGCCAAGAATACCTGCCCCCCGGGCAGAAAACATATTGCGATTTTTGACCACTCCACTCGAATCGAGTATCAACATCGGGACGCGTTTGGTTCCGATAAATGAAGAAACAATTTTAGTCAAAGCTTTCGTTTGGTTAGTCGATGTGTCCCGGTCTAAAAAGATACGAGACACTTGCTGTCCTGTTGTTCCCGAAGAAGTCATCGTCTTCACTACCTCCTCTTTATCAACACTGCAAAGCTCGAACTCCTTAAACAGCCTCACCGGAAGAAACGGAAGTTTATCGTATTCAGGAAGGTGATTTATATCCAATTTCTGCGCATCAATCATTCTGCGATAATCACTGCACCGCTCATAATGCTGCAAAGTCAACACCTGCAACCTTTCATTCAACAACAAGCGCTTTGCCTCTTTATCCAATGAATAAGGAGGTATGTTCAAAATATCATTCAAATTCATTTAAAGACTAATTTAGTAAATTAGAGAGTTCAGCATATTGCACCTTACCCGAAGGATTTTTAGGAATTTCTTCTATAACCCGAACCGCAAAAGCACGAACGTTCAATCCAGTCTTCTTCATCAGCAGAGATTTGATTTCTTCTTCTTTGCCCTGCTCCGTTGTAAACACAGTAATCTTATCATCGACGCCGACACAAGCACACGATGTTGTAATGTCTTTAACAAGCTGTTCGGTTGCATCCAGATTCACCCGATTGCCATATATTTTTACGAAGCGTTTCATACGCCCCGTTATATAATAAAATCCATCTTCATCTCTACGGGCAATATCTCCTGTATATAATACACCTGAATTTTCGTCACCTTTTGCCAAGTCCTCCCGGCATTCGGCATAACCTAATGAAACATTAGCACCGGTATAAACCAATTCCCCGTCCTTATTTACGTCCTCTATCTCATCTCCCCTTTCGTCAATCAACAAGAACGATCCACCTGGAATGGCAATGCCTATACTACTATATTTTTCGAGTGCTCTGTCAAAGGGTAGATAACTCATGCGGGCAGTCGCTTCCGTTTGCCCGTACATCACAATAAATTTCTTTCCCGAAGCAGCCGCTTGTTCCATATACTCTTTTGCCAGATCAGCATTCAGTTTACCTCCTGCCTGCGTCATCGTTTTCAACTCTGGCAAATCCATACGGAATATGCGAAGACGCTTAAGCATTTCATAAGTATAAGGAACACCTGCTATAGAAGTTGCTCTCTGCTCCTTTACAAAAGTCCAAAACTCTTTTTGGATAACAGGTTTATCCGTTAGAAGAATAGTCGCGCCTTTCAACAAATGGCTATTGATAACCGACAGTCCATAAGAATAATACATCGGGAGCGAAGTTACAGGTCTCTCGTCGGCCGTGATATTGAGATACTCGGCTATTGATTCGGCATTGCTCCTTATATTGTCATAACTCAAACGAACGAGCTTAGGGCTACCTGTACTTCCGGAGGTAGTAAGTAAAACAGCGAGTTCACTATGAAGTTCTATCGGATCATTACTATAAGAAGTAAGAGTATAATTAAACACCGAATATTCTATTTTGCCATACTCCGGAGAGTAAACAGAAGTAGGCAGCCAAATATAAGAAGGTTTATATATAGCCAGCAACCTATTCATCAACTCCATGTCCTTTGAAGCATCCAGCATCACCGGGACAATACCTGTTTTGAGAAAGCTATAATAGCCCAGTAATGAACCTATTCCATTTGTACACAAACAGAATACAAGTCTACGTGCTATCAAATGGCATGAAAGTTTATTTGAACAATCATCTAATTCACTATAACTTAAGGTACGCCCATCATCTGCAACAATGGCTTTTCTATTTAGGTACATTGCATGATTCCAAATTTGCTTCTTCATCCTTTATACTTACCCATAATATCCTCAGCCAATTGCTGAGGAAGCAATCTATTTTGTCCTAACAAATTCTCATACTCACCTGCTATGTTAAAAACATCATGTATACCCAATCTTAACAATTTAGGATAAGCAGTAAACTCCGACAACACTTCAGCGATGGCTCCTCCCAGTCCTCCAATGACATTATGTTCTTCTATTGAGACAAATAATTTGGCAGATTGATTATCACGAATAGCATTGATATCGATCGGTTTTATTGAATGCATATCCACTACTTTCACCCTAACTTCTTGCTCTTGTAAAATATCAGCCACAAGTAAAGCCTGATAGACCATTACTCCAGTGGCAAATATCACAATATCCTCCCCCTCTCTAACTGTATTCGCACAGCCTATCACATAATCGAACTCCTCTTTATACACTATCGGACAATTGAGCCCCCCTGTTAAGCGTATATAAACTGAAGTATCGTGCTTTAAAGAAGCATCAAACGCTTTTACTGCAGAACCTGCATCAGCAGGCGACAGTACGGTCAAGTTAGGTATAGCACGCATCACGGCTAAATCTTCTACAGAATAATGCGTATTACCTGAATATGCTTGAATTAATCCGGCACCCGACCCAATCACGATGACCTTTAGCCCCATATAACCCAAATAATGCCGTATCTGCTCACAGCTACGCAATGAAATAAATGTTGCATAGGTTGTCACAACTGGGTGGTAACCTTCTGCACTCAATCCAGCAGCTATTCCAAGCATATTTTGTTCAGCAATACCAATATTCAAAAATTGTTCAGGATATTTACTTGCATATCTATCCAAGCCAGATAAAGATGCCAAATCAGCAGTTAGAACCATCAACTGAGAATCATTTTGAGCTGCATCTAATGTAGCCATCCCAAAAATAGATCCTCTTTGTCCCAACCGAGAGTAGATTTTTGCTTTTGTAGAATTTAATACACTCATAATGGTAATTCAGATAATGCTTGTTCATATTGTTGCTGTGAAAGAGTTGAATGATGCCATTCTTTTTTATTTTCCATAAATGACACACCTTTCCCTTTTACTGTATGAGCTACTATAGCAATAGGAGTATTTTTATTTCTCTTTTGAAAAGCCTCACATAAGGCATTACAATCATGTCCATCAACTTCTATTGTGAAAAAGCCAAAGGCCCGAAACTTTTCCACCAATGATAAATGATTCATCACATCTGTCGTTAAACCATCATACTGCAGACCATTACAATCGACTATTACAGTCAGATTATCCAACCTATAATTTGAAGCAGACATAGCCGCTTCCCAAACTAACCCCTCATCACACTCGCCATCACCCACAATCGCATATACCCGATTATTAGTCGCTTTCTTTTTGGCAGCGATAGCCACTCCCACAGCAAAAGACAGCCCCATACTTAAACTTCCTCCTGAAAATTCAATTCCATACTGAAGATTCCTTGTTGCATGCCCATGAAAATGAGAGCCGTTTGATTCGAAAGAATCAATATCTTCTTTGGTTAGATAGCCAGCAAATTCCAATGCCGTATAATACGCCAAAACACAATGTCCTTTACTGACAATCAATCGGTCTCGTTCTTCATTTAGTGGTTGAGCTACGTTATATTTTAGCACCTTACCATACAATGTTGCGAAAACTTCAATAAGAGAAAGCCCACCTCCTAAATGAGCCCCATTCTTTCCCGATCGCAAAGCAACCTCTAATGCTCGTCTACGGAGCTGAAGTGCTAATTTATCTAACTGTTCAATATTCGTCATAAAAAAGAGTATTACATACCACCATCTGCTCTAATTATTTGCCCTGTTATAAAAGATGATTTATCTGATGCAAGAAACAATGCTAATTCTGCGATTTCTTTAGGATCGCCCAAACGATTCAAATCCGACCGACCAACCATTTCTTTCCAAGCCTTGTCTTCCATTTGACCTGCCATACCAGTATCTGTTAATCCAGGAGCAATTGAGTTAACTCGAATATTATAAGGAGCAAGTTCACGCGCTATTGTTTTCGTAAAACACATCAGAGCTGCTTTACTGGAACCATAAGCCGTATAACCAGCAAAATTCTCTAAGCCAGCAATAGATCCCATATTAATGATACACCCCTTCTTCTCCTTCAACATTATCCGAGAAACCAGTTGAGTTATTAAAACATGAGAGAAAAAATTAATTTGAAACACCTCTCTTAATTGTTTCATAGAGGTCATCTGCAAAAAAGCACCAGTCGCAATCCCGGCATTATTCACCAGAATATCAATCTTAACTTTTTTCTGTACCAAACTTTTCATTGCAGCCTTTATTTCTTCTTCATTCGAAATATCAAAAACCAACAATTCAATACTAACAGCATACTTCAGAGACAGTTCTGAAATGAAAGAGATAAAATCGGGAGTTTCCTTTCTTACACAAGCAATAATTGATGCTCCCTCACTTACGAAAAGAGATAATATCTCCTTTCCAATTCCTCGATTACAACCTGTGATTAAGGCTGTTTTTCTTTCTAAAGAATTAGAATTGCACATTATATTTTGTCTCTAATATATTTTTCCCTTTCTCATAAGAGGAGAAATCAATTATATCATCTGTCTCCATCATAATATCAAATGCTTCTTCAATATTAGCCACTAATGACATATGACCAACTGAATCCCAAAGCTCCGTTCCCTGATAAGCTAAACCAGTCAATTGGTCTTCACTAATTTCTAACGACTCACAAAACACCTCATTGTACTTTTTCAAATTATCCATATTCATTTTATTTTAATGTCAAACCTCCATCAATAATTAAATTCGTACCAGTTATCCAGCTAGACGCATCGGATAACAGGTAAATTATAGCAAATGCAACATCACAAGGATCCCCATAACGCCCAAGAGGATAGTTTTTTATATCTTCTTCCAACTGTTCTTTTGTTACAATCTCAGAATTAAGTATTTCCGTACTAATCATAGCCGGGCAAACAGCATTAACCCGAATTTTTTTAACAGACAAATCCAACGCAGCATTCTTTACAAATGCACTAATAGCACCTTTCGTAGCAGCATACATCGAATTGCCCACAGAAACGGTTCCCAAACCTGCTAAAGAACTAGTAAATACAACAGAAGAATGAGTCCTTAATTTCTTTTGCTTCAATAGTTTTTGTAAAAGCATAATCGGGGCTATCGTATTAACTTGCATGATTGATTTTAGAGTATCCTCCTTTACAAATTGCAAAGGGAGTAACTTTGTAAAACCAGCATTATTAATTAGGCCTTGTATTTCAGATATGCGAGAAACCATATCACCAATTGCATCAGAATCAGATAAGTCACAGAAATACATTTCATGACCATTACCCTCAAGAGAGTCAAAAGTCTTCTGTAAACGTTCTCTATTACGAGCTGTAATTATCACTTTCGCACCAAGTTTAGAACACTCTATAGCAGTTGCGCGACCAATACCTGAAGAAGCTCCAGTTATCAGTATCGTCTTATTCTCTAATGAAAAGGGATTATACATCTATTAATGCTCTATTAATTCTGGACAAATAATACAGTTCGTTTCAAAATGTACGCTCCCCCAAGCTAAACCTACGCCAAAGGCACAAGCTATATTATTTAGCTTACGCGTACTAAAAGCTTCCTGACATTGTGTCACTATAGTAAGAGGAATAGAAGCACCAGACGTATTACCAAAGTTTTTCAAACTATAAGGTACTTTTGAAAGATCAATCTTCAATTTTTTGCGGATCTTTTCATTCATATATTGATTCGCTTGATGAAAAAAATAATAATCTATACTCTCCCTATCTATATCATAATATTCGCACAACGATTGTACGCTTTTAGGAGCAACAGACAATCCAAAGCTGAATACATTCATGCCATCCATTCTACAGTCAATACCACGTCGTATTTGGTTAGAACCATATTCTACAAATTTCAAAGCCTCTTCTGTTACTGGATTGCGTAATCCTCCATAAGGCGTCATGATTGCCTGAAAGTCTTTTCCTCTTGTTCCCTGTTGAAATTGTAGTACAGGCGCATCCACTGCATATTCAATCGCAGTAGCTGTTCCTGCATCACCAAAGAGAGGGCGTGTTTCTTTATCTATAGGAGAATTAAGAAGTGTAGAAACATCTCCACACAGAATTACAGCACGCTTCAAATTTCCTAATGAAATCATAGAAGATACAGTACTCAATCCCACAACCCATCCAGGGCATCCTTGACGAATATCAAAAGCAATACATTCTTCAGAAAGATCCAATAATCCTTGTAATACATTAGCTGTGGGAGGTGTAATATAATCAGCTGAAGAAGAAACTAAAACCAAGACATCTATACTTTCTCTCTCCCAATTAAGTTTGTCAATCAAACAATTAAAGGCTTCTTTACAAAGATCTGATATAGTTGTTCCATTCTCAACTGTTCGTTTTCTTTCAATCCCAGTCTGGTTTATCACACGGACAGCTTCACCTTCTTTAAATACCGGAAGATTGAGATTCTCCTCAATATTTTTAGGCACACAAGCTGCAATTCCTCTTATAGCAACATTAGGAATAGATAAAAAAGCCATCTTATATCCTTGATTTTACTTTAGTATACAAATCTTCTATTGTTTCACTTTCTCGAATATCATTTCCATTTATCATGACATCATATTCCTCATCTATCATTGCTATAATGGAAAGTGAAGATAAGGAAGACCACTCTTCCAAACAGCGAAACTTTGTATTAGGTGCAAATTCAGCAACATCAGTATCGTCAAACTGTTCTGCAAACTTTTCAATAAAATCTTTTAATTCCATAACTTATTATTTAAATAAAAATTAGACAATCACATCATCAATACTCTACAACAGTTGCAGGAACCCCCATATAAGTTTTGTTATCTTTTGTTGCACGAATAACAATACTTCCAGCACCTATTATCGTATTATTTCCAACTTTCTTTTTTTGAAGTAAAACAGAAGACACTCCAAAATAATTTTCATTACCAATATGGGTGTCTCCTGCTATCCTAACTCCAGTCATAAAAGAGTTAAAGTCATCAATAACAGCATCGTGCCCCACCGTTACCCAGCCATTAAAAACATTAAAATTCCCAATGTTTACATGACAACTTATAGTGCAATTCCAAGAAAGAATATTTCCTATACCTATTTTCATATTTTCTTTATCAACAAGGCGAACATCTGGCGCTATAATATTAGGAAACTCTATATTTGCATTACGTATTTTTTTTACAATTCCAGCAACGCCACGAGGATTCCCGATAGCTATAATAACAGAAAGGGCCGAAGGGTAACTATTCAAGAAATCAATGCCTCCTAATACCGTTCCGTATTCATTAGTGGCACCAACCTCTTTCACATCATCAATAAACCCTATAAAATTCCATATAGGATTATCGCCATTTATTGTATTTAACAAACAAGCGACTTCACGACCAAGACCACCAGCACCATAAATTGCAATATTTTTCATTTTTCTCATTTTACTAATTATTCCCTATAAAGACATCCATTGTAATTGAAGAACTCGAATTAATCCCTTCTCTAATAAAAACTTTTTTCATCGTCAAGACAAGGATTCTCAAATCAAGTAAGAAAGAACAATGATCTACATACCACACATCCAATTCAAACTTCCTCGTCCATGATATTGCATTTCGCCCATTCACTTGTGCCCATCCCGTTATTCCCGGACGAACTTCATGCCTACGCATTTGTTCCTTACTATATAAAGCCAAATATTGGGGTAACAATGGGCGGGGACCAATCAAAGCCATATCCCCTTTCAAAACATTGACTAATTGAGGTAATTCATCAATAGAGGTGGAACGAATAAACTGACCAACCTTAGTTAGTCTTTTCTCATCCGGCAAAAGATTCCCTTTTGTATCTCGTTCGTCTGTCATTGTTTTAAACTTGATTACTTTGAATATTTTTCCATTTTTACCCGGACGTGCCTGAAAGAAAAAAGCTCCTGCACCTTTGTTGGCAAAGTGAAGCCAAAGAGTAATAAGCAACAATAGTGGCCAAATAACGAGCAAAGCAACAGAAACGACTACTACGTCCATCAAACGCTTAATAAGGCTACGATACATACTGTTTCGCATTTCTATAGGTATAACTTAACGAAGCTTTCAGTGAACTATCAGAATAGCTTTTCCAAAGATTATGATTAGCCTTTAGTTCTCTCACAAAATGCGACATTTCAATGACTTTCTCTTTTGTAAAACATTTCCCGCAACCATGTTCCTCTACCAATCGGGCCAATTCTGATTCTTCGGGTGCTATACATAACAAAGGACTGCCTACCGCAAGTAAATTATAGGTTTTGCTCGGTACACTTGCCAAAGCTGTTTCATCAGTCAAAGTTATAATCGATACATCAGCCGCACTCAAAGAGTATTTCAATTCCTCTGAAGGTTGCCATGACAAGAAACTGCAATTCTCCAGTCCTTTCTCTTTAACCCACAACATTAGTTCAGCCTTTTTCAATCCTTCCCCAATGATGAGAAAAACAATATCATCATCTTCTCTAAAGGTTTCTGCTATTTCAATAATAGATGCTACATTATGTGTAAATCCTATATTTCCAGAATACATTACAACAAATTTATGTAGTAGGTCATGTTTTAAGATAAAAGGATTTTCCATTTTTTCAATCCGAGGCAAAGAGTCCATTCCCATCCAATTGGGTATTACTAATATCTTATCTCTACCACAATACGCTAACAACAAAGTAGCCATACCTTCACTTAGTGTATATACCCTATCGGCATTTCTATATATCCGCTTATTAATTTTTGCCCAAGCCTTGTATATCAAAGAGCTTTCGTGTATTCCAATATTATTCAATGCATCTGGGTATACATCATAAACGACAACAGAATACTTACGCTTAAGAATCAATGATGGAAAATAAGACATAGGTGGATTAGTTACATAAACAATTTTATAGTGCCTATATTTCCAAAGCAACAAGAAAAAAATTTGTAGAGTGGCTATTAACCATGTTAACGTACGCATAAAGAATGAAGTACGAATATAGGTAGCTATCTTATGTACTTTAACAGACTTGTCCAACTCTCTTGCCAATATATTACAACTGCCTGCTAACAAAATAACATCAGGATATTTCCGGGCATAAGCATTCACTATATCAACCATTAAATATCCAGTTGACTGGTTTATCAGAATCACTCTATCCTGAGCACTTTTTTGTTTTACTTTTTTCTCCATAATAAAGCACGACGTCCTATTTGTATCAAGAAATACAAACGATACCACAATTTTACACATAGAGAAGCACTGCTTTTTTCAGAAGTAGGCGAAGCATTTCCTCCATGTCTTCTATACAACAATAAAACATCATCTACAGCAATCGACCTATAAAAAACCTCTGCGCATAGGCCAATCCAAATGTCATGCATCGCAATCTTTTTAGGAAATGGCAGAACCGTATCTAATACTTCTTTCTTAAAAGCCATGCAACATCCTAAATAATGATTATCATAGAGATTATTAATAAATCCCTTCCTATCACTTCCAGAGAAAAAGAATTTTTCTTTAATCACATTGAGCTCTTGATCCACAATAGAACAATTGCTAACTACCACATCATATTCCTTAAAATAAGAAGTCATTACTTTAACTTTGTTAGGTAACCAAACATCATCTTGATCTGATAGAAAAATAATATCACCCGTTGCATGCTTCAGTGCATTTTCAAAGTTTCTGATAGGAGATGCATATCTAATGCCTGACAATATTTTAATTCTTGAGTCATTAAATGATCTAATTATTTCCAACGTTCTATCTGTAGAGCAATCGTCCGAGACTATCAACTCATCATTTTCAGAAAGCTGAGCAAGGATCGATTTTATTTGTTGCTCTATAAATTGTTGTCCATTATAAGATGCAAGGCAAACTGATGTTTTCATTTACTCTTTTTTACGTAATAAATACAGAGCAATACAGTTGAGTAACACACAAGCCGGATGCATTAAAAGAGGATTACCCACTGAAGGAAATAGATACCCCATACAGCCTAATGAAAGGGATGAATTGAAAACATTCTTTCTATGATAAACATTCCGACAAGCCTTAAACAACACATAAACCCAATTTAAGAAAAGTACACAGGAAAAAATTCCAAACTTATGAATAAGATTTATATAAGTTAACTCAAAACCATATTCAGCTTCATCATTTCGAGAAAAATTAGGTATCACTGCACCAAGTCCTTTTCCCCACCAACTGACATCCTCAACAATGTATGCCAATTGCAAATACCGTATTTCATTTGAATCATCTTCCGTGTCAAAAATATTCATAACAATATTGACATAATCAGAAGTCACCAGCACCAATACAATTAACACAAACAGAGCCACAAAAAAAAAGACATTATTTGACATCTTTCCGGATGTCATTTTTTTACCATATAAAAGAATTGGAGTTAAAAAGATGTAGAAAACTCCGGCAAGCATAAATCCTTTTGAAGCCGTAACGAAATATAGAACAAAAGTTGTTAACAATAAGAATAAAATATAACTTCTATGCTTTATGCCTTGCAACAAAAATATGTGCTTCTCCATTCTTCCTATCAACAAGTATACAAATGAAATGAACCATAACGAGAACCCAACCGATAGGTCAGTAAAATAGACTCTCAATTGCCCTGTACTTGAACCTTGATTAATTCCACCCAGAAAACTATACAAAAATGCAGCGTTGATGTCAAAAAGACCTAAAGTGTAATATATAATTGCAATTATTGAGGTAGAGATTGTTGTGATTTTCAGTACATTTACTAATTTAGCAACAGAAACATCCAATATAATTAATACATAATATAAAAGATAGCAGAACATCCCCGCAAAATTAGCAACTATGTATGATACTTTATTACCATTATAATACCCCATAAAAAGGCCATAAACCCATATAAGAAAAAAGCTCATAGGAATAAAATCAATTCCCCGTTTATATTTTATTTTTATATGTGTTGCCAGTAGATAAAAAAGAGCTGATATAAGAATCAAAATCAGCAATGCATAACAATAACCTGAAGGTAAATTTAATCCTAAAACAAGAAACAAGACAAATAAAAAGCTCTTTCTCATCTTATTCCAAGTCTTTTACACAACAATATACACTCACAAACAATTAATTGCCATACCAATATCACTGAAATTTTCAAATTGAATTTCGGAATTAGTTTTTTTAAAGTATTAATCCAGTTTGAATACTGGTATATAGCCGATTTAGTTCCCCATATGCCACCCGAATTAATTCTATAACATGCCATAACATCTGGCAAAAAAGCAATTTTTCCATATTCGGATAACAATAGCCATAAAACATAATCAGCAGTAATGCATTGGGATAGCAACTCCAACCTTAACTTACTACTTTGATTTCGAAAGACAACGGAAGGAGTATTTATATAGTTTGTTCGTGCAATATCACATTGAGTCATAGAATATTTTCGCGGAATTCTGGATAACTCTATTTTTTCTCCTGTAACTAATTTAACTCGATGATAGCAGATAGAATATTCTGCATGCTGTTCCAAAAAAGAAACTTGCTTCTCTAATTTCAAAGGATCTATCCAATAGTCATCTCCTTCACATATCGCAATATATTTGCCTCTGGCAACAGAAGCAAATATATATTCCCAAATATTCTTGCCTTGCGAATACCAATTCTCTTTTCTGTATATATTACGAAACAATGAAGGATATTTTGCTTCATATTCCTTCACTATATCAGGAGTTGCATCTGAGGAAGCATCATCATGAACTATTATTTCAAAAGGAAAAGAAGTCTTTTGCATTATAAAACCGTCCAAGGCATCCCTTATATAATCTTGATGATTATATGCGGTACAAACAACGCTAACCAAAGGTTGACTATTCATAATATCATCTATTTTCTATTATTGACAAGATTCGCTCCACATCACTGTCCAATAAATTAGGATGCATCGGCAAACAAATAATCTCTCCCGCTTTTCGAGTAGCAACAGGAAGGTTCGCTGAAGCCGCAGAAGGCAATCCTCTATAAGTAGAAAAAGTACTTATCAAAGGGTAAAAGTACCTTCTTCCTAAAACACCTTTCTCTTTCATTTTAAAATAAAGCTCATCGCGAGTCATACCATATTCTCCCGCATCAATAAAAATTGGGAAATAAGAATAGTTATGCCGTACCCCCTGAACATCACTAATGAAAGAAATACCTTTTTCTCCAATTAATCTATCACGGTAACAAGTCGCAATCTGGTGGCGTCTATCAATGGCTTCATCAACATGTTTTAAGCCTAATAGCCCATACGCTGAACGAATTTCATCCATCTTACCATTTATGCCAGGAGCAACTATAGTGGTCTCACCTGCAAAACCAAAGTTCTTCAGATAATCAATACGTTTTTTCGTTTGCTCGTCATGACAAACTAAAGCTCCCCCTTCAATCGTATTATAAACTTTCGTAGCATGAAAACTTAATGTTGACATATCGCCTGCCTTTAAGACTGACTCTCCTTGAATTTCTACTCCAAAAGCATGGGCTGCGTCATAAATGACTTTCAGTCCATACTTGTCTGCTATTTCTTGTATACGTAGCGTATCACAAGGAGTTCCATATACGTGCACCGGCATAATAGCAGTCGTCTGGGGGGTAATAGCTGCTTCTATTTTGTCGGGATCAAGATTACATGTTAAAGGATCAATGTCTACAAAAACAGGTTTTATTCCATTCCACCACAAAGAGTGTGTAGTAGCAACAAAGCTATAAGGAGTAGTAATAACCTCGCCTGTAATGCGCAAAGCCTGTAAAGCTACCATCAAAGGCAAAGTACCATTAGTAAATAAACTTATATAAGGAACCTTTAAATATTCGCATAAAGCATTTTCTAATTCTTCATGATAATTTCCGTTATTGGTAAGCCATTTACGCTCCCAAATATCTTTCAGATAAGGAATAAACTCTTCTAAAGGAGGAAGAAGAGGAGAAGTTACTGTTATATTTTTATTCTCCATTTAAATATCACATTTTTTTTTGAATAAACGTTTAAATAATGGCTTTTCCAAGTATTTAATTCTCAACACATCAATAAAAGTACATATTGAATAGATGGCCACTACAGACAAACACATATGTAACCACAAATAAGAAGATGTAAAATAGTCTGTATTTCTTAGAAAATCTTTCCAAAGCCATTGACGCATGACATCTGAGTTCGCATGAATAATAAGTACTCCTAATGAGGAAGCAGCCACTATATTAATCAACCTATTATAACCTATATGCATATTTTTAAAATATAGAAACAAGAAAACAGCCATTGCAAAAACAGGAAGTTTATTAGCATCCGAAAGCATATATGTCCAACCTTCAAAGTGATATTTGACACCTACATAATCTACGACTAATATGCTTAGCCAAATAGTCAAAAGAGAAATTAAAGCAAAAAGGCTCCATGGAAGTTTAATTTTATCTATATTATACATTCTGATATACGCACCTACACAATAGCATGTAAATGCCCATCCAAAATAATTCCACGTATGCTGCAAAAAAAATGTATCAGCTATTACAAAATATAGAAGCAATATTAAGAGCAAAAAAGTAAATTCTGTACGCGATAATGATTTCAAACATTTATTTATAATCGGGGAAAGCAAATACACAAGCAGATAACTAGCAATGAAATCCACAGGAAGAGTGAATACAAAAGGAATAATTTGAAGAATTTGCTTCAAACTAAAATAGTAACCTCCCCAATAATATAAAAGAAAAGAAATTATAAGACTATAAAATAGTACTTGAAATATTAATTTGTATATTTTTTCATATTTCCGTTCACCTTCTATCATGAAATAGCCGGAAATAAGCAAAAACACATTTACACCAACTTTTCCACCAAATGCCATAAATTGTATTAATAATGTATTCCCTGTGATATTTTTCATATCTATTACCTCAGTGAAGCCAGAGTTTACACAATAATGATGCAATACAATCAATAACATAGAAACAATTCTAAGCAACTCTATATTTGAACTTCTCTGTATATTTGCCATCTTCTTATTTTATTTCTTAAGAATAGTTAAAAACAGTTGCTTCATCTCCATATACTCTTTTAATCTACATTTTTCATTAATAAAAATCAGTAATATAAAGCCTGTTACACACTGAATAAAAAATGTAAAATAGATAGACAAATTCAAAAAAGAAAGGCACCAAATAGTACCTGCTACGAATGAAGCTATAAGAAATGTCGGAAAAATATCTTTGATTTGATTCATCGTTGAATAATTCACCAAATGCCCCGAATAATAGCTATTCAAAAAGAAGGAAATAACAGAAGTACATACAGCTCCCCACAGCATAAACTTTATACCTAGAGTAATTCCTAAAACAATCGGGAGTATAGCTACTATTTTTTTTATAACTTCTAACTTTAAAAACAAATCAGAACGCCCCTTTACTTGTAAAATATTCAAATTAATCGCATGTAAGGGATACAACATTTCGGCAAAACACAAAATCTGTAAATATGGAACTGCAAATAGCCATTTCTCCCCTATAAGAATCAGAACTAACGGTTTTGCTAATGCAGCAAGCACTAACATACAGACAAACGTTATCAACATTGTCGCTTTTATAATCTTTCGATAAGCTTCTTGTAAGCGAATAGCATCTTCTTGAATAGTGCTCAAAACTGGATAACTAACTCGTTGAATTACAGAAGTCAAGTTACTGGAAAATATAGAAGTAAACTGTTCTGCACGAGTATATTGCCCCAACTGATCCGCAGTATAAAATCGCCCTATTACAATATAGTAAATATTTTTATAAATAGTATCAATAAGCCCGGATAGTAGCAATTTAGAACCAAAGCCAAACAAATTTTTAAAACTATTATACGAAAACTCCCATAAAGGTTTCCACTTGCCGTATATCCACAAAAAGAGCGAATTCAGCACTTGTCGAGACAGTTGCTGTCCTACCAAGCTCCAAACGCCACAATGATAAATAGCCATACCGACACCAATAACACCACTCAGCATAGAAGAAATCAGTGAAATTTTTGTTTGCGTCTTAAAATCAACAGCTTTTACTAATATAGTACGTTGAATAATAGAACAAGCATTCACAATAAGTACAAGCCCCAAAACTCGAGTCACCGGTATCAATAAAGGTTCTGAAAAAAAATTACTAATGAAAGGAGCACATACATAAAGAACAAGATACAAAACACCAGAAACAACTAAATTAAAGTAGAAAGTAGTATTATAATCAAGCTCCACAACATCGTTTTTACGAATCAAAGCATTAGAAAAGCCACTGTCTACGATAGAATTAGAAATGGCAATAAAAATCGTCAACATGGCCATAATGCCATACTCCTCAGGAGATAATATACGTGCTAAAACAAGACTTACAAGAAAGGAAATACCTGAACTTGATATGTTATCAATAAAGCTCCACCCTACTCCTTTTGCAGTCTTATTTTTTAGTGTTGTTTCTGACAAAATATTCCTATCCTTTGTACATCATTTCATAATACTTCTCATACTCTCTGCTCGTAATAGAGTCCATCCACTCTCGAATATTCAGATACCATTCTTAAAACCGAATGGCGAGAACTTTTCTCCGAAAAAATAGTTTCTTCTCTCTCAGTTTTTTCCAAGTAATTCCTAAAGTAAAATCATTCCAGGCAATAGCACCTTCACATAAGGGCGTATATAGATTATCACACTTATATTGAAAAATAACGTCTTCACTTTATACAGAAAAGCCATGAGTAAGACCACGATATCGACCATTTATCGACTTTTCATTCATTAACATATTCCCACGAATAAGGATTATCAACCACATTCTGAAACTCAACAATAGCTTCTCGCTGTTCAGGAGTGAGCGATACAGAATCCCAAGAAGCAATGATAGCACGTCCCTCGTCAGCCAAAGGCGCGTCGAACACTTCACCATAACAGGCAATAAGTAGACGAAGCTTCAGCAATGAAGCAGGAAGAGCATCAAGTATATCCCAACAACGATCCAGAACTTCCTGAACGTGTTTCTGTTTTTCGCCATGATCTACGAATGAGGCGCTGTAACCCATTAGGAGAGCAAGACAGACATTCGCCTGTTCCTCAACTGCGGAACCTTTAGCACCGAAGTTATACAAAGCCGTGGTTAAGCGGTAAACTTCACCATTACGACGAGAAAGGTCATCGCTGTAGATAGGACTCCCGTCCATACCTAAATACATCAGATCGTGCGCTGCACGCTGAAGAGTGATTGCTTCTTCGGAAAGAGACATGATTAATTAAAAATTAAGAATTAAAAATTAAAGATTAGCCGATTACTTCTATAAGGTTAGGATGGATGGTAGCCATGGCAACAGCGATGACTCCTTGTATCTCGATGACCACACGGCGGTCACGCGCACCTTTCACTTTCAGGAAAATACCCTCCTGACCCTCGAAGTCACCACCGATAATGCGAACTTTGGTACCTTTCGACAAATTCAATTCATCAGGCTGGAAGTATAGAAGATGATCGTTGTAGGTTCCGGCTACGGCAATGAAACGTTGCATCTCACTGTCAGGGATGATTATCTTTTGACCGCTACGGGTATCGGTGATATATTGCAAGTAAGTAACTTTTGACTTGACACGCTTCACCTCGGAAGGACAGGCATGGACAAAAAGCAGATTGTGAACGACGGGAACCAGAACACGGACTTTCTTCCCTTTCTTCATGCTGATCTTGTATTGCATAGGGATGAAACAGCCCAACTTTTCTTTTTCAAGCAGACGCATGGCATCAGGTTCTCTGCGATAGGTAGCACGCATAGCATACCATACTTCGGTTTCTTTATCCGTTTCCATTCGGTGGTTTTCTTTAAAAAGGGTGTTTTCTCGGGGCTTTGAAGCCCTTGTATACACTTGAACTTCAATCACTTGCGAACGCTTTATGTAGAATACGGCAAGCTTTGCGCCCCTCTTGCCTATTGATTTTCCATAGCTGTGCATTACCTTAAGTTTCTTACAGGTAAAAAGCTATAGACGAACAGATTAAAGAGAAATATTGTCTTTTAATCGTTCGTTTAAAAGATGGCATTTTAGCCTGTATCCGACCTAAGATTCTTTCGGCAAAAAGACAAGTGTAAAATCACAATTTTATTTCAAGGGTAACTATTTATAGATTAGTAATATATGACACATACAAAAGACCTAATCGATTTTATTTATCAGAATATTTTGTTGTTTCATTTCAAGGCATTATCTTTGTGCACATTAAACGAACGATTAAAAAACACCCTACATTTACTACAATTATTTTTGAAACACAAGTTTTCATTTCGTTTCATTTATCTATTTCAATTATTGCAGCCTTATCCCAATAACTTCCTAATATCGCATTTTTCTTTTATAATAATGTACGTGTGCATACATACGCACAGGCGCGTATTTCCCTATTTTTTCTTTAAACCTTGTTACACACACTTTATATCAATAGGTAGGTGGGGCTACCACCTATTACATCATTTTGTGTATCACACATAGAACAAAAAAGTTTCATTTTTCTATACCAGCATGAGCGATTTTACGAGAATAACCGTTAATTTTGCTTTCGAATGCAAATTTAAAATAAATTACTAACATCTAAAATTGTGGTTTTATGACTAAAAAAACACAATCTTGAGCATTGAGCTCATGAGTAAAGACGCCTGTGGCATCGAGATCGAGAGAAAAGGAAACAGGATCGACATCCTGTTGGTTGAAAATGAACCGGTTGACCAGCAGGTCGTAGTCAGGGCGGAAGAAAGAATAGAGTTTCTCATTCCCTGGATAAACATGCTTATCCATCATAAAAAAGAGGCGGGACTCAAAGGGACAAAGCAACTGGCAAGGAAGCTGTACCGCATGGCAAGGTTCGAGAAAGGAAAGCATGAGGAAGGATTTCTGACGATGGAAAGCATTAATACCGAAATCATTAGCTTAAGGAAAAAAATCAGGGAAGAGAAAGCGGGAATGGAAAAGAAGAAGAAAAAGAAGTAGGAATTCAAAATTGTGCAAAAACGCCTTTTCGGTGAAAAAAGGCGTTTTTGCCATTCCGAATATTATACCCTACTTCGCGCTGCCAACAAGGCAGACTAAAACAACTAACAAAGAGATGGAAAATATTCCGGTTACCGCATACAGCGGATTCAGCAACGTTCGGGGAGAGATAACCCTGAGAAAAGTAATTGAAAACATCACAAAGGGAATACACGCTAAACTTGTATTCAAAATAAGACTGCTCGTCAGCCAGGGAAAGACGGAAGAGGCAAACAATGTGAAGAAGCAATTGCCATTCTACACCATCACGGCAGGATACAGCGAAAAAAGACAAGCTTACAGCATCACAAGGTACACGCACGTTATCCTGTTGGATATTGACGACCAGCCCGAAGAGAAGCTGGAAGACTTGAGGGAGAAAATCAACAAGGATCCTAACACGCTGGGCAGCTTCCTCACTCCAAAAGCACATGGATTCAAGATATTCGTGTTCCTGCAGACGGAAGATGCCACCACTCTCAGGGAGACATTCTCTAATGGAGAAAAGGATTTCTCAGCGTTGGAAAAATATCACAGGATGATGTATGATGCCTGCAAGGAATACTATGAAAAGTTACTGGATGTGGAAGTGGACGGAAGTGGGAAAGATATTTCAAGGGGATTCTTCACTTCTTTCGATGAAAAGGCATACCTGAATGAAGAACTTATGAAAGAGGTCGATGAGATGCTGACCGGTATTGTGCCGCCTGAAAGACCGCAGATGGGGAAAAAGAAGAGTGGTAAGGTGGTAAGTGATAAGGTGATGAGTGGGAGTAATAAGGTGGTAAGTGATAAGGCGGAAGCCGAGCCGTGGGAAAGGATGGAATTCAACAAGGCGGTGCTTGCAGTAAAGAGGATTGCCAAATTCGAACCGGGAAACAGGGACAGCTTCATATTCGCTCTGGGAAACAAGTGTTATGCAAAGGCATTGGAAGAAGAGGTGGCAATTCGGTTGGCTCAGGAAAATTTCGGCAGTGAAGGGTTCGATGTGGCTGTGCCCATACACAACGCGTACGTCTATACCGACAAGACGGAGGAAGCAGCCATCCATCATAAGGAAGAGAAGCCGGATATCATCAACCAAGTACTCGACTTCCTGAAGGCACATTATGATATCCGAAGGAATGTAATACTGGACAGGCTGGAATACCTAAACTTCGATGAGAAAGAAGAGGGATGGAAAGGCAGGTTCCGACCTATGAGGGCAAGAAGCTACAACTCCATATTCCTGGCCTTGCAACTGGCAGGAATCAAGTGTTTCAGGAATTATCTGCAGGCGGTCATTGACTCCACCTATGCAAGGGATTTCAACCAGTTCACAGACTACGTAGAGAAACTGGAACCCTGGGATGGGGAGACTGATTATATCGGCCGGCTGGCGGATACGGTACAGGCGGAAGACCAGGAGTTCTGGAAGGAAAGTTTCCGAAGGTGGTTCGTGGGAATGCTGGCATGTGCACTGCAAGATGAGCAGGTCAACCATCTTGTGATCATCCTGTACTCCGAACA
Source organism: Bacteroides sp. AF39-11AC (assembly GCF_003474285.1). Lineage (NCBI taxonomy): Bacteria > Pseudomonadati > Bacteroidota > Bacteroidia > Bacteroidales > Bacteroidaceae > Bacteroides > Bacteroides sp. AF39-11AC. Next base: position 42,086 of record NZ_QROH01000005.1, on the reverse strand, counting down.
GGGAAAAGGGAAAAGTACTTGGATACGCAGGCTGTTACCTCCCCAGTGGAGGGAGTATTACCGGAACGGAATGGTGAACCCGGACAACAAGGACCACCAGTTGCTGCTCAGCACGCACCTCATCATCAATATGGAAGAATTTGAAGGGGCCAGGATAGGCGATCTGGCAGGGTTGAAACGGGTCATCACGCAGGAAAGCGTGACGGAACGGAAAGCATACGACATGCAGGCATACAATTTCATACGGCATGCATCCTTCATTGCCAGTACGAATAATCGACAGTGTCTGCAGGACATAGGCGGGAACCGGCGTTTCCTCCCCTCCTCCATCATTACACTGGATTATCGCACACCGGTCAATTATGAGGGGATATATGCGCAGGCCTACGCGTTGATAAAGGAAGGATACCGGTACTGGTATGAAGGAGAGGAAATAAACGAACTGAACAGACACAATGAGCTGCACCGTATGAAAGATCCCGTGGAGGAAAACCTGCTCGTATACTTCCGCAAGCCGCAACCGCAGGATTACTGCATAAAGTGGATGCCGGCGGCAGCCATACTCAGCAAGATAGCCATTTACGGAAAGATACAGGTGAACAGGCAGACCATACAGACATTGGTAATGTCACTGGAAAAATACGGATTCCGGACAAGAAGGAATGGACAGGGAAGCACGGAATATGAAGTGGTGGATATCCAAAACGATGAAGTGGACAAGGGATTCAAATAAATGGAACCGGGTACTGTCAGACATAAGTGCATCGCCCGGTGCAGATAAGTGAGAAGGCCATCGCAGATATCAGCGTTGGCCGATACAGATAAGTGCGCAAGCCAACGCAGATATAAGCGTTCGGCTTGCGCACTTTCATACACCAATTGTCAATTATCAATCGCCAATTGTTCAGGGTCTTCCCAGATACCTGAATATCAATTCCACTTGCATGGAAGTAAATATCTGCTGGCGCTTCTTATAGCCTGTCTGAAGCAAGGCTTCGCTTAGTTGCAGGTTATACTTGAACCATTGCGCCAAGCGGTTCAAAGCGGACACGGGAGAGATATTCGGGGCATAAGCCTCGGCAAGCTCACGTTTGGAGTAAGGACGTACGGGCCAGACTTCTTCAGGGTCCCTTTCATTTTCATTACTTGTTTTCATAAGAGTTATTTTATTGATTATCATAGCATAAAGATAAGCATTTTATATTACATATAACTCACCTTAGGCAAATACTTTTCACTCTTTATCATGCAGTTTCATGAAGGAATAAGCCCTTTCATTATTCGCCCCTCAGCACATCCTACCTTTGTTTCGTTCACCACGGGAAGCACAGTATTCCACTGAACTTACACGGGTGAAATTCATCTTTCATTTTTTAATTTTTAATTCTTAATTCACAACTATGGCATTGAATTACAGTATTGCAATGATGGGCAATCCAATGAATCTGGAAGAGGCCAAAAAAGCGTATGCGAAAGCGCAGGTTTCGCAAGAGTTATCACTAAAAGCACTCGCCAAGAGAGTATCATCGCAGACCACCGCCAGCAGGGCGGACGTGACTGCTGTTATCATCGCTACCGTCGAGAATATGATTGACGGCCTGCGGGCAGGAGAACAGGTAGACTTCGGAGACCTGGGGAAATTCCGATTACAAATAACCAGCCGGGGGGCTGAAACGGCGGAGAAATTCTCGGCTGCCAATATTACCGGAGTCAATATTCAGTTTATCCCCGGAGAAGATTTGAAAAACATCTTCGCCGGTATGGAGTTCTCACCGGTCCCTACCCGTGCTGCCACACGCGCTGTGCTCAAAGCACAGAAGGCAGGACAGACCACCGTGGATATTTCCAAAACACCCACACCGGGAGGAGGCGATGGCGGAAACACCGGTGGCGGTGGAAATTCAGGAGGCGACGGAGGCATAGAGGATGATCCGCTGGGATAGCGTCCAAAGGCGCAGCCTTTAGAAATTAATAATGAAAGGCTGCGCTATTGCTAATCACTAATCACTAATCACTAATCACTAAATTACTGTCACATGGAGAAAAAATCAAGTTCAACCTGGAGTGTGATCATCAAAGTTGTAATTGCCGTGGCATCTGCCCTGGCAGGCGTATTCGGACTAAATTCTTGCATGAAATAGACTATGAGAGCAGGAAGTTTTTATCAGAACTATCGGGAGGTAAAACTCCTGGTAGTTCATTGTTCAGCAACACGCTGTGACAAGAATTTCTCCGTAGAAGCTCTTCGAAGATGTCATTTGGCAAGGGGCTTTGCGGGCATCGGGTATCATTTCTACATCACACGTGACGGTGAAATACACATCTGTCGTCCGGTTCACCAGATCGGAGCACATGCTACAGGATGGAATGACAAGAGCATCGGCATCTGCTACGAAGGCGGACTGGATGAACGCGGCCGACCGGCAGATACAAGGACGTATGCCCAGAAATGTTCCCTACTCGATTTGCTGCGGCAACTGAAAACAGATTATCCGCAAGCTAGCATATTGGGACATTATCAGCTCAGTAATTCCATACACAAGGCATGTCCGTGCTTCGATGCAAAAGGGCAGTATCGGGGGCTTTAAGCTCCTGATACTATCAGTTCAACTTTATTCAAGTACCAATATTATGAATTATAAATATCAAAAAAATAGATATTTTTCTATTTGGATAGATTAATTAAAAAAGCTTTCTTTGTATAATGAAGTAAGTTTCTTACATCAAATCTTAATAAAAAATAGATTTATGGCAAACATGAAAACTCCCGGTGTATACATCGTTGAAAAAAATGCCTTTCCGAATTCAGTAGTAGAGGTTCCCACTTCAATTCCTGTTTTTATAGGCATCACTGAAAAGGCTTCAAATGGAAAGGAAGACTTAAAAGGTAAACCATGGAGAATTTCCTCTATGGCGGAATATATAAACTATTTCGGCCAAGGCCCCGAAGAAAAGTTTATCCTAAGTATTAAAAAGTCGAATAGCACTATTGCAAACAGCCTGTTTACGTACGAGGAAGAGTATACCGAAACTGACGCGACAACCACAAAGTATGTATTTACAGCTCAGAGAAAGAAACACTTCACTCTCTACTATCAGATGTTGATGTTCTTTGCTAATGGAGGCGGTACTTGCTATGTTCTTTCAGCAGGAAACTATAAAGACAACCAACTGCTGAACAAGAATATGATGAGCAATGCGATCAACGCTCTTGAAAAAGAGCGGGAAATAACAATGGTTGTGATCCCCGAAGCAGTGTATTCTTCGGATTGTGCAAATATTCAAATGATGGTTCTGAATCATTGCAGTAAAATGCAGAATCGTTTTGCTATTCTTGATGTTCAAGCCAAAAGTTCGGAGAATCAGACTATGATGGAGCAAGTAGAAGAGTTCCAGACCAATATCGGCAACAATGGCCTGTCATATGGAGCAGCCTACTATCCATGGCTTGAGACAACAATACTGGGAGATAAAGATATTACAGCCGATATGTTTTCTTGGTCTGCTGACAGTGAGCTTGATTTCAAGGCATTCTTTCCCAAAGATTCCGACATTTTGAATTATGCAAATGCAACAATTGATGAAATCATAAAGAGCCAAGAAACGCCGGATAATAAAAAGAATGAATTTCATCAAGTTTTATTGCAAAACTGGAGCATATATCAGTCAATGATAAAGACTGTGAAAGCATCCCTGAATTTACTGCCACCTTCCGCAGCCATGGCAGGTATCTACACCATGGTAGATAATACGCGCGGTGTATGGAAAGCACCTGCAAATGTTTCAGTCAATTACGTTAACAGACCGGAGGTAAACATCAATAACAGGGAACAAGAGGATCTAAATGTACCTGCAAATGGCAAGGCAATTAATGCAATACGTTCCTTTATCGGCGAAGGCATAAAAGTCTGGGGCGCCCGTACATTGGATAGCAATTCACTGGATTGGAGATATATCAACGTGCGTCGTACCATGATTTTCCTGGAAGAATCCGTCAAAAATGCAGCTCATGCCTATGTATTCGAACCTAATGATGCAAATACCTGGTTGAATATTAAATATATGATTGAGAACTTCCTGCGTGGAGTATGGAAAAGAGGCGGTCTGGCAGGAGCCACTCCCGAAGATGCATTCAGTGTACATGTCGGATTGGGTGACACGATGACACCGGAAGATGTATTGGAAGGTATAATGCGTGTTACAGTATTAGTAGCAATCTCCCGCCCTGCAGAATTTATTGAAATAACATTCCAGCAACAAATGCAGAAGAGCTAGCTAAATTTAGTTAAGGCACTGTCCACTATTTACATGGAATTGTGGGCAGTGCCTATAAAAACGCTCCTTCAAGCCTTCTTTTACTTGTTCTGGTGCTTCACTATTATGTAATTAAAGGATCAGGTGTTGAGTAAGTCTTTCCTTCTGAACTATTGACCAATTCACTCATTGTTTTCTCCCTTTATCATAGTTAATAACATCTTGAAACGTTCAACTGCATGTAATGCGTGGGGGACATTAGCCGGCATAATGATTATCTCACCTGCCTTCAGCCTGTGAGGGATACCTCCGACATGTATTTCAACTTCCCCATCAAGAATTTGTACCAGAGCATCAAAAGGTGCAGTATGTTCACTTAACCCCTGTTCTTTATCAAAAGAGAATAGAGTTACATTTCCTGCCTGATTTTTAATAATCTGTTTACTAACTATTCCACCACTGGCATAGTCTACCTCTCCAGCGATATTAAATACTGTTGCATACGCAAATGTTGTATTAGTTTTCATATCTCATTTATTTTTTAAACTGACTGATACAAAATTAGTGCTATTCTAAGATAGGATTTGTTACAAATGTTACAAAGCATCATAAATATCCTTATCTTTTAATATAGATAACTATTATATTGCAAAAACAAAAACAACAGATACATGGTTCATTGATTTACTGAATGCATAAAAGTGATATTTACAGAATATTTTTAATAAGAGGCAACTAATTTGTGTAAAATCAGTTGCCTCTATTATTTGTTGTATCTTGGAAATCAGCTTTGAAATATTAAACAAACTCAAATGGGAGTTCTCCTCCTGGGGTGTCTCCTGTAGATATAAAAAACCAATAGACCTCAGCTTCAATTGAAGGCCCTGCTTCTTCAGTTACATAAATCTTTAAAGTTTGCCCTTTTGCTACCGGTATAGTAAGTTCTCCAGGTAAAATAAGGCGATGCGCTTTTCCGTCTGATGATAATATATCATCATTTACCGACTGGGCACTAAAACAAAGAAATTGTTGCGGATTATTTTCATATATACTACCGTACATTGTACAAAAACCGCCCTTTGCTAACCCTAACCATCCGTAAGCTATTCCATCTGTCTTGAATCGGACTTTTATACCTTCTTTTGGTACATGTTGAAGCAAATTGATATGTCCTCTTCTCACGGAAAATATAGCATCCTTAGCTGTAAATGACTTATTTACCAATAATTCATTACATACTATAGATGGATTTTCTACTTGAATTGAGAGAACCTTATAAACAACTTGTTCTCCACTACCTAATTGTTCTTTTCCATCCTTTTGATTATTTCCCCAAGTTCCTTTTAGGATAAAAACCTGTCCTGACATTAGTCCTTCTTTAAAAGTAAACCTGCAATCAGTTCCTGAATACAAAGGTTCTTCATCATTTCCTCTATATAGCTTATATATGCCACCATAACTCTCCCATGAAAAGTTTATTTCTTCCTTCTGTTTGAATACCATGCAAGGAGTTCTTTCTTCTCCGATTCTATTGGCTGTAAAATTACGGATAAAGGGTTCCCCAGCTTCTTTTCGGAAATAGAATTTTTTCTTTTCACTATATGATTTTTCTCCGGTTTCATCTGTATAGGTTATTGTTATTTGAACTTTGGGTAGTCCTGCCTGGTTGTTAATTTCTCCTTCTATCCAGAAGCAAAGAGGTTCAAGCAGGGATGAACCACCGGGATCGGCATACTCCAAAGTGAATTCTTGGATGCCATTCCCTTTATCTGCTTGCGAAGTATTGACCGGTGTCCAGCCTTCCGTTTCTGACTTCAATGTAACATTTCCATCAGCAGAAAACAAGTCACTTTTATCTATTCCTCGGTTGAATGAAATTGTTACCGTTTGACAGTAAAACTCCTCATAAACATTAAGGGCTATTCCTCCTGTTATCTTTTGGGTCTGTCCTAGATCCAACAACACCCCTTTGTTCCCTTGAAAGATGGTTTCAAAATGAACATCACTTTTTTCTCTTTCCATTTTTTTCTTCTACATTTTTATTAGATTCTACATAATATTTTAGTTTGCCTTCTCGTATTGTTATTTCATCCGTAAAATCTCCGGCAATAGCAGGTTGTACCAATGGGTATTCTTTAATTCCGCCATCATCTTCCTCGATCCAACTGAACTCGCCTTGTTGATCCTGAAACCGAGGAAAGGATATACCTTTTTCGTCAAGCACACGGGTTAGCAACGGACCGATCCGAAATTCTGTTTCCATTGTTCGCAAAACTTCACGTACATATTCTTCCGGAATGTTTAACTCTTTCACAGGGAAAAGGCCACTGTAACAGCGTACACATCCATAAGGATTCATTAAAGCAATGAAAGTTTTTCTCTTTTCTGTTCCGAATCCCACATGAAGATAAGTACCGTCAGTACTACCTACCGGACCGATCATGGTTAAAACTTCCGTAGGTTTGGAAGGTCTGGCTGTTGAGTAGAAGTGTTTCAAATCGTCAGCCAAGTAATATCCTGCCAGACCATCTTTACTCATTGATAAATCGCCTAATCTAACAGGCAGTTCCAATTCATCATAAATGTCAGTATCATTCATTCCTGTGTCAGAGAAGTCTATATTTACTCTCGGATCTCCCTCTGTTGCGATCCAAGCTTCCCCATGAACCAAGGCTAAAGGACGTCCCATCAAAGTAGCTGTTTCCGATGTGGTTTTACCGGATAATCCCATGCTCCAAAGAGATTTGTCCAATACATCAAGAAAGTCTTCAAACTCTTTTTCCGTCAATGCAGTCTGCCCTTCAATAAAAGCTTCCAGTTTCTCGTTTGTAGTTTCCGGATGTTCCATGTTTTTTGTGGCCGGAATAAAATGTGGCGCCCGTTTACCTTCCATATCGACACGTATAGCCATCTCACCTATATAATGTCCTTCAGGATTGCAAATGCCCAGGCTATGATTAAACCTGTTTATAAGAATGAAACCCACTATCGGAGTAGACAATATTTCTTCCTTATGTTCAGGTTCTGTCCAACGTACTTCCAGTCTTGCAGGTTGAAGAAGGCGTGGGCACAGCAAGAAATTATTAGTCCCTTTCTGAAGCATTCGTTCAGATACCATTAGAGGAAAATTCTTATCAAAAAGTAACCCTTTGAATGCACAGGAAAGAATGAGACTTAATGTACGCCCAAATGCATCGTAAAGAATCAAATCCTTTATATGACAGCTTCCTGCCTGAGTTAGATGGAATGGTGGCATATCTTCACCTTCTGCCAATGGTGCACAAACAATACTATTTCCCGTCGCATTTAAAAAATCTTTATCCGAGTCATCAAACCCGAGTATTTGATCCAAGTTCCTGAGCTCATCAGTAATTTTTTCTCCATACGGTCTACGAAATGTTCTATAATCCAGTTGCGCAATCTGATCTGTGAGATTAACAGCCTCCTGCCCTAACAATTTCCATGACGATATATCCAGGGATTTCAATGTTCTGAACATATCAGTATCCGTCTTCTCTATCTGGGAAGACAATGTTTCCTGAAATAATAGTTTCGAATGTTCATCCAGCAAAGAAATGCCTCCGTATTTCCAGCCGTTTTCAACATTTTCCTTCCCTTTCAGACGATAATCTGTTCCATCAAACCACCACTGCTCTCTTCCCTCGAAAGGTACGGGATAATAGGAAATACTCCACTCTGCAAACATCGGACGCCACGGTTGAACCCATTTTTTCAGATTTTCATGCTTTTCAATAAACATTTTGGATTCCTCATATAAAAGGGCGGCATTCATCGGAATTTGTTTCAACCAAGCTTGTGATAACTTTATTCCTTCTGATGATGGGGCTCTTCGTAGAGATGCCGTACCATCCGGATCCAGTTGGGCATCGGCGGGTGATTCTACACCTGCAATCAGCAAAGACGGATTTCTTGTTTTCCAAAAACGTGGTGCCGGTACTTCTTTTAAGATTTTTCCTGATTCTACACCGTGCGCTTCCCCATACTGGCGGCATGCCTCCGGATTACCGTTTTCAGGCATATCCGCATACAAGCGTTTAACCAGTTCATACTGTTCTATAGTACGATACAGTAGAGTTCCCTGTTTGTACTCAAGAGCTCTTTTGCAAATGGATTTCTTTCGTTCTATATCGGATGAACTCGCTGCCATGCTTTCCAGATGGTTCAGCTTCCACCATATACTGAACAAGCGGAACCTCAGACCTTTTAATGACGATACTTCATTAGCGAAATTATTCAGCCTTTTCAGCAGACTTTTCTCAACTTCCGTCAAAGAACAAGCTTCGTCTTTTTCATTCACAATCAAATAGCGATTTCCGCCTGTAACAGCCTCAAATGCACCATCATGGATACTGTGATGAAGTTTTTGTAAACCTCCCTGTTCGTTTTGATAATTCGGCTGGTGATAAAATAAAGCAGCTAATGCATCACTGATTCGGTTCAGTTCCTTCATAGCTATCTTTTTGGGAAAATGTTTTGTTATATAGGTACGGAAAACGTCTTCACGGCTTTCTCCCACTGCTACATGCAATTGTCGGCTTTTATTTATTTCTTGCAGTTCGTCTTTATAGCTGCCTTGAGGGACACCTGCTCTTAGCCAAGGTATTCCGGTGACCTGACCGGAAAAATATTCATCCTTACTTTGGTCAGAATACCATCCTACAATCCAATAATGCAGTTCTCCTTCCTCAATGCCGTCCAAGCTATCGTAAAAAGATAAGATATTGCCATTTACCGGCGTATAGGCCGAAAAGTAAGGATTTCCAGGAGCACAAGCAGTCAGGAATAAAGGCATGTCAGATGCTCTTTCCATCCATCTGTCTGCACAAAATGCAGCTCCCAATTTCACTTGGTATGCATCACCAACAATTCGCTTCCCAGAAGGGCTGTTACGATAGGCATCGGTTCCGCTTTTCCATATATCATAAACAGTTTTTGGGACAAGATTGAAACAAGACTGACTTATCATATTATCATATACTTGTTTCTCCTCTCTTTCCAGCACTCTCGATAAAGGGCAATCGCTCTCTAATATCCAAGAAGTATATGTGAGGCCATTGCCTTTTTCAAGTCCTCGGGTAATCAACCAACGATTGGGAATTGGTAGAAAACTTCCATCTTCTTGCTGTTCTCTTAATCGTCTGGGAAGTATCCAACGAAGATGGATACCGGTTTTTGTACTTGTTTGTTCATTTTGGAATGCCTGGGGTTCGGGAGAACAAAATTTTTCGAGAGAAGAATAACTGTAATTCCATCTCCTAAAGCTGTTTCCCTTCACAATATTATCCACCATTAAGGCTTCCACGTTCATGGTTTCATATTTACTATTTTCCATAATTTATTCTCCTTTCCCTTTAAATGTAGCACAATCTCCTGCAGACATAAGTTTCAATGCTAATTCTGAAGACGTTTTTACTTTGGATGCATTTAAATTCATCTTTCCGTCTGTCGACACACTACATCGTGTTTTATCGATTTCCATCTGAATACATTCTTTCGGCTCTATACACCGTATGGTTTCAGCTACTCCGTCAAAAAGAATGATCATAATATCCTCAGAGAGTAATTCCATCCGTAGGATAGCTAAACTTTGCTTTTGAGCATTAAAAGCGGATATGGATAATGTTGGCCAATAGGTGACCAGACTACTTCTTATCAATAATCCGCTACGTGTATCCGATTTAGATTGTGGTGCTATCTCTCCATACAAAGATGCACGTATATTCAGCATTTCTTTATGGGTCAATCGTAGTAAAAGTTTCCGTATCATCCGGTTAAAACAACTTTGGCGACTAGAGTCCATACCTAAGCTCACTGCTCCTTCATAGGCTGCTTCCAACCAACTTTCGTCTATAAAGAAAAATCTAATGCTTTCAGGAGGTAGAAGATTTTTATGGGGAACCAGCGTGTCAAAGGATATTGGATATAACAGCCACAACTTTGCAAGCCACCTGGCGGTATTCTGAGCTTCACTATCCAAAAGGGAGCTTATTAATTCAGCTTTTCTTAGCATCAGTACCCTGCACAGATGTTCCATTTCTTCCAGCACATCTGCTGTCAATGTACTTCCTTCGGGGGTAATAACATTATCCAGGCTAGGGATGACTGTCAGCATATCCAACTGTTCATTTGTAAAAGCAGAAAAGAACTGCTCACCGCCATTCATCGGAATCAACCAGCTCTTTATTTCCTCATCCGACACTTTTTCCAGTTCTTTCTGCCAACCGTCCACCAATCCTTTTTCATCAGGAGAACGCATACGATTAATCATCCCTGCCATGATTCGGTCGGTTAATTCTTGTCCCCGAACGCGCAAATGCATCAAATTTTGAGTAAATGATGGTTCCTGAAGTGCTACTATTCGTCCTGCCTCCCATGCCACAGCCTTCGATACATCGAATACTCCAGTTACTTTGTCATAGCATAAAGCGCTGTCTGAAGACTCAAATGGAGATTCTTTAACCCTTTGCAGAACGGGTAGCGGAGTTAAAGGAGAACGGTACCATCCCATTCCCTCATCTCCTGTGCGCAGGTGATATAATAGAGGTACATATCCTTCAGATAGACGTTTGGCGGCTATTCCGGTTGTTCCTGCTTGTGACAATGCAAGCATTGGGGGCTCCAACGCTTCAGATATACTCTTTTGACAGAACAACCTAAAACTGTTTTTAGCCGTACCATTCACACTGAATGAATAGGTATCCAGTACAATTACGTCAATAAATTCAAGTTTTGTTTCAGTTGCTTTTCCACCTAACACTTCCTCCATCCCTTCTATTGAAACTAAACAAGCTATATAATCCGCATTGCCCATGCCTTCTTGATATTGAGGGACCCGCAAAGAAAGAATAACAGCAAAAAGCCCGTCAGGATCTAAATTCAGTTCTGCTTTGTCACCGATATATACCTGACGGCAATGAGCCAATAATGATAGCTCCTCTTTCGTGGGACATACTTTATCAAACAGCTTGGTAGTGATCCGCATATAGCGGCAATGTTCCTGAAGACTCTGTGCACTCAGATTATGGTATTTAGGTGTATATATGTTATCTTTCTTCTTCTTACAAAACTCTTCCATTGTAGCTTCGTAGAATTCTATATTCTGTTCCTGTTCCTTTCTGGTAAACAACAACAAAGCTACACATGGTGTATTCCTGTTTCCACCTATGGGTGTACGCCAAGGTAATCTTGCATCTTTCAGAATTACGTGAGGAACGGTGGTAGTATAAGCTCCCTCAGAATTTGGAAGTGGGAAGCGATTGACTATTGTTCCTTGCGATAATCCAGTAAGTGTATAATCAATTATTATTTTTTGGGAAGCGCTGATATCTTCGCCCTTGTTTACTATATCGCCTTTTGCATCAGTAATTTTCTGTTGCGTCTCAAGAGTCCATATACCAGCCAGTAATGCGGGCTCTACTTTATTATACAAACAAACGTGTTCTTTATCCATTAGATTCCTCCTTCTGTTATTTGTGGTGCATCCGTAAAATTGATGACCAAATCTTCCTTTAATTTTGAATATGTTCCTTCAGGACCCTGGTAAAATGCAGCCAGTTGCAGGCAAAGCTCAATCCTTGCTTTCCGTACATCCTCATTTTCCAGTTTTTTTATCTCTTCCAGAGAGTTTTTCGTTGCTTTTGGAATAAAAGCAAAGCTCTCCTGTCTTTTCAGAGCGTCAGTTAGCGGATTACTTGTATCAAAGTTCCTTATCAATGTATCCGATATTATCTCCCCACTCGCCTCAAAGGGCCTTTGAGTGATTCGATATCCTGAAATCACATCAACGGTCATCGGAGCTTTAATAACGGATTCTTTTGGATTACCCCATAAGGCTTTCGGGAAACGTCCCTTAACCTCTTCTGATACCAGACCGACATCATCCAATGATTTTACGTTGCCGCTTTCATCTTTCAGAATAATGTTGTAAATAGAATTTATGTTCGTCAATCCCATAGGACGGATGTTAATAGTACCTTGAGGAATGACAGTTTCAGTTAATATACAAAGACTGGCCCCACGAACTACCCATGGCTGGACACCTTCTACAGGCTCAAAGCCACTTTGGGCCAAAATTTGATTTTTCTTCCCGGCAGGAAGAACATCAGAGAAACCTTTCCATGTTAAAGGTTCACTTTCACGTTTATCTGCGCCAAAACCAATTGTAAAGCTGATAATACTTAAATGAATCTTTGCTTTGCCACCAATGGACGGTCCCCACAGTTGAAGGTCCGCTCCTAAAGAGAGGGTTATTGTTTTATGGCAAAACAATAAATTTAATCTTACTGCTACACCAATTTCCACACCTATTCGCACATCGAACCAGAAAGGATGCCATTGTATCAACAAATCGGCATAAGCAATAAACCATGCTTTCACTATGCCGCTTGCATACAAGAATTCCAGTCTTCCACCAGCCATAATACAAGACGGAGTAAGTGCCATATATGCTTCGCCTTTGATGCTTACCGAGTTGCTCTCAGACCATTGAAAACCTACGCGCTCAACGCTTGGATAGTGTTCCGGATACTTGAAGTCAGGATGATAACCGCCTACTGTCAACACAAAATCTCCTGCATGAGGATGGGAGCCAAACCACATATAGAAGGCAGCTCCACCCTGAATCCGGCATTTTTTACTAAGCAGGAAAGATTGTTGGGAAAGCGCTGCATCAATGGTTAGTGTACCTTCTTCAGGCTTTAATACAGCAATCAGCAATATTTTTAGATATGCATACGCTTCATTTGCCTTTTTCCCTTTCGGAAGTGTAACCTCGGCCGTGCCGAGAAGTGAGATGCTTATATCTTTTTCTAATAATATGGCAAGAAGCATCTTTCCGTATACCAGTCCGAAAGATGTAAATTCTATTCCAACAGCTGCCCAGTAATTACCTTTGGATGGCTTCAGCCAAGGATCATTGCCTTCCTCTAACTTGGATAATACCGCTTGGCCTGTACCTAACTGCATATTGAGTAATGGGAATTTCTCTACCTCTTCCACCTTAGGCAGTTTCAGGCTCTTGTTAATGCCAAGACCGCCCATTAATCCTTGAATTTGAAATGCCGGGACACCTCCTAAAGGTGCCATGAAACGAACAAACAAGAAAAAACTGCATGTTCCATCCTGAAGTAATGAATAGGAACCGATACCGGCTATCTGCCATTTGGCTGTCTGTACAAGGATACTTCCTCCATACGCCAACCGAAGATTTTCTGTTTCAGGAGTCATTTTATACAAACTACCTCCTAAAGAGAATACTGAAGAGTGACAGGTAATGCCTAGACCTTCTAAACCTCCTTTTACACAACTATGTGCAAAATCATAACCGGCCCATAACCCCAATAACTCTACCTTTAGAGGACCTATTGAAACAGAACCTACTATTTCAACTCCCGCTATAGATCCGTCCAATCTGATACCAGCCTTGTTCAAATAAGCCGGTCCTAACTGACGGTTGATTTCCAGCCAATGAATCTTATCATTATCTCCTTGTTCTGAAACCTGAACTTTATTTGGACTATTTTCTGCTGTTGATGCTTGGACAATTGGCATATTTGTTTGTTGCAACTTAGTAGTCTCTTGCTTCACTTCCGTTTCTTTTTTCAACGGATATTCGATTCGCAGGCTTCCTTCGGTTACAATCCCGTTCTCATAAGATAAAACCAGTCCGTTGTCCTCATAGTCTATTTTTTTCGGTAACACTTGAGTGAGGAAGGGAATTTCACCTACATTTATAGGTACCGGCAGGGAAAGCTTACCACATATTTCATAGAGTAACTTCTTTTGCCGCAAATGATATTCCAGATTGAGGTATTCCATACTGATACAGGCCAGAAAGTCAGGAAGGGGTGGAAAATCGGGAATGTTGCGTAAGAGTTCCAACAATTCTTTTAAAGTAATATTTTCTTCTCCGCTGATATTGCCCGTCAAAATCCATTCTTCAATTTTATGGTCATAACGTGCTCCTAATGATAAGTGCTTATCTTTGCTTACCCCAATAATTCCTCCTAAATTCATGCTCGTACCTTTTTCGTCTATATCTACCGATAGTTCCACGAGCTTTAACGTAAAAGGTCCGAAAGACAGATCACCGTCTAAAGTACAGAGTGCAGAATAGGTCTTTTTCTTCAGATTAATAGCCAAACTGCAACTGCCCAGACCGAAATCACTGAATATTTCCATTCCTTTCTCTACCCCACTGATGCTTTTCACAAGCCCGGCTATCGTTATTTTCTGATCTTCTTTCAGTTGACATATCAATTGCCTGGAAGGGTAGTTAAAGGAACATTCGAATTTTATTTCCCAAAGAGTAATTAATCCCTTGGTCAAGAAACTCTCTACTTTTCCGGTGTCTGTATTGACTGTGATGGATGCTGAAACCAAAGCTGCATCCAAAACAGCTTTATCACCATTAGATAGCCAACCGAAGGTTTGGGTGATATTTAACTCTTTCACCACCCACGATAGAAAATCCATCAGACTTGGGAAGGATTCTTCAGTAGAAGCAATCCCTACAGTCACTTCACTTCCTATACCCAATTCCACATAGGCCTGCATATTTATCTTACCGATGTTGAATGTTCCCATTATTCCGGCTGTATAGGCCGTATGTAATCTGGCAATATGCAGGATGATTCTTTCCAATTCCAGGATTCCGGGGATAATAGTTATTTTCTTCTCAGCACTTTCGTCTATTCCCGGATAGGCTAACACAATACGTTCCGTACACGATATCCTGCCGTCCACCCATGTACTGCTAAGACAACATTCCACATTCTTCAAAGCCTCCTTGGATATTTCTAACATGGAAGGTAATGTGATAGTCTCCTCTTCATCAATATTGAAGAAGCTTTCCAGAAAATCTCCAGCAGATTGCTGACATAATATGCTCAATCCGGACTCTTCTGAAATTTGGCAATTGATATGTTCTTCTCCTTCAAGAATAATCGTATCATTCTTCCATTTGAAAGTTAAGAATGTACCTTCCGGCTTTCCTAACCACTTGGGTATAGAATAATCAGTACCATCCATTAAAAGGGTATCAACTTCCTTATGGATAAATGAAAATAATTTAGTAGGTTCCATTTTGTGACTAATTTAAACTTAAAAATTGACGGTTTGGATATCAATACTTAGCATTCTGTTTTCTTCTATTAATTTATCCCTACGTTCTTTCAGTATCTGCTCGCAACGTTTTTGATCAATATTGTCCCATTCACATTCCTCCGGCTTCTTTCCTTTCCACAAGCTTTTATCATCCTGACTTAGCATGACAGCAGACCCCATTCCTTTTTCTCCTGCTTTATCGCAATATATAAATAATTTTTTTGCAACAATTCTTCTGCAAGGTATTTGGGGAATAACCATCCAAGGATACTTATATCCAGCTGCTACTAAAATATGAATTTGACATTCATTCTTTCTTATAAAAAATGCAGAATACCTAAAATCTAAGCAGGTTGATAATCCTATGTTAAGAATTTGACTTTCATGCATGATTGTAAAACACGGTGAAAGGCGATTTTTTAGATTTTGATTAAATCTCATGCTGAGATCGCTTAATGATATTGATCCGCTGGCGAAGGATATTCCTTCTTGTTCACTATTAATCATAGCTTTAGGATGTTGATGCAACGACTTTCCTACATCAATATTTGAGCAATTCTGTTTATCCCAAGCAAAAATACATTTGTTTTGGTGAAACACGGGAATCGTATTATACAGAACATATTTTGAATCTTGAGTAGGATAATGTTTCCATACAATAGTTCCTGGAACGACTAATATATTGTAATAACATGGCATAAAACGACTCTGAATATTTTTCAGCTTTCTTAGTTTAGGAATAGTAGGTCTGCGTTGAAGGTTATCAGGGAGAGTTCCAGACAAAAAACAACTAATTACACTTTTCCTATAAAGGGCAAAAGAATCTCCGATTTGTTTTGGATATGAATATATAAACTCCGGAAATGTAACAACAACTAATGAAGTTGCAGAAGTATCTGGTGATAAGCTTGCAATTTCTTCAAATACTATTTCCTCAAAGAAATCGTCTAGCCAAGCTAACCAGTATTTTTGCAAAGGAGTTTCAATAACCGGTATAACTTTTCTTCTAATATCCTTCTTGGCATTCTCACTAATATTATCTAAAAAGTCAGCCATATCATATCCAATTTCATCTCTTATTAGTCTTTCTGCCTTTTCCGCTTTTTCTGCTGTCATATTTTCAAAAGCAGCTTTCAAACTTGGCCACATGGTTTCAGTAGTCTCATTAATTCCTAAAATATCTTTCCACTTCTGTTCATCTACAACAGGAATTTTACGTATATTCCAAGTACTTAATATGCCATTTAAGAATGCTTTATCCGACTGGGCAAGATTATAATTATTTCTTATATAATTAGCCGTCAGAACTAATGGAATGAAGTAAGGGTGTTTAGTAAGAAATATAACTTTTTCTATAAATAGCTGCTCTTCAAATTTACGGTTATGCTGTAATGCAATATGTATAATTCTCATATTCGTTTATTTATATATTAAATTTCCGTTGCTTGTTCAATAGCCATACTCATGCTTTCATAAACCAGCATCATAGTCTTTATAGCTACAGTGTTTTCTGAATCATTAAACCCTCCTGAAGTAAGTGTCGCAGGAAAGGAATTAATCAATTTCCAGGTTAATATAAGCTCTTTTTTTCATTTAATAAGTCAATAGTGACTGTGTGTTTTATGATATCTCTGATGTTACACTATGTCAAAATTCTCTTATCGTAAGCACATACTCTTTCATTTAGAATGATACTTCCATACTCTTTTTCCAGGCATTTTCATATTCGCATAATCGTTACTAATTCCGCACTTGATTGCCTGGTCGAAACCACGAAGCTCTTCGAAAATAAAATCTCCCACATTGGCAATACTTACCTTAAACGAAAATTTAAGTGACTGTATTGTACTTTTTTGTTTTTCTTCTACCATGATTATTTTTTTAATATTCTATTATTTTATATAAGCTCAAGTGAATGGGAACAAAAATAGCAGGAAATAAGGGGATATAAATTCTAAAATCAGTAAACTAAAAAAAAATATCATATAATATTGATAATTAACATATTAAGCTAAACACTATATTCTTAATTTTACGATTTCGAACTTTTTTTGATGATATGAAGTGTGTTGAACGTTAGTTCCATATTTTCAGTTGGACTAAGCACTATATATAAGTCATTACCATGAGCTGTTCTTAGTCCTACCTTGATTCATAGTTTTATCACCATTGACAAGACTGAAAGTAACCTTACTGAACATGTAGATAAACTGATGTCTTTAAAAGCAAAAAAATCAGATAGAAATCTTGCGATAACTATCTGATTTTCAAAAGAGCGGCAAGCGAGGTTCGAACTCGTGACCCTCAGCTTGGGAAGCTGATGCTCTACCAACTGAGCTACTGCCGCATTGCTTTCTTTAAAAGACGATGCAAAGGTAAAAGAAGTTTTTTTATATTCAAAAATAAAAATGTACTTTTACAGCCACAAAAGTGAAAAATCCATGAAACGAATCATACTTATCACCGGAGGAGCACGTTCCGGTAAAAGCAGCCATGCGGAAAAATTGGCACTAAGCCTCTCTCCTAACCCCGTTTACCTTGCTACTGCACGCATCTGGGATGAAGAATTCCGGCAACGCGTCATCCGCCATCAGCAAAGACGTGGACCAGAATGGACAAATATCGAAGAAGAAAAACAGCTAAGCCGTCATCAATTATCCGGGCGAACTGTACTGATAGACTGCGTAACCCTATGGTGTACAAACTTCTTTTTTGATGTAAATGCAGATACTGACAGTGCCCTGGCAGCTGCCAAGGAAGAATTCGACCGCTTTACAAAGCAAGATGCCACCTTTATCTTTGTCACCAATGAAATTGGTATGGGAGCTACTTCGGATAATGAAATCCAGCGTAAATTTACAGATATGCAGGGATGGATGAACCAATATATTGCCGAACATGCGGATGAAGTATGGCTGATGGTATCAGGGATAGAGGTGAAGGTAAAATGAGAGAGCAATAGAGTAGTAAAGTGATAGAGTGATAAAACGATAAACAGATGAAAACATTTAAAATAGTACGACCGGACGAGAATATCCGCCCGGCATTGATTGATAAAATCAATAATTTAACAAAACCGAAAGGTTCATTGGGCACTCTTGAAAAGTTGGCTTTGCAGATAGGCTGGATACAACAAACCCTGTCTCCCACCCTGCAACATCCGCAAAATATTATTTTTGCTGCCGATCATGGCATAGTAGAAGAAAAGGTCAGCCTTTCCCCAAAAGAAATTACCTGGCAACAGATCAGTAATTTCCTACATGGAGGTGCAGGAGTGAACTTCCTATGCCGCCAACATGGATTTACCCTGAAAATAGTAGATGCCGGTGTAGATTATGATTTACCATACGACAAGGGTATTATCAATATGAAAGTACGGAAAAGTACGCGAAACTATCTGCATGAGGCAGCCATGACGGAAGAAGAAATGGAGCTTTGCCTGGAACGCGGTGCAGAAGTGGTACTCCGCTGCCATGAAGAAGGAAGTAATGTGCTCAGTTTTGGAGAAATGGGTATAGGGAATACCTCTTCTTCGTCCATGTGGATGACCTGTTTCACCGGAATACCTTTAGAACAATGTGTAGGAGCAGGTAGCGGACTGGATAATGCCGGCATTCGCCATAAATACGAAGTGCTGAAACAATCGCTGGATCATTACAAAGGAGACGGATCACCGCGTGATATCATCCGTTACTTCGGTGGACTGGAAATGGTTATGGCAGTAGGTGCCATGCTACAGGCAGCCGAATTAGGCATGATCATCCTGGTAGATGGTTTCATCATGACGAACTGCATTCTGGCTGCTGCCAAACTGTATCCCGAGGTTATGAATTACGCCATCTTTGGTCATTGTGGAGACGAAACCGGACATAAATTGTTGCTCGACAACATGGAAGTAAAACCGTTGCTGAATCTTGGATTGCGTCTGGGCGAAGGAACAGGTGCTATTTGCGCCTATCCTATTGTAGAATCCGCCATCCGGATGATTAATGAAATGGATAACTTTGCACATGCATCCATAACAAAGTATTTTTAACGATATGAAAATCCTCGCAGCACTCATATTTTTCACACGCCTTCCTTTCTGGAGGATCAAAGAAGTCCCGGCAAAGTATTTCAAGCGTATCGTTCCCTACTGGCCATTAGCCGGATGGTTGACGGGCGGTATCATGGTCGGTGTTCTATGGGTGACTGCTCAGGTGCTGCCCGTATCTATCGCATGGCTGCTTGCTATCCTATCTCGTCTGCTCATCACAGGTTGCCTGCACGAAGATGGATTGGCCGACTTTTTCGACGGCTTCGGTGGAGGAACAACCAAAGAGCGCACACTTGCCATCATGAAAGACTCTCAGATAGGAAGCTATGGAGTCATAGGATTGATAGGTTATTTCCTATTATTGTTTCTACTCTTGGAAAATCTACCGTTAAAGTTAATCTGTGCCCTTGTCATTTGCGGCGATTGCTGGTCTAAATTCTGTGCATCTCAAATTATCAACTATTTGCCTTATGCACGAAAAGAGGAAGACAGCAAGGCGAAAGTAGTGTACGACCGTATGACCTGGCAAGAATTACTGACAGGATTCATCTGTGGACTTTTGCCAATCGTATTATTCCTGCCGATAGATTTCTGGCCTGTTACAATTTGCCCGATTCTTACATTTATCATTCTGTACCGATTGATGAAACGTCGTCTTCAAGGTTATACGGGAGACTGCTGCGGAGCTGCATTCCTGCTTTGTGAACTATCATTCTATCTGGGTGCCGCTATCTTGCTATATGTCCATATCAGGTACGGTAATCCTGACTTTATCAATGCTTATTTAAAATAATCATCCTATGGAAGTTACATTTATCAGGCACACTTCAGTCGACATCCCTCCCGGAGTATGTTACGGACAATCAGATGTCCCCTTGCGTGACAGTTTTGAGCAGGAAGCAGCTATTACCTCGGAGAATCTGAAAACTTACCGTCGGCAAGGCAGGGATTTCGATCATGTATACACCAGTCCCTTATCCCGTTGTGTACGCCTCGCGACCTATTGTGGATACCCCGATGCCGAACGTGACAAACGAATTATGGAGATAAACTTCGGAGATTGGGAAATGCAGAAGTTTGATGAAATAAGTGATCCGAGACTGAAAGAGTGGTATGCCGATTATATGAATGTACCTGCAACAAACGGAGAATCATTCGCCATGCAATATCAACGTGTTGCCAGTTTCCTGGACGAGCTGAAAGAAAAAGAGTACGCACAAGTTGCCATCTTCGCACATGGTGGCGTGCTGATTTGTGCACAACTCTATGCAGGAACCATCAAACCGGAAGAGGCATTCAGCGCCCTGACACCTTATGGAGGAATCATTCAACTGAAAATCTAATTACCCCTTTTCGGCCATGTGAAGATGACCAGCGGTCCTTCATGTGTATCCGACTGTACCTTGTAAATACCTCCGAAAGCATGGATAAAATGCGCATTGATTTCATGACGAATCAAAGTCGTTTTATTTTCAAAGCGTGACTTGGCAAGAGGTGTGCCGATTATTTTAAAGGTTACGATACCTTTTTCTTTATCATAACGGATACGAACAACAATGTTATAAGAGTTTTTATCGTTCTCTGCAGGCACCAGCAGACTGGAAAGCAATGTAGAGAACCAGTTTTCATCCGTACATATCATCTGACTCTGGATATTCGTATCTAATCGGATAGCCAGACGTCCGTTCCCTACCTGTCTGGCAAAATCAACTCCGTTGCGACACAGTGACATGACTTCACATTCTTCACGTTTATATTTTGTTTTACCAGATTCCAAACGGGAAAGTTCCAGAATGCTATTGACATACTCCAAAAGATTTTCTGCATTCTCCTGTATCATCTTGCCATATTCCACTTTAGCTCCGGGAGCCAGTTCTTTTGACTCTGTTAATAGCTCGGCAAAACCTACCACTACATTCAGCGGGGTACGTATATCATGGCTAATCTCAGATTGCAGACGATCTTTAGTGACATTGTCCGCTTCTGCCTGCATCGCCGCATCTGCGGTTACTTTCTCCGCTACGGCTATTTTCCGGGACAGATAGCGTGTATATAGATAAAACAGAAGCATCAAAGCCAATAGAGTCATCAAGAATAAAAAGCCTCGTTTATAATTGGTATCTTTTATTTTCTGCTTCTCCAGCAAAAGATCATCAATATGATAAATCTCCTTCACCTGTTGCAGCTGGTTGGCTGAGAAAGCATTGTCCAGTGAATCTTGTGCTGCAATCAGATAACGGCGTGTTTCAATAGCTCCGTCGATATCACCTTTGCTAACCTGAGCAGATGCTTTATAATTAATGAGTGTGGCAAATGTAGATACATAATGATTTAACACTATAGGTGTTACTTCATCAATCAAAGCAATACTCTTATCATAGTCTTTCGCACGGGAATAATATTGTAATTGCACAAGCTGGACATTCAACCAGAATACCGGGTCCACATGATCTTCCAATAATGCTTTTGCTTTGTCTATATGTTCTTGCGCCTCGGCCATCTTTCCACGATTCATAAAGTGAAGCACATATTTTACTTCGCAATCAATTTTCAAATTGCTCCAATTCTTACGCGTTTCGGGTTCGCGGGAAACAACGTCCTGCAAAGCTTCATCCATCTGTGCCAAATAAGGAAGCTTTAAACTATCCTGACCAGCATTACCATATACCTGGGCAATGCGTGAAAGAATATCGATGCGTAAGAAAGGTTTAGTTTGAGGTGTAAAATTCTGATAGGCTTTCAAAAGAACCGTCAGAGCTTCATCGCTTCTACTGGATACATTATAAGCACATCCCAGACTATTATAAGCTGCAATTTCCCCATTATTGGAATGATGTTCCAAGGATTCCTTCAAGGTTTCTTTAGCTACGTATACAGCCTTTTCCACCTGCCTTTTCGAAGCTAATGCGCGGCTAATAGCGGCTTTCTGTTCCAAGTAATAATCATAAGTACCTACCTCGGGAGCATAGTTTTTCAGTTTATCCACCCAGTATACCAGACTATCCGGTTCATGCAATTTATCGTAACAGGCGGCAAGGTAATAAGCTCCCAAATTCTCATAAAACACATTTTTCTGTGCACAGGCTTCTTTATACAAAACAGTGGAAAAAGTCTTGTTATAAGGTGCATACTGATGTCTATAAACTATATCACGCAGATATTCAAGCTTGTCGGGCGTACTTGGTATAGCCTGTGCCACTTTCAGAATACTATCCTGATACTGCTGTGCATTGGCATCTTCTGCCTGCAACGTGTAAGCATGTCCACACAAAAAACAAAACAATATGATTATAGTATGTTTCATAAAGCGGTATCCTCCATTTTAGATTGAAACTTCAACGGATGTGTAAAGCAGAAACGTGCACCTTGTGTATAGTTAGAGTCTACCCATAACCGCCCCTTCATGTAAGTAACAATCAGTTTGCAAATAGAAAGTCCCAAGCCGCTTCCCTGTGCAAAGTCATTCAATTTTTCAAAACGCTCAAAAATCAGATCCTGCTTTTCAAGCGGGACACCACATCCCGTATCGGTGACGGAAAAGAAAGCAGTATTATGATCAGACATTTCCAGCTTCAGAACAATGGAACCTTCCTTAGTAAATTTAGTAGCATTCACCAATAAGTTAATCAAAACCTGACGAAGCCGGGCATCATCCGTATCCATTACTAAGTCGGAAAGTTCAGTATCAAAGCGTAACTCCACTTCAAGCTTGCGGGAAGCAGATACTGTTTCCACCACTTCTTTACATAACTTCACTGCATCATACGGACGTATGTTGAATGTGATATTATCATTTTCAAAATCAGAAAAATCAAGGATGTCATTAATCAATTTCAATAACTGGAAAGAATTGACTTTAATGATTTCACAGAATTCTTTGCGGGAATCTTCATCAAATGAATCATCGTCTGATGATAATACAGCGGAGAATCCCACTATGGCATTGAGCGGCGTACGCACTTCATGGCTCATATTGGAAAGGAACATATTTTTCTTTTTTATAGCTCGCTCTGCCTTCTGTATCATACATTCCTGTGAACGTTTCGACTCCTTCAAGCGGAATATATTTTTCCAACTGAAATAAAGGAAAAGGAACAAAGCAAGCGTACAGATAATAATGCCACCCAGATAAAAGCGATATGAAAACAACCGGTCTTGCTCATTCTGATAAGTCAACTGGTCTGCCTGGAAGTGGGTAGTCAACTGGTCGATTTCCTTAGGATAGTTTTTTTCGAAAGATGATTTTATGTACGAAAAGACTGCACCATACTGAGTGTAGGCTTCTTCTTTCCGTCCCATCTTTACAAGCAGATTCGCCTTATTCATCATAGTTTCTTTATACAGACTGCTGTTTATTTTAGCATAATCCGCATGGAAGAATGTATCATAAGCTTTCAGAGCTTTCTCATATTCACCTTTTTTCTCCCAATACAAAGCATCTGCTATCAAAAGATGTTGCAGGATGCCGGGAACCAGTTCTTCACGTAGCGGTTCCACTTCATCCAGATGTTGACGGGCTATCTTTACTGAGCCGTTCAGTAGTTGGCAATAAGCATTGAAGATATGACGGACAGCTTGTTCCTGTACAGATAGTCTCTCTGCCGGATAACGATTCAGGCGGGTCATGAAACGAGCAGCCTGAGCATAATTCCGGATACGTAAATTGTATTCTACTAATTCGACCAACAACATACGGATGTGTATATCTTCACCATGTAACCGGTCGAACAGTTCCAAAGCTTGTGCATAAGTGTCACCGGCTTCTTTTATACGTCCTGTATAGGAATAAACTTCCCCCATAGCATTCAGGGCAAGAGCCATCCCCAGATGATCGGACCATACACTTGCCTTAGAATACATCTGTTCACTTTGTGCAATAGCAAAACGGATTTCTCCCCGAAAGAGAAATGATTTAATAATAACACGCTCTAACTCAAAATAAGTTTTGTATTGTTTGCTTGCTTCCAGATAGTCGAGTATACTGTCTGTAGGAATCATATCACTCTCTTCTTTGGTGAGATAATCGAATCCCATACTGGTATGAAAGGAGTATATTATTTTATCCTGTATATTGTATTTATCCTCGTGAGGTGCATTCTCTCCTGCAGATAGAGAAAAAAAGCCCCCAAAGCATACGATATGAAGAAGCAGATATTTCAGTAAGTTTCTCATGAAGTTTGTTTGTTTCGTGCTGTGTGGTGTTTGTGTTGTCATTCACCGCATACGTTGGCAAATATATTCAATATTTTCCGAAAAGCAAAAAATTGTGAATACCTAAATGAAAAAAGAGACCAAAGTAATCGTTATTATCAGGATTATTATCATTATTCCTTCTGCACGACGATTGACACTAACTGCAATTTTCATATCTTCTGTAGTCAGGAGGCGACCATTACTTCCAATATAAGGCTTCCATACTTCCTCACCAAAATAATTATGCGGGCCTCCGAAACGGCAATTCAGAATGCCGGCAAGAGCAGCTTCAGGATACCCGGAATTAGGGCTGGCGTGCTGATTACCATACATACCGACAAATTTTAATAGATTCCAGAATCCACCGCGTGGAAAAGCAAGTATCATAAGGAAAGCTGTCAGACGAGCAGGTATGTAATTAGCAACATCATCCAAACGGGCAGCAAAACAACCAAAGTCCCGGTAACGTTCGTTACGATACCCAATCATAGAATCGAGGGTATTCACCATCTTATAGGCAAGCATACCGGGGACACCCAACAGCATATACCAGAATAAAGGCGCGATCACTCCGTCACTCAGATTCTCTGCAAGAGTTTCAAGAGCAGCAGTACGTACTTCTTGGGCAGAAAGTTCCGAAGTATCACGGCCGACAATGCGGGCTACCTGCTTTCTTCCTTCTTCTAACGAACGGTCTACAGCTTCGAATACCATACGGACTTCACGAACAAGTGTAGTGCCCGCCAAACAGAAAAAGATGGCAAGTATCTGCAACGTCAGAAATCCCCCCGGAGAAGATGATGCTACCCAACGAAACAAGTAGGAAGCAACAAAATAGATAGCAAGAACGAGAACGATAGCAGCAAGTGCACCTTTCAATTTTCGGTTCTGTCCTTTATTCAACAGATGTTCAGAAAATGAGATCATCTTTCCGAATGCGATGACGGGATGGGGCAACCAAGCAGGGTCACCAAGCCAGCGATCGAGCAGCCAGGCGGCGAGTAAAGGCAAGCTAAGAGTAAAAACGGTGCCCAGAATGATGAGAATTTCTTCCATATGCATTATATTGTCCTACCACCTCCCCCTACGGGTACTTACCCCTTCTTAACTCCCCCGTTAGTCGGGGGAGGACAACCTCCCGAGAGGAGGAGAATGAGAATGATATTACTGTTATTAATAAGTTTCAAACCACTGTCCTACCGCCTGTACAAGGCGGTCATTCTCCTCCGGTGTCTGAGTAGCAATACGGAAAAAGCGTTCATCCAGACCTTCAAAGTTGGAAGCGTCCCGAATGAGAATACCATGTTCATTAGCAAGATAATCCTTCAATGCGGAAGCTTTACCAAAACGAAGGTGAACCAACATAAAATGAGTTTCCGTAGTCCATATCTCAAGACCACCTGTCTGTTCCAATGCATTGCGTAAACGAGCTGTCTCCTGCAAATAAGCAAATATATTCAATGGATTAGGAACGTCATATTCAAGCAAATAAAGACCGGCTTCAATAGCCAGTTGATTTACCGACCAAGGCATGCGGTGGGTACGCAAACGGCTAAGCAAACCTTCATGAGCAGTTATATAGCCCAGACGCAAACCGGGAACTGCGTAACGCTTTGTCATAGAATGAAGCAACAGGATATTTGAAAAATGGGCAGCTTCAACCGGTGAAAACAGAGGTTGCAGAGTAAAAAACTCATAAGACTGGTCAATTACAAAGCAAACTTGTGGATTATGTTCTATTAATTCTTTCAGATATGCTTTTTCTATTACTGCACCTGTAGGATTGTTAGGATTACAAAGCCAAAACATACGGATGCCAGGTGGCAGGAGATAATTATCTTCAGCCGTAGGAAGTTTATACATAGATATTACCCGATGCCCATGCATACGGCAAGCATCTGCATACTCACTGAATGTAGGTTGAAAAATAGCGGTATTAGTACCCCTAAATGTTTGCGCTATCAGGTAAATGGCTTCCGTGGCACCATTCGTTACACAAACAGAAGCGGAAGGAAGATGGTGTTTCTCTGCCAAGCGACCTTCCAATGTATAAGGCTCCGGTTCGGGATAAGAAGAAATTCCACTGATACGATGGCAAAGATGTGTCTGAAGACCGGACAAATCCACACGGCCATATACATTGGAACTGAAATTAACCTCTATCGGGCGTTGATATTTATATGAATCGTCTCCGTGTCCTTCAATCATGAGTGGTCAGTATTTGGTAGATAAGCGGCAGATTGATGTGACAGCGCACATGATCGGCGAGTTTATCATATTGTTCTTCTTTGAATTGTTGATAATCAAAAGCTGTTCCGGTATCAGCGAGCTTATCTGCAAAAGGTTCGAGAAGGAAGTCTATAAACGCAGGGTTGTCGAGGATGCCATGTATATAGGTTCCCATACAAGTACGGTTGACATAATAACCATCCGTACGACCGTCTTCCAAAAGATTCAGCGGGGAAACCGGAGCATCATGGATAGGAATGGTAGTGCCCATGTGAATTTCATAACCGGTCAATTGACTATTGACAGTTGACAATTGACAATTGGCTGCACTGGGAGTGCTATTATTTGCCAATTGAAACCGGACTTGTCGGGTAACTTTCTCTCCCGTCATATGGGTGCTGACAGGCAGAAGCCCCAGCCCGGGCAGACGCTCTATTTCTCCTTCCACATGATCGGGATCGCAAACTTCCTGGCCCATCAGTTGATAACCACCACAGATACCCATGACAGTAGCACCTTCACGATGTGCCCGGATGACGGCTTGTGCTACGCCGTTACGGCGCAATTCATGCAAATCGGCAAGTGTACTTTTACTGCCTGGCAACAGAATGATGTCAGCTTTAGCTATTTCATCAGTATTATTGGTATAAAAAAGATGAACACGCGGATCGCGTTCGAGGACATTAAAATCAGTGAAGTTACTGAGATGTCGCAAGAGAATGACGGCAATATTGACTTTACCTTGTTCCGCCTGTACAGATTTCGTGGCAAGAGCCAGGGAGTCTTCTTCTTCAATATAAATATCGTGATAGTAAGGTACCACTCCTACCACGGGTATGCCACAAAGTTCTTCGAGCATCTTGATTCCCGGTTCGAAAAGACGAATATCTCCACGGAATTTATTGATAAGGATACCTTTAATACGTTCCCTTTCATGAGGACGAAGCAGCATCAACGAGCCATAGACACTGGCAAAGACTCCGCCTCGATCAATATCTCCGACAAGGATTACATCTGCCCCGGCATGTAGAGCCATAGGCAGATTCACCAAATCTGTATCCCGGAGATTTATTTCTGAAATACTTCCGGCACCTTCCAATACAATAGGATTATAACGAATGGCAAGACGGTCATAGGCAGAGCAGACTTCACGACGGAGTTCTTCGCGCCCTTCAACGCGGAAATAGTCGTAAGCATCCCGATTGCCGATAGGACGTCCATTGAGCACCACTTGTGAGGTATGGTCGGAGGAGGGTTTCAACAACAGCGGGTTCATATCTGTATGGCAGGGTACACCCGCAGCTTCGGCTTGGACAGCCTGTGCACGGCCTATTTCCAACCCCTCAGGAGTAGCATAGGAATTAAGTGCCATATTTTGTGCCTTAAACGGTGCCGGATGATAACCATCCTGATGGAAGATGCGGCAAAAGGCAGCGGCTATAATGCTTTTTCCTACGTCGCTGCCGGTTCCGGCAAACATAACTGGGTTAAGTTTCTTCATATATTTTTTTTTAGCGGAAACAAAATAACTTCTCTTGAATCTATAGCGGCAGATAGCAGTACTCCAACAGTATAGCATATCATATCCGACCAGAGAAAACCATGTCCAAAAATTAATGCTCCAAGCGTAGTACTTCGTACGATGTTTACCCAATCTGCCTGATATAATTGACTGATCTCTATACAATAAGAAAACAACAAAGAGATTACAACAGATTTAACTATAGATATCGACGGGGAAAGAAAACGGATTCCCCAATATACCATAGCCGCCCAAAGCGTATCACCCGAATACTCTGCAATAAACTCAGGCAATACATCACCATATTTTCGGGAAGCAAGCCCTAACACCATAATAGCGAAAGTGACAGCCAGATAAATCCAACGCTCGTTTTTCACACCGCAATATTTTTTAGGATGCAAATTTATAAAATTTAATGGATAGCCGGTACAAATTCCCTATACAGAAATGATTTTTCAGTAAAATGACAGCTAAATTGAACAATAGAAAAAGAAGAGTGTTTGAGATAAACTAACCTAAACCAACAACTTGACGTATGAAACAAATTTTATTAATCGTTCTGTTGGGAGCGAACCTATCTGTGTCGGCACAAACGAGCCTCTCCCTCAGCTACGATGACGCTTTACAAATGTTGCAGAAAGGCAATCAAAGCCTCAAGATTGCCGACAAAGGCATTGAAGCCGCCCGCACAGAACGGGACAAGCTCAATGCTCTGTGGTATCCCAGCCTGCAGGGAGCCGGTACTTACGTCCACATGTCCGAAAAGATAGAAGTAAAACAGCCTCTCTCCCAATTCACTGATCCGGCAAAGGATTTTGTACATAACATCATCCCTGACGATCAGTTCATCAGTGGAATATTGGATCAGATAGGTAGTTATACTCTCGCCTTCCCCCTCGCTCCACGCAACCTTACCACCGTAGGCCTTACAGCCGAATGGATCGTCTTCTCCGGAGGTAAACGTGTACGAGCTGGCAAAATCGGAAACCGGATGATTGACCTCGCCCGTGAAAACCGTGCGCAAACTGACGCCACCCAACGAACCCTGCTTGCCGAAAGTTATTATGGCCTCAGCCTTGCACGCGAAGTCGCAGCAGTACGCCAGGATACCTATAATGGCCTGAGGCAGCATTACGAAAATGCTCTCAAACTGGAAGCTGCCGGAATGATTGATAAAGCCGGACGCCTCTTTGCCCAAGTCAATATGGACGAAGCACAAAGAGCGCTGGAAGCAGCACAGAAAGAAGTCACCGTGGTAGAAAGCGCCCTGTGCACTTTGCTCAATCTGGAAGACAGTTGCAAAATTGAGCCTACCTCCCCTCTGTTCATCAACTCCACGCTTCCACTTAAAGAAGAATTCGTGCAAACCATGCGTGCCGGCAACCCCATGCTGAACCAACTATCCATTCAGCAGAGTATCGCCAAGCAGCAGCTACGGATAGACCAAAGCGGTTATCTGCCGGATATCGCCTTGTTTGGTAAACAGACACTATATGCCCACGGCATACAAAGCAACCTTGTTCCGCGTACAATGGTCGGCGTAGGCTTTACCTGGAATCTTTTCGACGGGCTGGCACGTGAGAAACGCATCCGCCAGTCACGAATTGCCGAACAAACTCTTGCGTTAGGCAAAGATAAAGCACAAGATGATCTTTCAGTAGGTATAGATAAACTATACACCGGATTGCAAAAAGCCCAGGACAACGTACGTGCACTGAATTCGACCATTGCCCTGAGTGAAGAACTTGTACGTATCCGCAAGAAATCCTTTGCAGAAGGTATGGCAACCAGTACCGAGGTAGTGGATGCGGAGACCATGCTCGCTACCGTTAAAGTAGCCCGTCTGGCTGCTTATTACGAATACGATGTAACACTCATGAATCTACTGGCTCTCTGTGGTACACCGGAACAATTCAAGAATTATGCTGTTAAATGATCATAAGACAGATACGCGGACGACACAGACAGAGCGGACAAACGCGGATTTTTATTTTTCATCCGCGTTCGTCTGACTCATCCGCGTCGCCCACGTACCTATTTATAAAATAACCAATCAATAACAATATGGAACTATCAAAAAAAAACATCAGCACCGCATTTGTCATCATATTGGCAATCACCATACTTGTCTCTATCCTGGGAATAGTCCTTATGAGTCATCAGCCCCTCGTTCTTCAGGGACAAATAGAAACAACGGAAATCCGTATCAGTGGTAAATTACCGGGACGAGTAGATTCATTTCTTGTCCGTGAAGGAGACTGGGTAAAGGCAGGCGATACACTTGTCGTCATCAACAGTCCGACGATAGAAGCCAAATACCGGCAAGTAAATGCCCTCGAACAAGTAGCCCAAGAGCAGAACAAAAAAATCGACGCCGGTACACGCCGGCAGATCATTGCTACCGCCCAGCAACTCTGGAACAAAACCAAGAGCGACCTGACCCTGGCACAAACAACTTACGGGCGCATCCTGACACTTTATAAAGACAGTGTCGTCACCTCCCAGCGGAAAGACGAAGTAGAAGCCATGTACCGTGCCGCACAAGCTGCCGAACGCGCAGCTTACGAACAATACCAGATGGCAGTAGATGGAGCACAAAGCGAAGACCGCGCATCAGCACGCAGCATGGTAGATGCTGCACGCAGTACAGTAGATGAAGTATCCGCCCTCCTTGTCGATGCACGTCTGACAGCACCGGAAGCAGGACAGATTTCAACTATATTTCCCAAGCGTGGAGAGCTTGTTGCACCAGGCACACCTATCATGAACCTTGTCGTTATGAATGACGCTCATGTTGTACTCAATGTACGCGAAGACCTGATGCCACAATTCAAGATGGACAGTGTATTCCATGCAGATGTCCCTGCTATCGGTAAAAAGAACGTAGAGTTCCGTATTTATTATATCAGTCCGCTGGGTAGCTTCGCCACTTGGAAATCAACCAAACAGACGGGAAGCTATGATATGCAGACCTTTGAAATACATGCCCGCCCCACACAATCAGTAGAAGGATTGCGTCCGGGAATGTCAGTGCTGCTTACTATTAATGATTAACCGATAATCTGTGTGAATGATGAAAAGTCCGTTATACAATGTACTCCACCGCGAACTTCGCCGTATGACCTCCCGCAGGTTATACCTCGGCATATGCCTCGTACTGCCCCTATTCTGCTTATTCTTCATGGCAACCATTTTCGGTAGCGGACAAATGGAGAACATTCCTATTGGCATTGTCGACCAGGACAATACTGCCACATCCCGGCAAATCGCACGAAATATATCTGCCGTACCTACTTTCAGCGTCACACGGCATTTTACCGACGAAGCCGCCGCCCGGCAAGCCGTGCAACGCAAAGAAATATATGGTTACCTATCTATTCCTACCGGCTTTGAACAGCATGCTACGACAGGAATGGATGCCACGCTTTCTTACTACTACCATTATGCTCTCCTCTCCGTGGGTAGCGAGTTGATGGCAGCTTTCGAAACCGCGCTAGCACCTGTCGCTCTCTCTCCCATTGCCATGGAAGCTATATCTTTAGGGCTCAATCAGGAACAGATAACCACATTCCTCCTACCTGTACAAGCCAGTATGCACCCTCTTTATAATCCCGACTTGGATTATTCTGTTTATCTGAGCCAACCTTTTTTCTATGTCCTGTTCCAGATACTCATCCTGTTGATGACAGTATATGCCATTGGCAGCGAAATCAAGTTCAATACAGCACAGGAATGGCTGACCACAGCACGAGGAAATATTCTGACTGCCGTCATCGGAAAACTATTGCCTTATACATTCATCTTCTCAGTAATCGGTATATTGGCAAACTATATCCTTTATGGAGTAGTACACATTCCTTTCCACGGTAGCCTGCTGATGATGAATCTCATGACACTGATCTTTATCATCGCCACGCAAGCACTCGCAGTGTTTATATTTTCCATCTTCCCACGGATAGCATACATTATCAGTATCGTATCCATGATCGGTTCATTAGGTGCTACTCTTTCAGGTGTCACCTTTCCCGTAACAAGTATGTATCCTCCGGTACACGCAGCATCCTATCTGTTTCCCGTCCGACACTTCACTGAAATTTCACAGTCGATGATCTATTTTGATTCAGGTTTCGGGTATTACTGGCAATCAGCAGCTATACTTTTGCTTTTTCCACTACTGGCATTATTGATACTGCCGAGATTGAGGCACTGGATTTTGAAAGATACAGTAGAAGAAGATTCAGCCCCTATCCACAGTATTGCATATTCCCCCTCAATAGCCACTATCATTTTCAGGGAATGGCGTGCCATCAGCACCAATGCAGCAATCCTCTTGGTACTAATAGGTGGAATCTTTGCTTACGGTCTTCTCTATAACCTGATGTATGCTCCCAACCTTGTACGGAAAACCCCGGTTGCAGTTGTCGACAATTCTCATTCGGCTCTCAGCCGCGAATATATCCGGTTACTCAATGCCACTCCACAGGCCTCAGTCTACGCGCTGACACCCAATTATCTTGAAGCAAAAGAGTGGCTGAAACAGAGCAAAGTAGACGGTATCCTATATCTTCCTGCCGATTTCGACGCTCGTGTCGGCCGTGGGGAACAATCGGTCTTTAGTGTTTACGCCGCAACGGATGCTTTCCTGAATTTCAAGAATCTGCAAGAGGCTTCTTCCCGCGTGATGCTTGCCGTAAACGATGCACACCGTGCAGAGGGTGCCGTATTCTTGCCACCACAGGGATTACTGGCAGTAGCCTCATCCGCACCTGTCAATGTAGCGGGCACAGCCCTGTATAATTATACGGAAGGATATGGTTCATATCTTATTCCGGCAGTTATGATTATCATTATCTTTCAGACTTTATTGATGGTGATAGGAATGGTGACCGGAGAAGAGGCAGAACGAAAGCGTTTACCTACCACCTCCTACGGGTACTTACCCCCTCTTAACTCCCCCGTTAGTCGGGGGAGAACAACCTCCCGGGAGGAGGAGAACTCAGATAGTTCTACTTGGCGCCAAGCATTATATAATATTTCCGGAAGAACCTTCGTTTACGTTATGCTTTATTTCATCTTTGCCTTATTCTTATTAGGCTTACTCCCCCATTTTTTCAGTATCCCTAATATTGGAAACGGCAGAGACATTATCACAATGATGATTCCCTTCCTGATAGGAACGAGTTTCTTCGGACTGGCTGCATCACGTTACTTCACGGACTCAGAAGCACCTCTGCTGATGATTGCCTTCTTCTCCGTAGGCTATATCTTCCTGTCCGGCGTCTCTTATCCGCTCGAACTGATGCCATGGTATTGGCAGGCAGCACACTACGTAGTTCCGGCAGCACCTGCCGTGCTTGCTTTCGTCAAACTGAATTCAATGGGAGGAAATATGGCAGATATCCGTCCGGAAATGATAACCCTGTGGGTACAAGTGGTAGTGTACTTCTTGCTGAGTTTATGGGTATTCAAGCATAAGCATTATCGTTTTCGTTTATAAGCAAATGATTGCCACCGTTCCTCATCCCATCCCTGGCGTTGCATTTCCATACGTGCCATGACAAAGAACAAGTCGGAAAGTCGATTGATAAAACGCAATATATCTTCCGGTACAGTATCTTCCCGATTCAGCGCCCAAAGTCTGCGTTCGGCACGGCGGGCTACGGCACGGGCAAACTGTAATTGAGCCGACACCTGCGTTCCACCCGGTAGCAGGAAATAGCCGTTGTCTTCAAGCTGAAGCATCATTGCGTCCATAGCCTGTTCGCACCGTACTGTCATTTCCACAGCATGAAGTTCGTTGGGATTGCCACTACCCGGTCTCTCCGGATCTGCAACCCGTAAGCCGGAAGGGGTTGCAACATGGCTCATCACCACCATCAACTCACGTTGTATATCATGGAGTAATTCCTGCCATGCATCTTTCACCGGAAGCAATGACCTGACAATTCCTATCACCGTATTCAGTTCATCAATGCAACCATTGGCTTCAATGCGGATATCATCTTTCGGAACACGCTCTCCACCGTGGATGCCTGTCATTCCTTTATCTCCTGTTTTAGTATAAATTCTTCTCATAAATTGCAGGTATATCTTACAATATTTCACTCTCCCGGAACTTGTTCGAATAATGACCAAATTCCCGTTTCTCCCCAATACAAATGCGTATAGCTCGCTATCAGGTTTTTATAACGAAACACGGCTGTATTCACAGGGTGTCCTTTAGCATTATAAACTTGCACAGCCGAAGCAAGCTTCTCATCCAGCTCAATGATCCGTGAATAATGAAACTCATGTCCACGCAGTTTCACCCCACGAAAATCAAAGCTTCTATACCCCATTGCCAAACGCATATCATCCTTGCAAGCGGAAACTTTCATAGGTAGTGCATCTACCATTTTGAAAGCTGTATAGGGATCTTTGCACATCACCAGTTTCGAAGCCAAATACATCATGCCACCACATTCAGCAATTGTTTTTCCTCCCCGCTCAATATGAGCCTTGACTGAATCTATTACACGGGGGGCTGCACTCAATTGAAGCGCACGATTTTCCGGATAACCTCCGGGCAGATAGAGCAAATCCACATCATCCGGTACTACCGCACTGTTGTCTTCCGGATCGAAGAAAGTAACCGTACCAAACTGATTCAGGTAATCAAGATGTTCAGCATAGATAAAGGAGAAACTTTCCTTATTGCGTGCCACCCATATATTTCCGGATAGAGAGACATTCTTTTTGACTTCTGTGGTGACATCCACCTCCCGGCGTGTGATCTGCAACAATAGATCAAGATTCAATTGTGCATCTAGCTGCTTCAGCAGGGTCTCAGTGATACCATCTTCATCTTTACGACTGAAATCCAGCCCCAAGTGCCTGCTTTCCTCTTTCAAAG
Organism: Bacteroides sp. AF39-11AC; assembly: GCF_003474285.1. Classification (NCBI taxonomy): domain Bacteria; kingdom Pseudomonadati; phylum Bacteroidota; class Bacteroidia; order Bacteroidales; family Bacteroidaceae; genus Bacteroides; species Bacteroides sp. AF39-11AC. The sequence goes on along the minus strand of NZ_QROH01000005.1, from coordinate 6,836 downwards.
CATCGAATTTCCGCAAGCAACCCAAACAAGGCACATTCAGATCATCGCAAATCTCACTCAACATTTCCTCATGGCGGTCGCTCCCTACCTGATTGAAAATAACGCCTGCGACTTCCACTTGCGGATCAAAATCCAAATAACCTTTAATCATAGCTGCCAGTGAATAAGCGGCCGACTTAGCATTTACCACCAACACAACAGGAAGATTCAAAATCTTTGCAATCTCTGCCGATGAACCTTTACTACGATCATATCCGTCGAACATGCCCATCATACCTTCTACGATACAGACATCCGCATCTTTGGCATGTGAAGCATACACTTCACGCATATGTTGTCCGGAAGCCATAAAAAGGTCCAGATTGTAAGACGGAATTCCGCAAGCTTTTTCATGATACTTCGTGTCGATATAATCCGGTCCGCACTTATAGGGCTGCACACGTAGTTTTTTCTGCGTCAATAACGTCATCAGCAATCGGCTGACAGTGGTTTTTCCAGTGCCCGAAGTAGGCGCCGCTATCAGAAATTGGGGAATATTTCTTATCATACCGCACAGATTTATTTCCCGCAAAGGTAGTATATATTCCCTAAAACTCTTACCTTAGCTGCCCAAATAAAAGTAAATTACTATGATTACTGAAGAACTCAAGAAATTATATTGTACGTATACCGGACACGAACCGGAAGCTATTGAAGAACTTCCTTCATCCGGCTCCAACCGTCGTTACTTCCGCCTTACAGGTACCCCTACCCTTATCGGTGTCAGCGGGACTTCCCTCGAAGAGAATCAGGCTTTCCTCTATATGGCAGACCATTTCCGCAAGAAAGGACTGCCCGTGCCACAAGTAGTAGCAAAGAGTGATAACGATGCATTTTATCTGCAGGAAGACCTGGGAGACACTCTCCTGTTCAATGCCATCGAAAAAGGGCGCAAGACCAGTGTCTTTGACGAAGAAGAAAAGCAGCTTCTGCGCAAAACAATGCGCCTGTTGCCTGCCGTACAGTTCTCCGGTGCAGACGGAATGGATTTCTCATACTGTTACCCACAGTCGGAATTCAACAGCCGCAGTATCTTATGGGACTTGAATTACTTCAAATACTGTTTTCTGAAAGCTACCGGAATGGAGTTTCAGGAAGACCGTCTGGAAGATGATTTCCAGAAGATGGCGGACGTATTGATGCGCAGTAGTTCGGCTACATTCATGTATCGTGATTTCCAGAGCCGGAACGTTATGATTAAAGAAGGTGAACCATGGCTCATCGACTTCCAGGGCGGACGCAAGGGGCCTGTTTATTATGATGTGGCTTCCTTCCTGTGGCAAGCTAAAGCCAATTATCCTGAGAGCCTTCGCAAAGAGCTTTTAAAGGAATATCTGGACTCCCTGTGTAAATACCAGCCTGTGGACGAGAAATATTTCTATGCTCAATTACGTCATTTCGTATTGTTCCGTACCATGCAAGTATTGGGTGCTTATGGCTTCCGTGGCTATTTCGAAAAGAAACCCCATTTCATCCAAAGCGTCCCCTTCGCTATTGAAAACCTGCGACAGCTATTGCAGGAACCCTATCCTGAATATCCGTATCTCTGCCATGTACTGAAAGAACTTACTGAGCTGAAACAATTTACTGACGACCTCCAAAAGCGCCGTCTTGTAGTAAAGGTTACCAGTTTTGCATACAAGAAAGGTATCCCTGAAGATTCCAGTGGCAATGGTGGCGGCTTTGTATTCGACTGCCGTGCTGTAAACAACCCCGGTAAGTACGACCGTTATAAACCCTTCACCGGACTGGATGAACCTGTTATCCGCTTTCTGGAAGACGATGGAGAAATAACCACGTTCCTCGAACATGTATACGGTCTGGTAGATGCTTCCGTGAAACGATATATAGAACGTGGATTTACGAACCTTTCAATTTGTTTCGGATGCACAGGCGGGCAACACCGTTCGGTTTATTCAGCACAACACCTGGCAGAACATCTGAACCAGAAATTCGGAGTACAGGTAAATCTGATGCACAGGGAACAGAATATTGAACAGACTTTTAAAGCGAAAAACTAAAGAATAGTAGTCTATTTTTCCTCATTCCTACTGTTCCGTTCCCTGTCAAGTCCGTACCAGCTCCGTATCTATACAGACGGACTTGGTACGGCCCAGACAGGGACTTGATACGGAGCAGATAGGTAGAGGGTAAGAATATTGGTCTAAACTTCCGATAATTCAAGAAATAAAAAGAATGAAAGCAATGATATTTGCCGCAGGCCTCGGCACCCGCCTGCGCCCACTGACAGACAATATGCCCAAGGCACTTGTCTCCGTAGCAGGCAAAACGATGCTGGAGCGTGTCATCTTAAAGCTAAAAGATGCCGGGTTCCATGATATCACCATAAACATCCACCATTTTGGAAGTCAGATTATAGACTTCCTCCGTACAAACCAGAACTTCGGTGTGGATATTCATATCAGTGACGAACGGGGTGAACTGCTGGATACCGGTGGTGGTATTAAAAAAGCCCGTCCTCTGCTGGAGAGCAACGAGCCTTTTCTTATACATAATGCCGATATCCTGACAGACCTGGATCTCAATGCTTTCTACCACCACCATCTGGAAAGTGATGCAGATGCCACTCTGCTCACTAATCACCGGAAAACATCCCGTTATCTATTGATGAATCAGGACAATCGTCTTTGTGGTTGGACGAATATTTCTACAAGCGAAGTACTCCCCAAAGAACTCGATTATCCCAGCGATCATTATCAGTTGCAAGCCTTTGGTTGCGTCCATGTTCTTTCTCCCTCTATTTTCCGCTATATGGAAGATGAGCGCTGGACAGGGAAATTTTCCATTATTCCGTTTTATGTGGACATCTGCCCGAAAGCACGCATTCAAGGATTTCCTATAGACAGCGAAAACTGGTTTGATGTGGGCAAGCCCGAAACACTTGCAAAGGCAGAAGCCTATTATGCGTCTTTATAAAACAGGTTTCATCTTCACCAACTGCCCTTGGGCATCAAATAAGTATTCGTAGTTGAAGGAACCGTAAATACGATACTTCCAGCGGGCACTTTTCTCAAAACGGCGACTGTCATCCAGGATGGTCGCCTGATAGTCGGTCTCCAGTTCATGAATGAACTCTTTAGATTCCGGGTCCGGATATCTATAAGTGGGGACAATAATACGTATATCGGGATATTGCTCTCTCAGATTTTTGATTTCTGTACGGACAGCATCTTTTTCATTGGGCTTCAGAAAAAAGAGTAAACACACGGGATGTCCCTGTCCTGCAATGTCCGAAAAGAGCAAACTGTCTTTCTCTGCATACTCCACTTGTTTGAAGTCAATAAAATGATCTCCCGGCTTCAGGCTACGGGTAGCATCCAGCATCCGTTTCAGTCCTATCAATACAGATGTACTGTCGCGCATTTGTGAAGGAGTTTTCTGATACAATGTCTCCAGTTCATCCGGATAGATCGCTGCCCAACGATCAAACACCATCCATCCTATTGCATTCCGGGCATTATCGAATACAAATTGCCGCGTAGCTTCCAGCGGAAAATCATCTTCATGCCAAAGTTTCCAAAGACGTACGTTCTGTGAATAGGGATTGGTACTCTTGTCCGGTACAGGATTTGTCAACGTCAGTTCCCCTCTTTCGGGATAAAAGAAATTCATACTGCCGGAATGCTCCATTCCATAGATATGCAACGTATCTTCTTTTCCGGAAAATGAAACTTCTCCGTTTCTGATAATAGCGAAGTCCAAGGGAGCTTTCCCATAATCACGGTCACTCGTCATACGGTCGGCACCATATCGCCACAGGTAGACCGTATCTCCTTCGTAAGCGTCCAGTCCGGAGCAGTGCACGGTAAAAGTCTGTTCTTGTGATTGACAACTGATGAGTCCCAGAAACAAACAGTAAAATATCCATTGATTGATTTTCATAAAACACAGATAGATTGAGTAAACAAACACATTGTACAAAAGAACAATCTTTTCAGTAAAGATGCAAGCAAAAAAGACAATATATAAAAGCAATTGTTAATGAAATATCCATATATTTGTGACATAACATTAAAAAGACTGACTATGAAACGACTGAGATTAGGACTATGGGCATGTTTCTGCCTTTGTGCAGCCACCACCCTTATGGGACAAAACAAGGTGAAAACAACTGCCGAAAAGGTAATGCTGTTCATTGACGGTGCCCAAGTGACGCGTACCAAACAAGTAGATATTCCGGCGGGAAATTCAACACTCATCTTTACCGGATTATCCCCCTATATGGATGCACAAAGTATGCAGGTCAGCGCAAAGGGAAAACTCACTGTTACAGCAGTCAACCGGCAATATAACTATATAGACAGCCTCACCGTCAGCGAACAACAACAAAGCCTGCAAAAGGAACTTAAGAAAATAGAGAAACAGCAGAAAGAACAGAATGCCGAGCTTGGACTTATCAATGCCGAATATGAAATGCTGAAAACAAACTGTTCCGTCAGCAATAAGAATACCGCTACTTCTCTGGCCACTATCAAAGAAGTGAATCAATATTACTCCGGACAGTTGAAAACCCTGAAAACAAAAGAACTGGCTATCAATGAACAGATAGCCGAACTTACCATCAAACAGGGACAACTTAACTCTGAACTGGCACAACTAAGCGGTAAATCTCTAACCCCGATGAGTGAAATTATGGTCAATGTAAATGCACCAGCAGCTTGTAAAGCTACATTCACTCTGAACTATTATGTAAAAAATGCCGGTTGGTTCCCCTCCTATGATGTTCGTTCCGGTAGCCTGGCCGAACCTATCTCCATCATTTACAAAGCCAACATCTTTCAGAATACCAGGGAAGAGTGGAAGAACGTAGAATTATCCCTTTCCTCCTCTAATCCTTCCACCGGAAGCGTAGCCCCCACTCTGTCTACTTACTGGTTGGATTACGGACTTGCAGCACCACGCTACAATTTGAATCTCAATGGAAACACTGTTTCAGGGGTCGTTCTTGATAATGAACGTACGCCCGTAATAGGTGCTATCGTTACCATCCCGGGGACTACGATAGGAACCATAACCGACATAAGCGGTAAGTATTCCATAACTATTCCCAATGGACAAAACAAACTTCAGTTTTCATATATTGGCCTTGAGACTCAGACCAGAGATATACAAGGAAATATTATGAATGTTACCCTTCAAGAAGATACACAGACATTGGATGAAGTAGTGGTAGTAGGTTACGGCGCTGAAAGGAAATCTCTTATGGCAGGTGCTGTCTCCGGTCTTAAGGTAAACCATAAAAAAGATATTCAATACGAAGAAGAAGCCAGCATGGCCCTTGACGTTGAACAAAGCCAGGGACAGATGGGCTACGAATTTGAAATAAAAGTCCCCTACACCATTCCTTCTGATAATAAGCCCGTAGTTGCTGAAATCGGTCATTACGAATTACCCGCTTCCTATATTTACCAAAGTACTCCGAAAATAGATAAAGATGCTTTCCTGATTGCCCAGGTAACCGATTGGGAAAAGCTAAACTTACTTGAAGGCGAAGCAAATGTTTACTTTGAGAATACTTTCATTGGCAAGTCCATTATGAATGTCGCCCAACAGAACGACACACTGTCCTTCTCTTTAGGTCGTGACAAACGTATCATGATACAGCGTACGAAAGAGAACGAATATACCTCACGCAAGTTTATGGGTTCCAATCAGACGCAATCCATCGCATGGAAACTTTCTGTCCGCAATACGCGTCCCGAGCCTGTCACCCTTACGCTTTACGACCAGCTACCCGTATCACGCAACAATAACATTACCGTAACAGCAGAAGAAATCAGTGGCGGCAGTCTGGATGAAGCGAAAGGTATCATCACCTGGCAAATGACCTTACAACCCGGCGAACAACGTGATTTAGCTTTACGCTATAAAGTGAAATATCCTAAAGGACGAAACTTAATAATAGAATAACGCTTTTCTTATGACTTTAAGAGAGTCTGGCATTGATCATTGGGGGGGAGACCTCCCAAATGATGTTTCATCATAAAACGCATTTAGGAAAGGAATAACATAACAGCGTATTACTTATAATAAATATTAATTCATATAATAATAATACGGGTCACATGCATCCTTTTCATTGTCTGATTGTTTATTCTAACAAAAAGAATAGAATAAGTTATGAAAAAGATTATCGCATTATTGATGTTGGTTTTCATAGGTGCATCTACAACAATCTATGCACAGGAAAGTAAAAGTGAAAGTCGTCGTGCTGAACGTAAAGCACAACGTGATGCAGAAAAAGCTCGTGAGAAAATAGAAGAAGAACGAGCATACACTGATGCAGTACAAGCCATAAAGGAGAGAAAGTTTGTATTGGAAGCGGATCGTGTGACATTCAAAAGAGGCCGTAGTGCTTTTGTTACATCCAATACCAATTTTATCCTTTTAAATGGTAACCGGGCATCCGTACAGATTGCTTTCAACGGTGCCTTTGCAGGTCCTAATGGAATTGGAGGTGTTACAGTGGATGGCACTGTAGGTGAAGTGAAAACCACCACCGACAAAAAAGGGAATGTAACTTGCAATTTTAGTGTGACAGGTGTAGGAATCTCAGCACAAGTCTCTATCAGGCTCACTCATGGCCGCAACAATGTATCTGCCACAGTAAATCCTAATTTCAACTCGAATAGATTAACGTTGGACGGTAAACTCGTCCCGCTGTCTGAGTCGAATATATTTAAGGGACGGTCGTTCTAATTATTGTAATTGAACACTTGCGGCTGCGAGAGCCTGCGCTTGTACAAGTGAACGTTCACACTTGTACAAGCGCAGGC